>NZ_WOEZ01000115.1 GCF_013177735.1 Paraburkholderia elongata | reverse complement strand
TCCGTACGCAGGTGCAGCGCGTAAAAGCGTTCTGCCAGCTCGAAGCCTGGTGTCCGGCCAGCCCGCTCAACTTCTTCGTCGGTCACCTTGGTCTGCGGCGGGATCACGATCTGCCGGCCGAGCGCCTCGGAGGCCAACTGGCCATAGAAGGTGTAGTTACCCGCGATCGTTCGGAATTCCTGGTCGGCTGCCGCCACCTCGCTGCTCTGCTTCAACGCGCGCGCGTACCAGTAGACCCATGCTGGCTGTGCGCGCAGCGCGGCCGGCATCTGCTCGATCGACCAGCGCACCATTGTCCAATCCCCGGCCAGCAGCGCGCTGCGCGTGCGCCACTCGTAGGCCTGACTCGACAGGGGCGCGTTCGCCGACAGCCGGTACCAGTTCACCGCGCCCGGTAGCTGCCTGAGCACCGCCTGATAGGCGATCGTGCCCCAACCGATAGCCCGTTCTGCCAGGGTGAGCGACGGTGCGATTACGGTGAAGGTGGCCTCGGCGGCCTCCGGATCGCCGACCGCCAACTGTGTGATGGCGAGCAGCGCGAGTTGATGGGACGCTGCGTCCAGCTGGATGCCTTTCGCGAGCAACAGGCGTGGCTGGTTCGTCGCCTGCTCGAGGAGCAGCTGATCCGGGCGCGCCGCGCCCAGCGCATTGACCAGTCTGCCGCCCGTCGTCCTCGCGCCCTGTTCATAGGCCTGGCGAATCAGCTGCCACCCATCGTCCGGAGTGAACTGCTGGTTACGGTCGAGCGCGGTGATCAGATCGACGCAGCCGTCACCGTACCAGTTCGGCTCGACGAGCAGCGCCCGCGCCGCGTCGGCCACATTTTCGCCTCGCGTGGCACGGGACTCGAGCGCATAGCACTTCACCTGCGTGTCGTCGTCCAGGACGAACTTTGAATATTGCGAATCGAAATCGTGCCAGTCGTGGCGCGCCCCGAGCACGCGAAGGTAGTCGTTGCGCAGACGGTCGGCAATCGCCTGTCCGTCGTAGCGTTGCAGAAATGACAGCACCGGTGCGTCCGGCGCGTCGAGATTCGCATGCCCCGCGCCGTTGAACAGACGCGGCTTGATCTGGAAATAGCTGAGATAAGCCGGCGCCGGATAATTCGGAATCAAGCTTGCCAGGTGCGCTGCGCGCGCGGGATCGTTGTCGCGTGCAGCGTCATGCAACTTGATGAAAATCTGATCGTCGGCGGATAACGAGGTGAACGGGGTGGGATGTCTGGCTAGCACCGTGCCAGACATGACCAATGTCACGGCGGCAAGGGCAAGGCCGACCGTGCGAGACACCCGGTGAAGTCGTGTGGACATCGCTGTTTTCTCGTTGTTTCAGTGCAGAACATTGAACCAAAGCTTAGGCCGCTACCCGGCGAAGCGAAGCTTCGAAAAACACAGGACTCAACCCGCAATTCAGCTCTTTGCGAGCCGGATGCCTGGGCCACATCGGCACTTGCGTGTCCGCTGTTTCGTAGCGTGGGCCGGGAGCTGGATTCGGCAATGCGATCCAGAAGGTCTTGAACGCGGCGTTGGTCGTTCTGGCCGGGATGCTCGCTTCTGGGTGGTTTTGGAGCGGAGGGTCGTCAAAGAGCAGCGAGGACTAAATGAAACGGGCACCCACCTGGGTGGAGATTCCTCCGCTTATGTCGAGAAAGACTCTTGACTGACCAGCGCGGCTAGAGCTCACGAGTGCTGCGAGTGAGGTGGTTGTTGGACCTAACCACGGTAGCCAGGCAGCGAGCGCGGGGGGCACGGCCGAGACCTTGGCTAGTCGGATGGAAGTCGAGATCGACGAACGTGGCCGAGTTTGTGATCTACATCGTCAAAGGCCGTGACGTTCGAAGCAAATCTTTATACGACCGCTTTGCGCGCTGCGTCAGTATTTAACGGAGCACGGTAGTCTGCGACGATAGACGGCCAATTGCAGCAGTTCGCTCTCGTCGGCGCGTGGTCATTCGACCGGCGATTCAGCTTTGGTAAGAGACATTGAGACGGCCGAGCGTCGAGCGGCAGAGAAGGGTCGACATGCGACGCTACCCGCTGAAGAGCCGGTCGCACCCCGCATACGTGCGACGCGGCTCGGCGATTCCCACGTAACCGCGTAAGGTTGCGCCCCGCAAAATATCCGCCCGCCCAGTTTCTAGCCGCGCGCGGCCCGGCCCCCATTTTTATAGCAAATTTTTCGTTCTTTCGATGGCGACGGATTAACTCCAAAATTGGCTTCTTTTTAACGGATTGGACTCCCCATCGTCGGCGCACACTGACATCGTGCCAATCGCGCAGGGAGCCTGAGATGTCTTTCCGCCACCACAAAAGTTGTCAGTTCGAAGTTGGCCTACCGGACGTATCTATGTCCGATTGGAACAGTCCTTCGCCGTACTCCGACGCGGGCATGATGCGCGGCCTGCACCTCGCGTCGGAGTCCGTGTTGCGCCTCGCGACGCAGACTCACAACGCCGTCGCACGTGGCGACACGGTGGGGGCGGAAGTAGCGCGCGTGTCGCTCGAAAAGCAGTTGGCACTGACCACGCGCCTGATCGATGAGCTATTGCTCAATGGTACCGACCAACCTACGGCACATTGACTGGCCGTCAGGCCAGACAGAACTAATCGCAGTGTCGAACTTCTGAAGACTGAAATGAGTGCCTTGACCGTAATTCTCTGCATTTGGACGATGGTAGCTATCTGCGCGATCCTCTACATCCGCGGCGCCAGCCCGCGCGTTGAGCGAACCACCAAATCGCCGCAACGCCGACCAGCGCGCTTTTCAATCGCTGAGTAACGGCGATCAGCCTGCCAATACGGCGGCGACCGCGACCGCTTCTTCGCCCTCACCCGAATTGCTTCCTTCGTTAAGTGATTGTCGTGAAGGTCGACAATCAGCAAACGCCGTGCTGCGGATACTCCGCGACGGCGAGGCAGACGAACACGAGGGGCGGTAGCCTCCATAGCCTAGCTGTCAGCTTGCGGCCGAGCCTGTGTGAAAACACACTCATCGCCTAAACTGAATCAACGCATTCAGACCGGGTGACTCATGAAGCGATTCGTTGAAGGCGATGACCGCAAGCAGGTCGCACTACTTCCCGAATGCGTCGATGACTACATCGGACAGGACAATCCGGTCAGGGTCATAGATGCCTTCGTCGACGAACTGGACCTCGCGGAACTTGGATTCAACGGTACCACGCCAGCGCTCACGGGGCGCCCGTCCTATCATCCGGGCGTGATGCTCAGCATCTATGTCTACGGGTATCTGAACCGGGTGCCGTCCAGCCGGCGTCTTGAGCGCGAATGCCAGCGCAATGTCGAGCTGATGTGGCTGACAGGACGTCTGGCGCCAGACTTCAAGACGATCGCCGACTTTCGCCGCGACAACGGCCCAGCCATTCGCAACGTATGCCGTCGTTTCGTCGAACTGTGTCGCGGACTGAAGCTGCTATCCGGCGACATGGTGGCAATCGACGGCAGCAAGTTCAAGGCTGTGAACAGCCGTGACAGGAACTACACCGCAGGCAAGATCGACAAGCGTCAGCAGCAGATCGAGGAAAGCGTGCAGCGATATCTCGACATGATTGAAACCGCAGACCGGACCAGTCCGACAGGTTTCGATGTGAAGACCGTGCGCCTGTACGAGAAGATCGCGCTGTTGCGCCAGCGGATGCGTGAGCTCGAGCAAATCAAAGAGCAACTGAAGAACGAACCGGACAGACAGCTGTCGCTTACCGACCCGGATTCCCGTTCCATGACCAGTGGTGGCAAAAGAACCGGAACGGTTGGTTACAACGTTCAGACCGCCGTGGATACGAAGCATCATCTGATCGTCGAACACGAGGTGACGAATATCGGAAGCGATCAGGGGCAACTCAGCAAGATGGCTGTGTCGGCGAAGAACGCGATGGGCAAGCCGAAGCTGAAGGTGCTGGCTGACCGGGGCTACTTCAGCGGTCCGGATATCCGCGCGTGCGAACTGGCCGGGATCAAGGCGTATGTCCCGAAACCGCTCACCTCGGCATCAAGGAAGAAAGGGCTCTTTACCAAGCGAGACTTTGTCTACGTTGCCAGGAACGATGAGTATCGATGCCCCGCCGGCGAGCGCGCGATTCATCGATTCACGACCGTTGAGCATGACATGAATCTGCATGTGTACTGGCCCAGCGCGTGCGCGCATTGCCATCTCAAGGAGCGATGTTCGCCCAGCGACTATCGCCGTATCCGACGATGGGAGCACGAACAGATACTGGAGGCCATGCAGCGTAGGCTTGACCGGAAACCAGATGCAATGACCATTCGCAGAAGTACCGTTGAGCACGTATTCGGTACGCTCAAGTACTGGATGGGTGCCACGCACTTCCTGACCCGGACGCTCGGACGGGTGAGCACTGAAATGAGTCTTCAGGTATTGGCCTACAACCTGAAGCGCGTCCTGAATATACTCGGGGTTGCCGAAGCATTAAAGGCGATAAGAATGGCTCAAACCTAAGGCCCAGAGGGGCTTTCTTTCGCTCGCGATGTTCGATTACGGCAAGCTCGGCGTATTAAACTCGATCAACCTGACCGGCAATCTCGCCCTCACGGGCAAAAATCGGGTTTTCACACGGTCTCGGCCATGAAGAGACGCCCACCTCTCGGCCATGAATGACCGCTGACACGACGAAACCGGCCCCTCGATCCCGACTTCGGTGACCCCTCGCGGGCTAATCACCGAGTGTTGCCTCGAAGGGCGCGTCCGTATCATGCAAAATAGTCGCATCTAAAATGCGGAGGATGGCCCGTGGGCGTCAACTTCGACCTGAACGATTTGCAGGCGTTTCGAGCCGTCGCGGAGTTGGGCAGCTTCCGCAAAGCAGCGGAGGCGGTCAATATTTCGCAGCCAGCGCTGAGCCGGCGCATCGAGAAGCTCGAAGCGGCGCTCGGCGTGCGGCTCTTCGAGCGGACCACCCGCAGCGTGACGCTCACCACCATAGGTCGCGTGTTCGCCCCAAGCGCTGAACAACTTCTCGACGATCTCGATGTCGCGTTGCTCGGCATCCGCGACGTCTCCAGCAGCCGCCTAGGTCATGTGACCATCGCATGTGTACCGTCGGTCGCCTACTATTTCCTGCCGAGCGTCGTTGCCGCCTATCACAGCCGCTATCCGCGGATCCGGGTCAAGCTGCTGGACTCGAGCGCCAACGAAGTGCTCGGCTCGGTCATCAGCGGTGAAGCCGATTTCGGCGTCAGCTTCATGGGCAGCCAGGAAACCGAGGTCGAGTTCAAGGTCCTGCTGCAGGAACGGTTCGTCGCCGCGTGTCGTCGCGATCATCCCCTTGCTCGGAAAAAGCAGGTGACCTGGAGTGAGCTTTATGAACACGAATACGTTTCCGTCGACAAGACTTCCGGCAACCGCCTGCTGCTCGATCAGGCGTTGACCAACGTGGCGCCGGCAGTGCCGAGCGTCTGCGAGACTCGCCATGTCACCACCATGCTCGGCCTGATTGAAGCGGGACTCGGTGTGGCAGCGGTGCCTTCAATGGCAATGCCCATGCGCGACCATCCGATTTTGACCAGCGTGCCGCTCGTCGATCCGGTCGTGACGAGGCGAGTCGGCATTGTCAGACGCCGGGGACGCCCCCTCGCGCCGGCCGCGCAGCAGTTCTACCAGACGATCCTCGACACGAAGCGCAGCGGCATGGTCGGTGCGGCGAAGAAGACCCCGAAATGACACTACCAAGGCCCTTTAGGCTGCTTTACGTCCAGGTCCTGCTTGGAATGGGACTCGGCATGACCGTGGGCCACTTCTGGCCACAGGTCGGCGCATCGCTCAAACCGCTCAGCGATGCATTCGTCGCTCTGGTACGCATGATGATCGCGCCAATCGTCTTCTGCACGATCGTCATCGGCATCACCTCGCTTGCGAGCGGCTCGAAGATCGGCCGCACCATCCTGAAGGCGCTCGCGTTGTTTTACCTTCTCACCATCGTTGCGCTCGTTCTGGGCCTCGCGACCGCGTTCGCGCTGCATCCGGGCGCGGGACTGCACATCGACGCGCATCATCTGGACACCACCATCCTCGCGCAGTATTCGACTCGCACGCAGTCGCACGGGCTCGCCGAGTTCGCACTGCATCTGATTCCGGAGACGTTCGTCGGCGCCTTCGAGAAAGGCGAGGTT
The DNA here is from genome assembly GCF_013177735.1 of Paraburkholderia elongata. Taxonomy (GTDB): domain Bacteria; phylum Pseudomonadota; class Gammaproteobacteria; order Burkholderiales; family Burkholderiaceae; genus Paraburkholderia; species Paraburkholderia elongata. The sequence goes on along the minus strand of NZ_WOEZ01000115.1, from coordinate 68,935 downwards.
CTGCCAGTCCTGCTGCTTGCCCTTCTGTTTGGCTTCGCATTGAACGCCAGCGGAAGCGCCGGACGGCTAGTGCAGGAATTCATCGACGGCATCGCGCACGTGCTGTTTCGCATCCTCGCGCTGATCATGCGGCTTGCACCCGTTGGGGCATTCGGCGCGATGGCGTTCACGGTGGGCCGTTTCGGCATCCGTTCGCTTGGCTCGCTCGGCATGCTGATGGTGTCGTTGTATGCGGCGTGCCTGCTGTTCGTCGTCTGCGTGCTCGGTCCGCTCGCACGCCTGCATCGCTTCTCCCTCTGGCGTTTGCTGCGCTACCTTCGCGAGGAACTTATCATCGTGCTCGCGACGTCGTCGACCGAACCAGTGCTGCCGCGCCTCATCGTCAAGCTCGAAGCGCTTGGCTACGACAAGGGCATGGTAGGTCTTGTGCTGCCCGCCGGCTATTCGTTCAATCTCGACGGCACGGCGATTTACCTGACGCTCGCCTCGATGTTCATCGCGCAAGCCTGCGATGTACACCTCTCGGGCGGCCAGATCACGACGATGCTCGTGGTCATGCTGGTCACGTCTAAGGGGGCGGCGGGCGTGTCGGGCAGCGGACTGGTTGCGCTCGTCGCGACGCTCGCCGTCATTCCGGATCTGCCGGTTGCAGGCGTCGCGCTACTGGTCGGCATCGATCGCTTCATGTCCGAGGCGCGTGCCCTGACGAGCGTGATCAGCAACGCCTGCGCGGTGATCTTCGTATCGATGTGGGAGCGCGCCTGCGACCGGGCGCGTCTGAAAGAAGCATTGAGCCTGGCGCATGAGCCCGAAGAAGCTTTCGATCAGCCCGCCGACCTGCCGGGCTGAATCGTTGCCGTCGTCTCAATGAGTGGCGACGGAATCGAGCCCGGTCGATGTCACCTCCGGCTGCACGGCGGGCGACGCGAGATAGTCGAGCAGCGCTTTCGCCTCCTTCGGATGCTGCGCGCCGACCGGGATGCCGGCCGCAAAGCGCGTGACGGACTGCATCGACTCCGGAATCTTGCCGACGTACGCTGCGCCCTTCACCGGGAGCAACTCGCTCACCTGCTGAAATCCCACTTCGTAGTCGCCGGTTGCAACCACCGACGCCACCGGGATCTTCGGGATCATCTTCGCCTTGGTCTTCACCTGTTCCTCGATGCCGAGCCGCTTGAACAACTCGCGCTCGATATAGACACCGCTCGCGCTATCCGAGTAAGCGATCGACCGGGCATGCAGCAAGGTTTCCTTGAGCGCCGCCTCAGACCCGATGTCGGGCTTCGGCGCGCCATCGCGCACGACCATGCCGATGCGCGAATCCGCGAGATCGACGCGCGAATTGGGGATCACCTTGCCCTGCTTGATGAGGTCGTCGAGTGCATAGCCGACCATGATCACCACGTCGGCAAGCTCGCCGCGCTGAAGCCGGTTCGGAATGGCCTCCGGCGACTTGCCCATCGACGGTCCGAGCGCGGTATCGAGCGTGTTGCCCGTGGACGCCGCGAACTTCGGGCCGAGCAGCTTGTAGGCGGCGGTGAAGCCGCCAGAACTCATCACGTGCAGATCGGCGGCCTGCACATTCGCCGCAGCGGCGGCGCTGCCGAGGAGCGCCCCGGTGCAGAGTTTCAGAAGGATGGATTTCATGGTTGAAAGTCAGGCTGAAGTTCGAGGAGCGAAGCGATGCTTCAGGAAGCCGCATGCAGCGGAACGCGACGGCGCCGATACAGTGCGAGTGTGGCACCGAGCCCGCACACCGCGGCGAAGCTCATCCAGTAGCCCGGCGCGGCTTTATCGCCCGTCATGTGAATGAGCGCGGTCGAGATAACGGGTGTGAAACCGCCAAAGACCGCCGTCGCAAGGCTGTAGGCCAGCGAGAATCCAGCGACACGCACTTCGACCGGCATCACTTCGGTGAGTGCGACGACCATCGCGCCGTTGTACATCCCGTACATGAACGAGAGCCAGAGCAGCACAAGCAGCATGTTGACGAAGCTCGGAGCGTGAGCCAGCAGCGATAGCGCGGGGTAAGCGGTCGCAATCGCCAGGATCGTCATTCCGAGAAGGAGCGGACGGCGTCCGATCCGGTCCGATAACGCGCCACCAATCGGCAGCCAGATGAAGTTGGAGATCCCCACGCACAGCGTGACGAGCAGGCTATCGGCGGTGCTCAGATGCAGGACCGTCTTGCCAAAGGTCGGCGCATAAACCGTGATCAGATAGAAGCTCGTGGTGGTCATTGCGACCAGCAGCACGCCCGCGATCACGACATTCCAGTTCTGCACGAGCGTCGTAAAGACTTCTTTCATGCTCGGCCGATGCTGGCGCTGTTTGAATTCCTGCGTTTCCTCGAGATTGCGCCGCAAGATGAAGATGAAAGGCACGATCATGCAGCCGACGAAGAACGGCACGCGCCATCCCCACGCAGCGATCGCCGCCGTGTCGAGCCACTGATTTAGCGCGAAGCCGAGCGCGGCAGCGATGACGATCGCCACCTGCTGGCTCGCCGACTGCCAGCTCGTGAAGAAACCCTTGCGGCCCGGCGTCGCCATCTCGGCGAGATAAACTGATACGCCGCCCAGTTCCGCACCCGCGGAGAAGCCCTGCAGCAGACGGCCAATGAGAACCAGGGCCGGGGCGAATAGTCCGATCGTCGCATAGCCGGGCACGAACGCGATCAGGATGGTGCCGCTCGCCATGATCGACAGCGTGACAATCAGGCCCTTACGGCGACCGACATCGTCGATATACGCGCCGAGGATGATCGCGCCGAGCGGCCGCATCAGGAAGCCGGCGCCGAAGACCGCGAAGGTCATCATCAGCGATGCGAACTCGCTGGCCGCCGGGAAGAAGACAGCGGCGATCTGCGTCGCATAAAAGCCGAACAGGAAAAAGTCGAACTGCTCCAGGAAGTTGCCGGCTGTCACGCGGAAAACGGCGGCGCTCCTGGAGTGCCCGGGGGACAGGGTGGTGGCGGAGGGTTGCATCAAGGTGTCTCCTGAAATTTTGAATTCGCGACGATCCGGCGGATTGTGGTTTTCTGGAATATTGGCCTGGACGCCGCGAAACGATAAGTGCAATTTTCTGAACGATTGATGTTCGGCGGTTATCAATGGGTGCGAGGAAAGCCCGCCGAAGCTGCTCGGTGCAGCAGCGACGCGGCTGGCTCACCCCGCAGCCGGCAAGGCGAACGATCAGGCCACGAAGCGGCACTCAGACGCTGGCGTGCGTGTGTCCATGTTGCGCCCGCGGTTGAGGTGATCGTCGATTTCCGCCGCGCAGCCGAGCATCCGGGGATAAAGGAAGATCGTGAACGCGGCGGTTTCCAGGTCGGACTCGCTGAATTCTCCGCTTCGCAGCGGCTGCCACAGCATCTTGAGCAGCAGGGCAGCGATCACCGCATCGACATTGACGCAATAGACGTTGCGGGAGACGCCCGCATCGAACAACGCCTGCACGAGCGAGCGATACCACGCATGGAACACGTTGTATTCCCCACGCTTCTCGCACAGATCCGCGATGAACACCTCGCGCGGGTCGTGGTTGATTGGCCTGTCCTTGAAGACCGGATGATTCACGCCCGGAAGCTTCGCTATGTCGAGGCTGCCTGCATTTTTCTGCCGTGCCTTGTACTGCGCATACCGCTCCACGGAGCGCTCGGCAAGCGACCGCAGATCCACACCATGGCCGGGGTTCGACGGATCGTCGAGCCCGCTATCCCGGAAGGCCTCAATCAGAAATGCGATGCCCTCATACCCGTTGCCGCCATGCGTGTAGCCTGTATGCGAAAGAAAGCCGACGAGCGCCTTGTTGAGTTGCACGCGCTCGGGACTTTCCGGACCGTCGGCTGATACCGCGCCCTTCGCCCCCTGCGCCGAGATTGCACCCGGACCGTTGGTGAGCAGCAGGCCGACGAGCGTCTTGAAGGCGAACAGGTCATCAGGGGCAGGCTTGAGGTTGAGCAGCGCGGCAAAGCAGATCTCGGTAAGGCTGCGTTCGTTCAGGAGTTCGTCGGTTGCGAAGCCACAGAAGCCATCTGGACTGTGTCGCGATGCATCCGCAGAAGCGCCGATCAGCGTTCCGAACAGCATGGTCCACCAGGGCAGGCTCTCGGCAGTCACGCGCGAGATGCGTTTGCGCATGAGCGGTCCCCACGCCAGCGTCGCGGTGATCGCGGCCAGCACCGCGTCCGCCGTAGGGTGAGCGGGTCGGGACGTGATCCAGCGGATGAAAGCCGACCTGGCGCCACGCTCGGCGAGTCCTGCGAGCATCGCCTCGGCACGCGGGTCATGGGAGCCCGTAAATAGCCGCTCCGACCCGCTCGCGTCGATCCGGCTGATGTCGAAGGTTTCATCAAGCGGGTTGGCAAGGTTGGCAGCAGCGAAGCGATCGATCAGCCATTTCGCGGCGTCCCGCGCCGCGCGCTGACGATTCGGCCCGACGATCGAAGCGGCAGCCGCCAGAATTGCGTTCGGCGCGTTGCCGGCCTCGCGAGCGGCCTGCGCCGCGGCGAGCTCCGGTGTTCCGTGCAGATTGATTGATGCGGCGATCGCGACATTGATGAGCTTCTCGTCGTTCTCGCCGCCGAATTCATGCAGCAGGGCGAGGCTTACGTTTGCTTCAAGCGAACGCGTCGCGGCATCCAGCATCGAGGTTCCGTGCAGACTGCTCACCTGCGTCTTCGCGTCCATCTGCGACGCACTCGATGCGTCCTTTAGCGCCTGACGGGGCGCAATCGCGCCGACCTGGCGATTGACCTGGAAGATCTGTTCGTTGTACGGCGCGACAGCTTCCACCACCGGAATCGCAAGGCCGGAGGGAAGGGCGATGTCCTGGTCGGAACCGAACCACGGCTTGAGCGCGAGACTGCCCTCCGGCGCGAAGTCGGGCATCGTTGCGTTGGCGCGCATCACGGCAGTCAGGGCGGCCGGGATATGCGCGATGTTCGTGACCACGGCGCCTTTGTCCGAGCAGCAGGGATCGTCGGGCGTAAAGAGGCGATCCACGCAGAACTTCTCCATGAACCAGCGTTCCTTGGCTTGCGCGTCGTCGGCGCCGCCCGCCATCGCTCCGGCGTGGCCGACTGCCCGCGTCAGCTGGCTTTTCCATCGCCCCACCACGCACGCGACGACTGGCTTCGTGAAGGCCGCGTCGGCTTCGTAGTAGCCGCCCGGTTCGCAATAGAGCACAGCGGCCTTGCTGCGCGCGTCGTTCGCGAGCGCGTACGCGAATTCCGGCGCGGCGTAGTGGATGTAGACGTCCTTGCCGCTGGAAATGACCGTCGACGTGCCCCAGCCACTCATGCGCAGATACTGCGCGATCGTCGTGCTGAAGCCGCCCGAGTTGGAGAAGATCGCGATCGAGCCCCTGCGCAACGAATCGTCCGGATTGTCGCCGCCAAGCGCTCCGCCGATTCTCACGCGATTCCACGAGTCGGCGACGCCGAGCCCGTTCGCCCCAAAGATGTCGATGCCCGCTTGCTGCCCCATCGCGCGGATTTCGCGGGCGTCGTGTACGGCAATCTTTTCGGTGATGATGAATATCTTTCGAAGATCAGGATTGACCCGAATCAGTTCGGCGACACCGTCGCGGGCCGCCGATGGCGGCAGGTAGACCACCCCGCAGTTGAACCGGTGTCCCGCTTCCAGACCCTCGCGAACGTTGTTGTAGACGGGGATATCGCCGATCGATGTGGCTAGCACTTGCCCGCCCTTGCCCGGCGCCGTGCCGAACACGACATTGCCGCCGGAGAATGCATGACTGATGGGCGTCACGTCCGAGGATTCGCCGCCCAGGATGTTGAGGACGCACACGCGGTCGTCGCGCGTGGCGATCTGCGCGAGCGAGTTGACACCGACGAAATACTTGAACTGGTTGCTGCCTTGCTTGTACATGTCGATCTCCTTAAGCCTGAGCCGTTTCAGCGCCGATTTGGGCTGCAACCTCGGCACGGCCGCCGGCCTGCATCCATGCGTCTGCCTGCCTCGCGTACTGGATGACTTCGCTGATGTCGGAGTCGAATCCGAACAGCCGGTAAGGCAGACCGAGCGAATCGCATGTGTCTCTCAGCGCGGCCATGCCTCGTACGAGGTTCGGGCCTCCCCGGCCCAGCACGACATAGAGCGGTGTCGGGCCGTGCTCGCTGAAGTGTTCGCGAAGCGCGTCGGCCATCGCTCGCAGCGTCTCGAAGATGTCGGTGTTGTTGGACTTGCCGCCGATGATGAAAAGCACATTCGCCTGCTTGAGCCAGTGCCTGAAGCAGATACGAGCCACTTCCTTCATCTTTGCATAAGGCGGATTGCCGCCGAAATCCGACGAGATAATCGCCGCATCGCCCAGCATTTCGGTCACGAGCGAGTTGGCGCCTCCGCCGAACGTGGGGGCGAGGATCGTTCCCCTCTCGTTGATCACATACACATCGCTCTGCCCCTGGTGGGTGCGCAGCTGATTGATCTCCTGCTCGAAATCGGAGTAGTCCGCTGCGAACAGATGAGGCGGCAGCCCGAGACGCGCCCAGCGCGGATCATCGCGATCGAAGCCGCACTTGAAGTCACAGGCAACCGGTGTGAGGCGCCCCTTCCTGTCTTCGCGCATGCGAATCGGATTCAACTCCAGCGTGGTCATGCCGAAGTCGTGAAATAGCTCCCAAAGTTTCGGCAACTGCTGAACGAGCGGCGAGATGATCTCCTTCGGCGCGCCGATCTCACTCAGCGCATTGGCGACGACGAACGCCTTCAAGCCGGTCAACGCGTCGAATGGCACCATCGCCACGTGCTTCGGGTCGACCTCTTCGATTTCCATGCCACCCATGTGCGAGAGCGTCATGGTTGGTGCACGAAAGCGGGTGGAATCGGTGATCGAGAAGTAGACCTCGTGTTTGGCCGGGACGCCAGCTTCGAACGTCACGCCATTCGCCTTCGCTTTCAGGTGGCCGACGGCATGCTCGGCGAAGTACAACCGCTCCTTTTCGGACAACGCTGTCTTGAGGTCGGTCGCGCGGCCCAGCAAGCCCGCCTTCCCCTTCTTTCCGACTCCGCCCTTGAAGACGGGCTTGATAAAAATCTGACCATGACGATCGATCAAGGCCTTGATTTCCTCCTCGCTGGCGCTCGGGTCCAGGATCTCGCTGGCCGGGAATCCGACGAATTGCAACAGGCGGGCGCCGTGCAACATACCGGTGATTTGCATGGAAATGTCTCCTGAAGTTCATTGCGATATGAAAAGGAAAACGGGTCGTGTGGCGCCGGTATTGGCAAACCGCCGGTCGGGCCATTGATCGGGCACCGTATGTGCGCAGAACAGATGCGCGGTCGTTGGCGCACGCTCTAAGCGGCGCTCGGGTGCGCTCTACGAGATCCGATGCGCGAAGACTGACTTGATCGCGAAACCGCACCGCCCGCCATGCAAGGAGGGATGTGGGCTGCCTTGCAGGCTGCGACGTGTGGAAAGGGCGGCGTCCGGGTGTGCATGTGCTTGTCTCCGATGCGTTCGACTGTCGTTCCAATCTCTCTGGTATCTTGATTGCAGATACTCACGCAAAAGGAACTACGCGATAAGTGCAATTTTTTGAAGCATTGATGTTCAAACGTTATCAATGCACTTCCAGGACCATTCACATCGGCATCCGTGCACCGATGCCGCAGCAAGCCGCCTCGCGGACAGATACGGTCAGTTCACGCCGCCATGAGTCCGAGTGACTTTTTATGCAACATTTCGTCGTGGGCACTGGCCGGCAGGCACGCCGGCCCGATCGGCTCGAAGGAGTTACAGCTCGTGATGAACTCCCGATGCTCAAGCATCTCCGACTTCGAACGCGTGCCGTTCGCGACGGCCACCGTCAGACTGAACAACCCGCGGCCAATCTGATCGAGCGTGCTGCAGCCCTCAAGAACATGCCCGGCGTCGACGTCCATGTCACCGCACAGATTACGGAACATCGTCGGATGCGCACACACAGTGATGACGGGTGAGATCGCGGAGCCGACCACCGGCGCGCGTCCAGTCGTGGACAGGATCCCGTGGCAACCGCAGGCGATTAGCTCGCGGATCTCCGCGTTATCGCTGATTTTCGGTAGACCGAAGGTGGCTCGCCGTCCGGCACCACATTCGAGCAGATACAGGCCACCCGTCAGCAGAATGTCGCCCGGTTTGACGATGCCGACGTCCGGCAACGCGTCGCTGTTCGCACAGGCGTCGAGCGATTTCTTCTCCTGCATCATCAGTCCGCCTCCCGCGTTACCGACCGCGAAACCGCCGCGCCCGACCGTCCTGGAGTAGCGGGTCGCCTTAGCAAGGCAGTGGATGATCGCATCGGCCAGTTCGGGGCGCGCCTCGCACGACTTTATTTCGTATTCGCATGCCGCCGTTCTATCGAACACGCATGCGGCACCCTCCGCGATCAGCATGACGAGCGCGCGGTCCACAGCCCGGTTGGCGGCAATGCGGCTTGTGCCGTTCGAGCCACCGCAGATCGCACCTGTGATCAGTTCGTCGAGGCGCATTGGCACGGTGGGCTGCTCGCGCAACAACTCGCGCACATGGTGAATCCACTCGACGCCTTGCTGGATCGTGCTGCACGTGCCACCTCTTTCCTGAATCGTCAGCACGTCTACCGGACGCCCGCTCGCACGCACGACATCCGCCAGATAGTGCTTGTCCATGCTCTCGCAGCCGAGCGACACGAACAGCACCGCGCCGACGTTTGGATGCGTCGCGATGCGTTCCATCATCTTCTCGGCGTAGCGGTTCGGATAGCATCCCGGAAAGCCGATCAGATGCACTTCGGGCGCCGCATGGTGCGCGTTCGCCACGTCGAAGTCCGCGTCGCCGAAGAGCGGCTTGAACTGCGCGACGATTTCACGCGCGACGTGGCGTGCACATTCGACGAGATATGCGACCGCGACGACATTGCGGATACCCTTGCGCCCGTCGCCGCGCGGATAGCCGCTCAGCATCGGTTGATCCGTAACAGGTCGATTCATGATCGATCCCTCAGCGCACGACATAGCTGTGGCCTCCGTTGCGCGTATAGGCGCGAAGACAGTCGCTTTCGGGGTTGCGTGCATGTGCTCGCCCGTCTCGATGCCGACGTTCACGTGTTCAATTGGTGCGCCGTAGCGGATCACCTTTTCATGCGCGGCGCGCAACCGCGCTCTGCCGCCACTTCCGTATCGACGCTACGATCGTAGTGTGCCAAATCCTTCTGCTAGCTTTCACACAGGCAGGTTTTCTTTAAGGACTATCCCTACTTAGGTTAGTTAGTCCAAGGCGCGATCAATCTGATCTCGCCGCTTTGGGGCAACCGCCTTGCGTTTCACGTTACCGCTGCCAGACAGCAACTCTGTCATCACATCGTCGAGTTCGCGCGATGCAGCCGGCTGGATGCCGTCGAGCGTGGCGATGCGCAGCAGCACGTCGTTGCGCGTCCGTTCGGTGAAGCATTCGAGTACGTCAGAAGCCTGCTCCGGATCAAGGTGCACGAGGATGGTTGCGATGATTTGCGGGTGTTCGTTTTTGATCAGTTCCGCGACGGCTGGCGCATCCATCCACTTCAGGCCTTCGATGCCGCCAACGTCGTCACCGAGCAGAATGCGGTCCATGACGTTGCCAGCCCTGTCTTCGCTGAGCGCCCTGGTCAGCACCGACCGGATGTAATCCTTCGAGTCAAGCGATAGCGTCGTATGCGTTTCTGCTTCCTTGATGAAGTCTTGCAGCACAGTGTCGACGGCACCGCGCGTGACGTTTTTCAGCCCGGCCATCGCGATGCTGATCTTCTGCACCTCACGTGGGTCGAGGAACCGGAAGGCTTCGGCCGCCTCGTCTTCACCGAGCGACATCAGTAGCAACGCGGCCTTGTTGACTCCTTCGGCGTTCACTGACCGCTCCGTGACTTGCTAACAACGATCGCAGCGATCTTCTGATCTCTTTTTCCCGGCAAGCGCGCGTCGCTCAGTTGTTGTCCGGACGTTGGGAGCAATGCTCCATCCGTCGGTCGCATGCCTCCCGGAGACCTTAAAGGACGACGGACCGTGGGCCAGCCTGGGCGTGCCGGAAGTACATGCCGGACATGTTGCGCGAGCCGGTCCGCTTTAAGTCCGGCACGGTACGCTGACCTGAACGGTGCGGGATTCATGCGTCGGTGCCTCGCCGGCGGGGTACGTTCAGGTTGACCCACTCGTAAGCATCGTGCCCAAGCCTGCCCACTTCGCGCCACACGGCGAAGGGAATCTCCTGTCGGGCCGCGTGCCGATCAACCAGACCCTGGCATGCGTGTGTCATCTGTCGAAGCAGCACAATCGCGTGCGTTTGAGCTCTCCCCCCGTGCCGGTCGAGCGCCGTCTTCGCCTCGTGAGCCCGTTGAAACATTGCCCGCCATTGGGAATCCCGGATTTCCTGAGCGTGAGTGCCTCGCTGTGCGAGCGCGCTCGAAACAATGTGGAGGTTTTTGAGCGCCGTGATGACTTCTGGTGGCAACACAACGCAGCCTTCACTGCAGCCCTGGGGGTGACCCGCTTCAGTGGACGGTTACGTAGTTGAATTGTGCCCGGGTGAGGGTCCTCCCTTTGATGTGACGTTGCGGGTTGTCCACGGCCGGACGGCGGGTCGCCTTCTATGAGCGGAAAGTTGTCAAGCTTTTTAAGGGATACTCATAAATTAATCGACGACGCTGACCAACCTTGCCCGGGGGGTGGTCTCCCGTGCGCAGAAGGACGAGGGCTGGGGTCAAGATCCTATGAGTATCCGGGCCGTCGAGAGACTGATGCCTACAATCAGCATCGCGAGCCTACTGTATAGGAGATGATCATGGGCAACGACCGGAGGTGTCAGTTAGGTAGTGAAGAAGTGGTGCTGGCTGTCTCACTCGAGCTCGCGGCCAGCAAGTGGAAAGTCGCGCTGCACGACGGCCAACGGGAGCAGCCGGCGGTGCACACGGTCGCGCAGCCGCAGGCCGCCGCCCGCCTGCAGGCGGTGCTGGACCTGATCGAACTGCACAAGGAGAAGTGGTCGCTGCCGGCTGGCGCGCGCGTCGTCGTGTGCTACGAGGCTGGCCCGGACGCGTTCTGGATCTGGCGTGCGCTGCAGGCCCACGGCATTGAATGTTACGTCGTGGATCCGGCCAGTATCCCCGTCGAGCGTCGCAAGCGGCGTGCGAAGACCGACCGGCTTGACGCGATCAAGCTCGTCATCAACCTTCGCGCGTGGCTGCGCGGCGAGCGCGACCGCATGCACGTGGTTCACGTGCCGTCCGCGCAGGATGAAGCGTCGCGCCACCTGATGCGCGATCGCGGGCAACTGCAAAAGGAAGTGCTGCAGCACCGCGACCGCATGCGCAAGCTGCTGGCCACGCTCGGCTGCTGGGATGAGGTCGATCACAATGCCTTCGCCGGCCGCCTCGCGCGTGACGAGCTGAGGTGCTACGACGGCTCCGCGCTACCGCGCGAACTGCGTGAGCGGCTGCTGCGCGAGTGCGAACGGCTGGCGCTCGCCGAGCAGCAGCTCACGACGCTCGAGAAGACGCGGCAGGCGAGCGTGCCGGCCCCCGCGCGCCAGCGAAGCGATGACCTGGCGCGCCTGAAGGGGATTGGCGAAGTGGGCGCGTCGCGCCTGGCGCTCGAACTGTTCTGGAGGCAGTTCAGCAACCGGCGCCAGGTCGGGGCGTGCGTCGGGCTCGTGCCGCAGCCTTACGACAGCGGCGAGAGTCAGGTCGACCACGGGATCAGTAAGCAGGGCAACCGACGGGTACGTGCGCTGCTGGTCGAGATGGCGTGGTGCTGGCTGCGCTACCAGCCCGACAGTGCACTGACGCAGTGGTTCAACCAGCGCACGCAGGGCACTGGCCCCAACCGCCGTGCCCGACGCATCGCCATCGTCGCCGTCGCACGGCGACTGGCGATTGCCTTGTGGCGTTATCTTAAGGATGGCGTAATTCCCGAAGGCGCGCAACTGAAGCCCGGCCAGCCCGTCCGGTGCGCCGGGTGACGCCCCTCACGCGCCTTGCTACTCACATGGTCTGAAGTGAACACGCCCGTGCCTGCCCTGGGTTGCCACAGCAACCGATGTTTCAAGATTGGGCGTGTTCCCGGTCACGATTCCGGCGCAATGCGCATGCAGGATAAGGCTGGCTACCTGCCAGCGGATAGAAGGTGAGTAAGACGTTGGAGTCTTACGTGCGCGACGATCCACTTCAGACATGAAACATGGCATGGATCGCAGTAACAGCTATCAGGAGGGACCTGCCTCATGGTGATCCGGAGTTATCCACCGCCGGCCAGCGTCACGGTCGTAACAGGCAACCCGCCGGCCGGCCGTGGATAACTCCTGCACAGCCGGTCGTGGTGCGAGCCTTGGCTTCCCAGGCCGGCCTGCCCCTCAGCCAGCTACGACTACCGTATGCAGGCCGGGGTAGTCTTGTCGGTTCTGGTGCAAATAGGCTCGGCGAATCGGTTAGAGTACTTAGCCCAACAATCTGGTGGTCGGTGATGAGCAAGCGGAAAGGCCTGGAGGCGTTGTTTGATGGGCGACATTTTGATCGGGAGATCATCATTCTCTGCGTGCGCTGGTACCTTCGCTACAAGCTCAGCCTGCGCGATCTGGTCGAGATGATGGCCGAGCGGGGATTGTCGCTGGCACACACCACGATCATGCGTTGGGTAAAGCGCTTTACGCCGGAGTTCGTCAAGCGCTGGAACCGGTTTGGCATACCCACAGGCCGGTCATGGCGTGTTGACGAGACCTATCTGAAGATTCGTGGCAGGTGGGTCTATCTCTACCGGGCGGTAGATAGGGTCGGCCAGACAGTGGACTTCATGCTCAGGGCGAAGCGCGATGTAAGCGCGGCCAAAGCCTTTTTCAGCAAGGCCATCAAACATCAGGGGCAGCCACCGGAGACGATCACGCTCGATGGGTATGCCGCCTCGCACCGGGCCGTGCGGGAGATGATCGCTGACGCTCTGCTGCCTGAGGGAACGCAAGTGCGCTCCTCGAAGTATCTGAATAACGTGATCGAACAGGATCATCGAAACATCAAGTTCAGAACGAACGTGATGCTCGGATTAAAACGATTCAGGTGTGCGAAGACCACGATTTCAGGCATCGAGTTGATGCACCGCATCCGCAAGGGTCAGTTCAATCTCCGCACTCTCGGACTCAAGGATACTACCGCACCCGCCGTCTGGAATGCCGTCCTGTTCAATAAATAAGGCATCCTTATGTATTGGAGACGTATCGGCTTCACCAACTGTTTGCACCAGAACCTTCGAAAGTTGGGGATTGGCGCTGCATGAACCGTTCGCGCGCGATGTCTTCATAGAGATACAGAAGCAGTTCACGAGGCTCTTTGCGAAGCTCGTTGGCGAACTCAATCCGGCACTGTCGATGGAAGAACGCGAATTGCGTGGCGCATTGATCCTGTCCAGTTGCCAGGGCCTGGTTATTTTCCTTCGCTGGAGTGAAGACAACCCCTCGCAACTGCATGCCTTCCGCAAGGCTGTCAAGGTCGTATGGAGTGGCCTCGGCAAGGCTGACGAATGAGCATGCGCGACCTGCTGCCATGAGTCTGTGTCGTCGTGGCAGAACAATTGTCGCCGCGCACATTCGCGTGTCGGTCATCTCATGGGCGACCACCCAACCGGACGTGAACCAGGCGGTCAAAGCCATCATCGGGGCATGGCGCCGGGTGGCGGCCAATGCATCGAGTTTGGTGCGATAACACGCGCTTCGCCAGATCCACGCCAATAGTCGTAGTCTTCATTGCCGACTCTCCTGTCCCTTGCAGGGGGAACAACGATTTCCCACTTTGGCATAGGTCTGCCCGTTTCGCAGACGGAGTCGCCCATTAAATCGGAGCCGGCCGGAGTCCCTGCCAAGGCTATTGCGGGCCTGGAGGCGGCGCGCGGTCCGCCGTCGCAAAACGGAACGGGAGTAACATGAGTTCTGGCGAGTGAGGCTTCGTGGAAGCGACAGATCGCGCCGGGCCGCGCTTGCTGACAAGTGAACCGCAAGCAGGGAGAAGACCGTGCCGGCGAACTCAGAGACGACATTACCTCCCCTTGTCAGGATCATTGGCAAGGCGGGTTCGCCGATGGCGTACACCATTCGGGATTTTCTTCATCGCAGCGACGTGCCTTTCGAATGGGTTCAGCTTACGACTGACGAAGAGGCGTGCTCGCGGGCAGGTGTGGAGCATCTCCATGATCCGCGTCTGCCAGTTTGTGTATTTCAGGATGGCAGCCGAATCGAGGCACCAACCGTACGCCAGATTACGGAGAGGCTCGGCTGGTTCCTCTCCCCGTCGCGTGCCGAGTACGATCTTGCCATTTACGGTGCGGGCCTGGCAGGTTTGAGCGCCGCCGTCTACGCGTCATCTGATGGGCTCAAAACTGTTCTGATCGAGCGATCTGCCATCGGCGGGCAAGCCGGCAGCAGCTCTAGGATTGAGAACTACCTTGGATTTCCCGGAGGAATCAGCGGCGCGGAACTGGCCGAGCGAGCGAGGGAACAGGCGTGTCGCTTCGGAACGGAGATTCTCGTGGCGCGCGAAGGCGTCCGCGGCGAATTCCAGCCGGGCAGGTGCGTCGGCTACCTTGCTGATGGCACGAAGATTGTCTCCCGCGCCATCATCTGTGCGACCGGCGTCGAATACGCGCACCTCGGCTTGCCGAAGGAGGAGGAATATATCGGAGCCGGTTTGTACTATGGCGCGGGCTCGAGCGAAGCTTCGCTCACCCGGACCGAGCACGTCTATGTCGTCGGCGGCGGCAACTCGGCAGGACAGGCGGTGATGCATTTTGCTCCGTTTGCCTCGCGGGTCAGCATCGTCGTCCGTGGTGATTCGTTGGAATCCTCACTTTCGCAATACCTGGTCGATCGCATTTGTGCCTCCACAAATGTGGAGGTGCTTACGCGAACCGAAGTGGCGGGGCTGGAAGGGGATTCCCAGCTTCAAGCGATAACGCTCAAGGATCGCAACACGGGGCAGGAACGCAGGGTTGCCACACACTGGCTGTTCGTCTGTATCGGCGGTGTGCCACACACTGAATGGGCTCCAGAGTTAAGGGTCATGCGGGACGAGCGTGGTTATTTGATGACAGGTCCCGACCTTCTTCGCGACGGGCGGCAGCCGCCCAACTGGCCTCTCGATCGTGACCCGTATTACCTGGAAACCAACGTTCCAGGCCTCTTTGCAGTGGGTGACGTTCGTCACGGTGCGGTGAAACGCTGTGCCTCGGCAGTTGGCGAGGGTGCAATGGCCGTAGCGTTCGTGCACCGGTACCTGGCGGAAGGCTAAGACCGGCTTTTAAGCAGCCCCACAGACGCTCCAAGGTCGCCGTTTCGGGGTGATAGGGCAAGCCGACGGCGGACGAGTTCGCTGCCATTCGTCCGGGCAGATAACCCAATCATATGGCGCCCATGTAACTGCGCCGAGTCAAGCGCCCGGTTTCAGGCGGGAACACACGCCACGTACCGTCATCGTGCTGGAAGAAAAAAAGTGTGATCGAGCCTTGCGGCCGCAGTGCTTCGACGCGGACATAACGCCTCCAATTAGAGTGCGTGCGACTGAACCGGGTTACCCGAATCGGCGTCGCCGGAGTGGGTGTCAGCCATTTTTCAACCAGCAAGCGCAAGGACTTTTCTGCGATGCTCATCTGCTTCTCCTTCAAACAGAATGCTAGCTAAGGCGCGTGGTCAGAGAGCCTTGACCAGTTCCGGCACGGCGCTGAACAGATCAGCCTCGAGGCCATAGTCGGCCACGCTGAAAATAGGTGCCTCAGGATCCTTGTTGATCGCGACGATCACCTTGGAGTCCTTCATGCCGGCCAAATGCTGTATCGCCCCAGAAATGCCTGCGGCAATGTAGAGCTGCGGTGCGACGATCTTCCCCGTTTGTCCCACCTGCGAATCGTTCGGCGCGTAGCCCGCATCCACAGCGGCGCGGCTGGCGCCCAGGCCCGCCCCCAGTTTGTCGGCAAGGGGTGTCATGACTTCGGTGAATTTCTCGGCACTGCCCAAGGCTCTTCCGCCACTGACAACGATCTTTGCGACCGTCAGTTCGGGTCGATCGCTCCTCGTGAGTTCACGGCCCACGAAGCTGCTTTTGCCGCTATCGGCTACCGCTTGCACATGCTCGACACGGGCACTGCCACCAGTCGCCGCCGCGGCGTCAAACGCCGTGGCGCGCACGGTGACGACCTTGGTCGCATCGACGCTCTGCACGGTCGCAATCGCATTGCCGGCATAGATTGGGCGCTCGAAAGTGTCCGGGCTGTTGACCCCGGTGATGTCGCTTATCTGGGCAACATCGAGCTTCGCCGCCACGCGTGGGGCGATATTCTTACCGTTGGCCGTGGCGGGGAAGAAGATGTATCCGTACTCGCCAGCGATGGCGAGCACCTGCGCAGCGACATTCTCGGCGAGGTTCTCGCTCAGGCTGGCGCCATCGGCCACGATGACTTTGGCCACGCCGGCGATCGCGGCCGCCGCTTGAGCGGCGCCAGAGGCTTCGCAGCCGGCGACCAGCACGTGGATCTCGCCGCCGACACGGGCGGCGGCAGTCACGGTGTTGAGGGTGGCGGGCCTGACGCTTGCGTTGTCGTGTTCGGCAATAACGAGTACGGTCATGTTTCCTTTCTCCTCTTTCAGTCTCTCAGATCACTTTGGCTTCGTTCTTGAGCTTGTCGACCAACGTAGCCACGTCGGGCACCTTGATGCCGGCCCCGCGCCTGGGAGGCTCGCAGACCTTGAGGGTCGTCAGGCGAGGCTTGACGTCCACGCCCAGGTCCTCGGGCCTGAGTGTATCGAGCTGCTTCTTCTTGGCCTTCATGATGCTGGGCAGCGTGACGTAGCGCGGCTCGTTGAGGCGCAGGTCGGTGGTGATGACCGCCGGCAAGGACAGCGAGATGGTTTCCAGGCCGCCGTCGATTTCACGGGTGACCTCAACCTCGTCCCCTTTGACTTCCACCTTAGAGGCGAAGGTAGCTTGCGGTAGATCGGCCAGCGAGGCCAGCATCTGGCCCGTCTGGTTGGCGTCGTCGTCGATGGCCTGCTTGCCGAGGATAATGAGCTGGGGTTGTTCCTTGTCGACGATGGACTTAAGGAGCTTGGCCACAGCTAGAGGCTGGAGGTCCTCGGCGGTCTCAATGAGGATGGCACGATCGGCCCCGATGGCGAGCGCCGTGCGCAGGGTTTCCTGGACTTGGGCAGCGCCGGCGGAAATGGCAATGATCTCGGTGACGACGCCTTTTTCCTTGAGGCGCACCGCCTCCTCGACCGCAATCTCATCGAACGGGTTCATGCTCATCTTCACGTTGGCAATGTCCACACCGCTTGCGTCGCTTTTCACGCGAACCTTGACGTTATAGTCAATGACCCGCTTGACGGGCACCAGAACCTTCATGGGCTCAACTCCGGGAATGTTGGGGAGGACGACTCGGACACGCGCACGGCATGTCCAAAGTGGTTCTTTACATTACAATACACTAGCGTACGAAATAGTCAAGCGCAAATTGACTTGGGACGCACCCTCGTACAGATGCCTCAAGCAGGCCCGATCAGGAATCCGCTGACAGGTAGGTCAGCAGGTTATGTTTCATGGTATCGAGCGTGACGGCCGCGGTTTCGAGCTGCGTATCGGGCAGTCCGGCGAGGATCTGTTGGTTGAGCTGATGGCTGAGCTTGCGCATCTTCGTAATGAGCTGCTTGCTCGTGGGCTCAAGAAAGATGCGGTTGATCCGGCGGTCACCGGCGTCGGCTTCGCGGCGCACGAGGCCCGTTTTCTCCAGCCGGTCGATCAGCCCGCCGATGGCCACCTTGCCGAGATCCAGCTCCTCGGCCAGCTGCGATTGCGTCATGCCGTCCTGGCGCGATAGATAGGCCAGCACCCACCATTGGGAGCGTGTAACTTTCATCGGCTTGAGGCAGCGGTCGAATGCGCTGCGCCGCAGGCGTGAGACGTCGTGGATGAGGAAGCCGAGCCGTAGCTCCCAGTCGGTACTTTTTGCGTCGTTGCTCATCTGTTTTCCGGATTGGGTGATCTTTTACTTTGCGGATGTGAACATTTTACAGACACACAGTACCCAGGTGTGCGACCGGTTGTGTCATTCGCGGGTGAGCCGGATCAGGCGCTTGCCGAGGTTGTCGCCGCGGTAAAGACCGGCGATCGCCCCCGGCGCCTGATCGATGCCGTCGAGCACGTCCTCAAGGTAGCGCAACTGTCCCGAGCGCAACCAGCCCGCCAGGTCGTGGAGCGCGACGTCCTCGTGTTCGGGGTGGTCGAAGATGACGAAGCCTTCGATGCGGGCGCGCTTGACGAGCAGATGCCGCTCGATGCGCGGGCCCTGCGGCGGCGGATCCCAGCTCGCGACCGACGCCGTTCCGCAGATGACGACGCGCGCGCCAATGTTCAGGTGTTCGTGGACAGCGTCGCTGACAGGGCCGGCGGTATTGTCGAAGTAGACGTCCACGCCACCCCCGCAGGCAGCGGCGAGCTGCTGCGCGAAGTCCGGCGTCTTGTAGTCGACGGCTGCGTCGAAGCCGAATGATTGGGTGCACAGCTGCGTCTTCTGTGGGCCGCCCGCGATGCCGACCGCGCGGCAACCCTTGAGTTTCGCAATCTGCCCGACGCAGGAACCTACGGCGCCGGCGGCCGTGGAGACGACGACCGTCTCGCCGGGCCGGGGCTGGCCTATCTCAAGCAGGCCATAGTGCGCGGTCACTCCGTTGATTCCCAGCACGCCCAGCGCGGTCGAAGGCGGAAGGTCGGTCTCGGTGACCTTGCGCCGGATTGCCTCGGCTTCCACCACCGCATAGTCCTGCCAGCCGAAGAGGCCGGTAACGAGGTCGCCCACGCGATAGTCCGGATGACGTGAGGCCTCGACGCGCGCGACTGCGAAAGAGCGCATGACACCGCCGACAGGCACCGGATCAGAATAATTTTTCACTGCGCTGACCCAACCGCGCATAGCCGGCTCGACCGACAGATAAAGGTTGCGCACCAGCACGCGGTTCCCGACCAGCGTAGGCAGGGCGCTCTCGACGATCTGGAAATGCCGGCTCTCCGGGATGCCCTCCGGGCGTGACTTCAAGAGCACCTGGCGGTTGACTGTAGCGGTCATGTACGTCTCCTTCTCAACGTTCTCACCGACACCCAACATCGGCGGATTTTGTGGATTCAAAAGCGAAGCGCAACGCCCCCTTGTTTCCACGAACGCTGCGCGAAGCATGCGAGCAGCATCCGCTCAATCGGGTTTTCCCGCATCCGTGTGCCTGAATGGACCGCAAGTGTTGCGCTTCACTTTTGAATTTTCCTTTGCTATAGTACGCATGTGTACTATGCATATGTACACGTTATATTAACACATCTTGTGGAGAAACCCGATGGCAGGCCTGTGGTTCGAGCAGTTCCGTGTCGATCAGGTGTTCGAGCACGAAATCCGGCGCACGGTGACGGAGGCCGATAACGTGTGGTTCTGCGGCGCCACCTACAACCCGGCCGCTGTCCATATCGACGCCGAGTACTGCAAGACTACCGAGTTCGGGCGGCCACTGATGAACAGCATCTTCACGCTCGGCCTGGTGATTGGCCTGTCCGTGCAGGAAACGACGCTGGGTACCACGGTGGCTAATCTTGGCATGACGGACGTGCGTTTTGCGTCGCCGGTGTTCGCCGGGGACACGATCCGCGCGGTGACGACGGTGGCCGAGTTGCGCGAGAGCCGCTCGCGGCCGAATGCGGGCATCGTCACTTTCGTGCACCGCGGACTCAACCAGAGCGGCGAGGAAGTGGTGACCTGCCGCCGCCAGGCGCTGATGCTCAAGAGGCCGGCATGAAATTGCGTTCGATGCTTTTTGTGCCGGCCGACAGCGAGCGCAAGCTCGACAAAGCCCTTGGTAGCCGCGCCGACGCCTTGATTCTCGATCTGGAGGACGCGGTCGCACCAGCCCGGAAACCAGCGGCACGCGAGGCCGCCGCGGCCTTCGTGGCCGCGCAGGCGAAGGCGCTTCCGGCCAGCCTTTTTGTGCGCATCAACCCGCTCGACTCAGGCCTTGCCCTCGACGACCTCGCGGCCGTGGTCGTGCCGGGACTCGCCGGCATCATGCTGCCCAAGACCACGAGCGCCGAGGATGTGCGCCGGCTTGGGCTTTACCTCGATGCGCTGGAGTCTCGCGCCGGCATGGCTCGGGGAACGGTACACGTCGTGCCGGTGGCCACCGAGACCGCGCAGGCGATGCTGACGATGGCGTCCTTCGTGCCTGGCATTCCTCGCCTGGCAGCGTTGACCTGGGGAGCGGAAGACCTGTCGGCTGCGCTCGGCGCAATCTCGAACCGTGAGGCCGACGGCAGCCTTTCGCCGCTCTACGTATTCGCCAATTCGATGTGTCTGTGCGCGGCGGCCGCGGCCGGCGTCGACGCCATCGATACGCTGCACGCCGACTTCCGCGATGGCGACGGCCTTGCGGCCGCCTGCGCCGTCGCGAGGCGCCGTGGGTTTCGCGGAAAGATCGCAATCCACCCCGACCAGGTGGACATTATCAACGAGGCGTTCACGCCCTCGGAGGCGGAAATTGCGGCCGCACGCCGCATTGTCGACGCCTTTGCCGCCCAGCCGCAGGCGGGCACGCTGAGCTTCGACGGCGTGATGGTCGACCTGCCGCATCTCAAGCAGGCCCGGCGCACGCTGGGCCTTGACGACTAACGACGGAGACAGGAAACAATGGACTTCACAATCCCCGAGGACCATCGCGCAATCCGAGAAGGCGTGGGCGCCATCGTGCGCTCCTTCGGCGACGACTACTGGCTGGCGCGCGACGAGGACGGCGAGTTTCCACGCGAATTCCACCAGGCCATGGCGCGCGCCGGCTGGCTCGGCATTACGATGCCGCCCGAGTATGGTGGCGCGGGGCTTGGCGTGTCCGAGGCGGTGGTGATGCTGCACGAGGTGGCGAGCCACGGCGGCGGCATGGCGGCGGCCTCTACCGTTCATATCAACCTGTTCGGGCCGCACCCGATCGTGGTCTTCGGTACGCCGGAGCAGCGCCAGCGCTGGTTGCCGGGGCTGGTGGAAGGGCGCGACCAGTGCTGCTTCGGTTTCACGGAACCCGATGCGGGGCTCAACACCACCGCGATCAAGACCTTCGCAGAGAAGGTGCCAGGCGGCTACATCGTGCATGGCCAGAAAGTCTGGACTTCCACGGCGCAGGTAGCCAACAAGATCATGCTGTTGACGCGCACGACCAAGCTCGAGGACTGCGCCAAGCCGACCGACGGAATCACGATCTTCTATACCGAGCTCGACCGCAGCAAGATCGAGGTTCGCCGCATCGCGAAGATGGGCCGCAAGGCGGTGGACTCGAATGCGATCTTCATCGACGGCCTGTTTATCCCCGAGTCCGATCGCGTCGGTGAGGAGGGCAAGGGCTTCGGCTACATCCTGCACAGCCTGAACCCGGAGCGCCTGCTGGTCGCGGCCGAGGCGATCGGCATCGGCCAGGACGCGCTGCGCCGGGCGACCAGGTATGCCCGCGAGCGTATCGTCTTTGACCGGCCTATCGGGCAGAACCAGGGCATCCAGCATCCGCTGGCGGAGCGCTGGATGGCGCTGGAAGCAGCCTGGAACATGGTGCTCAAGGGCGCCTGGCTCTACGACCAGCACCAGCCCTGCGGCGCGGAAGCCAACAGTGCGAAGTTCCTTGGTGCGCGGGCCGGCTATGACTCGGCGCTCCAGGCGGTGCTGACGCACGGCGGCTTCGGTTACGCCAAGGAATACCACGTCGAACGCCTGCTGCGCGAAGTCACGGTGACGCGCATCGCACCCATCACCGAACAGCTCATCCTCTCCTTTATCGCCGAAAAGGTGCTGGATCTTCCCAAGTCATACTGAAAACGGAGTGCCGTCGTGATCAAGAGAGAATTATTTCAACCGGAACACGAGACCTTCCGAGATACGGTGCGCCGCTTCATCGACAAGGAGATCGCACCGCATCACGCCCAATGGGAAAAGGATGGGATCGTGCCGCGTGAACTGTGGCGAAAGGCGGGGGCAGCCGGCCTGCTGTGCTGCACCATCCCGGAGGAGTATGGCGGACTAGGCGCGGACTACCTGTTCGACGTGGTAGTTTTTGAAGAGATTGGGGCCGCCGGTTACACCGGACCGGGCTTTCTGATCCACTGTGACCTGGTCGCTACGTACATCAAGTCCTTCGGCAGCGAGGCGCAGAAAAAGTACTGGCTGCCGAAGATGGTGGCGGGCGAGGCCATCGGCTCGTTGGGCATGACCGAGCCGCATGCCGGGTCCGATCTGAAGGCTATCCGGACCAGGGCGGTGCGCGACGGAGACGACTATGTGATCAACGGCCAGAAGGTCTTCATCTCCAACGGACAACTGTGCGATGTGCTGGTGCTGGCGACCAGGACCGACTCGGCCGCGGGCGCGAAGGGCATCACCCTGTTCCTAGTCGATACCAGCCTGCCGGGTTTTCGCCGCGGCAAGAACCTGGACAAGCTCGGCATGAAGGCGCAGGACACCTCGGAACTGTTCTTCGACGATCTGCGCGTGCCGGCGTCGGCCATGCTGGGCGAGGAAGGACGAGGCTTCGAACTGATGATGACCAAGCTTGCGCAGGAACGACTTGCGCAGGCGATCCGGTCGGCGGCCGTTGCCGAGCGTGTGATCGAATACACCATCCAGTACACCGGCGAACGCAAGGCTTTCGGCAAGACGATCGGCGATTTCCAGAACACGCAGTTCAAGCTGGCGGAGCTGGCCACCGATACGGCGGTAGGGCGCCAGTTCACCGACAAATGCATCCAGCTGTTCATGGAAGGCCGGCTCGATGCCTTCGACGCGGCGATGGCCAAGATGTACCTGAGCAATCTGCACTGCCGCGTGGTGGATGAGTGCCTGCAACTGTTCGGCGGGTGGGGCTACATGTGGGAATACCCAATCGCGCGGGCTTATGCCGATGCTCGTATCGTCAAGATCGCGGGGGGCTCCATCGAGATCATGAAGCACATCATCGGTCGGCAGTTATTCGCGGATTTCCGGCCGCGAACAGAGGCGCGCTAGCGAGCGGTTGGAGGCAATGCGGTTTTGAGACCGCTTTAAAAAAGACAGGAGACACGTATGGAAGACTCGATGAGCGATCCGTTTCGCGCGGATGTGCTGCGCGGTAAGCGTATTCTGGTGACCGGCGGTGGCACCGGCCTTGGCAAGGAGCTCGCGCGTGCCTTCGTGGCGCGCGGCGCCGCCGTGCACATCTGCGGACGCCGTCCGGCCGTGCTCGAGCAGACCGTGGCCGAACTTGGCGCACAGGCGCAGCATGGCGGCTCGATCGAGGCGCATGTCTGTGACGTGCGCGAGGCCGAGCAGATCGAATCGATGGTGGAGACCATATGGCAGACCGGTCCGCTCACCGGTCTGGTCAACAACGCCGCCGCCAACTTCATCGCGCCATCGACTGAGATCAGCCCGCGCGGCTTCGCCGCCGTGCGCTCGACCGTGATGGATGGGGCGCTCTTTTCCACCTTGGCCTGCGGTCGCCGCTGGATCGAGCAGGGACTACCGGGCTCCGTGGTCAGCATGCTCGTCACCTGGGTTTGGACCGGTTCGGCCTATGTGTTGCCCTCGGCGATGGCGAAGACGGCCGTGCATGCGATGACGATGTCGCTCGCAGTGGAGTGGGGCCGTCACGGCATCCGCGTGAACGCGGTCGCGCCAGGTCCCTTTCCAACCGACAGCGCCTGGGAGAAGTTGTCTCCGATTCCCAAAGCCAACGTGGGCGCGGTCTCGTCCGAGCAGGTTCCCATGCGCCGTTTCGGCAGGATCGAGGAACTCTCGAACCTGCTGACCTTGCTGCAGTCCGACGGATGCGACTACCTCACGGGGCAGAACATTGCGATCGATGGCGGACACCACCTTGCAGCGCCCAGCACTTTCGCCGACCTGTCCCAGCTAACGGCGTCCGATTGGGCCGAGGCGAAGGCCGTTGTGCGTTCGCGCGCAGAGGCCGAGAAGGCGGAACGGGCGGCAGGGAAGTAAGGGCGCGATGAAGTACACCTCCGGCTATGAGATCTTCCGCCTCTGCCTGCTGCGCAAGGATTGAACCGATGACTGCAGCCGCCGATCTGCGCCGCTGGGCACTGGACACGCCGCATCGTTCCGCGGTGGTGTTCGGCAACATGCACCTCAGTTACGCTGAACTGGAGGCGCTCGCCAACCGCTATGCGCGGGTATTCCAAAGCCGGGGGCTGGCCCGTGGCGACCATCTCGTGAGTCTGTGCGGCAACCGGCCGGAGGCGCTTGCGATTGCCTGGGGAGCTTACCGTTGCGGCCTCTATCTCACGCCGATGCCGACTACGCTGGCGTTGCCCGAGGCGGTGTACATGGTCGGGAACGCAGAGGCGAAACTCGTCGCGGTAGATGCCGCGCTAGCCGAGTTGGGCGCGGACCTGCGCGCCGCGCTGCAACACGAACCGGTGAGCTGGCTTTCGATCGGCGGATCGATTGAACACTTCGATTCGCTCGAAACCCTGGCAGCGGGCGAGCCGCCGACAGCACGTGCGCACGAGCCGCCCGGCGCCCTCATGGTCTATACCTCGGGAACCACCGGAGCGTCCAAGGGAGTGTGGCGGCCATTGCCGGCGGCCGACTACCGCGGGCCGCCCGCTTTTGCCGCAGACCTTCTGCAGCTCTTCGGACTCGGGGGGAAGGGCGTTCGTTACCTCTCCACTGCGCCGCTCTACCATGCTGCGCCGCTGCGCTTTGCTCTGGCCGTCACGGCCGGCGGTGGCACGGTCCATATCATGGAGCGCTTCGACGCCGAACTGGCGCTCGACTTGCTGGTGCGCGAGGCCATCACGCACAGCCAGTGGGTGCCAACGATGTTCCAGCGCCTGCTGGCGTTGCCCGAAAGCCGCCGGCGCGCCTTCGCGGCCCCGTCGCACCGCGTGGCGGTACATGGAGCGGCGCCGTGCACCGCCACGCTCAAGCAGCGCATGGTCGACTGGTGGGGGCCGATCCTGCTCGAGTATTACTCGGGCAGCGAGGGTATAGGCCTGACGCTGATCGATTCCGTCGAGGCGCTGCGCAAGCCCGGCTCCGTGGGCCGTGCCCGCAAGGGTGAGATCCATGTCCTCGGCGCCGACGGGCAGGAATTGGCGGCTGGAGAGATTGGGGTCGTCCACTTCTCGGGCATCGCCCCGTTCACCTATTTCAAGGAGCCGCAAAAGACGGCGGCCAGAACGAGCGAGCAGGGTTGGCAGACGTTCGGCGACGTGGGCCATGTGGATGCCGACGGCTATCTTTACCTTAGCGACCGGAAGGACGACATGATTATCTCCGGCGGCGTGAACATTTACCCGCAGGAGATCGAGCAGGCCATCCTCGAGGTGCCGGGCGTCTCCGAATGCGCCGTAGTCGGTGTGGCCGACGAGCGATTCGGCGAGCGCCCGCTGGCGTTTGTGGTACCGGAGCACGGCGAGGTTCGGGCGCAGCAGGCGCTGATGGCGGCGATCGAGGCGCACAACCGCCAGCGCCTCGGACGGCTTAAGTGGCCTTCGGAGATCCGCATTATCGAGGCCCTGCCGCGTTCGGCCAGCGGCAAGGTGCTGCGCCGCGTGCTACGCGATCTGCTCGGTCGATGAGGCTGAGATCGAACGCCCGGCATGTGTGGGCGGCGCGTCCGGTCGACGGGTCAGGCGCCAGGCGGTCGCGTTTTTTCACTCTTTAGAAACCACCAGGGAGACAAGCATGTTCCAGCAAAAGAAAGTCATCATCAGTTGTGCGGTCACGGGTGCAATCCACACACCGTCGATGTCGCCGCATCTGCCGGTGACGCCCGAGGAGATCGCCGAATCGTCCATTGCCGCTGCTCAGGCAGGTGCCGCGATCATTCACCTGCATGCGCGCGATCCGGTGACGGGTAAGCCCGACCAGCGGCCGGAGGCGTTTACGCCTTTCCTCGGCCGCATCAAAAGCGCGTGCGATGCGGTGATCAACCTCACGACAGGCGGCTCCCCCTACATGCCGGTGCAGGAGCGCATTCGCCCGGCCGTCGAACTGCGGCCGGAGGTCGCCTCGATGAACATGGGGTCGATGAATTTCGGCCTGTTCCCGATGCTGCAGCGCTTCAAAGAATTCCGGCACGATTGGGAGCGGCCTTACCTCGAGGGCAGCAAGGATCTGATCTTCCGTAACACCTACGGAGACATCGAGACCGCGCTGCAGGAATTGTCATCGAGCGGCACGCGCTATGAATTCGAGTGCTATGACACTTCGCATCTCTACAACCTCGCCCATTTCATCGAGCGCGGCTTGGTGAAGCCGCCTTTTTTCGTCCAGACGGTGTTCGGCCTCCTGGGCGGCATTGGCGCCCATCCGGACGACGTGATGCACATGAAGCGCACGGCCGACCGGCTTTTCGGTAATGACTACCGCTGGTCGGTGCTGGGCGCCGGACGCAACCAGATGAAAGTGGCTGCGATGGCCGCCGCGATGGGGGGCAACGTCCGGGTCGGCCTTGAAGACAGTCTCTGGATCGGGGCGGGGCGGCTCGCCGAGTCCAATGCGGCGCAGGTGCTCAAGGTGAGGGAGATCCTCGAGGGGCTCGGCCTGGAAATCGCAACGCCCGATGAGGCGCGCGAGATTCTGTCGCTTAAAGGTGCCGATCAGGTCGGCTTTTGAGGTTCAGGAGCGGCGAGCGGAGGCGGTCCCGGCAAGTGCCGAGGCGCATCGGATCGAAGCTTTCCGAAGCCTCAAGCAGGGCGGGATGCGATGGAGCGGGGCGAAGTTGGCCCCCGCCGTTCAAAGGCGGCGACGGATGGTGCCCCATGCTTCCTGGAGTGCCGCGCGATGTTCCGGCGCTGCAATGGCGATGAGGGCATGGGCGCGGGCGTCGAGCGACAGATCACGCACCTGGGCCGCACCGTATTCTGTGACAACTACGTCGGCCATATGCCGGGGCAGCGTGCAAAGGCTCTGTGCATCCAGCGCAGGTACGACGCGCGAAACCGAGCCGCGCTTTGCCGTGGCTGCCATGCAAATCAGGAGGCGGCCATCGGTTGAGTTCAGCGCGCCTTGCGCGAAGGCCGGCAAGCCGCCGGCGCCGGCCTGCAGTACGCCAGCGCCGCGCTCGGCGTTCACCTGGCCGAACAGGTCGACTTCCATCGCCGAGTTGATGGCGACAAAGCGTGTCTTCGCTGCAATCGCCTGCACGTCGTGCGTCTCACGCACGTCGGCGAAGCGTAGACGCGGGTGGCTGCCGGCCCAGTCATAAAAGGCCGCATCGCCGAGTGCGACGCCGGTCATGATGGTGGCGCCAGGCTCCAGTGCGTCAGCGTCCTCGAGCGTGCGCGCTGCCTGCGAGACCATCCCGGTGTGCAGCCTGAGATGGCGGTGCGAGGTCAGTGCGCGAGCCAGCGCCAGCGGTACGGAGCCGATACCGAACTGGAGCGTGTCGCCATCGCGCACGAACTCGGCCGCCAACCGGCCGATTCGCGACATGGTTTCGCCGCCCCCTTCGGCTTCGGAGAACTCGGTCAGCGGCGCATCACACTCGACCGCCGCGTCGAGTTCGGAAAGGTGCACGCGAAAGCCGCTGGCCGTGCGTGGCATGGCTCGGTTGAGATGCGCCACGCGCCGCGCCGCGCGTGGCCATGCAATGGGCAGGAAATCCCCGCAAATGCCCGTGCTGCACCAGCCATCCGGGTCGGGCAGGCTGAAGTGGCCGATGGCGAGGTCGAATGGGATGCACTGCTTCAGGTAGCGGGCAATGCCGGGATAATCCAGACTCAGCAAGTCGGCGCGCTGTTCCCGAATGCCATTTCGTATCGACGGTGACATGAAAAACGCCGTCTGCCGCGCCTGTGGATGGACGCTCAAGTAGTCGGCGTGACCAATGCCCGGAAACTGGACGCCGATGAAGTCGACGTCGCGCGCACGTTCAGGGTCATCCGTCAGTTCACGCAGCAGCAGTGGAGATTCGCCACTGAGTCCCGGCACGAAAACGCGCGTCTGCGGCCGCAGTGCATCGACGAGCCGCTTCACTTCGCCTCTCCTTCCTCAGACATCCGCAGCGAAATCTGCGCGCTCCCAGAAATCAGGAGTTCGCCCGCGTCGTTGTGTGCGCTGAGCGCGTAGTGGGCGATGAGGTCTTCCGTCCGCTCGAGCGTGCCCGTCAAGACGATGCGCGCGCCGCGCTGTGCGACGCTCACGAAACGCGTCTCCAGCGAGCGCAAAGCCTGCGCGCCGAAGTGCGCCGTGAGGAGCCTGGCCGCAAAAGCCATGGTCAGCATGCCGTGCACGACAGGCCGCTCGAAGCCGGCAGCAAGCGCGATTTCGTCGTCGAGGTGTAGCGGATTGTGGTCGGACGACGATGCCGCATAGAGGGCGAGATCGAGTGCGGTGACCGGACCGCATTCGAGCCGGATGGACGCGGGTGGCGGGTTCAACACGACGTTCATGCTGCTGATGCCTCGGCTGCGATGCTATTGCGGGCCACGATGGTTTGCCGGCTGGTGCCGATGGTGACGCCATCCCGCAGGTACTGCGTGTCGATCACGATGAAGCTCAGTGCTCCGTCGCGCTTGTCGTAGCTGTCGGTGATCCGTCGGCTGACCTCGATGCGTTCGTCGACATGCAGTGGTGCGAGGTAATCGAAGCGCTGCGCCGCGTGCAGTACCGAGCGCAGTGGCACACCGAGCTGCTCCATGAGCTGCGCGCTGTTGAAGTGATCGGTTTCGATCGCCTTGAGGAAGGTGGGCGGGACCGGACAAGCCGCATATCCCGCGTCGGCCGCAGCGCTGGCGTCCCAATACACCGGGTCGGTTTCGCCGATGGCCTGGCAGAAGAGCTTGACCCTCCACGCGTCAATCGTGACCGACGTGGGCGCGGTGGTGAAGCCGATGTGGGCGCTGTCGATCATGATGGGTAGCTTGGTCCAAGCCGATGCTCGAGTGCACGCCAGGTCTCGGCCTCCGGGCCCTGCAGCCGGGCGGTCAGCCGACTGCGCTCCTGCCACAGGCGGGTGAACGGGCCGCCACTGAAGGCGGGGGCAATACCGGCTGCGCATGCCGCGACGTCGAACAGTTCGGTGTCGTCGACCATGCCGTCGGCCGCGAGATCGAACGCGCTCAGTGCGAGCGCGTCAAGCGGGTTGTCGCCCGTCGCTGCGGCAAGCCGCAGCAGAGCGCTCCGGGCGGCTCGGGTCCGGTAGGGCAGGGCGCCGAGACCGTTGGCGAGCGCGGCAAGCGCCTGTGCCACAGCGTCGTCCGTCGCCACGATTTCCATGGCGCGCCCATAGGGGCCGGCAGGCGAAAGCACGGCTGCGGTGACGTCGAAGAATTCTTCTCCGCCTGCGTCGTCGAGCGTGCGTAAGGCGACGAGATAGCTGCGCCCCTGGCTGTCCACGATCTGCGCCGTGTCGGCAGACAATGCAGCATCGCTGGCATGCGCCAGCTTTGACTTCTCGATGGCTTCCCGCCATGCGCGACGCGTAGTGGACAGCGGGCCGAGCGTGATGCGTTCGATGCGCAAATCGCGTGGCGCCGCCAGTTCCCTATCAGCGCGCTGACGATTGAGGAACAGCGTTCGCACCATGTTGCCTGCGACCGGGTCGAACATCAGCCGCAGAAATTGCCGCATCTCGATGTCGGTCGCTTCCGCCAGGTCCTTGCGTGCGCCGAGCAACACGCTGTCGATGATCGCGCTGTAGGCAGGATAACGTTCGAAATCAGGATCGGAAACGCCGTGTGCGCGCGCAATGCGGCGTGCCTGCTCGTCCGAGTGGACCGGGACATCGGTTTGGGCGTGATGGAGGTACTTGGCGGCCTGGTCGGGCGAGCGGCCCTGCAGTTCGCGCGCCACGGCGCGTGCCTCGGCGAGCAGTTCGGGCGCTGGCAAGGCCCGTGAGAAGATCCCCAGTTCCGCAGCGTGCCTCGGTGTGATGGCGCGACCTGTCAACAGCATCGACATGCCCTGCTCAAAGCCGGCAAGCCGGGGCAGCCGCTGGGTGCCGCCCGCGCCCGGCAGCAAGCCCCAACGCACTTCGGGCAGGCCAATGAGGGCTCGCGCGTCGTCGACGACAAGCCGTTCCCGGCAGGCCATCGCCAGTTCGAGGCCACCGCCGAGCGCGGTGCCGTTGACCGCAGCCACCCAGGGCTTGGTCGAGTCCTCGACCCGCAGGAACAGGCGCCCCAGCCGACCGCAGCGCTTGAACATCACCTCCGCGGTATCGCCGGGTCCAGGTTCGGTGAAACCGCGAACCATCGCCAGATCGGCGCCGGCCAGGAAAGACGACTTGCCTGAGGTCAGCACGACGCTGCGCACATCGGGCGTGGCTTCCACGTCGTCGAGCAGGGCTTCGAGTGCATCCATCAAAGCGACGGAGAACACGTTCATCGATCGCCCGGGCATGTCGATGGTGGCCAGCAGCACGCCATCGTCGCCCAACTCGCTGCGAATCAACATTGGCAACTCCCTCGGTTCGTCAGCCGGCATACTTCTTGAAGTCCGGTTTGCGTTTCTCGTTGAACGCCCGTACGCCTTCCCTCGACTCCTCGGTCTGATAGTAGTGCTTGACGGTCTGGATGCCGAGAAACCCGATGCCGCGGATATTTTCCGAGTCGGCGTTGAAGGAGCGTTTGGCGATGGTCAGGGCCGTGGGGCTCATCTCGTTGATCTCCTTGCACCACTGGTCGACCTCCGCATCGAGTTGCTCGTGCGGGACGACCTTGTTGACCAGCCCCATGTCGAACGCTTCCTGCGCCTTGTAGCGGCGGCACAGAAACCAGATTTCGCGAGCCTTTTTCTCGCCGACGATGCGCGAGAGGTAGGCGGTGCCCCAGCCCGGATCGACCGAGCCGACCTTCGGTCCGACCTGGCCGAACGTGGCCTTCTCCGAGGCGATGGTCAGGTCGCACAAGGTCGCGAACACATTGCCGCCGCCGATGGCGAAGCCCTGCACCTTGGCGATCGTCACCTTGCGCACGTCGCGCAGCGCGGTCTGGAACTCTTCGATGGGCATGCCCACCGTGCCGCGCGGACCATAGAGACCATCTTCGCTGAGATGCTCCTTCTGGTCACCGCCAGTGCAGAACGCCTTGTCGCCGGCGCCGGCGAATACGATGACATTGGCCGACTTCTCCTCGCCCGCCTGCTGGAAAGCGTCGATCAGTTCTTCGAGCGTCTGCAGGCGGAACGCGTTGTAGACTTCGGGCCGGTTGATCGTGATGCGGACCACGCCGTCGCGAACTTCGTAGAGGACATCCTTGTAACTGGTGCTCATTTTCAGTTTTCCTTATCCGTGCATGGTGAGACCGCCCGAGACGCTGATCGTCTGGCCGGTGATGAAAGCGGCGTCCTCACTCGCGAGAAACGCGACGAGACCAGGGTAATCGTCAGGCAGGCCAATGCGCCCGAGCGGCACGCCCCGCACCATGGCGTCGCGGATTTTCTGGCCCTGCTCGCCGCTGCCGACGAAGGCTTCCATGGCGGGCGTTTCGGTCGGACCGGGGCACACGTTGTTGACGGTGATCTGGTTGCGTGCGAGCTCACGCGCGAGAGCCTTTGCGAACGCGATGGTCGCGCCCTTGCAACCGGAGTAGACGACCTCGCCGCTCGAGCCGACCCTGCCTGCGTCGGATGCAATGTTGATGATGCGTCCGGCCTTGCGGGCCGCCATGCCCTGGGCCACCGCATGGGTCACGTGGAGTGGGCCGAACCAGTTGATCTCGACGACCTTCTTCCAGAAGGCCTCGTCGGTCTTCAGGAAAGGCATCGGCGTGTCCCAGCCAGCGTTGTTCACGAGAATGTCAGTACCCGCGCCAGCCGCTTCCTCGAAGGCCTTCAAGGCCTCCACCACGCTCGTGTATTGGGTGATATCGGCGATCGCCGCGATGGCCTTGCCGCCGGCTTCCTGTATCGCGGCGACTGTCTCGTTCGCCCCCTTCTCGCTGATGTCGAAGACGCCGACGGTGATCCCTTCGGCCGCAAGCCGCAGGGCGATTGCGCGGCCGATGCCGCTTCCCGCGCCGGTCACGATGGCGGTTTTTCCCTTGAGTCCTCTCATGTGCTGCGTCTCCTGAAAAGAGTGGATATGTTTCGCTGCTCGCGCCCGACGGCGGATCGGCATGGATCTGCGCTCAGGCCCTGTGACGTCCGATGATCGCCACGGCACTGACATTCTGATGCGGATGACCGCCCAGGTTTTGCGTCAATCCGAGGTCGATGCGCTTGATCTGACGCTCGCCCGCCCGTCCGAGGATTTGCTGGTAGATTTCGTAGACCATGCGCAGTCCCGATGCGCCGATCGGATGGCCGAAACATTTGAGCCCGCCGTCAGGTTGCACGGGAAGCAGGCCGTTGCGGTCGAACACCCCATCCAGTACATCGTAGATCGCGCGGCCAGGTGCGCTGAACCCCAGGTCCTCCATCAGCACCGCCTCGGTAACGGAGAAGCAGTCGTGCACCTCCGCCATATGGACCTGCTCGCGCGGAGCCGTGATGCCGGCACTGCGATAGGCGCGCGCGCTGGCTGTGCGCGCCGTTGCGATGTGAGCGCCGTCCCAACTGCTGAATGCGGCCTCCTCGCCATTGCTGACTGAGACTTCGAGCGCCTTGATGCTGACAATTTCCGCACCCGGTTTGAGCGAGCGTGCGATCTCGGGTGTAGTCACAATCGCGCAGGCCGCGCCGTCGCTCACGCCGGAACAGTCGTAGAGGCCAAGCGGCTCGGCGATCATCGGCGCCTTGAACACATCCTCCTCGCTGATGAGATTGCGCAGGTGGGCCTTTGGGTTCAGAGCACCGTTAGCATGGCTCTTGACCGAGATGTGCGCCATGGCGCGCTTGAGATCGATCTTGTCCACGCCATGCTTGGCGGCATAAGCCGCCGCCAGTTGCGCAAAAGCGCCCGGCGCTGTGGCGTTTGGCAGCCACAGGTCATTGTTGACGCCGCGCGTTCGCACCGGCAGGCCGCCGTAGCCCGTGTCCTTGAGCTTCTCGACGCCCAGCGCGAGCACGATGTCGTAGGCGCCGGCGGCCACCGCATACGCGGCGCCGCGTAAGGTTTCCGTGCCGGTGGCGCAGGCGTTCTCTACCCGCGTGGCGGCTATCCTAGGCAGCCGCAGCGCCTGCGCGAGCGGTCCTGCGGTCTTGCCGACGTTGTTTTCTTCAAGGCAGACGCCGAGCCAGGCGGCTTCGATCTGGCCGATTTCGATGCACGCGTCGGCCATCGCCTCGTTAAAAGCTTCAAGCATCAGATCTTCCGGGCCACTGTCCCAGCGTTCGCCAAAACGCGTGCAACCCATCCCCAGAATGGCGACCTTGTCGCGTATACCTTCAGCCACCGGATGCTCCTTGCTCTACCGCCCGCACGGGCGTTGCTTTCCAGAAATAGCGGCGGAAGCCACGTCTGGTATCGTATTCCTTGACGCGGAACACCATGCGCAGCGGCACGCCAACGCTCAGCTCGCCAGCGTCGGTGTCAGCGAACTCCATCAGTACACGTCCGCCACCGTCGAAGTCGATGTGGCCGAACTGGAAGGGAGGCGCCGGCGTGTAAGCGAGCCAGTCGCTGGTGTGTGACAGCACACGTGCGCCGGTGTCGACGAGGCTTTGGGGCGTCTGGGTGTCTTGCGCACGGCAGATCGGGTTGACGCACAGGCTCGAACGGGGAAACTGCGTGGTACCGCAGGCTGAGCATCTTCCGGCCTCGAAGTGGGCTACGCGGGCGCCTTCACGCCAGGCGGCGGTCAGTGCCGTCCGGTTGTCCATCTCGGCGCGCATGCCCCATTCGAGCGCGATCTGGCCGGTGAATGAGAGGTACTTCATGTAGCTTGTCTCCGGCCGACCTGCGGACGGCACAGTTCCAGGGCAGGGCGCTTCGGTGCGGCGCAGCAGCAATGCGTCGCAGCCGCTGCCGAACGCGACCAGCAGCACCAGTTCGCCGGGTGCGGCACGACGAAGTGCCACGTCAAGGAGGGCAAGCGGCTGCGCCGTACCGAGATCACCTGCCTGTTCCGAGCCGACTGCGACGAGGGCTTCGGTGCGGATGCCCAGCTTTTTGGCCATCGCCTCGTTGATGCGGTTGATCGGTGCCGGCATCGCGAATTGAGCAATATCAGCGGCATCCACGCCGGCACTGGTCAGACATTGACGTACCGCCGGCAGGGCCACTTTCATATAGCCTTCGTCGCGTACCCAGCGCTCCTCCCAGCCGTAGTCGTAGGTCTGACCGGCGGCGCGGAAACGGTCAACGAAGTCGGCATGCACGCTGTGGCTCGCCACCAGCGTGGCGATCGGAAGGCCGCTGCCCACTACCGCTCCGGCTGCGCCATCGCCGTATATCATCTCCTGTGGACTGCCAGGCTTGGCGAGGCGGCGATCCGAGGCCACCAGCATGTGTGCCGGACCGCCGCCCTGGCGCAGCAGGGCGACCAACTCGGTTGCGGCGGCGCGGGGGCTGGAACTCAGGTCCCGCACCAACAGGGCCTCGGGCAAACCTAGCGCAGATGCAACGATGCCGGCATTCGATCTTTCGGCGAAGGGTAGGGTGGTCGACGTCAGCGTCAATCCGCCCAGTTCGATGGACGGCGCGGCCCGGACCAGTTCCCGTGCCGCCTCGACCGCCATCGTCACACTGTCTTCATCCCATGAGGCCATGGTGCGCATACCGCGCGCCAGCGATTTGAGCCCGGGTGCCATCCATTGGTGCTGGGCGAAAATTGCGGCTCGATCAAGCCTCAGGCGAGGCAGATAGCGGCTGGTGGCGAGCACGCCGTGTCCGCGGTTGATTGGGTCCGTCATCCTTTTCCTGTGCTCGATCGCGTCATGATGTGATGATGCATACAGTACACTAGCGAACTAAATGAGACAAGCAAAAAACCGGGTGTCTGGAATGAACGATGCCAGACGTGCGCCCTGAATAGTTCAAACCGGATCCCACGTGAATATATCTCCGGATCGGTCCAGCGCG
Organism: Paraburkholderia elongata; assembly: GCF_013177735.1. Lineage (GTDB taxonomy): Bacteria > Pseudomonadota > Gammaproteobacteria > Burkholderiales > Burkholderiaceae > Paraburkholderia > Paraburkholderia elongata. The sequence goes on along the minus strand of NZ_WOEZ01000115.1, from coordinate 33,970 downwards.
TAGAAAGCCGGGCGCAGCATCGGCAACGCGGTATCGATCACGCTTTCAGGCGTCCAGCCCTCTCCGCGGTGTGCATTGCGGATCGGCCGTGGCTGGCTGAACAGGTGGATTTCGTTGTTGCGTACGCCGAAAACCTGCCCCGTGACATCAGACGCTGCATCGGCGCACAAGGCGACGACAAAGGGCGCCACCCGTTCCGGCAATAATTTTTTCAGAGAATCAACACGTCGCTTCTGTTCGGCCGTCTCGTTGGGAATGGAGTCGACCATGCGCGTCCAGGCAAATGGCGCGACCGCATTCGAACGGACACCAAACTTCTGCATGTCGATGGCGATCGATTTCGAGAGCGCTGCAATGCCGAGCTTGGCCGCACTGTAGTTGGCCTGGCCGACGTTGCCGATCAGGCCCGAGGTCGAGGTCATGTGCACGAAGCTGCCTCCGCCCTGTTCCTTGAAGTACGGGGCAGCAGCACGGCTCACGTTGAAGCAGCCTTTAAGGTGAACGGAGACCACATCGTCGAATTCCTGCTCGGTCATGCGATGAAAAATCGCATCCCGCAGGATGCCGGCATTGTTGACCACGATGTCGATCCGGCCGAAGGCATCGACGGCCGCACGGACCATGGCTTGCGCGGCCGCCCAATCGGCGACCGAGCCACCGTCGGCGACGGCTCGGCCGCCGAGCGCTTCGATGGCCGGGATCACGTCCAGCGCCGGGCGTTCCGCCTCCGGGCTGCCATCGAGTCCCGCGCCAAGATCATTGACCACCACGCTGGCCCCCGCGGCAGCCAGCGCCAGTGCGATGCCCCGGCCGACGCCACGGCCTCCGCCGGTGATCAATGCGACTTTTCCTGCCAGCAACTTGCTCATTCGCGCTCCCGATGTCGATAACTTCCCGCTTCCCACTTGCCGACTGCACCCGCCGGTCATTCGCCGGGGAAGTTCGTGCCGTCGTGCTCTAAATCAGCCATTTGATTACGTTCCGTAGCATATATTACACTAGTGTACTATAAAGTCAAAGAATCGTCAGCAAACATTTCGGTTGGATCAGGGCTGGACCAACAGGCCGTAGGCGCGAGCCTTGGCCAGTGCAGCCGATCGGCTGCGCACGCCTATCTTCGTGTAGAGGTTATTCAGGTGCCACTTCACGGTGGGTACTGTCAGGGACAACCGGTCGGCTAGTTGCTGATTGCTGAGACCTTCATTGATGAGGTGCAGCAACTGCGTTTCCCGTACCGTCAGCGCCGGCAACGCGCTCTTCTGCTCGGTCCCGACCGGCGTCGCGGCTGCGTCGCCGGGGACGGCCATATCCGGCAGCTCGACCAGTGCCCGAAGCCGCTCGAGAAACCTGACTTCATTCGGATGAACGAAGCCGAAATCGCGCGGCCCGGCGCTGTCCAGCACTTTGCCTAGCGCGTTACCGCACACCATGAAGGGATAAACCAGTTGCCCCGGGCAGGCCAATGAGATCGCCATCGACAGGACCCGCAAGGCCTTCGTCGAATCGCCCAGCCTGACGTGCGCGTCCATGGCGGCCAGCAGGAGCTCGACGCGATCGTGCTGGCGCCCTTGAGCCTGAGCAACCTTCATAGCCGCGTTGATCTCGTTCAAGGCTTGCTCGCACATGCCTCTCCCGATCAACAGTTCAATACCGGCCAGCAGCCAATCGCCGCGTGCACGCATGGGCGGATCGATGGCGTGGCGTGATCGCGGGGTTAGCAGATTGCATCGTTCCGCCAGGTTCACCGCCTCCTGGGTATTTCCCAACCGCAATTGCCGGCGTACGCGCTGGGCCGACAGCAGCCTCAGCACTCTGGGCGGATAGCTGCGGGCGATTCGATCAAGCGCCGACTCCGACAACGCATCCTCGGGCTGGTCAGGCAACAAGGCGACGCACGCGCCAAGGCCCGATTCGGCGGACATGACCACGCCGTGGTGATGCGCACGGGCCAGCCCACGACGGGCTGGCAGGAGGGCTTCCGAAAGTCGCCCCGAGTCCACCAGGGCACGCGCGTGCACGAAGTCGATCGCCGCGACGACGCCAGCATCCTCCCCGATTTGGGCAGCCACATTCGCACGCGCTTCGATCAACAGTCGGTCTGCCACGTCGGGCCGCGCGCGAGCCAGTTCGGCCATCGCCCGCAGGATCTCCACCCAGGCTTGTGCAAAGGCGCTTTGCGAACGCAATATGGCGCCTTCGGCACGATCCAGGTGCTGCTGCGCATCAGCCAGATCTCCGCAATCGATCTCTGCCATGGCTGCGATCGCTGTAACCGTGCCGGTGTGCAACGGGTCGTTCGGATGGTCGCTGGCAAGCCAGGCCAGCGCTTCGGCATGGGCAACGTCCAGCGTGTCCAGGTATACGCCCAAGACCATCCGGAGGAACGGGAGATCCGCACTCACCTGGCTTGCATCCGTGTCAGGCACCGTGCCCTGCTGCAAACGACGGTCGAACACGTCCAATGCAAGCCGCGCACGTTCGTACTGCATCGTGTGGCACAAGGCCCATACATACCAGCCCTGGGCTTCCGCCGGCACACGGCCACCGGCGAGGAGCAAACGGTCAACCCACTGGACGAAAAGCGTCATCTGCCCACGGTCCCCGGCCACCTGCCGTGCGACCCGGCCGATCAGGTCCTGCGCCAGTTCGACGTCGGGTGCATCGAGTGCGCACCCGATGGCAGCGACGTAATCGCCACGGCTGGCATGCCATTTCGCCACCCGCTGCAATACCTCCCTGCGGCGACCGTTGTCGAGGCGCTCCTGCCCCTCGTTCAGCAGATATTCCCGCAACAGCGTATGAAAGCGGAACCAGCGGCGATTGCGATCCACTGGGAATATCAGCATGTTGCGAAGCACCAGGTCCTCCAGCCATACCTGGGCCTGAACAGATCCGGTCATGTACTGCGCCAACTCCGCGCTGAATTCCCGCACCAGCGCTATCTCCATGAGAAACCGGACACGCGCGGGCTCGATTCCGGCCAACACGCGGTTCGTGAGAACGCGCGCAATATCCGTCTGGTCGCCACCGAAGTGCTCCAGCACCGCTGCAGGAATGACGCCTTGAACAGGGCCTGCATCGACGCCGCGCTCGGCAGACATCAGTACCTGCAGCAGACGCACGGCTGCGGGCCAACCCTCAGTTTGCGTCTGAATGTGGTCGAGCATAGTCGCGTCGAGCGAAGAAAAGCCCGCCAGTTGGAGCAACCGTCGGGTCGCGACGCAATCGAAGCAGAGATGCTCTGCGCGCAGTTCAAGCGCGCCCAGTTCCAGTTTGACCCGCACGATGTCGATCGGCAGTGTGCGGTTGCTGGAGATGATCAGACGCAACTCGGGGCCGCTGTCGAACACCAGGCGCTCCAGCAGCGCAGAAAGCCGCAAGTCCTCGCACAAGCCCAGGTTATCGATGAAGACTACAGTCCTGCCCGGCAGCCGGCGGAGTTGCCCGACGACCCTATCCATCATTTCGCCGGGATCGGCGAACGGCAGCACCTCAACTTCGGTCTCATCGGCGGGGGCATCTGCGCATTGCGCCAGTGCATCACGCAGTAAAGCTAGCAACGAAAGCAAGTCGCGGTCGCGGTCGTCGAGCGACAGCCACAGACAGTGCTCGCCGCGCGACCGCAAGTGCTCATGGACCCGGCTGAGCAGCACCGTCTTGCCGTATCCAGGCGGCGCGCACACGGCCGTCAACTTGGGCAGAGCGTCCGCCTGCAGCTGCGACAAGGCGCGCGTCGGCACGCACTCGAAGCCGAAACCCGGAGGTGCCAGACGTCCCCTGGACCACTCATCCCGCTTCATGCGACCCGCAGAATGTTCAGCGAGGATTGCCCCAAAGTGCTGATCCGCCACGTCATCCGACGGTTCTGACCCCCGTGGGTCGTCATGTCCACTTACGGTGACTCGAGGCACCGGCGGCGAGATCGCTTTCATTGATACGCCCGAACTAAGTTCACTTGTGCATTGTAAGTGACATATACCATATTCATGTTTATGGTAGTCAAGGTCTCGCCTCTTCTGGCGGTTTCTCCGATTGTGAGCTTGCTCGGGTGTCTTGATGCCTCGGGTTTGTCCTAGTCGGACCCCAATCTTTCGGATGGGGTTATCAATCCTCCTCGCCATTCTAATTACAACAGTTCGCCAATGAGGAATCCGTGCGCCGATTCATCGGCATCGGGGACTCGCACCAGTCCACCACCGTCGCTGCATCGCAGCATGGCGGGGCGATAAACCAAGGAGCCAACCATGAGACTCAAAGACAAGGTCGCGGTCATCACCGGCGCGTCGACAGGCATCGGTCGCGCGATTGCCGAGAGCTACGCCCGGGAGGGGGCCAGCGTTGTCGTGGCCGACGTCCGGGGAGCCGCCGAGGCCGCCGCCGAGATAGGCCAAAATGCCTTGGGCATCACGACGGACGTTTCCGACCCTCAGAGCACCCACGCGATGGCCGTGGCGGCGATCAATCGATTCGGGCGAGTGGATATTCTGGTCAATAACGCCGGCATTTTCACCGGGCTCAACTACACGCCCATGGAAGCACTCGCCGTTGCTGACTGGCAAAAAATCCTGGCGGTCAACGTCATGGGGCCGTGGCTGTGTGCAAGTGCGGTGTCGCCGAATATGCGTGCGAACGGCGGCGGCAAGATCATCAACATCGCTTCTGTGATTGCGCATGTCGGCATCCCGTTCATGCTGCACTACGTGGCGAGCAAAGGCGCGTTGGCCGCGATGACGCGAGCGATGGCTCGCGAGTTCGCCGCCGCGAAGGCTGGCATCACGGTCAACGCGATTTCCCCCGGTTATATCCACTCGCCCAACGCGGTGGCCAACGCAGCGCAGCACGAACAGTTCGAGGCGGTGGCGTCCCAGATGCGAACCATCGAGCGCGCGCAGACGCCGCAGGACATTGCCGGCGCCGCCTTGTGGCTCGCAGGCGATGAGTCATCGACCGTCAATGGCCAGAACATCGTAGTCGACGGCGGCATCTTCATGAGCCTGTAGAGGGCGTCGGCCAGCTGCAGCGGGCCGACAACTTCATTTGAATCGCAACGCTCGCGCTCCCATGTGCCGTAGTCACGTATCGAATTCAGGAGACAGTCAGATGGACACTTCCGTACAGTTCGGAACCCGAATCAAGGCGGTGCAAAACAAGAATCTCATTGGCGGTCAATGGCTGGACGCCGCTTCGGGCCAGACCATCGAGGTGGAGAATCCCGCGACCCAGGACCTGATCGCCGCTGTGCCGCGTAGCGCAGCGCAAGACATTGACCGCGCGGTGAAGGCGGCTCGGGCCTCCTTCGAGAGCGATGTCTGGCGCAAGATGCGCCCAATCGATCGGGGTCGCCTGCTCGAAAACATTGCCCGCAAGATCGAGGAGCACGCAGAAGAACTGGCCTACCTGGAGTCGGTCGACACCGGCAAGGCCATCACCTTTGCCAAAGTCCTGGATCTACCGTCCACGGTCGAGGTGTTCCGCTACATGGGAGGCTGGTGCAGCAAGATCGGCGGCAAGACTTTACCCGTCTCTTTCGACGGCAAGGAGTACCACGCCTATACGCGCCGCGAGCCAGTGGGCGTGGTGGGCGCCATCACGCCATGGAATTATCCGCTCGCGCTTGGGGCATGGAAGATCGCGTCGGCGTTGGCGGCCGGATGCACGATGGTGCTGAAGCCCACGGAGCTCACTCCGCTGAGCACGTTGCGGCTTGCCGAGCTCTGCCTCGAAGCAGGTCTGCCAGAAGGTGTCCTGAACATCGTCAATGGTTATGGCCACGAAGCCGGCGCTGCGCTGGCCCAGCACCCCGCCGTCAACAAGATCACGTTCACCGGCTCGACCGCAGTGGGCAAACAGATCGTCGAGTATTCGCTTGGCAACATGAAGCGGGTTTCGCTGGAACTCGGCGGCAAGTCGCCCAGCATCGTTTTTGCCGATGCGGACCTCGACCAGGTCGGCCTCGGCGCGGCGCTTGCCGTGTTCTTCAACTCCGGCCAGATCTGCTTTGCCGCCAGCCGGCTGTTCGTGCAGGACAGCGTATACGACCAGGTGGTTGAGGCGGTGGCGGCGGCGGCTTCCCAGTTCAAGGTGGGCAATGGCCAGAACCCGGAAACCATGATGGGACCGCTCGTCTCCGGCAAGCAGCAGGAACGCGTACTAGGCTACGTCGCCTCAGGGCTGGAGCAGGGCGCGACGCTGGTCTGTGGCGGCAAGAAGACGGGAGACAAGGGTTACTTCATGGAGCCAACCGTGTTTGCCAATGCCGACCCGTCGATGAAGATCGCCCAGGAGGAGATTTTCGGACCGGTGGTCAGCGTGATGCGGTTCAAAGACGTCGAGGACGTTACCCGAATGGCCAACGACACCCCCTACGGGCTGGCCGCCAACATCTGGACACGTGACATCAAGAAGGCCCACCGACTGGCGCACAGGCTGGAGGCCGGTTCGGTCTGGATCAACTGCCACGGAATCATCGACGCAGCACTGCCCTTCGGCGGGTTCAAGCAGTCCGGCTGGGGGCGCGAGGTGTCCGAGGAAGGGCTGTTGGCCTACACCGAGACAAAGACGGTCTGCGCGTTGCTCGACGACTGAAATGAAACCCAAATGCCCCGCACTGCGGGCTCCTGGAGGAACGTGAAATGTGGGATTACCTCAAATATTATCTGGCGCCGCTGACGCAAGCGTTAAGCATGCTGGGACTCTACATGGGCGGTGACTATGTCTGGGTCGGCCTCGGTTTCTTTCCGTTGATGGCAGCCATTGACAGCATGCTGCCGCTGGACCTGAAGGCGCGCAAGATGAAAAGCCGGGGTTGGGCCTTCGTGCCGATCTGGCTTTCGACCTTGCTGGGACCGGCCACGTACCTCATGCTGGCCTGGTCTGTCGCCCATCATGATCTGACCGGCTGGCAGATGTTCGGCGGCGTAATGAGTTGCGCATGGCTCTCGGTGGTGCCGATGGTTCCAGCCTCTCACGAGCTCTACCACGCACGGGGCAGAATCGGCCGCACGTTCGGACGCTATGCGCAGATATGCTTCCTCGACCCGACGCGGATGGAGGCGCATGTTGTGAGTCATCACCGTGACGTGGGCACTGCTCACGACAGCGACACTGCAGCGCGTGGCGAAACCCTGTATTCGTTCGCACCCAAAGCCGTTCTTGAATCCACACTGCTGGCCCAACGTATCGAGTCGGATGCGCTGGAAAAGCGCGGCTTCGCCCGCTGGTCGATTCGCCACCATCTCTGGCGCGCGATCCTGGCGCAGGTGCTGTTCCAGTCACTGATCTACTGGATCGGCGGTTGGGCGTCGGTAGGGCTCGCGCTCGTTGCCATGGTGATTGCCCGCTTCTGGGTCGAGACCTTCAATTACTTCCAGCACTATGGGCAGGTGCGCGTGGCTGGCAGCCCGATCGAGAAGCGCCATGTATGGAATCACTTCGGTCCGCTGTCACGGTTGGTCGCTTTCGAGATCACCAACCACGCTGACCACCACCTGAACACCTATCTCTCCTACTACGAGTTGGTGCCTCACCGCGAGGCGATCCGCATGCCCAGTGTGTTCGGTTGCTTCATGGCGGCGCTGTTGCCGCCGGTGTGGTTCAGTCTGATCATCAAGCCGGCCCTGCGGCGCTGGGACAACGAATGGGCATCCGCGGAAGAGCGCCGTCTGGCTGCCGAGCAGAACCGTCGCGCGGGTTGGGAAGATTGGCTAGCGCAACCTCCTGCAACGGCCAGTTCATCCAGTTGATGGACTACGCCCCTGACGAACCGATCCATTGAAGAGCGCGAACATGATTGTCGATATCCAGCGGCGCATGATTGGTCATGCCGCACTCATCCTCCTTATCGGGATGCTGGCAGGCGCGGGCCTGCTTGTCAGTCTGGTAGGAGGACTCGAGTGGTGGCCCGGAAAGACGATTCCACTGCACCTGCCGATTTCAACCGACGCGTGGGTGCGCACACACCTCGGTGGCATGCTCAACGCCTTCCTGATCATGCTGGCGGCACTGGCTATGCCGGTGGTCGGGTTCGACGTGCCTGGCGGGCGCCGCCTAGGCTGGATGTTCGTGGGCACGGGGTGGGCTAATACCGTCTTTTACTGGGCGGCGATGTTCGCCCCCAATCGCGCGCTGAGCTTTGCGGACAACCGGTTCGGGTCATCCAACCTGTTCACGGTGATCGGCCTCGCGCCTGCCTTGCTATTCACCCTCGTATCCATCGTCGCGGTTGTGCTGCTGGCGTATCGGGCTTTGCGCTAAGCCTTTGTCCACGGCGTCGTTTTCCGTTTTCCGGACTCTCCACACTCCATGCGAAATTTCCTCAACTCCTTGCTGCCGCGGCCCCCTATCAAGCGGCAGGTCCAGATCCTCCCGCAGGGGGTGACCATTGACGTCGCCTCGGGTCAGACGTTGCTGGAAGCGGCACTGGCCAATGGCGTTCACTATCCTCATAACTGTACTGTGGGCACCTGCGCTTCGTGCAAGACGCTCTTGCGCCAGGGCCGCGTGCGGGAAGCCACGCCTTTTGGCTACACCCTGTCCAAACAGGAACTGGATGCGGGTTACATCCTGGCCTGCCAGGCCTTTGCGCGCGACGATCTCACCGTCGTGGAGATTGCCCCCCCGAGTGCCGATCTGCCAGCGGCGGAGTCCTACGCGGCCAACATTGTCGCTGCCGAGCCGCTGACCCACGACATTCTGAAAGTTACGATGCGTACAGACCGCCCTGTGAACTATGTGGCCGGGCAGTACGCTAGCGTCCTCGCGCCCGGATTGCCTCGCAGCCGGCACTACTCGTTCGCCGACGCGCCACAGCGGGGCGGCCGGACAGAGCTTGCGTTTTTCATCCGCAAGGTGCGGGGTGGCGCCTTCACCGATGCATTGTTCAGTGGCAGCCTCACCGGTCAGTCGCTCGCGATCGAGGCGCCCCACGGCAGTTTCTACTTGCGAGGCGGCAACGCGCCGATGGTGTGCGTCGCAGGTGGCAGTGGCTTGGCGCCATTGTTGAGCATCCTGGAGGATGCGCGCAGGAGCCGCATCCGCCGCCCCTGCACATTGCTCTTCGGCGCTCGTACGCAAGCCGATTTGTACATGCTCGATGCCATCCGGGAGCTTGCCGGAAACTGGCTCGATCCTTTCGAATTTATCCCGGTGTTGTCTCACGATTCTCCAGGCAGCCCCTGGAAAGGTGCCCGAGGCCTGGTCAGCGATTTCATCACCGCAGCGATGGCTGACGGTGCGGAAGGCTATCTATGCGGACCACCGCCCATGATTGACGCAGGCATCGCAATGCTGGTGCAGCACGGGGTTACGCTCGAGGCCATTTACTACGACAAGTTCACAGACGGCCACGATGGGGTGCCGGGTGGCTGACCCCTGCACTGCATTTGCCGATTCACACTCGCCAAAGAACACGGCAACCGGGCAGACCACGCTGAACATGTCTTCCGAGGTAGTGCAAACACTAATAGATAGCTACAGTACGGTACACTACTGTACTAGTTATGGAGATGGCGCCAGCCCGGCATAACCCAGGAGATCGAATCGATGGTCCTCACCGAAGACCAGAAAGCGCTTCAGGAGACCGCGCGAAGATTTTCACGCGAGCGGTTACTCCCCGACTACCAGAAGCGGGAAAAGCAGAGGGTGCTTGACCGGGCCCTGATCCGCGAGATGGGTGCATTGGGCCTGCTGGGAACAGACATTCCCGAATCCTTCGGCGGCCTGGGGATGGATGGCGTGACGACGGGCCTGATCGCAGAAGAAGTCGCGTACGGCGATTTCAATATCAGCGGTGTGTCCGTCGCCATTTCGCTGCTCGCTGCGATCATCCTGCGCAATGCGCGTGCGGCCCTCATAGATGCATGGGTGCCCCGCATGGCGCGCGGCGAGGTCATCGTCGGCATCTGCGTGACGGAACCGCGCGGCGGGTCGGATGCAGCCAATCTGCAATTGCGTGCCCGGATTGACGGCAACCATTACGTGGTGAACGGCGAGAAGACGTCTATCACCTTTGCCGACTGCGCCGACGCTTTCCTGGTCTTTGCACGCACCGGCCGTCCGGAGGAAGGTGCGCGTGGCATCACGGCGCTCTTCATTCCGGCCGACTCACCCGGGGTGCAGCGTACCCGCTTCGACGATGTAGGAAGCCACATCACCGGACGCGGCTCGGTGTTTTTTGATGATGTGCGCGTACCGCTCGACCACCGGCTAGGCGAGGAGGGGCGAGGCTTTACCCAGGTCATGCAAGGTTTCGACTACAGCCGCGCGCTGATCGCGCTGCAGTGCGTTGGCGCTGCCCAGGCATCGCTTGACGAAGCGTGGTGTTACGCCAAGGAGCGGGAGGCGTTCGGCCGGCCAATCGGGCAGTTCCAGGGCGTGAGTTTCCCGCTGGTCGAAGGGGATTCCTCAATCGCAGCCATCCGGCAACTCTCGTACCACGCGTTGTCGCTACGTGACGCGGGGCTGCCGCATACAGCCGAAGCTGCAATGGTCAAGTGGATGGGACCGAGAACCGCCTTCGATGTCATTCATCAATGCCTGCTGACGTTCGGCCACTACGGCTGGTCAAAAGACCTGCCGCACCAGCAGCGCATGCGCGATGTAATGGGCCTGGAGATCGGGGATGGCACGGCCGGTGTCATGAAACTGATCATCGCGCGCGAACGCATTGGCCGTGCCGCTGTGCAGTATGCATGAGAGCGAAATCATGAGGATAACCAGGAGGTGTCTGTGAGTTATCGGTCCGCGTTCCGCCATGGTCTGTTCGAAGACCGATGCGTCATCGTGACGGGCGGCGGCAGTGGCATCGGCCGCTGTGCCGCGCATGAACTCGCCGCGCTTGGCGCAGACGTCGCCATTGTTGGCCGCACGGCAGAGAAGCTCGAGGTCGTGAAGGCTGAAATCGAGCAGGACGGCGGCAAGGCGAGCACGCACATCTGCGATATCCGCGAGGAGGCGCAGGTGCAGGCCACGATCGACGCAGTGCTCGCGCAACACGGCCGTATCGACGGGCTCGTCAACAATGCGGGCGGTCAGTACCGTGCCGCGCTCAAGAGCATTTCGACGAAAGGATTCGAGGCGGTCGTGCGCAATAACCTGACCGGAGGCTTCATCTTCATGCGCGAGGTCTATACGCGCTGGATGGAAGTCCACGGCGGCTCGATCGTCAACATCATCGCTGATATCTGGAATGGCTGGCCGAACTTTGCGCATTCGGGCGCGGCGCGCGGCGGCATGCTCACGCTCAGCCAGTCGGCTGCGTCCGAGTGGGCCGGATCGGGCGTGAGGGTGAACGTCGTAGCGCCAGGCGGCATTGCTTCGAGCGGGTTTGACACCTATACACCCGAGGCTTTTGAGGAGATACGCAAGGTGGCGAGCGGGGTGCCCCTGCAGCGCTTCGGCAACGAAGCGGAGGTCTCATCGGCGATCGTCTATCTCCTGTCGCCAGCCGCGTCGTACATCACCGGCACATACATTCGCGTTGACGGCGGCAGTCCGAATGCGCGACAGACCGGAACGCTGGCCACCGAATCGCGGGTACCGCCGTTTGACGGCTTTCATCGTGCTTTGCCCACGCGCAGTTGAGGATGCGATGCCAATTCCTTGGAAAGAGCGATGGTTTGACGATTTCGCCGTCGGCGAAACGGCGGTGTTCGGCGAACATCTGGTCTCCGAAGACGAGATCGTCGAATTCGCGCGACGCTACGATCCGCAGCCTTTCCACGTTGATCCGGTCGCGGCGATGCAATCGCCCTACGGCGGGCTGATCGCCAGCGGCTGGATGACGGGTGCAGTCCTGACGCGTCTGATGTGCGCGCACTTCCTTTCGCCCAGCTCGGCAATGGCGTCGCCCGGCCTGGATGAGCTGCGGTGGCTCAAGCCTGTTCGACCAGGAGACCGTCTGTCCGTGCGCGTCGAAGTGCTGGAGACCAGCCGTTCACGCAGCAAGCCCGATCGTGGCGTCGTACGTTTATTGCAGCAGGCTGTGAATCAGGACGGGGAGGTCGTGCTGTCCGTGCACGGGCGAGCGATGTTCTGGTCTCGCCCATGAAGCCGCTGACCGTTCGCCGATGTGGCCAAGGAAGCAGCGCAAGAAGCGCCGAACTTTTCCGAACAACACAGAGAGATCTCATGCCGTTTGAAATCGCACTGAGCCAGGCACGGGCCAACACCCTGCGCGCTCAGGGATGGTGGCGGGACAAGACCATTAACGCCTGTTTTGAGCAGGTGCTCGAGCGTTCGCCGGACAAGACAGCGCTTGTGGCTCATACCCGGGGTAACGAGGCAACGCGCCGCATCAGCTACCGGGAGCTCGACCGGCTCGTCGCCACGGCGTCCGCTTCGTTGAGCGCGCTCGGCGTCGGGCGCGGGGACGTTGTGTCGATTCAATTGCCCAATGTCTGGCAGTTCGTAGTGACGTCATTAGCGGCCTCGCGCATCGGGGCGGTCGTGAATCCATTGATGCCCATCCTGCGTGAGCGCGAACTGGCCTACATGCTTGACTTTTGCGAGGCGAAGGTTCTGGTCGTTCCGTCCCGTTACCGGGGCCATGACCATGCCGCTATGGCGCGCGGCCTGCTGCCTCAGTTGACGAAGCTGAAACGGCTTGTGGTTGTGGGAGATGATGGTGCAGACGGCTTTGATCGTGTGCTGCTGAATCCGGACATGCAGGCTCCCGTTTCTCTGAGCGCCGCTGCGGCCAGGTTGCAGCCGGATGACGTGTCACTCCTGATGTTCAGTTCGGGGACTACCGGCGCCCCCAAGGGCGTGATGCACACGTCCAACACGTTGCTGTCGACGCTGTTCACGTCGATCGAAGACCTGCACCTGAGCTCTGACGACGTGGTGCTGGCCATTTCGCCCGTCGGCCATCTGCTTGGCTATGCGTATCAGACGATGATGCCGCTGATGCTTGGCGCAACGACCGTTCTGATGGATGAGTGGGAGCCGCGCGTCGCGCTCGAACTGATGCGCAGCGAAAAGGTGAGCTTCAGCGCCGCGGCCACGCCATTCCTCGCTGATCTGCTCAATGCCGTGGAAGCGGGTGACCCTGGCGCACCCAGTTTCCGGCTGCTCGGCTGCGCTGGCGCACCGGTGCCCGCAGTGCTGGTCGAGCGCGCGGCTACGTGCATGAACCTGACCGTGTGCTCGATCTGGGGCATGACGGAAACGGTGGCCGGAACGCTGACACAGGTTGAGCGTGCGCGCGAGTTGTCTGCCGTGGCCGATGGCCGGGCCGCGCGCGGCAACGAAGTGAGGGTGGTTGACGAAGAGGGAAGGCCGGTGCCGCTGGGCACCACTGGCCGCCTGCTGTTCCGCGGCAGTTCGCTCTTCGTTGGCTATCTGAAGCGTCCCGAGCTTAATTCCCTCGACGCCGAAGGCTGGTTCGACACAGGAGACCGCGCCTACCTGTTGAACGACGAGGGCTACATCCGGATCAACGGGCGGAGCAAGGACATTATCATTCGTGGTGGCGAGAACATACCGGTGTTCGAAATCGAATCGCTGCTGCTGCGTCACCCTGCCATTGCTGAGATAGCGATCGTGGGTTATCCGGACGAGCGACTCGGCGAGCGCGCCTGTGCGTTCATCGTCCTCAAGCCGAGATGCACCTTCGACACCGATGCCATGGCGCAGTACATGGGGGCGTCGAAGACCGCCAAACAGTATTGGCCCGAGCGAATCGTGATCTGCGAGGAGTTGCCGAAAACCGGAAGCGGAAAGGTGCAGAAGTTCAGGCTGCGCGAGCGGGCGATCGCCTTCGCCAGTGATCAGAGCTGACAGATTGGCCAGAGAGACAGTCCTATGTCAACGAACTATTCGTCGCTTCGCCTCGAGATCGATGCCGGTCTCGCAACGGTGACCATGACGCAGCCGTCGCGCGGCAATCCGATCGACGCCGATTTCACCCGCGAGTTCAAGGAAGTTTTTCTCGAACTGTGGGACACGGTGGGCTTGCGCGCCGTGCTGTTGCGTGCGGAGGGCGAAAATTTCAGCTTCGGGGGAGACCTCAAGACCTTCCATCCCGCACGCGATCAACTTCCTGCTCTGGTTCGGCGGTTGACCAGCGACCTGCACATGGGACTGTCGCGGGCGTGGCAACTGCCGGTTCCGATCGTCGCCGAAGTGCAGGGCTGGGCGATGGGCGGCGCAGTCGCCATGATTGCCGGCTGCGACATGGTGGTGTCGGCCGAGTCCGCGCGCTTTGGCTCGGCCTTTTCCCGGATCGGTTTTTCGTGCGACAGCGGCTCCACTGTCACGTTGACATTCCGTATGGGAGCCGCTCGCGCCCGCCGCTTTGTCCTGATGGGAGAAGTGCTTGGCAGCACTGAGGCTTTGTCCGCAGGGCTGGTGGACCGGGTGGTGCCGGACTCGCAGTTGGCAGAATTCGCACGCGGCTTGGCGTCGGAGCTGGCAGGCGGCCCGACCCTGGCCTACGGTGAGATCAAGCGGCTTTTTCTAAAGGCTGGCCATGCGCAACTCGAGGAACGTCTTGAGGATGAGGCTCTTACTTTGGCGCGCATATCGGGCACGCAGGACGCCCTGGAGGGCGTGGCAGCGATGTTTGAGCGGCGCAAGCCCTCATTCCATGGGCGTTGAGCAGTCGTGTCGTTCCCGTCATGGACTACCTGTCGAGCGATTGCGGTACATCAGGGTTGATTCGGGAGGAACGCTTCAACGAGAGTGAGACAGGTGCAAGTAATTCGTACTGCATACGTGTGTAATAAAAAAAACCAAAATCGATAGGAGACGGCAGGAATGAAGTATTCACTTTTCAATGACGACGGCATATCGCGCTGGCACAAAACGCCGAGTCGAGTGTCGGTTCTCGCGGCGCTTCCAGCGCTGCTGATCGCACTGGGTTCGCCCGCCGCGGCGTACGCAGATGACGAACCACCTCCCCCCGTTGAACAACGCTCCGGATTAAGTGGGCTAATCGGGTTGACGGACAACTACCTTAAGCTTGGCGGATTCGTCCGTACGTGGGCGTCGATGAACCTCCAAAACCATCCGGAAACGTCGAGGAACGACGCCGGGACCTTTCAGATGCTTCGAGGGTCGCTCGAAATTGATGCGAGCTTGAAAACCGGCCCACTTAAATGGACGGCGGTTGGTCGTTCCGATCGGGAGGTTTTGACTACCTACGAAAAAGATCTGCAAGACCTTGCTCGTGCGCATACCCCAGGGGGGCCGGGAAGCAGCCTGCTGTCGCAATACAATCAGGATGAGCTCAGGGAGTTCTACGTCGATACCGATGTCGGAGACCGAGTCCATCTCCGCTTAGGCAAGCAGCAGATCGTCTGGGGCGAGACGGACTTCTTCCACCCGACCGACTTGATTCAGGGGTACGACTACCGGTGGCGCTCCTTTGTCGAGCCGGAGAGTGATGAGGTCCGTAAGCCCTTGATCATGGCCAACGCAAAGATCGCCGTGCCTGAGGCTAACGGAACACTGCAGTTGGTGATTCGCCCGGGGCTGGATCGCAAGCGGGATATTGGCAATACGTACGATATTTACGGTGGGCGTTGGAGCACACAGCCATTCCAGGGCGTCGACTTTCTCTCTGGCATTCTCCGTTATGACTATGACCACCCCTATGGCAAAGCCAGTTCCCCGACGGGCGGCGCCAGATGGACGGCGGTTGCGGGCCCAGTGAACTATGCGTTTTCGTATCTCAACACGTTTACGCCCGATCCTGTCCTTAACCCGGCGGCCAATCCGATCGGCAAGACACCGTCTGGAGCGCTCGGGGATTTCTTCTTCCCGAAGATCAATGTTTATGACGCAAGCATCAGTAGTCAGATCCCGGCAATCGACACCATAGTCAACGCGGAGATAGCCTACCAGCCGAATCGATATTTCAATACCGGCACAGGGCTGCCCAACGGCACGCAGGGCAGCGGGCCCGTGATCAGAAAAAACGTTATCTTAACGACGATCCGTCTGGACAAGGAGCTGAGTCTCGAATCCTTGCTCGGAACGAATGCTGCCTCGCTTCTTTCGATCCAGTTGTTCGACCAGTGGATTCAGAATTTCAAATCCAACGACGACATCGTCGCCCAGGTTGGTTGGAGCGCACCAGCCAAGAGGCACGACACGATCTTGACGGCGTTCCTCACGCTCAACTACATGAATAGCCGCTTGAACCCGAGCTTGGCCGGGGGAGTAGACATCAGCACCGGCGATGCATTCATTATTCCCAGCCTCACCTACACGGTCGGCAATCACTGGAGATTCCTGGCCGAAGCGGACATCTTCCTGCCGCGGCATGCGCGTACCAGCCCAGCGCAATTGGGACAGAGCACCTATGGGCTGGCGGGCTTCGGCAACCACGACCAGTTGCTGCTGCGCGCAACGTACCAGTTCTAACCAAAGGACAATCGGAGACAAATTATGCAACATCCATTTAAGCAAAGCGTGACGTGCCGTCTTACGACGTTGGCGGGTGCATGCTTGATCGCGGTGAGCGCTTCCGCACTTGCGGCGGAGCTTCCTGACGGAACCGTGATCAGCAAAGCCAACCTCGATCAGATCAAGAATGACACGTTCTTGGGGCATACGATCGCAAGCCTTCTTACCGAAAAAGTCGAATGGCAAATACGAAACACCGGTCTCAAGATGCCGCTAGGCAAGGCAAAAGAGCCGGTTTTTGATCCAAGGTACGCGGAAGCCACGAAGAAGTATTCCGAACAGGCCAAGTTCGATCCCAAGACAAGGGAAGTCACGGGCTGGGTTGCGGGTCTGCCGTTCCCCGATATCTCCGAGTCGGATCCGGACGCGGGGGAAAAGGTGATGTGGAACTTCTACTATGGGTCACCCTATCCCAGAGACATGCATAAGGATGTCTATTTCGTGACAATCAATAGTTCGGGATACGAAGCGACGCAACACTATATCTTCGATCGACTTTTCAATAAGGGACGTTTGGGGGAAGGAAAAACGGTTTTAGGCGATCCTGAGGTGTTAACCAAAACGATGCTTGTCGCTGTGGAGCCGCAGGACATCAAAGGGACGGGTACCTTCACGGTTCGCTACGACATAAGCGCCTCGAAGCTCGAGGATCAGTTTGCGTATATCAAATCCGCTCGCAGAATCCGTCGACTGACCGGAAACGCATGGATGGACCCTGTAGGCGGGCTGGATTTCCTGAATGACGACATCTACGCCTACAACGCGCGTCCATCTCAATACAAGCAGAACAAGCTGATCGGCAAGCGCTGGATCCTCGCCGACGTTGACTACAAAGTGACACAAAATGCCGCCAAGGCGGGAACCCTGGCAGAGTGGCCAATAATCGATTCGAGCGGGACTGCGCCCTTCTGGTACCAAAAAATGACCTATACGCCGCGCGAGGTCTGGGTCGTCGAGGGTACGCCCCCTTCCGAGCATCCCTACAGCAAGAAGATTGTGTACGTGGACACCAAGGTTCCGGCTGTCTACATGGCCGAGACATATGACAAGAAAGGTGATCTATGGCGATACATCGAATACGGTTACGGCTGGAGCACTGGGCAGACATCCGGAATTAACTATTACACGCCTGGTGGCGGGGAGTTCATCGACTTCAAGGCGAAGCACGAGACCCAGTTCATCGCTCCGGGCATAGTCGATCACGGCGCCAAGTGGGGACAATATACGCCTGAAGCTCTGGAGGCATTGCAATAGCGCGGCTGAGCCAAGGCGCCGGTTCGAGCGTTCGCGGGCGGGGGCCATCCGACGCCTTTGTCGGGTCCGGCTTTCGCCCCTGGGCCTCGCACGCGCCAAATCCATTTCTGCCCGCGTTCGTCGGCTTTTGCCGCAACGTATCAGGACATCAACGTGAACCGCATATTCAATCTTTTAACGTCTGCGTTGCCGCTGGTCATCATCGGTGGATTGCTGTATGCCGGGCTTTTCATCAAGCCACAGCCGCAGGGGGCTGCGTTAGCAAGGCCGGTGTTCGAACGCGGTGATCGCTTCTATGGATTGGCCGTGGAGCAGGACGGGAGGGCGTGGGTGGTGGGCAGCGGCGGAAAGATCGCGCGCACGGAGGACAGCGGGCGCTCGTGGCGAATTCAGCGATCCGCTGTTGATGTCTCGCTGCAGGATGTGGCGGCGTGGGATGGGCGCCACGCTGTTGCGGTCGGCAACGGTGGGGCCGTGATCGTTACCGATGACGGCGGAATGTTGTGGCGTGGCGTCGAGGCGCCGCACAACAAGATTGCCAATAAGCTGATGCGCGTCAAGGCGCTGGCCGGCGGACAGGCATGGGCCGTGGGCGAGGGCGGAAGCGTGCTTCGTTCGACCGACTTCGGGAGCACCTGGCGTCAGGTAGGACCCGAAGAGGACATCGCGTGGAACGACATCTCTTTCCACGAGAAGCTTGGCTGGATGGTGGGCGAATATGGCCGGATTCGAGTATCGAACGATGATGGTGCCTCATGGCACGAGGTCAAAAGCCCGACGAAGATGAGCCTCATGTCAGTCGCGTTCAAGGATGCCGAAAACGGTGTGGCGGTCGGCCTGAACGGCGTCATTCTTGTTTCGCACGACGGCGGGAAAACCTGGACCCAGGAGAGGTTTGTATCGCCCGATCAGTCGCCCCAGACCATCCAGACTGACGATCGTCTGGAAGCAGGAAAAGTGTATGAACGCGGACGATTGGAGCATCTGCTTGACGTGATTTGGGACGGCGAGCGCTGGGTTGCCGTGGGCTCCAAAGGCATTGTTGTCATTGGATCGACAGACGCCAGCGAGTGGAAAGCAACCCGCCTGTCGCCGGATGATCGCAATTGGTACACGAGCATTGCACGGAGCCCAACGCAGTATTACCTCGTAGGTTCGCGAGTGGTCACCACCCAGGAAATGAAGGCCCTGTAGGCACGGGGCGAGCAAAGAGCGCGGCAATCCGGAGAGCAACACTGTGAAAGACCTTACGTATACCAAGCTTCAGAACTTCGTCGAGTTCTGCATCCGAAACCGTGTGGCCGTGGCCGGAGTTTACCTCCTGTTGACGCTGGTGCTGACGCTCTTCGCCGCACGCGTACACGTCAAGACGGTATTTGAAGACCTGCTGCCGCGCAGTCACCCTTACGTTCAGGTACATGAGCGATTTCAGGAGCACTTTGGCGGCTCAAACGTGATCAGCATCATGCTTGAGGTAAAGCAGGGCGATATCTTCAATCAGAAGGTGCTCGAAAAAGTCAGAAAAATTACGAATGAACTGCCATTGGTCGATGGCGTGAACTCGACCCAGATCGTTTCGCTTGCTTCGAACAAGCTAAGGGAAATCAGGGCGTCGACCGACGCCATTGAAGCACGGCCTGTCATGTGGCCGGATATTCCGAAGACGCAACAAGAGATGCAGGCGCTGAAGTCCTCTGTGCTCAACAGTCCGTTGATCTACGGGCCGTACGTTTCACGAGATCTGAAGTCAACGCTGATTACGGTCGACTTCTATGAGAGCCTGGTCGACTACAACAAGATCTTTCCGCAGATCAACAAGCTGGCCGAGGCCGCGCAGGGCGAAGGCGTGCAGGTCAGCGTGGTCGGCGAGCCGATGCTCTATGGCTGGGTGAACTATTACGTCCCGGAAACCTTGCACATCTTTCTTTTCACTATCGGCTGCCTGGTAGCACTCCTGTTTCTGATCGCGCGGACCTGGCGCGGCACGCTACTGCCCCTGCTGGCAGGCCTGACCAGTGCGATCTGGGCGCTCGGCTTCGCCTCGCTCCTTGGTTTCAACCTCGATCCACTGGTCATTGTCATCGCTTTCCTGATTACCGCCCGATCCATCTCGCATTCGGTGCAACTGGTGTCGAGATTCGGCGATGAACTGGCGGCTGGGGCCGAGACGACGCGTGCGGCTGCCAGCTCCGCGATGCTCCAGCTCTTCAAGCCAGGCATGCTCGGGGTGATCGCCGACGCGGGCTGCATGGTCGTGGTGGTGCTCACGCCGATTCCGCTCATGCAGAAGGTAGCGGTCATCGGGACCATCTGGGTACTGACCATCGCCGTAAGCGCCTGCGTCATGACGCCGGTGCTACTGTCGTGGCTCAAGAAACCCAAGGGCTGCGCTCACCCGTTCGACGTTTCGCCGCTGCTCGATCGCGTGCTTACGCTGGCCATCTCGGTTGCCGCCTCCAGATGGCGTTACGTAGTGGTGGCAGGTGCCGCGGCGGTTTTCGTCGGCTCGGGCCTCTATGCCTTCAGGCTTCAGATCGGCGACGCAGATGCCGGTTCGCCGATTCTTTGGCAAGACTCGCGCTATAACCAGGACTCTGCGGCGGTCAACCGGCAGTTCCAGGGGGCGGACCGCATGTACGCGGTCTTCGCAGGAACGAAGCCTGACGACGTCAAAGAGCCTGCGGTGCTCGAAAATATGGTTTCAATGCAGCGCTTCATGGCCGCGCAGCCGGAGATCGGGGGGAGTCTGTCGATCGCGGACATCATTCCGTCAGTCAACCGGATCCTGCGCGAGGACAATCCGCGCTATCAGGAGTTCGGCAAAACCAAGAACGAGAATGGCGAGTTGTTCTACATGTGGGGGGCCGATGCCGGTGAGTCTGCTCAATTTGTAGATGCCAAGTTTCAACACGCACCGGTGACCTTCTATTTCAAGGATCATCGCGGTGGCAGCATTCGGACGGCGGTGCAACGGCTCAAGGAATTCATCGCTGACAACCCGTTGAAGCAAGGCTCCTACCTACTGGCCGGGGGCGTGATCGGCGTCACCGCGGCCGTCAACGAAGTGATCCTCTCCGGGCAGATCGAAAGCGTTGCGCTGGCACTACTCTGGCTGGTCATCTGCTGCGCCGTCGCCTATCGCTCGACGCGGGCAGGGATCTTTTTCATGGTGCCGGTCATGCTTTCCAACACCATTACCTTCAGCTTCATGGCCTGGAAGGGTATTGGCATGACTCTGAGCACGTTGCCTGTCGCCGCACTCGGGATTGGGCTAGGTGTCGATTATGCGTTCTACGTCGTCGATGGGATCCGCGAGGAACTCCATCACCACAACGATCTGAAGATGGCAATTCAACAGTCGTTGCGCACTGCGGGCAAAGGCGTGCTGATCACGTCTCTGACGCTGACCGTGAGCGTGGTGCTGTGGCTGCAGTCGTCGCTGCGTTTTCAGGCGGAAATGGGGCTGTTGATGGCGATCTGGCTCTTCGTTTCGGCATTCAGTGCCTTGTTCATCATGCCCGCCATGGTCTACGTCTTCAGGCCAGAGTTCATCGTGGGAAAACGCAGCGAGTCAAAATACAGCACGCCGGCCAAACGGCATCGGAAGGTGGAGGATCCGGCGTGGGAGTGCCCCACCCGGGCAGTGAGCAACAAACCAGGCCGGAGCGTCGCCAATGATTGACGCAGACGTCGCTGCGCGCGTTGTGAGAGGAGAGGAATTTGTGATGCCGATTTCTGTAGCAGTCGTTGGCAGCGGTCCAGCGGGTATGTATCTCGTGGAGGCTCTGCAAAGGCATGTACCGACTCCACCGCTGATCGACGTAATAGATCGGCTGCCGACGCCGTTCGGGCTCGTTCGCTCCGGCGTTGCGCCAGATCACGCGTCTGTCAGAGCGGTGACGCAGCGTTTCGAACAGGCCTTTTCCAGGCATGGTGTTCGGTTTCTCGGCGGCGTCGAGATTGGCCAGGCGGTTTCACTCGACCGTCTGCGAGAACTCTACGACGCAGTGGTACTAGCCTGTGGTTGTCCTGTCGACAACACGCTGGATATCCCTGGAGAACACCTGCCTGGCGTGTGGGGATCGGCTCGATTCACCGGTTGGTACAACGCCCATCCTGATCACGCAGAGTTGGAAATTGCCGAGCTGCCGGAAACCGTGATGGTTATCGGCAACGGCAATGTCGCGATTGACGTGGCTCGGCTACTCACAAAGCCCGTCGATTCGCTTGCGCAGACCGATATATCTCCTCGCGCGATGGACATGCTGCGCGAGTCGCGCGTACGAAAAGTCGTGCTGGCCGGACGGCGCGGCCCCATGGATGCTCGCTTTTCGGTCAAGGAGTTGGAGGAGTTGGGCGATGCAGCAGATGTTTCCCTATCCTTGCCGACGGGAACAGCTTTTCCGGATAGCGCGGTCGTCGCGGGCCTTCCGGCGCCGCAAGCGTCCATGCTGAATGCTCTGGCCCGCTTCTCCAACTCTGCAATGTCAGGAAAGGCCCGCGCTATCGAGCTTCAATTCCTCGGAAGGCCAGTCGAGATCATCGGCCGCACGCGAGTGGAAGCGATGCGCTTCGAGCGAATGCGGATGAATGGAAACATCGTCGAAGGCACGCGCTCATTTTTTAATGTTCCGTGCGATGTGGTGATCAGTTGTATCGGCTACCGCGTGAAGCGATTGGCGCCTCTGAATATCGATGAGCGGCGCGGGTCCTTCCTGCATGAGGATGGTCGAATCGAGGAAGGCCTGTACTGCACCGGATGGGCGAGACGAGGGCCGGGTGGAACCATCGCAACCAATAGAGCCGATGCCGCTCAGATCGCCGCTCGCATCAGTAAGGAAGTCTCCGCTATCGGTGGTGAAGGTCCTTCTGGGCTGGACAAGTTGCTGGCAGAACGCGGCATCCGTCCTGTCGTGTTCGAGGACTGGAAGGCAATCGATCGCGCTGAATGCACACGCGCGACCGGAGGAGCGCCCCGCAGGAAATTTCAAACCGTCGAAGAAATGTTAGGCATATGCGGTATTGACCGAGTGAGCGCTGCGAGCGCGTAAAACGAAGTGAGGAAACGATCATGACCTATGTCGTTACAGACTCCTGCATACGATGCAAATACACAGACTGCGTTGACGTATGCCCGGTGGAGTGCTTTCGCGGCGTCGAAGTCATGCTGGTCATCGATCCGGTGACCTGCATCGATTGCGCTGCCTGCGTCCCGATCTGCCCCAGTCAAGCCATTGTCGCTGGCAGCAACCCGGAAGCCGAGCGCTGGCTGGCGCTCAACAGGCAGCTCTCGGCCGTCTGGCCAAAAATGGTCGAACACCGACGGGACTTCCCCGACGCCGACGAATACAAGGGGATGTCGGGCAAGTTCGAGAAATTCTTCAGCGAACAGCCACAGAGCGAGTGATCGCCGTTAGGTGTGAAGTTGGAGGAACGTACGATGAGCGCTACAAGCATGGAAGGAAGTCTGAGCCGGCACGTTCGCAAGTGCCCCATCTGCGAAGCAGGGTGCGGCGTCGTGGTGACTGTCGACAGGGAAAAGCGAACCGTGCTGGATATTCGCGGCGACGAGCATGACCCGCTCAGCCGTGGTTTCGTCTGCCCAAAAAGCCAGGGCATGAAAGTGTTGCGTGAAGACCGTGATGTACTCACCAAACCACTGCGCCGCCGAGGCAAGCATTTCGAGGAAATCAGCTGGCAGGATGCCTTCGAGTTGGCGGCCGAACGCTTCAAGGACATTTCGCACAAGTATGGCGCGGACGCCAACGCGATTTACGTCGGCAATCCTACCGCACACAATCCGGGCGCACTGCTGTACACGCTGAGCTGCGCGATGGCGCTGGGCACACG
The DNA here is from genome assembly GCF_013177735.1 of Paraburkholderia elongata. GTDB lineage: Bacteria > Pseudomonadota > Gammaproteobacteria > Burkholderiales > Burkholderiaceae > Paraburkholderia > Paraburkholderia elongata. The sequence goes on along the minus strand of NZ_WOEZ01000115.1, from coordinate 10,459 downwards.
CTCGCTGTACTCTTCAACCTCGGTCGACCATCTGCCCAAGGTGCTGTCAACGGGCCTGATATTCGGCGACCAGTCGTTGATTCCGGTGCCGGACGTCGAGCGCACCGACTACCTTCTCATTCTGGGCGCTAACCCCTGTATCTCGGGGGGGAGCCTGATGACGGCGCCCGGCTTCGGCCGGCGCATGGAGGAAATCCGGCAGCGTGGTGGCCAGGTGGTAGTGGTGGACCCGCGCCGAACCGAAACAGCGGCCTTGGCGAATCGACACCTGTCCATCCGACCGGGCACCGACCCTTACTTCCTGCTGGGGCTGTTGCGGGTGCTCTTCGACGAAGACCTTGTCAAGCTCGGCAGACTGGAGACCCATGTCAATGGCGTGCAGGAGGTCGCCGCCTTGGCGAGGTCGTTCTCGCTGCCGGAGCTCGCCGCGGCCAGTGGCATCCCTGCCGAGACGATCAGGGAGATCGCCCGCGATTTTGCCGGCGCTCCATCGGCCGTCTGCTATGGGCGAACCGGGTCATCCCAGCAGCCTTTCGGCTCGGTGACCAGCTGGCTGATCGACGTGGTCAATGCGCTGACAGGAAATCTCGACCGTCCCGGCGGCGCCATGATCCCTATGGGAGTGACGCCTTCGATCTTCCTGAACGAACGTTACCGGAACGGTGTGGCGCCGCATCACCGCTGGCATTCGCGGGTGCGCGGACTGCCGGAAGTCGCCGGCCAGTTGCCCGCGGTCGTCCTGGCCGAGGAGATTCTCACGCCCGGACAAGGACAGATCCGGGGCCTGCTCACGATGTGCGCCAATCCGGTCATCAGCGTGCCCAATGGCCCGCAGTTGTCGAAGGCGCTGTCCTCGCTTGATTTCATGGTGGCGGTCGATATCTATGTGGGCGAGACGAGCCGCCACGCGGATCTGATCCTGCCCGGCTCAGGCCACCTGGACCGTTCGGACTGGCCGATTTTCACGACGACGCTGGCCGTGCGCCATGTCGCCAAGTGGGTCGACAAGGTTTTCGAGCCGATCCCGGGTACGAAGTCCGATGGCGAGATCATGCTGTCCCTGGCCGCCAGGCTCTCCGACACCTCCGAGCAGGCCGTCGACAATGCGCTCGCCGGGTTCTTCCTGCAGGGCGCGCAGGCCGGCGGTGGCCTGGGCGGCAAGACGGCTGCCCAGGCCCTAGGGCTGCTCGAGGAAAAACAGGGCAGCGACCGCATCTATGAAATCCTGCTGCGCACGCATCATTTCGGCGACAAGTTCGGAGCCAGGCCTGACGGCCTTACCTTATCGAAGGTCAAGGCGGCGGATCACGGCATTGACCTGGGCCCGCTATTCGAGCGCCTGCCGCAGGCGCTGGGCACGCCGAGCGGCAAGGTCGAACTGGCGCCCGAACTGCTGATGCGGGAAGCGCCGCGCCTGCGCGAAGCGATGACGCAGTACATGACCAGCGACCGAATGATCATGATCGGCCGGCGCCAACTGCACTCGATCAATTCATGGATGCACAACATCCGCGCCTTGAATCGCGGCCCCGACAAGTGCACGGCCCTGCTGCATCCGAACGACGCGGAGCGCCTTCACGTCAAGACGGGCGACCGCGTCGAGATCAGCCGGCACGACAAGACGATCACCGTGCCGGTGACCGTTTCGAACGAAATCATGCCCGGTGTCATCAGCATGCCGCACGGCTGGGGACACGACGCACCCGATGCGCGTCTGTCCTACGCGCGCACACGGCCTGGCGTCAATTCGAATCTGGTCGCCTCGGAATTCGACATCGACATTCCCAGTGGCAATGCGGTCCTCACGGGTTTCACCGTCGGTGTAGCACGGGCGGCCGCCGTGCCGGCGCCGACTCTGGACGTAGTGTAGTGATCCCAGCCTTTTATTGGCGTAGTGTCAACTCAATTTGGAAGAGGCAATCATGAATCAAAATGCTCAAGGTACTGACTACGGGATGTGGCGGTTGCTCGCCTGGTGCGGTCCCATCTTCATGGCGGTTTTCTGTTACTTCTGGGGCATCCTGTCCCATAACATGCCCCCGATCGGCGCCGACGTCACACCAACGCAGATCGCGGCCCACTACCTTGAAAACAATCTGGCGCTGCGTGTAGGCATGTCAGTTTGCATGGTCGGCGCAGCCTTTTACATGGCCTGGGGTTGTGCGGTGTCCAAAGTCATGCGCCGCATCGAGGGGCCGGACGGTCTTCTGTCCAGTCTTGAGATGATGGGCGCCACCATCACCGTTTGTCCTCTGCTGATCGCCTGCGGTACCTGGCTGACCGCCGCCATGGAAACATCAATTCTGACACCGGAACTCATTCACACGCTCTATTACATGGGCTGGATGATTATCGACCTCGCTTACATGGTGACAACGTTCCAGATTTTCGCGATCTGTGTGGTGTTTCTGCGCGACAAGCGCGCCGAGCCCTTGATGCCGGCCTGGGTCTGCTGGTGGGGCTTCTTTACCTGCGCAACATTCTTTCCAGTCAGCCTCATCCCCTTCTTCAAGACCGGTCCATTCGCCTTCCAGGGCATGTTCAATTTCTGGGTCGCCTTTCTCGCCTGGTATGCGTGGGTATTCGCCACGTCCTTCTATGTGATTCGTGCAATCACTCGGATCGAGCAAGAGGACAAGGACCTTGTTGCCAGTTCCATTTCCGACGCCGGATTTCCAGCAATCCCTTCAACTTGAAAGATCGTGATAGCCACTCTGAATCACCCACGACGCTTGCCGGGAGCGGAAGGCGTCTGGGTCTTTATCGCCGCCGACATGATGGTGTTCGGCCTGCTCTTTGCCTCGTTCGTTCTTGAGCGCGGCAAAAACGTCGATCTCTTCAATCTCTCCAGGCACGCGCTCAACTTCAACTACGGCGGGATCAATACGCTGATCCTGCTGACCAGTTCCTGGTTCGTGGTCCTCGCGGTGCACGCCGCCAAAGCGAACAGGCTGCGGCAGGTGCCCCGTTTCCTCGCACTTGCAGTTCTTTGCGGGATCACGTTCGGTGTGTTGAAAATCGTTGAATACACCGGGAAGCTGAGCGCCGGGATATCGATGCTCACTAACGATTTCTACATGTTCTATTTCATTTTGACGGGTATCCATCTATTACATGTCGCCGGCGGCATCGTAGTTCTCGTCATCCTCTGGAAGAAAGCGCGGCTTGGCGCCTACAACGGCACGAATTGCGCTGGGCTCGAAAGCGGTGCCTCGTTCTGGCATATGGTCGATCTGCTGTGGATCTTTCTTTTCCCACTCCTTTATTTGATGAAGTAGAACATGCGCATCCTGTTAAGTCCATTGAGTGCTGTCTGGATGCTTCTCATGCTCGCTACCTGTGCGAGCACCTGGTGGCTGTCGAAAGATGGCATTGCCCCGGCTACCGTGACGGTTCTGATCCTGGCGATTGCGGCCATCAAAGTGAGACTGATCATGATTAATTTTATGGAGCTGGGTCGCGCTCCGGTTCGGTGGCGCTTGCTGTTCGAAGCATGGACAGTGGCTTGTACGGCAGTCATTTTGATCACGTACCTGCGTTAGGGCCGAAACGTATTGCAACATTGCTGAAACTTTCTCTGACAACGAGGTGACATGAGCGAACCATCAGAGCAGTTCAAAACGAAGTTTTCCCTCGCCCCGGTGCATGACGGTCGCCATCGCCTGCGCAATGATCCCCTCGCGCGCGAATCATTGGTATTCATGTTGCAACTGCCCGAGGAGAGAATTGCGGCATTTGTCTATACATGGGTCAATGGCGAAAGCAAAGCCGGCGCCGCACTATGCGTCTTTGGCCCTGGAGCGGGTTCCGTGCCAATTTTTGAAGCGGTCGACGGCATTCCCGTTCCGCACGAACAGGGGTTCGACGACTGGCGCGTCGGCAAGGTGCGCGTCGCGCATGGTGCGGCATTGCAGACGGCGGACCTTTCCTATTCCGGCGATGGGGTAAGCCTGCAATACCACTTCGAAGCAACGCATTCCGCGTACAACTACGGCTCGCATGCCGACGGCTGTCCGCAATGGCTGGCCGACGACCGCTTCGAGCAGGCCGGCCAGGTCAGCGGCGTATTGCGCCTGGGCGATCGCGAGATTCCTTTCGACACAATGGGTCACCGCGACCACTCCTGGGGTACGCGTGATTGGGGTGTGGCACAGCACTGGAAGTGGCTGGAGGCGCAAGCCGGGCCGGATACTTCCGTGCATTTTTTTGATATCCAGGCACTCGGTCGCAATATTCTGCGCGGCTACGTGCAGCGCGATGGAAAAATTGCCGAAGTGAGCGCGGTTGACGTTGCATTCCAGCACGATGCGCTGCTCAAGCATACGGGCATCGATGCCACCGTGACCGATGCACTCGGAAGAACCACGCATGTGCGCGGCACTACGTTTGCGCTATTCGAATTCAAGGCCAGTCCGCTCGCGACCCTGAATGAAGGATCGATGTCGGTCGAGATCGATGGCGTCAAGGGTGTCGGCCATGTCGAGATGTGCTGGCCGAAATCCTACCTGGACTATATGGCGAAAACAGGCGCGACCTGAATCCGCGGCCCTCTCCAACCGCAGCATGCTCCACCTCTAAAAAAACATGTATCGCCGAAAGCCGTTATGGCTCGTTCCATACTGAGGAGACGAGAATGCAAGAGATCAACAAGGACAGTCCGTCGGCGGAATGGATCAGCGCCATCCGCCAGCGCTTCACCGTCGAGAAGGAAATCGACCACATCCTGACCCGCAAGCTTGAACGGCGCAGCGGGCCGGGTTATTCACCCGTAACGCTCGCGTCGCTGGTGCAGAGTGTCGAGTCCTTGCTCCGCACCGAAATCGGCGATACCTTCGAAATCAAGGATACGCGCTGGTTATCCGGTGGCGCCTCGAAATTGCAAATGGCGTTCACGCTTGAATGGAATCGTCCCGGAGCAGGCTTTGAAAATACCGCGATGGTGCTGCGCATGGAACCGGCCGAGTCGATCGTCGAAACCAGCCGCCTGCGCGAGTTTCAGTTGCTCAAGGCGTGCGAAGCCGTGGTACCCGTCCCATCTGTTTTCTGGTGCGACGCGCAAGCAAGGCATTTGCCCTATCCGGCACTGATCTATGGTTTTGCGCCCGGCGTGACCAAGCCTTCCAATGCCAGCAGCGGCGTTTCCGGCCTGGCAACCCACCTGCCCGAACTTGTGCGCAACGGCCTCGCGCCGCAATTCGTCGCCAACCTCGCAGCAATCCATCTTCATGACTATCGCAATGCGGACCTTAGTGCGTTCGACGTGCCACGCATCGGCACGACGCAGTGTGCCGAGTGGGGCATCGACCATTGGGACCGGATCTGGGAAGAAGACAGCGATGAGGATATTCCGCTGATGCGGGTCGTCTCCGCGTGGCTGCGCCGCAATATGCCTCTTCTGGATCGCGCATCCATTGTGCACTCGGACTACCGCACGGGCAATTTCCTGTTCACCGAGCATGACCTCAAGATTTCCGCCTGGCTGGATTGGGAACTCGGGCGCATTGGCGATCGACACCAGGACCTGGCGTGGACGACCAATCGTGCGTTCGGCCACCTCGATGAGGATGGCAAAACCTTTCTTGTTTGCGGACTCATGCCGGAAGCGCAATTTTTTGAACAATACGAGAAGGCATCGGGGATGCCGGTGTCCGCCAGGACTGTGCATTGGTACAAGATTTACAACAGTTACAGCATCGCTGTCCTTACGCTTGCCACCGGCTACCGGATCGCGCGTAATGGCAAGACGCACCAGGATGTAATGGTGACCTGGCTGATAGGAATCGGGTACATGATTCTCGAGGAAGTGCGAACCCTGATAGCGATGGAGAACTGATATGCAGATGCGGCCAGAAGTACAGATCGCCAGCGTGATCAAGGCGATGACGGATGTGGTAATTCCGGCGATCGATCCTGCCAACAGGCTTGCGATCGAACAATCCCAACTGATCATCGGGCTGTTGAGTCTGTTGAATACCCAGTTGCCCCTGCAGTTCCGCTTTGATCGCGATGAACTTGGCCGGCTGCTTGCGAATGCGGAAACCCTGAAGGCAACTCCCGCAAACGATCCAGGCACCAGGGCGGCATTGGACAAACTCGCCGTCATCAGTGCCGCCGCCTGCACCGTACTGGATCGATGTACGCTCGATCCTGTGCTACTCACGCAGAGCGTCCGCGACATGCGCGTGGCCATGGGATCAGTCGTGGTCGCGGCGGCTGGCACCGCCGATCTCGACACGCAGTTGCGCGTGGAAAAAATTGTTCTCAACATGTCAAAGGACCAACTCCTGCGCGACCGCTCGCTGATGAAGATGCAGGGGTGGGAGGCGGATCCGGCTGCGCTGCCGGATATCGAAGACCTATTGGCGCAACACTGACATTCAACCATCTTCAGGCAGCGTCGGCCGGCACGTTCATTTTCGATCGGCACGGCGAGGGGCCAGAAGAGGACTTCCCCCTCCATCCTAAGGTGAGCGACGTTGATGAAAATCTCCCCATCGGGGCTTGAAGGCGCACCCAATTTTCGCGACCTCGGTGGCTTCCGTGCTGCCGGCGGATCTCGCGTTCGACCGGGGCGGCTATTCCGCTCCGAGTCGCTCGCGCGGCTGACGGATGCCGATCTCGCACAGGTCGCGAGCCTGGACATTGCACTGGTGTACGATTTGCGCAATGCTGACGAGCGAACACGCGCATCGAATCGATGGCCACCTGGCAAGACACCTGAAACCGTAGCCGGGATCGATTCGCTCGAGTTTGAGGCCCTCAGCGTATTCGGCTGGCGCGCGCGCATCGCCGATCCGACGTTTGATGCAGCGGCCGCTTGCCACTGGATGCAGGATGCTTACGCCAAAATGCCAGGATTGTTTGCCGGGGTCCTCGTCTCGGTATTTGACCGTCTTGGCGCGCCCTCCGCGCCCGCGACCTTGATCCACTGCACTGCCGGCAAGGACCGGACTGGATTTACCAGTGCCATGGTGTTGCTGGCACTGGGCGTTTCCCGTGATGAGGTGTTCGAAGACTATCTCTTGACCCGCAATCGGCGATCTCCCGAAGCATTGTTGCGCACATTGGTGGGCCCAGACCTCACCCAACAGTCGCCAACCACCCGCGCCGCCATGCTCACCATTGCGGATGTCCGCGAAGAGTATCTTGGGGCCGCCCTGCACGCCATCGAACGCGATTTTGGCAGTATGGTGGCCTATCTCGCACTAGCGTGTGGACTGGATTCTGCGCGGTCAAGACGCTTGCGTTTGCAGTTGCTGGAATAAGAGCCAGGACTTGCCCCGTATGATTCGCCGCATGAATGTCTCAACGTCACACACGGTGAAAGTCATTCAGTCCGATCCAGTAAACGCCCAGCAGGGCGACAGAAATCACTAGAAGCCATCCTTCAAGAATACCCCGCCAGACGGGTGGGGCGTGCCTGAGTTCCATGAAATCGAGAACGACGAGTCGCCCCTTGAGATAGGCGATCGCCAGAGTGCCCGCACCAGCGGCGAGTCCCACAACGCCGTCGGCACGGAGCCAGAACGTCACGCTGGTTGCGATGATCAGCACTATCCAGGTTCGGTGAAGCGGCTCTCGCAGCAGTCGGAGCATGGCCGGTTACCTCAACAGATAGAGCAGAGGGAAAAGGAAAATCCAGAGCAGATCGACCATGTGCCAGTATGACGCGCCGGTCTCCAGTCCCTTGGTGTTCCGCGCATGGTAGACGCCTTCTTTCGCTTTCATCCACATGACAATCAGGATGATTGTCCCGCCGATGACGTGTAGCAGGTGAATCATCGTCAGGCAGAAATAGAACGTGTAGAACGTGTTGGTCGTCATTGTGACGCCGGCGTTGAACTTGGCCGAATACTCGACGTACTTCACCAACATGAAGGCGAAACTTAGCGTTATCCCGACACCGAGATATAGTGATATTTTGGACCGCCTGTTCCTGCGTGCTGCGTGCACGGATAACGCCACAGCCCAGGAACTTGTCACTAAAAAAAACGTGTTGGCGACACCCAGATTCCGATTCAGCGTGAGTTGCGAGGCGTTAAACATCTCGACTTCGAAGAACCGATTCACGATGTAAATGGCGAAGAAGACGCCGAACATAAGAAGCTCGGCAATGATGAAGACCCAGACATCCTTGTCTCCCGGCAGGTGGCGCGCTATGGGGCTTGTGCCAACCGCCGGGGGCGCTGTACCGACCGCCATGAGTAAAAGCTCCCGGAGCAAGCGGCGGTTGCCACGCGGGTGGCACCTCCGTCGAAAAGATGGGCAAGTTAAACTAGGCACTCCTCCGATCTCGGAACGGCCGAGGTCGGAGGAGATCAGCTTGGACGCTGTATGCGAAACTTCAACTGCCCATACGGTGCGCAAAGCCGCCAGCTGTTTCCGGAATACCGGAAACAGCCATACGACGGCGAATCTCTTTGATCATGTAGATGCTTGCCGTAATGTACCAACACAGCCAACAGAAATACGGAAAGTAGTAGCTCAGTACCCCGCTCCACGCGAATGGCCCCGTCTGTAGCACGCCAGTCAGGCTTGCCGGGAAGAAGCTGATGCCGCACCAGATTGTCAGGAAGCAGACCCATCGGGGGAACAGCGGAACCTTGCTCTTGTCGGCCAGTCCGACCAGCGCTGCTGCCACCATTTGTAGCGTCGTGCAGGCGTACTGGAGATCGATGCACAGCCAGCCCAGATCGGTGAGCAGTTGAATAGACGCCGGATCCCGTTCGGGTCGGAAAGCAGCGACGGCCCAGAACATGACACTGAAAGAGACCACCATCACTGTTAACCCGCCGCCTAGCAATTGAAGAAAGCTAAGAACCGGGAACTTCCCTTCGATCCGCGCCATTTGTGCGGTGAGTACCGCGGTCCACGGCATGTATAAGACCACCGTGATCATCGAAACGATGAAGCCAAGACGAATTTGACCGAGGTTGGCGAGATAACGCGCTGCCAGGTCCGAGGCGCTCAGCGCTGGCGACGGGTTAGGCAGGTTGTGCCCCAAGACCCCCCAAAAGAAAACGAATGTCACCAGAAAAGCGGGACCGCACCATGCGCTGATGAGCTGATACTTGAGACTCGTTCTGTCATCCATACTCGCTTCTCCTCACGTTGTGTCGATGGCCTCGACGTTGCAATTCGATGTCGGGACTTCCGCGCGTCTTTAAGCGCAACGATTCGAATCAGACGGACCATGATCGTCTCGGACGCGGGGAAGCGCCGGCAGTGTCTCCGCCATGGGTGGCGTGCTCCGTTCTATCGACGAGCGCCGCTCGATTCAGGCAAACTAGTACGTAATATGTATAGTGTGCATGCGTACCATAGTAGCGTTTGAAAACGTTCTTTGCAAGCAGGACGGCCTGATTGGTACCCCTCGGCGATGGCCAGCCTTCGGCGGGAATGCGCATTGACCGCTAGCACCAGTATTGCGGCCTTAGGCTGGAAGTTCAGCAACGAGGACGAACGAGCTGACCGCGAACCAACTGCCCCCGTAACCGCAGGATGGCGAGGTTCGCTGAGAGTTCCATCTTCCAGGAGGCGATGGGTAGACCCGACTAGAACGGAAGAGTGAATCGTTGAAGATGCCGAACTTTTGGTGGGGGAAGTTCGGTCTTGCTGGCTATAGGCTTAGTGGTATGGATGTCCGGTTGCGCGTTGCGCACCCGGACTTCGGCCCGACACTCTGTTGATACAGGAAGTCGACTGCATATCCTATGCGAACTGCTTGTCGCCGGCTCGCCGAAGGCCGGCATTTGTCAGGTCGGGTGGCCATGGGGAACTGGCGCCGGCCGTTATAGCCGGTGACTGAGAGAGACACCAAAAGTGATGCCCATCATTTGCTATCTGATGGGCGCCACATTGTCACAGTCTGAAGAGAAGACGCTGGGTACCCGGAAGGGGCGCCAGAATTAGGGGGCGGACCAAGCTTAACGCGAATAGGCGTTGTCACCAACGCCTATTGGAGCCAATTGACCGCACCACGCGCTAATGCGAGCCGCATGCTCAAGGCGTGCGACGACGGCCGGAATCGTGTCGTCGCGGTCGCGCAAAGAAAAATGCGGGCTCGGCCGGGCTATCCGGTTCGACTGACCAGTCACGACTTCGCCGCGAGACGTTATGGAGGCCGCGTCTCGGGCACAGTAAGCGGAAAATGGTATTGAATTGACTCCGATCGCGGTCCCTCGGGTGCGATCTCGCAAAAAAGCACGATCGTTCAAATGTTGATAATTAGGATTATGTCAAGTTTAATCCGCAGCATCGCAGTTTGCTCATGCGTCGCCGTCGGTTTGCATAAATTTGTTCCCGTTCTTTGCACAATTTTGTTCCTCGCCTCTAGGAGACCGTCGGAGTTGAGGTGAAGCGTAATTCAAAACACTTCAAGGTCCGACTGAGTTCGCGCCGGTTTGCGGACTCACTTCGTCGTCGACACGCAATGAAAGCAATTTGAAGGCTGATTGGG
>NZ_WOEZ01000114.1 GCF_013177735.1 Paraburkholderia elongata | reverse complement strand
ATGCGAGCCCGCTCGAATGCCGCCAGATCGGGCCCGGACGGCGTATAAGGCACACCTACTATGCGGGCGCGATGCGCGCGCATAGTAGGTGTGCCTTATACGCCGTCCGGGCCCGATCTGGCGGCATTCGAGCGGGCGCTGATCGAGCATCGTCCGCGGCTCTACGTGACCAATTCCGCGATCCACAATCCGACCGGCGCCACGCTTGCGCCGGCCATCGCGCATCGGCTGCTGAAACTGGCGGGCGAGCACAATCTGCTGATCGTCGAAGACGACATTTTCGCCGACTTCGAAGACGAACCGGCGCCGCGTCTCGCGGCGTTCGACGGTCTCGCACGGGTGGTCTCGATCGGCAGTTTTTCGAAGACATTGTCCGCGGCCGTGCGCTGCGGCTACATCGCGGCGCGCAGCGAATGGGTCGAGCCGCTGGTCGATCTGAAGCTGGCCACCTCGTTCGGCAACGGCCAGCTCGCGGCGAGCGTCGTGCATCGTTTGCTGGTGGACGGCACCTATCGGCGGCATCTGGAATCGATGCGTGCGAAGCTCGCGGACGCCATGGGAGAGACGATCAGGCGGCTGGGCTATGCAGGTCTTGAAGTGTGGACGCGGCCACGCGCCGGTATTTTCGTGTGGGCACGCCTGCCTAATGCGCTCGACGCCGCCGACATCGCGCGTCACGCGTTAGCCGAGAGCGTGGTGTTTGCGCCGGGCAATGTGTTCAGCGCGTCGCAATCGGCGGCCGGCTTTCTGCGCTTTAACGTGTCGCAATGCAACCGGCCGAAGGTGTACGAGGCGCTGCAACGGGCGATGGACGTGTCGGTCGCATCGAAAGAGCACGCCTGAACGCGCGCGCCACGCCACGTTACTTGCATAGCAAAAGCAAACGCTCCTGTTCCGTGCAGGCGGAGCGTGGTTTCTGCGCGGCTTGCGCTGCCGTCGCGCTGATCGCCGCGCTCCTGTTCGCGAGACACGCGCGCAAATGTTTCTCCACCGGGCCGTAGTATTTCCATCCGTGCACGAGAGTCGGCAATTCGAGTTTCACCTGCTTCCACTTCGGATGCCCGTGCTCCTGCAGATTGTCGAAGTTGGCGCACAGCGAGTCGGCAAAGTGATTCAGTTTGCTGACGGTATCGCGCAGACCGTAATCGTAGGTGACGAGAAAGGCCTTTACCGTCAGCGTGGGGACGTCTTCCTTCAGCCAGTTCGGATAGCTGGTCGCGCGGATCGTGGCGGGAAAATACGTCTGCTTTGCACGGGCGGTTTCGGGCGCGGCGGGGTCGACCTTCAGAAGGCGGATCTGTTGCAGCAGCTCGGGGTTCATGTCGTTGAACAGTTTCGCCGGCTGTCCGACCACGATGATCGCAACGTCCACCTTCTTGACGATCAACGCGGCCAGCGCGTCTTCGTTACTTAGGTGCTGGATGTTCTGCTCGGGAATTGCCTGTCCGAACATCAGGTGATAGAGGGTCGTCGCCGATTGAGCGGTGCCGCTGCCGATCAGGCCCACGCTGATGCTCTTGTCCTTGATGTCGGCGAAGGTTTTCATCGGCGAGTCCGCGCGCACCACGACGTTAATTTCCTCGTCGTAGAGCGGCATGATGAGCCGTAGCGGCCGGATTGCCGTGCCCGCGTCGGCATTGCCCGCGTTAGCCATATCGATGTAGGCCTGATACACGTCGGATTGCACCAGCGCGAGCTTCACGCCCGGCTCGAAACGCATGCGCTGCACGTTTTCGGCCGAGCCCTTCGACGCCATCACTTCCAGGTCGATGCCCGCCGGCTGCGCCACCCATTTCGACAGATCCTGGCCGATCTGAATATACGTGCCCCGTTCCGGACCGGTGACAATTTTGTAATGCGCAGGCTCGGCGCTTGCCAACGAGGACATGACCATCAGCACCAGCCCCAGCCATCCCGCCAGAAGTCTCTTCAGCATGGTCTATCCACCTATCGGTCAGGGTTGAACAGCTCTCGCATCGGCACGCGCGAAGCACCGGTGAGCCGGCTTGTCATCGCATGTTCAATGCACTGCGCATGCCATGTCCGTCTGTTGCCGCTCAGAGGGCACGCGAAACGCCAGTGCAATCGGTCTGGCCATGATTCAGGCAGTCAGTTAGCCAGGAAAATCGGTCCCGCAAGCGGTTATGAAATTCGGTATCCGAACGATTTATCGCTGACTGGACTGTCTATTGCGGCATGCGGCTTGAGCGGCGCCCAACCTGTCTCGCGAATCACGCGTTCGAGGATCGTCTTCGCGGCGTCGTTGCTGGTGTCGATAGCGAGCGCCTCGTTGGCGTGCTGACGTGCACAGCCCCACGACTGCTGCGCGGCACACGCTTGCGCTGCCTGCAACGCGGCGTCGCGGCGCGCGGCGAGCGGCCTTAATTCCGCCAGCAGGCTTTGCGCGTCGCTATTGCCGGGCTGCAGCGTTTGCGCCGCGCCAAGCGCCGCTTGTGCCGCGGACAGATCGTTGGCGCGGAAGGCGAGACGCGCTGCCTGCAGCGCTTGCGCGGCATCGCGGAATTGCGGCGCCGCCGGTTTTGCGGGCGCTGCGGCTATCGACGGCAGGGTCGGCATGGCTGCGATCGCCGGTGCGGCTTTGGCAGGATTGGCGGGCGCAGCGGGCTTACCTGCTGCAGCCTGATTCGTCGACTGAGCCGGTGCGTACAGCGCAATCGTGCCGGTCGCAGTTCTGTTGTCCTGAGGGTTGTCGGCGGTTTGCTCGGCGTTGCCGCTCTGCGATTCACGGTTGTCGCTGAATAGTGTATAGGCGACATACGCTAGTCCGATTGCGCCAACGGCCGCGATCGCGAGCAGCACCTGGCGCACCGGGAGCACGCTGCGGCCGTCAGAATGCGGTGGATCGGCGAGCGGAGGAATCGGCGCATCGGGTGACGCGAGTACCGGCGCTTGCATCGGGGGTTCGGCAGGCGGAGCCTCGCCGGTGAACGCTGGCTGCACGGGGAGGTCGGTTTCGCCCGACTGTGCCGCATCGAAGCCGCTTTCCTGCGCCGTCTTGTTCATAGCGCTGGCACTGGCACTGGCGCGGCTGCCGGGAATCACGGTGCGTTTGTGTGGGCCGGCGTCGAGTGGATGCACCGCGCCGCAATACGGACAATAGTCGACTTGCCGGTACAGGGCACCGCCACAGCGTTTGCAGGGCATCGGGAAACTATGGCCGAGTATTGTCTGGGTGGACATGCTGTGGCCCCACCTGTATGAAACAACGCTGTTACGGCATGCTCCAGATCGTGTTGAGGCAGGCGTAATGTCCGCGGAAACCACGATCCACATGCGCTGGAGAGCCTTGGGACGCAAGTCTTCGCTTGCGGTGCCGCTGTTTGAAATATGTGGCGTTTCGTTGAGAACGTCAATCGACGTTCTCACCTACTTCAGGTGCTGGAGAGCACATTTGTAGGTACGACGAAACACTGCATATGTCGGCAGAACGAGCAGATGGAGTGTTTTTTTCATACCGCTCGCGTAGTCACGGCGCACAGGCGATGACGCGATGGCGGAGTCGGCAGAATGGAAGGGCAGCGATGAAAACAGAACGAGGTCGAAGCCCGCGGCGTTCGACCTCGTCATCAAGCGTTTGCAGAAAACGCTCGCATGAAACGTGATACGGAATCAGTGCTTGCGCAGCGGATGATCCTTCAGAAGCCACGCGAGTGTGAAGGCCAGGACTACCACGCAGGCCGCCGACAGATACACCGTGTGCAACGCGCCGGCAAACGCCTGCAGATAATCGTCGCGCAACGCTTCAGGCAACTGGTGGATGGCCGCCGGCCCGAGCGCGTGCGGCAATTCGGTGTCGGGCGGAATCAGCTTTTCCAGGCGCGCGGCGAGGCCGTTCGAAAACACCGCACCGAAACCGGCCACGCCGATCGAGCCGCCGATCGAACGGAACAGCGTCGCGCCCGAAGTGGCGACGCCCATGTGCTTGAACTCGACCGTATTCTGCACGGCGAGAATCAGCACCTGCATCACCATGCCGAGGCCGCAACCGAGAATGCCCATGTCGATATACATCACATGAATCGGCGTGCTGATCTGCAGGCGCGCGAGCAGCAACATCGCCACGGCCACGAGGAATGTGCCGGCGATCGGGAACATGCGGTACTTGCCGATCTTGCTGATCAAACGGCCGGTCACCATCGACATCACGAACAGGCCGCCCATCATCGGCAGCATCTGCATACCGGCTTCGGTCGGTGTCGAACCTTTGACCACTTGCAAATACAGCGGCAGGAAAGTGACCGAGCCGAACATCGACACACCGATGATGAAGCCGATCAGACTGCTCAGCAAAAATGTGCGCTGTTTAAAGAGCTCGAGCGGCATGATCGGCTCGACCGCAGTGCGCTCCTCGTGGATGAAACCCCAGATCGCCACGAGCCCCATGCCCAGCGTGAACCACAACTGCGGCGACGACCACGGCAGGATCGTGCCGCCCTGGCTCGTGAACAGGATGATGCAGGTGAGCGCGCCGGCGAGAAACGCGGCGCCCATGTAGTCGATGGTGTGCTTCACATGCCGCACGTGCGGCCTGAAGACCGCGCCGATCACAGCCAGCGAAATGATGCCGAGCGGCAGGTTGATGTAGAAAATCCAACGCCATGACAGGTGCTCGACAAGAAAGCCGCCGAGCAGCGGCCCGATCACCGTTGCGAGACCGAACACGCCGCCGAATACGCCCTGGTAGCGGCCGCGTTCAGCTGGCGGAATCACGTCCGCGATAGCGGCCATCGTCACGACTAACAGGCCGCCGCCGCCGAGCCCTTGCAGCGCGCGCAGCACGATCAACTGGGTCATGTCCTGGGCGATGCCGCACAGCGCGGAGCCGACGAGAAACACGACGATCGCCGTCTGCAGCACGATCTTGCGGCCGAACAGATCGCCGAATTTGCCGTACAGCGGCACGACGATGGTCGAGCTGAGCAGGTAGGCGGTCACGACCCACGAGAGGTTGTTGAGCCCGCCGAGTTCGCCGACGATGGTCGGCAGCGCGGTCGAGACGATCGTCTGATCGAGTGCGGCGAGCAGCATGACCAGCAGCAGCGCCGGAAACAGCAGGCGGATCGGCGGGTGGTCGGTGGCTTGCGCGCCGGGCTGTGCATCTGGCTGCACATCCGGCTGAATGAGCCCGGCGGGTTGAGTCGTTGTTGATTGGTCCATGGCACCACGGCGTTGAAATTAATTAATGCAGAGATTAATATATGCGACATCGCATCACTCGTCAAATTGAATGCAATGGCAAGGATTCCGTCAGAGGAACAGGAAGTGAAACGCGTGCCGCGCAGTACGGCCGCCGTGAAGGCGCGCAAGCTTTCGAAGCCGGCGGCGTCAGCCGCGGTGAGCGAATCAGCGAAGACTGCGCCCGCACCGGCATCCGCATCCCCGCGGCGCCCCGGCAGGCCTTCGGGTTCGGCGCGCGGCCCGGAGCAACGCAGCCGCCTGCTGGACGCCGCGCTTGCCTTGTTCGCGCGGCAGGGCATTGTCGACACGACGCTCGGGGAGATTGCCCGCGAGGCGGGTTTCACACCGGCGATGATGCATTACTACTTCAAGACGCGCGATCAACTGCTCGACGTGCTGATCGACGAGCGCTTCGGTCCGCTACGCGCGGCGCTTGGCGTGCCGTTTCAGGAAAATCCCGACGACCCGGTGGCGGCAATCACGCAGCTCGCGCAGCGTTTGGTGCAGGTGGCGAGCGACCACCCGTGGTTTCCGTCGCTGTGGGTGCGCGAAGTGATCAGCGACGGCGGCCTGCTGCGCCAGCGCATGCATGAACGGTTCGGCGACACGCATCAGAAGGCGTCGCTGTCATCCATCGCGCGCTGGCAAAAGGAAGGGCGCCTGAATGCAGGCCTGGAGCCGTCGCTGGTATTCGTCACGCTGCTGGGTCTGACGATTCTGCCGCTGGCCACCTCGAAGCTGTGGCGTAACGATCCCGTGCGGCGCAATATCGGCGGCAAGGAGATCGCCCGGCATGCGGTGGCTTTGCTGGTGCAAGGCATCGGTCCCGGCAAAGCGGACTGACACACCAACTGACTCATTCAGGATTGCGTTTCTGCCGCCACTCCTCGTACGCGGCCTTCGTCTTGTCGTTCGGCGGATAAGTGCCGGGGAGGGCCGCGCCCTCGCGAATACGCTCGGTGAGAAACGCTTCGAGTTGCTCCTGCTCGGCGGCGGCCTGCGCAACGTCGGCGGCCATCTTGAGTGGGATCACCACCACGCCGTCTGCATCGCCCACGATCACGTCGCCGGGAAACACGGCTACGCCGCCGCAGCCGATTGGCACATTGATATCCACCGCATGATGCCGGATCAGATTCGGCGGCGCGCTTGCTCCGGCACAAAACACCGGCATGCCGAGCGCGGCGATCGTCGTGCTGTCGCGCACCGGACCGTCGGACACCATGCCCGCTACGCCGCGCACCTGCAACCGTTGCGAGAGGATCGAGCCGAACGAGGCGCTGCCGCGCTCGCCGCGGCAATCCTGCACGAGCACATGGCCGGCCGGAATGGTTTCGACACATTTGCGCTGCGCGTACTCGGGATCGGCAAATAGTTCGAGCACGTCGATGTCTTCGCGCGAGGGAATATTGCGCAGCGTGAATGCCGGGCCGACCAGATTCGCGCCACTGTGCGCGGCGAGTGGCGCGACACCCTGCATGAACGTATTGCGCAAGCCGCGCTTGAACAACTGGGTAGTCAGCGTGGCGGTGCTGACATGACGGAGTGCTTCGAGCGTGGCGGAGTCGAGATCGGACATGGTGTCGGCGGCCTCAGGTTTTTAGGGGCGGGGAGACGGCGCTTATATGACGTGCTGCATCGCAGCGGTTGAGCGTAGCTGCTGCCGTCTCGCGCACACGATGATAGCGCCGCCGTGGATCGTGCGGCAGGCTCGCTCAACCATGCCGACGCAACCGCGAAACTGACGATAACGCCGAGGCACGCAACATGCTACCTGAGGAGTGGATGTGAATGCCGCGTATGAAACACAATCGCGCCGGCGTCGCAAAAGAACATGAATGCCAGAGAAGATGCCGGGCGGACAAGGCGATGCACAAGGGTTTGCGCCAGCCGCCACGGCGAATCGAATGTCGGCATCGGTCTGCCGGGGCAACGGCGCCGAGGGCCGGTTTTTCATCGGCGTGCAATTTTGGCGCGTTACTGTGCGCACGCGTTGCGCTCAGGCCATGTTTTACAATCGCGAGCCTGCGTGCAACTCGACGCATGAAATCGAGTCGGAACCATGGACAGCAATACCGCAGCCGCGCAAATCGGCGGCACACAGCAGCACGATACGTTGGCCGCGTCTGACGGCCTAACCGGTTTTTTAGAGCAACAACCGAACATGAACGGAGCATTGAGACTCGATCAGGCCACGATCGTGCTCGTCGAAGACGACCCGGATAGCCGGGAATCACTAGCCTTGTTACTCGAGTCGGAAGGGGCGCATGTCGTCGCGGTGGCGGATGCGGAAGAGGGCGTCGAAGCGGCGCTGCGGCTGTTACCTGATGCCGTGGTATGCGACCTCGAATTGCCGGCCATGGACGGTTTTTATCTGATCCAGCGGCTGCGCGATCACGAGATTCGCGGCGACCACGCGCCTTCGGTTGCCGTGGCGCTCACGGGCCATACTGACGACGCTTACCGTTTGCGCAGCATCGGCGAAGGCTTCCAGCATTTCATGACCAAGCCGGCATTGCCGGAAGACCTCGTGACGCTATTGCACGACGCGATCGACGCCCGCGCGGCGGGCTGACAGGTTTCGTGGGCGGGTGGCGGTTTGTTGCCGCCGCGTCTTCGACGGCAAGCTTTCGCGCAGCGAAACTGTCTGCAATCAGGTTGCAGATCTGATTGCTGGCGCTGCTGTCATTTGACTGCGGCGACCGGTGTTGCGGCAGCGGCGCTGGCCGCTTCCGCTGTCTGGCAGGCGGAACACAATCCCTTCAATTCGATTTCATCGCTGGCAAGGCGGTAGCCCGCGTCTTCGATTTGCGCGACGAGCGCCTGGCGCAGCTTGGGCTGATGCAGTTCGGTGACGTTGCCGCATTGCTGGCAGACCACCAGAATGCCGTGCTGGCATTGCGTCAGGTCGTGGCAGACGGTGAACGCGTTGATCGATTCGATGCGGTGGACGAGCCCAGCCGAGAGCAGAAAGTCGAGCGCCCGGTAAACCGTGGGCGGCGCCGAGCCGGGATGGATCTGGCGCATGTCGTCGAGCAACGAATACGCCTTGGTGGCGCGCCCGGAATTTAGCAGCAATTCGAGCACTTTGCGGCGGATTGGCGTGAGTTTCTCGCCGCGTTCGCGGCAATATTCTTCCGCGAGGGTCAGTGCGGCTTCCTGCGAATCACCGTGGCCACCGTGCGTGTGTCCCGGCTCGTGATGATGAGCGGAGGCAGCAGGGCTGGCTTTGTCGGCGGTCGCGGCGGGCTTGGCGGTCTTCATGCGTCGATTATAAAGGGCATCGTGCTTCGCTGTGCCGGTGTCCGGCGCGCCTACCGGTCGCGGCTAGGCGCCGCCGCTAGGCATGAGGCCGCCGGATGGTCGCCGGATGGGTTAAGTCAGCGGAAGATCGACGTATTTCTTGAAACCTGGGCGCGTCGCAATCCGCGAGTACCAACGCTCCAGATTCGGCAGCGCAGGACGTTCGACGCCGTCCAGCCCGAACCAGCGTTTCGCGTACGCGCCGATCACGATATCGGCGAGCGTGAACTTCTCGCCTTCGAGGAAGAAGCGGCCTTGCAGATGATTGTCCAGCAGGCGCCACAGCAAGGTGACCGCGGCGAAGTCACGGGCGAGCTTGTTGGCGTCGCGCTCGGCGGCAGGAGTACGCACGAGGGCCCAGAACACCGGCTTTTCCGCGGGTTGCAGCGTGGTGAGCGACCAGTCGAGCCAGCGGTCGATGCTCGCGCGCAGTTTCGGCTCGGACGGATACAGGAGGCTCGATTCACCGTATTGCTGCACCAGATAGCGCAGGATCGAGTTCGATTCCCACAGCACGAAGTCGTCGTCGACCAGCGTCGGAATCTTGCCAGTCGGGTTCATTGCCAGATAGTCGGGCTCGTTGTTGCGGCCGAATTGCAGGCCCGCGTCGATGCGTTCGTACGGCAGCACCAGTTCGTCGCAGCACCACAAGACTTTCTGTACGTTGACCGAGTTGGCGCGTCCCCAGATCGTAATCATCCGGTAAATCCTTTTTTTACGTTGACAGTTGGCAAGCCGCGCCCGGCGCGCGGCGTTCAGCCCGTAAAGATACACGATGCGCGTGGATTTGCGCGCCGCAGGCCTGCAATCCGCCGCGTGAAGTGTTGCCCAAAGCGTATTCCCCATAGAGGCCCGGCGCGCCATGCCGGCAACGCGCGGGCGTTGCGTACAATGGGCGCACCCGAATACGACGAGGCACCGCATGGCCCGCATTGTCCCCGACGACTGGAAGAGCCTCGCCGCCACCGGCGCGGCGGCACGCGAACGCGAGACCCTTGCGTTGCTGGAAGACGCGCTTCCTGATGGCTACACCGTCTATCACGGCGTGCACTGGACCCGCCTGAACCAGAACTTTTCGGTGTTCGGCGAGGCCGACTTTGTGATCGTCAGCCCGGCCGGGCGCGTGATGATCGTCGAACAGAAAACCGGTTTCTTGCGCGAAACCCCGAAGGGGCTCGTCAAGGTCTATCTTCAGACAGAACGCAATGTGGCGATCGCGCTCGCGCACACTGTCGAAACACTGCACCGGCGCTTCACCGCGGCGTTCGGCGCGGGCACTTATTTCATCGAAGAACTGCTGTATTGCCCGGACCACATCGTCAAGGACGCGGCGATCGCCGGCGTAAATCCCGCGCGGATCGTCGACGCGACGCGTAAGGACCGGCTTGCCGCGATCATTCGCGAAGCCTTGCCGGCCGACGAGCCGCGCCTTGCCTGCGCACCGAAAATCCACCACTTTCTCGCCGACGAACTCGCGCTCACGCCTGACGCCAGCGCGCTGATCGGTCAGGCCGGCACGCTCGTGACGCGTCTGGCGGGCGGCCTCGCGACCTGGGCGCGGCGGCTCGAGTTTTCGCCGTTCCGGCTGCGCGTGATCGGCACGGCCGGCTCCGGTAAAACGCAGCTGGCGGTGCAGGTGATGAAAGACGCGGTGGCGCGCGGGCAGCGGCCTTTGTACGTGTGCTTCAACCGGCCGCTCGCGGATCACATTGCGCGGGTTGCGCCACCGGAGGCGAAGGTGGCGAACTATCACCAGCTATGCGACTGGATCGCGCGCGACGCGGGCCGCGTGCCGGATTTCCAGTCCGGCGACGTGTCCCCCAATCCCCTAGGGGGACTTCCTTCGGGGCGGGGGGCTTCCTCCGAGGCATTCGATCAGCTTGAAACGATTTTCGCCGAGACGCCGATCGACGCGCGCTGGCAATTCGACGTGCTGATCGTCGACGAAGGGCAGGATTTCCAGGAGCCGTGGGTGGCCGCCCTCGAGCGCCTGTTGCGGCCGGGCGCCGCGTGGTGGTGGCTCGAAGACCCATTGCAGAATCTGTATATGCGCGAGCCGGTCGAGCTGCCCGGCTGGACCACGCTGAAAGAAACCACCAACTATCGCAGTCCGCGCGACATTCTCGATTATGTGCGCGGCGTGGTCGGCGCCTCGGTGCCGGTCGTCGCGGGTCTGGCGTCGGGCAGTCCGTTCGACGGCTCCGATATTTCGCTCTCCGTCTACGACGAAGCGAATGCCGCCGAAGGCAGCATCGATGCGACCAAGCGGGCGATTACTCAGGCGTTGTCACTCGGCTTTCGCAAACAGGACATTGCAGTGCTCTCGTTTCGCGGCCGCGAAGGCTCGGCGATGACCGCGCAGGATCATCTCGGCCCGCATCGGTTGCGCAGTTTTACGGGTAAGTACGATCTGTTCGGCAACCCGGCGTACCGCGAAGGGGATGTGCTGTTCGAGTCGATCTATCGCTTCAAGGGGCAGGCGGCGCCGTGCGTGATTCTCACCGAAGTCGACTTCGAATCGTTCGACGAGCGTAGTGCGCGCAAGCTGTTCGTCGGCGCTACGCGGGCGACGATGAAGCTGATCATCGTCGCTTCGCAGCGGGCCGCGCGGCATCTGCATTTGCGTGACGGTAAGGAGGTGAAAGAGGTGAGGGAGGCGAAAGAAGCTTAGCGCTTTTCTGGACCGATGCGCCCGCTAGGAGTCTGCGCGGCAGAAGCCGCGCTGTCATCCGATTGCCTGTTGTAAACGTTGTAGGCAGATGACGACGAGCTATCTTCCCTACGATCCACAACAGCAGTTCCTGCTGCCCCATGCGCTGCAA
>NZ_WOEZ01000113.1 GCF_013177735.1 Paraburkholderia elongata | reverse complement strand
GCAATTTCGTCGTCGACCAAGCCATTCTTTGGTAGGTGGGCGCGCCAAACCGAAAGCGGTCGCGATGCCGGACGCCGCAGCGTCCCCGCTGTCAGCTCAAAACTCGTCTGCCGCGCAGACTCCTAGGGCCTATGCGCCAAGGTGCGCGCACTCGGTTTCACGCGCAGACGCCCACGCTTTCACGTCCACGCGCGCGCCCCGACCAGCATCCCCGTTTGCGTGAGTGCGTCCCACCAGATCACGCGCAGCAACGGCGCCTGCTGAGCAATCAGCAGCGCCTGCACCGGATCGCTTTCGACAAAATGCGTGACTCCACCGCGCAACGCCGCGGCGGCCTTGTGAGCGGCGGCGCCGGCGGCACTTTCGTCGTGCGTGCCGGGCGAGCGCATCACCAGTTGCATATGGCCGAAGCCGTGCCGCGCGAGCCACGCTTCGGTGCGCGCGCGATCCAGTTCCGGCCTGCCGGTGATGATCGTACGCACGCGTTGCAGATCGATTCCGGGCAGCACCTCGAACGGCAGCAGCGCGTCGCGTTCGGCGAGCGCCGCGGCCAGATCTTCGTCGTAGCGCGCGAGCGGCACGTCGGGCAGCAGAATGCCGTCGAGGTCGATCGCGTAGGTGGCGTATTCGTGATCGTCGGCCATGGCGGGCGCGGCGCCCGCTTGGGCGGCCCCCGCTTCGACGCGCTCCCAGTCCTCGCGATAACGCTCGGTGTAGGCCTGGCGCTCCCACGGAAACAGCGCGAAGTAGCCGCGGGCGTCGATCGCATAATCGGGTTGTATGCGGCTCAAGTCGTCGACCGCGGCGGTCAGTGTCCTGACGTCGAGACCATGCTGCTGAAGGAATGCAATGCAATCGGTGAGCGTAAAGCCGCGCCCCGCGATGT
>NZ_WOEZ01000112.1 GCF_013177735.1 Paraburkholderia elongata | reverse complement strand
GAATCGGCAGCGTCGAATCCCAGGCGACCGTGCGCGACTGGCGGTCGTAACGCAGGAATGCGACCGGCGTGCCGGCCGCATGCGAAACCATCAGCGCAAGCGGCGCGCCGCCACGCAGAATGCCGATCGCCATCGTGAAACGCTCCGCCAGCAACGCGGGTTGCAGCGATTCGATCCAGTGATCGAGTTGTTCGTAGGTCAGGGGCAAAACCGGCTTGTTCATGACTCGTATGGCGTCGCTTTGCGCGCGTAGGGCAGGTGTCCCGTAGACGGAGAGCGGCGCGCGGCGCAGCGCGGCGGCAGGTCCTCGTTTTTGAGACAGAGAATTTTGGCGATATTATGCATGCGGTTCAAAGATCGCGCGTCGGGGTGACGCGCGTCGCCGGATGGGGCGTGTCGCAAAGACCGCCGCCGCGGCGGGAAAAGGGCGGGGGCGAAGGCGCTGGAGGTTCGCGGGCAGGTTGAGCCGGCGCAGCGTGGAGCCGCCCGCAAAAATAACAAACGATGGAAAAAACCAAGCAGATGACCAAGGTGAGCGCAGCGGTGGATGGCAGGAAAGGTGTGTGCAGGGGCGCATGGTGGGGGTTGGGTCTGATCCTCGCTTTTGCCGCGTGGAGCATGCAGGCACAGGCGCAGGCAGAGTCGTCGCCGCTATCGCTCGACGTGCAGGGCAAAATCAGCAAGACCAACGATGCGGCACACCAGCTATATCACTTTACCGAGGCACAACTGCTGGCGCTACCGGTCCATTCGATTACGACCGCCACCACCTGGACTCCGCGTTCCACCTTCACAGGACCGCTGCTCGCGGATATCCTGAAGACAGTCGGCGCATCCGGCAGCGCAGTCGAGATCCATACGCTCGACGACTATACCTACACTATTCCGGTGTCGGACTGCGATCGCTACGGCGTGGTCGTTGCGTACAGCATGAACGGCCGGCGCCTGAAGATCAGCGACTTCGGGCCGCTGTTTCTTATCTATCCGCGCGACGCGTTCCCCGATGAACTCATGGGCGCGGCGGGCGACTCGAAATTCGTATGGCAGATCAAGGCACTCATCGTCAAATAACGACGCGCCGCCCCTGGCGTCGTGTCCTCTATGTGCTGATCTGGCTGACCGCGCTCGCGGCGCCGGCCGGCGCAATCGGCTATTTGTTGTACGCGAACCTGCTCAATCCGCGCGCCACCGAACAGCTGACCGGTCAGTACGACGGCTTCTACTGGGACGCCGCGCAACTGCAGATCGCCTACGCGCGTTTCGAGAACCAGTTGCTGCTGTATCAGTCCGGCGTCGACGACGACTATCAGCGGCTCATGCTGCGCTACCAGTTGCTGCAATCGAAGCTGCATGTGATGGCCGGATCGACACGCCGGCTGACCACGCAGCTTGCGCTGCTGCAACGGCAAATGGACGAGCTCCAGTCGCTCGATCATCTACTGGGCGAGATTCAGCCTGAGGTGGATGCCTTGCCGAAGGACCGCAGCCTCGCCAATCAGATCGTCGTGGCGTTGCGCCTGCATTGGAATGAAGTCAACGATCTCGCGTTGAGCCGCCGTTTCGCCGACGTGGCCGACCGTGAGGCGATGAACCGCGATTTCATCGACAAGCGCCGCATGCTGTTCGCGGGCGGCCTGTTGCTGCTGTTACTCTCGGCGGCCGCGACCACGCTGCTGGTGTTCAACGGCCGGCGCCGCACGCGCCTGATGCATCAGCAGCACGCGGCGCTCGAAGCGGAGCATCAGGCGAGCCGCGCGGCGCGCGAGGCAAGTCTCGCGAAGGACGCGTTTCTCGGCATGATCAGCCACGAACTGCGCACGCCCTTGCATGCGATCGTGTCGTCGATCGAATTGCTGAGCTTCAACTATCATTCCGAGGCCGACCGCAAGGTGATCCAGCGGCTCGAAACCGCCGGGCGGCATCTGGAAGCACAGATGAAAGACCTGACCGACTACGCGCGCCTCGGCGCCGGCAAGCTCGAACTGCGTCACGAGCATTTCGAGCCGCGCGAGCTGCTGGCTTCGATCGTCGACGAACACGCGATGTCGGCCGCCGCGCGCGGCCTCAAGCTGGAAAGCGAGGCGAGCGGTATGAGCGGCCTCGTCGATTCCGATCCGCATCGCATCCGCCAGATCGTCAACAACCTGGTCACCAACGCGATCCGTTACACCGAAACCGGCACGGTGCGCGTGCAACTGAGGCAGCGGCCGGCGATGCTGATCTTCGTCGTCAGCGATACGGGGCCGGGCGTGCCGCATGCGCAGATTCCGTTGATTTTCCAGGAGTTCACGCAACTCGACGCGTCGCGCACGCGCCGCTTCGAGGGCGCGGGGATGGGGCTCACAATCGTGCAGGGGCTGGTCAGGCTGTTCGGCGGCACCGTCGAGGTGGCGAGCACGGTGGGTGAAGGCACTACCTTCACGGTGACGATCCCGGTCACACCGGTCGCGGCAAGCGCGCCGCCCGGCGTGGCGGCGCACGTTGATCCGGTCGGCGCGCGCCCGTGTGTATTGATCGTCGACGACAACCGGCTGATTCGCGAGTCGCTCAGCGAAATGATCGCGCACATGGATTTCGACGCGCACGCCGTCTCCAATGCCGACGATGCGCTCACGTGGCTCGACGCGCATCGCTGTGACGTGGTGCTGCTCGATCTGCATATGCCGGATCGCGACGGTTATACGTTCCTTGCGGATTTCGCGGCACGTGGGGGGCCGTCGTCCGGTGTTCCAGTGATCGTGGTGAGCGCGTATGCACCGGAGGCGGATAGCGTGGTGGGTAATGCTGGAGGGGCTGGAGGCAAAGCGGCAGGGGAAGCGGGAGAAGCCGGCTTGCAGCCGTTTTTCGAAGCGTTATTAAAGCCAGTACATTACGAGGAACTGCGCAGCGCGTTGCAGCGTGCTTTGGCTTCGCGGCATACGGTGTGACGTGACGCCTGGGGGGACGCCTGGGAGGGCGCAGATGGAGGAGGGCTCAACCTGAGCACACACCTTCAGCCGCTTGCCGACGCATACATCATCAAGGCCGGTTGAGGCGCTTGGACAGATCGGCGACCAGGATCGCCATGCGCGCGGGCTTTTCATAGCACGCGACGTCGTAATCGCGGATGACCTGGCTGATCTCCGATTCACTGGCCTTGCCGGTCAGCAATTCGCCGGTCAGCACGAAAATCGACGCGTCCGGATTCTCCGACGCCCGCACCGCGCGGATCGCCGCCGCCGAGGTCTGCGAGCCGAACAGCCAGTCGATCACGATGCCGTCGAATACTTGCGTTTGCAGTTGCTCGGTGAACGCCGCGAGGCCGTAGATCGCCACCGCCGCGAAACCGCTGCGTTCGAGATAGTCGCGCAGGTTGTCGGCGGAGGCCTGATCGTCGTCGACCACGGCGATGGTCGGCTTATCGGTTTCAGCGCGGCGCGGATAGATCTCGATCTTGTGGACTTCGTACGCGCTTTGGTAAAGCGTGCCGTCGTGACGCGCAACGCGCCATTGACCGAGCTTCGGGTACGCGACAAATTCAGGGCGGCTGCCCGGTTCGAGCGCGGCGCCGACCCAGGCGGTGCAGGCCAGCTCGATCGCGCCGATGCAGAAGATCGCCTCCTGGGCAATGGCGCCGACCATGCCCGGATCGAGCGACTGTGCACCGAATAGCTGAGCGGCAGGTTCGCCGAACACCTCGGCCACCTTCTTGATCTGCGAGAGGGTCCATGGGCTGTTGCCGCGCAGCTTGCGGTGCCCCTGCGAAAAACTCAGATCGAGGATGCGGCACAGCTCAGTGGTTTGCTGGCGTTTGCCGATTCCATGCCGGCTCATCAACTCGCGCACGCGCTCGGCGACTGCGATGGAGTCAGGTGAGTGTGTTTCGTTGGTCATACTGCGTGAGGATCTGCCTTCTTGAAGGGTGGCTTTGGGGCGTGCGATACGACACGCGCAGCGCGGCCATGCACATTGGATGCGCGTTGACGCGGCTACGCAGGGGACAGTAAATGTACCGTAAAAAGTATCGCGGTCTGTGTTTTTGTGTGACTGCCGCCGAGCCTGTCGGTACGAGGTGCGAACGGACAAATTCGGCGATTTGTTTATGCTTTTAGCATCGAATCTATTTTACCGATGAAACCGCGCGGCATCTGTAAAGAAATATCTCGGCTGGTGTTTTCCTTACTCGACGCTATGCCGGCGGCATCGTGCCGAGTTTCGCCGCCGAGCTTTTCAGGCCTTTGAAAATCCGCTCCGCGACCTTGCCCGGATACCGTTCGGGCAATTCGGCCGAGACCCGCGCGATGACCTCCGGCGTCTGTTCGATCAACCGCTGGATCAACGGCTCGGCGTTCGCGCCGTACGAGCATCGCAGCGCCATTGCGTTGAAGTGGCGCCGCTGTACGTCGCGGAAGGCGTCGTGTTTGCTGCGCGACCACATCGCCATGGCGAGCTTGGCCTTGAACCATGACCATTGATTCGGGCCGTTGCCTTCCACCGGCCAGATCGACATCACGTCGTAAAGCGGCGTCAGGCGGTACTGGCCGCCGGCCAGCAGGCGAATGCTGAAGTTCTTGGCGTGGCCGTCCGGCGCCGCCAGCATCCAGAACAGGATCTGGCTTGTCAGCAGCGTCTCGATGTCCTGTTGCGCCGACACCGATTGCTGGAGAATCCGCGCGAGGTCCAGCACGCCCGGACCGCCTTCGTTTTCGTACTTGCGATGCGACGGCACGCCGTACACCTGGCAGAAGTCTTCCTGCGGCAGGCGCAGCAGCCATTGCCCGCTCGAATGCAGTTGCCGGTCGAAGCGCTCGACGCTCAGCACCCGCTGCTTACCGAACGTCATGATCTCGGTGTTGGCCACCGCCAGGCCATAGGCGCGCAGTATCCGCAGACACAGCCATTCGTTTTCGACCGAGGTGCTGAGGTCGGCGAGCTTGTTGCCGACCAGTCCGAGCGGCAGCTTGAAAATATGCGTGGTGGGCGTGGCGCCATGCGGACGTTGCCACTTGCCGTCGTGCCACAGCAGGGCTGTTTTCTCCTGCGCGCCGGCGAGCGAGATGCGGAAATCGTCCGCTTCGCCGGGCGCGCCGA
The DNA here is from genome assembly GCF_013177735.1 of Paraburkholderia elongata. Lineage (GTDB taxonomy): Bacteria > Pseudomonadota > Gammaproteobacteria > Burkholderiales > Burkholderiaceae > Paraburkholderia > Paraburkholderia elongata. Next base: position 66,852 of record NZ_WOEZ01000112.1, on the reverse strand, counting down.
GGGCGGGATTGCTGACGGTGCGCACCAGCATGGTCTCGATCTCGCTGTCGGAGAGCGGCGTGCCTTCGATGCGTTCGACGCCGGCCGGCGCGTCGTCAACGGCCAGTAACTGAACGGCGCCCACGCAATCGCGGCCGATGGCTTGCAGCAGGTCGAACGCATCGAGCGCATCGGTCTGGTAGCGTTGTGCGACGCGCTTTCTGATCGCCTCGCTGTCGGGTAGCAGATTGTCGAAATAGTTGAGCACACGTGGCCCTTTGTGCGCCTCGTTGCTCGGCGTGAACGGCAGCGAGAGCGAAAGCGGCCGGCCCGCGGGCGAGGCGACCCATGCGGGATCGTAAGCGAACTCCGTGGGGCCGCGGGTGGGCAGGCGCCAGACACCGACGCGTTCGCCGTTGGCCCACACCGAAAGCGCCCGCGAATGTGTCTGGCGGCCCATGCTTACCACTCGATTAAAGGCGCCGGCTCAGGCGCCGGCTGGTTCTTGTCGCGTACCTGCAATTGCAGGCCGTAGGCGCCGCATAGCGCCAGCAATTGTGCGAGGGTGAGGGCGGTGGCGTCGGTTTCCAGCGCCGAGATGCGGCTCTGGCTGACGCCGATGCGCGCGGCGGCGTCAGCCTGGGTGAGGCCGGCCTGGCGCCGACCGGCAGCCAGCAGTTGGGCCATCTGGTCCGGCGTGGCGACGAGGTGGATCATGGTAAATTATCCGCGAGACGAATAAATGCACTTTATGCGTCACACGAATATTTGTCAAATATTCGTGTGACGCATATTCGACAAATATCTGTCTGGCGAATAAATGACAAATATCTGTGTCACGAATAAATTGCATCTGCCTGCGTTCCTGTCGGGATGGCCGTGTAGCATGCTGTGAAAACATCCTCTACCGACTCCGCGCGACTCATGAACCCACCGACGCTACGCCACACCGACGTGCCGTACTACACGCAATGGGGAAGCCCCGACTGGGTGCGCCACATCGTCGAACAACAGGGCGATCCGTGCGACGACCCATACTGGCAGCGCAGCGGTTTTGCGGACCCGGAGCGTTACCGTTTCTGGGCCAAACGCCTGTGCGGTCTGACCTGCCTCGAATCCGCGCTCGACTACTGGGGCATCGAACACGCCCCGCGCGCCGCGTTGCTCGATGAAGCGTTGTGCCGCGGCGTGTACCGGCTGCGCGACGACGGCGGCGTCGACGGTTTGATCTACCGGCCGTTCGCCGATTGGATCGGCGAGGCATTCGGCATTCAGATCGAAGTGCTGCCGCAGGCGCCGCTCGACGAGATCGCCGCGCGCATCGACGGCGACACGCTGGCGATCGTCTCCGTGAGCCCCGAGATCCGCTATCCGGAGCGGCCGAATCAGCGTCAGGGCGGACATCTGATCCAGCTGCACGGGCGCGATCGCGGCGGCGTATGGTTTCATAATCCGTCCGGCATTGCGCCTCACCAGGCGGATGTGTATTTGCCGTTCGCAACGATGGCGCGTTTCTACGCAGGGCGTGGCATGACGCTCACCCGCATCGCGCGCTAGACGCGGCAGCAGGCAAGCCGCACGGCGAGCGCATTGATCCGGCCCCACGGCGCGCCGGGCGTCGTAGAATCGCTTGTTCCCGATTCCCGGAGTCGCCGCGTGTCTGATCAGCCCCACCCGCAGCCACGCCCACCACGTTTTCGCCTACCGCGACGTGCCCGCACGCCCTGGCAGGCGCCGCGCGCCCGCACGCTCTTCACGCGCCCCGCGGCGTCGCCGCAGCGCGTGCTGCTGCAGCGCTTCTACCTCGTGGTCGGACTTTGCATGCTCGCCTTCGCCGTGCTCTATCTCGACCGTGACGGTCTGCACGACGCCAACCGCAAGGTGCTCGGCATCGTCGATCTGATGTACTTCACGATGGTCACCGTCGCCACCGTCAGTTATGGCGACATCGTGCCGGTCACCGCCCGCGCGCGGCTCATCGACGCCTTCTTCATTGTGCCGATCCGTATCGTCATCTGGTTCGTGTTTCTGGGCACCGCTTACCAGTTCGTCATTCAACGCGTTATCGAGGAATTCCGCATGAAACGCCTGCAAAAACAACTGCGCGATCACGTCGTGGTGTGCGGCTACGGATTGAGCGGTTCGGTCGCGGTGCGCGAGCTGCTGGAAAGCGGCTTTGCGGCGGACTCGATCGTCGTCATCGATTCGCAGCAGGAGGCGCTCGAAGCGGCCACGGCGTTGGGCGTGGCGGGCCTGCTCGGCGATCCGTCGCGTGAGGACCTGTTGCAGCAGGCGCAGGTGCGCATCGCCAAAGCGGTGATTATCGCCGTCAGCGACGACGCCATCGCGATCCTGCTCACGCTGAGCGTGCGCAGCGTCGCGCCGGACACGAAGATCGTCGTGCGGATTCAGGAGCAAACCTATCAGCGCCAGTTGCGCCAGGCCGGCGCGGACGTGATCGTTTCGTCGACCAAGATTGGCGGACTGCTGCTCGCCGACGCGGTGGGCAGCAACTACATCGTGCCGTTCGTCAACGATCTGCTGTCGTCGCGCGGCCGTGTCAATCTGGTGGAACGTCCGGCGACGGCGCTGGAAGTCGGCCGCTGGAGCAATGCGCTGCCGGGAGCGGTGGTGGTCGGACTGATACGCGCGGGGCGCATGCTGTCGTTCTATGAAGACGAGCCGTGCCCGATCGAGCCGGGCGATCTGCTGATGGTGATTCAGTCGTCGCGCCATGCGAGCGAAATGTAAGCGAAATGTGGGCGACCCGTCCGGCCGCTAGTGCACACTGCCAGGCGCGCGACCGGGTCCACTCGCTGACGTTTTCCATTTTCCACACGCAGGAAGGCCGCATATATGAAACTGAACCGCATGATCAGCACGGTCGAAGTACACACCGCCGGCGAACCGTTTCGCATCGTCACGAGCGGCTTGCCGAAGTTTCCCGGCAAGACCATCGTCGAGCGGCGCGCGTGGCTCAAGGCGCATGCCGATCACTTGCGCCGCGCGCTGATGTTCGAGCCGCGCGGCCACGCCGATATGTACGGCGGTTATCTGACGGAGCCGGTGAGCGAAGACGCGGATTTCGGTGTGATCTTCGTGCACAACGAGGGGTATAGCGACCATTGCGGCCACGGCGTGATCGCCCTCGCGACCGCGGCTGTCGCGCTCGGCTGGGTCGAGCGCAGCGAACCGGAAACGCGGGTCGGCATCGACGCGCCGTGCGGCTTCATCGAAGCGTTCGTGCAATGGGATGGCGAGCAGGCGGGGCGCGTGCGCTTCGTCAACGTACCGTCGTTCATCTGGCAACGCGACGTGACGGTGCACACGCCCAGTTTCGGCGAAGTGCGCGGCGATATCGCGTTCGGCGGCGCGTTCTATTTCTACACGTCTGGCAAGCCCTTCGCTCTGAACGTGCGCGAAGCCGAGATCGACCGGCTGATCCAGTTCGGCGACGAAGTCAAACGCGCGGCGAACGCGGCCTTCAAGGTCGAGCATCCGCTGATTCCGGAAATCAACCATATCTACGGCACGATCGTCGATAGCGCGCCGCGTCATGCCGGTTCCACGCAGGCCAATTGCTGCGTGTTCGCCGACCGGGAAGTGGACCGCTCGCCGACCGGTTCCGGCACGGCGGGCCGCGTCGCGCAACTCTATCTGCGCGGCGAGTTGGGACGCGACGAGACGCTGGTCAACGAATCGGTGATCGGCACGATTTTTCGCGGCCGCGTTTTGTCGGAGACGAAGCTCGGCCGGTTCGACGCGGTGATCCCGGAGATCGAAGGCGACGCACATGTGTATGGTTTTGCAAACTGGATCGTCGACGAACGCGATCCGCTGACTTACGGTTTTCTGGTGCGCTGAATCGAACGCACCAACTCGCCTGGACAGGAAAAGCCCGCTTATGACCCGCCGGATCACGCAGATTTTCGACGCCGCCGCCACCGCGCGGCTGATCCCGTACGCGACACTTGTCGATGCATTGAAGCGCGCGAGCATCGACTATGCGCAGCAACGCATCACGAGTCCCGAACGGCTCGTTGTGCCGCTCAACGAGGGCGGCATCATGCTGTCGATGCCGGCCACCGCGCCCGATCTCGCGATCCACAAGCTGGTTAACGTGTGCGCGAGCAATAGACCGCGCGGCATCCCGACCATCCACGGCCAGGTGATGGTCTTCGACGCCGACACCGGCGAGACGCTCTTCATTCTCGATGGCCCGACGGTAACCGGACGGCGCACGGCGGCGATGTCGATGCTCGGCGTACACACTTTCGCGCCGGCCCGGCCGCATGAATTCCTGCTGATCGGCACCGGCACGCAGGCAGCGAACCATCTGGAAGCGATCGGCGAACTGTTCCCCGACGCGCGCGTGTGGGTGAAGGGCAGCGCTCCCGCGCGGGCTGAAGCGTTTTGCGCCGCCCATGGTGCGCATGGCGGCAAGGCGCGCGAACTGCAACCGTTGGCCGACCCTGACGCGGCTATCCCCGCTTCGATCGACGTGGTGATCGCGCTGACCACCAGCAAGCAGGCTGTCTACGACGAAGCGGCGCGCGCGGACCGGCTCGTGATCGGCGTCGGCGCGTTCACACCGGCCATGGTCGAGATCGGCGCGCGCACGATCGAAGGCAGCGCGCTGTTCGTCGACGACGAAGCCGGCGCGAAACACGAAGCCGGTGACTTCATCCAGGCCGGTGTCGATTGGGCGCGGGTCGGTGGAATTGCCGCAGTGGTGGAAAACGCCGCTTTGTTGCCGTCGAAACAACCGATTGTTTTTAAGAGTGTCGGCTGCGCGGCATGGGATCTGGCGGCCTGCCGCGTGGCGCGTGAGGCCTTGTCAGGCGGCTGAGCAGGGCAGTCCAGACGGTTCCAAATAAACTCGGCAAAAGGCCCGGCAGACGCTGATTTTACGAGTCAAGTTGGCATCTTGCGCCAACCCGCGGCACATGTTGCCGTGCAAACAATCTCAAAACGTTGCAACATAGGCGTTTGCCAGAAAAAAGTGCCGGTCCGCCGGCGCTTTTGCCCCCTTGTCCTTTGACCTGACGCCTATCACGACGCTGCGACCGCGCTATGACGACCCAACAAGCTTCTGCCACTCCCAATCTGCCGCTCGACATGATCATCTTCGGCGGCACCGGCGACCTGTCGTTTCGCAAGCTGCTGCCCGCGCTCTACATGGCGCATCTGCACTGCAATCTGCCGCCGGACACCCGCATTCTCACGATCGGCCGCAAGCCGTGGTCGCGTGAGGAGTACATCAACGAATTCATGGAAGCGAAGGCGAAGCCCTTCATCGAAAAGAAGGCGTTCGATGCCACCGCCTGGGACAAATTCCTGGCGCTGTTCGAGTACGTGCGCATGGACGTCGATTCGGTCGAGGACTACCACCGTCTGAAGGAGGCGTCGCGCGAGGGCGTGCGGCGCGTGTTCTATCTCGCGACCTCGCCGGATCTGTTCACCAATATTTGCGACAACCTTTCGGCGGCAGGACTGGTCGACGAGAACTCGAGGGTCGTGCTCGAGAAACCGCTGGGCCACGATCTGGCGTCCGCGCAGGAGATCAACACCGCGGTCGGCCAGCATTTCAGCGAAGCGCAGATCTACCGGATCGACCACTACCTCGGCAAGGAAACCGTACAGAACCTGATGGTGCTGCGTTTCGGTAACGCGATTTTCGGCCCGCTGTGGCAGGCGCCGTATATCAAGCGCGTGCAGATTACGGTGGCCGAAGAGGTCGGCGTGGGCAGCCGCGCGGGCTTCTACGACAAAACCGGCGCGCTGCGCGACATGGTGCAGAACCACTTGCTGCAACTGCTGTGCATCGTCGCGATGGAGCCGCCGGTGTCGCTCAATCCGGATGCGGTGCGCGACGAAAAGCTCAAGGTGCTGCGCTCGCTGCGCCCCATGACGCCCGAGGATATCGCGCGCGATACCGTGCGCGGCCAGTATACGGCCGGCGCCGTGAACGGCGAGCCGGTCAAGGGCTACCTCGAGGAAGACAACGTGCCGGCAAACAGCCGCGCCGAGACGTTCGTTGCCTTGCGTGCGAATATCAACAACTGGCGCTGGGCCAACGTGCCGTTCTTCCTGCGCACCGGCAAGCGTATGCAGAAGAAGGTGTCGGAGATCGTTATCGAGTTTTCCGAGTTGCCGTTCTCGATCATTCCGAGCGGTGGGCGCAACTACGGCAACCGTCTCGTGATCCAGTTGCAGCCGGAAGAATCGATCCAGTTGCAGATGCTCGCGAAGGAACCCGGCAGCGGTATGCACATGCTGCCGGTGAATTTGAACCTGGACTTGCAGCAGGCTTTCACCGAGCGTCGCGCGGAAGCGTACGAGCGTTTGCTGATCGACGTGATTCGCGGACGCCTCACGCACTTCATGCGCCGCGACGAACTCGAAGCCGCGTGGGCGTGGGCCGAACCGATTCTGGAAGGCTGGGCTAAGTCGGGCGACAAGCCGCGCGGCTATACGGCAGGCACGTTCGGGCCGGCTGCGTCGACGGCGCTGATGGCGCGCGAAAACGCCGTGTGGGCGGAAGAGTCGCAGTAAGCAGGCAGCAAGCAGGCAGTTGAGCGTCGGCGGTGCGTCGACGCTTTGAAGCGTTCGCTTTGAAGCGTTCGTCTCGCATTGAAAAAAGGCGGCCCGTTTTTGCGGGCCGCCTTTTTCGTTACGTGCGACTCGTCCGGTGACCCGTCCTGACTTACGGCAACGAAATCGTCAACGTGGCCGATTGCGGGCCGAGCTTGACCACCTGCGAATACGGCGCGAGCGTGCGCAACGTCTGATCGCGCAGGTAGGTGTTCAGGCCGAGATAAGCGAGCAGTCCGACCAGCGCGAACACCGCACCGATCGACCACAGCGGCACCTCGCGCTTGAGCCGGTGAGCGACCTGGTCCGGCAGCGGCCAATGCGGGGCGAACGGTGCACGCTTGCCCTTCATATGCGCGATTTCGTCGCCGATGCGCGCGGTCAGATACGCGAGCTTCTCCGGTCCTTCGAGCAGATACTTGCCCTGGAAGCCGAGCAGCAGACACATATGGAACACTTCAAGCGACTGCAAACGCGCGGCGCCTTGTGCGCGGCATTCCTCGAGATACTGGAAGAATTTCTCACCTGCCAGTTGCTCGCCGAACAGCACCAGTTGCAACGGCCGGCGTTCCCATTCCGTGCGGATCTTGAATGTCGACGACAACACCGATTCGTCGATGGCCGCGCAGAACGCAAACTTGGACGCGTAGACATCTTCCGCCGACGCATTGAGCTTTTTCGCGCCGCGCTCGAAGTCGCCGAGAAACTGCTGGATACGCTGGCTGAATTCGGGTGCGTCGCCGGGTTCGCGGCCGTTCTTCAACAAAAACAGCATGAAGAAGCCGTCGTACAGCAGATCGAGCAGCGAGCGGACCTGGTAGCTCGGCTCGGTCACGGGGGCGGGCGTCGCGGCAGGCGTGCTGCCGCCAAACAGGGAGGGCGCGTAGCTCATGATGTGACGGCGATCAGTTCGAGTTGAAGATCGTTGATGCCCGACGGCGCGTAGATCATTGCCGATTGAGCCTGCAACATGCGGTCATACAATGCGCCGCGCGATTCGCAAGAGAAGTAGCACGCGCCCGGGCGCACCGGAATGGCGGGCGGTACTTGCGGTGTGTACACGAGGCGCACGCCCGGCATGGCCGAGAGCACGAGCTTGTCGACGTCGTCCGGCGCGCCGACTTTGAAGCGGGCGGGTACGGCTTCGACGAGTTCCGCGGTCGGCATGTCCGCGGAGACGGCAATGTAGAACAGGGTCTTGTCGTCGATCTTGCCCGAGTCGAGACGGCCCGCATGGAACGACGGACGCACCTCTTCGAGCGCGATCGCGAAGTACCGCGTCGAGATCACGGTTTCGAGCAGATCGCGCAGGATCGTGTCGAGGCGCGCAAAGCCGGGACCAGGATCGTCATGCCGGTAAGCCGGCAGGTCGGACAATGCATAGCCCTTCGAAAACGTCATCAACTGGCCGGCCAGACGCAGCAATTCCTGAAACAGACGTTCCGGATGCAGCGCCGAATGCTGATACAGATGCGCGAGCGAGGCAAACGCGGCGCTCGCGGTGTGCAGCAGCCAGAACGACGCGATGTCGCCCGAACGGAACTCGATGATGTTCTTGGTCGGCTCGCGGTGAAAACCATACAGCGCGTTGACCTTGGCCTGCAGCGCATCGATCAGTTGACGCAGCCGTTGATGCAGGATCGGTGACGCGTCGATCGCGAGGCAGGGCGGCACGAACGTGTCGTCGATTTCAAAGCCCGACGTAGCGGTGCGGCGCACGCGCACGAGCGGTACCGACAACAACTGGTCGCGCGGTTCGCTATGCGCAATGAGTTTGACGCTGGTCTTCAGGAAGGTGATGTCGGCTTCGGCGGCGTCCGTGAAATGATCGGCCACCGGCGTCTGCTCGCTGACGTAACGCGACACGAAGCCCGCGTTGCTGTCTTGCGAGTAGTTCGCGCCGGTTTCGCGCAGCGGATGCAGCGCCAGATAAAACGTGAATTCGTTGATGCCGTCGGGCAGCGTGTCGAGCGCGATCGGCGGCGGCAGGTCGTCAGCTTGCGGCGCGGAGTAAAGCGCGCCATCCGGAAACACCAGCGAGAGTTCGCTCACGTGCAGCACATTGCTGCCGAGCGCGTCCCGGTCGAAACGCGCCGAACGCACGCCCCAGTTGTATGGCTGGATCGCCTGGATCGATTCGAACAGGCGTGCCTCATGATAGGCGTCCTGACGCTGAAAATGCTGCGGCCTCAGAAACAGGCCTTCCCCCCAGAGCACTTTTGCGGAATAACTCATCTCAAACCTGTTATATGCGTTCAGCGTATGGCGCGCCCGGAGATAACCGATTCGAGCGCCCCATTGTTAATTCTCTAAAAACTGTTAAATCGTATTTGTCCGGCATCTTTAACCGCAGCTTACCGAAGAAAGCATATTCAGCGGCTGGGCGGGCAATCCCTGTTCAGGCGGGATCACAGTGCCGTTGGTCACTGTCATTGCACAGTTATGCAGGCCGATCATTATGCCGGATTTCTCCGACTTCGCCGGGTCGAAGGCGAATTTCCAACGCTGCATCGCCGGGTCGCGGAATAGAGCGACGATACCGAAAGCCTGCGCTTCACGCGAGACTTTTTCGGTGACGATGTAATGTTGACCGGGGATCAGCGTCACTTCACGCACGCCGAGCAGATCGCCGCCGAGTGTGGTCTTTTCCTTGGCCGGATCGGTAAAGGCGTCAAATGGCGCCTGCTGGAATGAGGTGGGGTCTTTCAGCACGTAAAGCCGCACGACCAGCGCCAATGGGCGGTTGTCATTGGCGGCATTCAGATTCGGCGCGGCGTATAAGGTGAGGCCGACATTACGTGGCGGCTTTTGCGCATCCGGCACGTCGGGCTTGCCGAGGCCGCTTGCCTGCAAAGCCGCGTTGGCAGCGGCTCCCAGCACTGTCACGCCGGCCGCGCAGCCACCCAGAAGCGCGCACACCGCGGTGTTTGCAATCAATAGCGATGCATAGCGAACAAGACGCGAATTCATATACATCGACCGGCTCGGCGCCGTCCCCCGTCAAAACATCAATAACGAAATCAAACCGGCAAATTTGCAGCAACGCTACGCCGCGTAATGCCGCTTTATGCAAAGCGCATTGTTCTCCGGCACTCGCGTGTTTGCTGCCTCAAGTGCGGAAATTTTTTCCGCACTCCGCATTACGGCTATTGCGCCAGGAAACAATTTCTGCATGTTTCGTTTAAATCATCTTCATGCATTTTTTTTGTGCAATGCTTCTTCACGCGAAAGTTGAATTATCGAAAATTGGCCTGTACTATACCCGCGCAGTTGAAGCAAAGCAAAACTCCGGTTTCTCCTTGAATTAAAAAAATCGCACGTCGGTGAAAAACGATGAATGACCGTCTGTTAGTAAAACTATCTGGGGTAGTGTTGGCATGCGGCGTGATTGCCGGTTGCGCGACACAGGGCAACAACACAGCGACCACACCGGAGGCTTTTAATAAGCAACTCGCGGACGCGGACACCGTCGCCAAGGGTGGCGATCAGGATCGCGCCATCGCGCTTTACCAGCAACTGTCCAAATCCGATCCAACGCGTGAAGAGCCGTGGTCGCGCATTGCGCAGATCCAGTTCACGCAGGGTCATTACGGTCAGGCCATCGTCGCCGCGCAAGAAGCGCTGCAGCGCGACCAGACGGATCGTCAGGCCAAGAGCGTGCTGGCTGTAGCCGGCCTGCGCGTGGCCACGCAATCGCTCGGCGAACTGCGTCAGGATGCGTCGCTCGCGGGTGATGCGAAGTCGGACGCGCAAGCGCTCGCCAAGCAGTTGCGCGACACGCTCGGCGAAGCTACGTTGTTCCCGCCCGACCCGAACGACAAGTCTGCCGTGAAGAAGAAACGCATCATTCGCCACGTCGCCAAGAGTAAGGCTGCTGATACGCCAGAAACAACGACCAGCGCTACGGCTCCGGCCGCTACGCCGGCGGCTGCCCCGGCACCCGCTGCCCCGGCGCCTGCAGCGCCTCCCGCCAAAGCCGCACAAAGCGGCGGCGCGTCCGATCCGTTCAGCGCGCTGCGCTGATCAACGCCTGATCTATCTGCATCCGGGAGCCGACGATGGCGAAGAAAGAAAGTATTCAAAAACGCTTGCAAAAAGTGCGGCCGCCCCGCGTTCAACTGACGTATGAGGTCGAGCGCGGCGATGCGATCGAGGTGAAGGAGCTGCCGTTCGTCGTCGGCGTGGTTGCCGATCTGGCGGGACAGTCCGAAGTCGAGCAGCCGAAGCTGCGCGATCGCAAGTTCGTGAACATCGATCGCGACAATTTCGATGACGTGATGAAAGCGATCGAGCCGCGCGCCGCGTTCCAGGTGGAAAACCGCCTGAGCGAAGCCGGTGGCAAATTCGCCGTCGACCTGCGTTTCAAGTCGATGGCCGATTTCAATCCGGATGAGGTGGTCGCGCAGGTCGAGCCGCTGCGCCGCCTGCTCGAAGCGCGTTCGAAGCTGGCCGACCTGCGCAACAAGCTGGCCGGCAACGACAAACTCGAAGACCTGCTGAGCGAAGTGCTCAACAACACGCAGCAGTTGCAGACGCTGGCGAAAGACCAGGGCAACGCAGCAGACCAGCACGCCGGCGCGTCGGATCACGACAAGCAGGGCGAATAAGTACGCACGGGGTGTGAGATGAACCAGCAAACGGCAGCAGCCCAACTCGCCACCGCGCAGAGCGGCACGGAATCCACGCTGCTCGACGAAATCGTCGAGAAAAGCCGCGTGGCCAAGTCCGAGTCCGAACACGCGCGCGCGAAAGACCTGATCGGCGAACTCGTCCACCAGGTGCTCGACGGCACGGTGGTGGTATCCGACAACCTGTCGGCCACCATCGACGCGCGCGTTGCGGAACTCGACCGCCTGATCTCCGCGCAACTGAGCGCGGTGATGCATGCGCCGGAATTCCAGCGTATGGAAAGCACGTGGCGCGGTCTGGACTATCTGTGCAAGGAAAGCAATACCGGCTCGACGGTCAAGATCAAGGCGCTGCATGCGCCGAAGCGCGACCTCGTGCGCGACTTCAAGAACGCCATCGAATTCGATCAAAGCGCACTCTTCAAGAAGGTTTATGAAGAAGAGTTCGGCACGTTCGGTGGCGCGCCGTTCGGCACGATCATTGGCGACTTCGAAGTGACGCGTCAGCCTGAAGACGTGTACTTCATCGAACAGATGGCGCACGTCGCGGCCGCGGCACACGCACCGTTCATCGCATCGGCGTCGCCTGAACTGATGGGGCTCGAAACGTTTGCCGATCTCGGCAAGCCGCGCGATCTCGGCAAGGTGTTCGATACCGTCGAATACGCGAAGTGGAAGTCGTTCCGCGACTCCGAAGACTCGCGTTATGTCGGCCTGACCTTGCCGCGTTTTCTCGGCCGCCTGCCTTTCAATCCGAAAGACGCCGCCACGGCGGAAGGCTTCAACTTCGTTGAAGAAGTGGACGGCACCGATCACAGCAAATACCTGTGGTGTAACGCAGCGTGGGCATTTGCCGCACGCCTGACGGCTGCATTCGACGACTTCGGCTGGTGCGCGGCAATTCGCGGCGTGGAAGGCGGCGGTCTGGTGGAAGATCTGCCGACCCACACGTTCAAGACCGACGACGGCGAAGTCGCGCTGAAATGCCCGACCGAAATCGCGATTACCGATCGCCGCGAAAAGGAACTGAGCGACCTCGGCTTCATTCCGCTCGTGCACTGCAAGAACTCGGACTACGCCGCGTTCTTCGCCGCGCAATCGGTGCAGAAGCCCAAGAAATACAGTACTGATAGCGCGAATGCGAACGCCGTGCTGTCCGCGCAGCTGCAGTACATCTTCTCGGTATCGCGCGTGGCGCACTACCTGAAGGCGATGATGCGCGACAAGATCGGCAGCTTCGCATCGGCACAGAACGTCGAAGTATTCCTGAACCGTTGGATCTCGCAGTACGTGCTGCTGGACGACAACGCGACCCAGGAGCAGAAAGCGCAGTTCCCGCTGCGCGAGGCATCGATACAGGTCTCGGAGATTCCGGGCAAGCCTGGTGCGTATCGTTCGGTCGCTTTCCTGCGTCCGCACTTTCAACTGGACGAGCTTTCGATCTCTTTGCGGCTTGTCGCTGACCTGCCGAAACCGGCAAATTCATAAACGAAGTCAGAAAACCCGTGCGGGCCGCACGGGTTGGCTGTTAAAACCACCTCTTTGGGGAGTCGATGAGTTATGAAGGACATCTATTTAAAATTCGGCAATCCGGCGATTAAAGGCGAGTCCGCCGATAAAGATCATGCTGGCTGGATCGAAATCGATTCGTGGAGCCACTCGATTACGCAACCGCGTTCGGCAACGGCTTCGACGGCGGGCGGTCACACGTCCGAGCGTTGCGAGCACGCTGACATGCAGTTCACGAAAGACATCGACGTGGTCAGCCCGCTGATCTATCAACACGCATCGGGCGGCACGACGTTCGACGAAGTGACGATCGACTTCATGCGTTCGGATGGCGAAGGCAACCGCATCAAGTACCTGGAAGTGAAGCTCAAGTACGTGATCATCTCGAGCGCCACGCCGAGCGTGGTGGGCGAAGGCCTGCCGAGCGAACAGTTCTCGCTGAAGTACGCTGCCGTGCAGTGGAAGTACACGCAGCAGAAGATCGGCGGCAACCAGGGCGGCAACGCGCAAGGCGCGTGGAGCCTGACGAAGAACGACAAGACGTACGCGGTCTGACGCCGGGGCGCACGCGGCGCGCGGCCTGAAAAGGCTGACGTCCGCCGCGCGCGCCTCGCGTCGAACCGGTTCTTCGGACGCTGATGAAACGCTTCGAACCCAGCTTTCTCGACAAGCTGTTCGACGACGAACCGCATCTGCCGGCTTCCCCGGCGATGCGGCAATTGTCGTTGGACGAGTTGAAGGCCACCGTCGCGCGCGACGTCGAGGCGATCCTGAACACGCGGATCGCCCTGACCGAGCACGAGCTGGCGGCGCTGCCGGAATGCCAGCGCTCGGTGCTCACGTACGGCCTGAACGATTTCGCGGGCTTGAGCCTCGCGAGTCACTACGACCGGACGTTTATCTGCAAATCGATTCAACAGGCAATCGCACGGCATGAGCCGCGCTTGCAGCAAGTGGCGGTTACGCTCGAATTGAACGAACAATCCACCAACGCGCTGAACTTTGCAATTCAGGCGCTGCTGGTCGTGCACCCGGCGGAAGAACCGGTGAGTTTCGATGCGATGCTGCAGCCTTCTACACTGCAATACTCGGTGACGCGCGCACGCGCGAAGCTTTAGTACCTGATTTTAGCGGCTGAGTTTTAGTACCTGCGTTTTAGTATCTGCGTTTTAGTATCGTTAGTACCGCTTTGCCGCCGCTCTCGCGCAACGGTGGCAATAGATTGGGCGGAGAGGGTTCAGGTTCGGGGATAGATCGATGGAAGAATTGCTGCCGTATTACGAGCGCGAATTGTCATATCTGCGGCGCTATTCGCGCGATTTCGCCGAGCGCTATCCGAAGATCGCGGCGCGCCTGGCGATGTCCGGCGAGCACTGCGAAGATCCGCACGTCGAGCGGATGATCGAATCGTTCGCGCTATTGGGCGCGCGCATCAACAAGAAGCTCGACGACGACTACCCCGAATTCACCGAAGCGCTGCTGGAAGTGCTGTATCCGCACTATCTGCGGCCATTTCCGTCGTGCTCGATCGCGCAGCTGGGCACCTCGGCCGCGCTCAGTCATCTGACCGAACCGGTCCTGGTCGGGCGCGGCACGGAACTCAAGTCGCGCCCGATTCGCGGCGTGCAATGCCGTTTCCGTACCGCCTACGATGTGACGCTGGCGCCGATCCGGATCTCGGAGGCGAAGTACACGTCGGTGGCAATGGCGCCGAGCGCGACCGTCCTGCCGGGCAACGCCACGGCGATCGTGTCGATCACGTTCGAATCGACGGCCGCGCACCTCGATCTTTCCGCACTGAAAATCGGCACATTGCGCACACACCTGCACGGCGAGCAATCGTTTATCGCGGCGCTGGCGGATTGCCTGTTCGTCAACGCAATGGCCACTTATGTCGAAGCCGACCGCCGCGGCGTATGGAAGCAACTACGTGAATCGCCGGTCGTACAAGCCGGTTTCGACGAAGACGATGCGCTGATCGACTATCCGGCCAAATCGCATCCGGCGTACAGGTTGCTCACCGAATATTTCGCGTTCCCCGAAAAATTCAATTTCGCCGATTTCGATCTGGCGGCGATGACGCGCGCGAGCGGCCGCTGCCAGCGCCTGACGCTGCACGTCGTGCTCAAGGAAGTGCGCAGCGATTCGCACATTGCCCGTCTGCTGGATTCGTTGTCCGCGCATCATTTTCGCCTGTTCTGTACGCCAGTCGTAAACCTGTTCGAACAGCACGGCGAGCCGATCCGCATCAGCCATCAGGCGATTTCGTACCCGGTGATCGCCGAAGCGCGTCGCGCGTTCGCATACGAGGTCTATTCGATCGATTCGGTGAAACTCGTCCGGCAGCAGGCGCATGAAGAATCGGTGATCGAATTCCGTCCGTTCTATTCGCTGCATCACGGCGAAGCGGCGCGTGCGGGGCACTACTGGTTTGCGCGGCGTAACGATTGGGTCGCGCAGAAAAGCCCGGGTTACGAAACCGAAATCTCGATCGTCGATATCGACTTCGAACCGGCCGCGCCGCAAACCGATACCCTGAGTCTCGATCTGACGTGTACCAATCGCGACCTGCCGGCCGGCCTCGCCGTGGGTCTCGAAGGGGGTGATCTGTTTCTGGAAGGCGGCTCGTTGACCGGCAGCATCACGATGCTACGCAGACCGACGCCTAGCGTGCGTTTCGAGCGCGGGCGCGCCTCGCACTGGCGGCTGATTTCGCATCTGGCGCTGAATCATGTGTCGCTCGCCAATAGCGGCCTGTCGGCGCTCAAGGAAATGCTGGTGCTTTACGATTTACGGCGCACGGCGGTGTCGGCGCGGCATATCGACGGCCTGGTCGGCATCGAGCAGCGCGCAGCGGTGCAATGGCTGCCGGGCAAGCCGTTTGCGACCTTCGTGCGCGGCATCGAGATTCGTTTGACGATCGACGAAGAGCATTTCGTCGGCACGAGTCTCGCGTCGTTCGTACGGGTGATCGATACGTTTTTCGGGCTGTACGTGCATCTGAACAGCTTTGTGCAACTGGTCGTCGTGTCGAAGCGCACCGGCGAGGAGATTCTGCGATGCAAACCGCGCAGCGGCGAATCGATCCTGGCGTAGTCGAGCAACTTCTCGACGAACCGCATCGCTTCGAATTTTTTCAGGCGGTGCGGATTCTCGAGAAGTGGTTCGCGCAACAAGCGCCATCAAGTAACGGACGCCCCGGCGAAATCGTCGCGCAGCGGATTGCTTTTCGCAATTCGCTGTCGATGTCGTTTCCGCCTAGCGAAATTCACAGCGCGCAGTCTTACGACGATGAAGGAGCGGCGCTGAAAGAGAAGCCGCAACGCACCGCCGCGCTTGAAGCGGGCTCGCTCCACAAGGTGGATATCACGCCGGCGTTTTTCGGTTTGCTCGGCGGGCAGGGCGCTTTGCCGCTGCATTACACCGAGCAGATCATCGCGCGCGAGCAGATCAAGCGCGACCGGGCCGCGCGCGAATTCTTCGACGTGTTTTCGAATCGCGCGACTGCACTGTTCTATGCGGCGTGGAAGAAGTACCGGCTGCCGTTCCATTACGAGCTGGATCGCGACGAACGTTATCTGCCGCTGTTGCTCGCGCTGGCAGGCGTCGCCGACGACGACACGCGCAACAGTCTGCAAAGCGGTGACGGCGCGCTATTCGACGAAGCGATCGCTGGTTATGCATTGGCCGCACGGCACCGGCCCGTTTCAGCGGCCTATTTGCAACGCACACTCTCTGAGTACTTCAAGGTGCGGGTGCGCGTCGAGCAGTTCGTCGGCAAATGGTACGACGTGCCGCGCGATCAATTGACCGTGCTCGGCGGTGTCAACGCGACCCTCGGCGCCACGGCGCTGGCGGGCGAGCTGGTCTGGCAGCGCGACATGCGCGCGCGGCTCGTGATCGGCGCGCTCGACAAGGCTGACTACGAAGCGTTTTTACCCGGCGCCGACCGCGCTGTGGCACTCGAACGCATGCTGACGCTGCTTGCCGGCGTGACGCTCGAATACGAGGTCTCGCTGGTGCTGCGCCGCGCGGAAGTGGGGCCAAGCACGCTGAGCGGCGGGGCGCGCCTCGGCTGGGACGCATTTCTGTGCACGAGAGAAGCCGACCATGACCGCGCGGATGCCCGCTACGAATTGCACGTGATTCACTGACCATAACGATAGAACCAGGACCCGGATCGCACGACATGAGCACGTCCCTCAATACCCTGATCGCCAAACTGAATCCGACCTGCCGGCAGGCGGCTTTGCTCGCGGCGAACAACTGTCTCGCGCGCGGTCACTATGAGGTCGACCTCGAGCATCTGTTGCTGGCGCTGCTGGATGAACCGGCGAGCGATGTCACGCTGGCGCTGCGCGCGAGCAGGGTCGACGCGCATGCTTTGCGCGCGGATATCGAGCGCGAATTGCAGCGCTTGAAGACCGGCAATACCCGTACGCCGGTGTTCTCGAAGCATCTGATCGACTTGCTCGAACAGGCGTGGTTGATCGCGTCGCTCGATTCGCAGATCGGACGGATTCGCTCGGGGCATTTGCTGCTCGCATTGTTGACGGCACCAGACCTTGCGCAGTTCGCTGAACGCATGTCACCGCTGCTGCGCGACGTGCGGGTGACGGATCTGAAGCACAAGTTCGATGAAATGACCGCGGGGTCGCGTGAAGTCGAACGTAGCAATGGCGCAGAGAATGCTGCGGAAGGAGTGAGCGAGGCAACTGCGGCCGACTCTGCACTCGGTGCGCCTTCCAAAACCCCCGCGCTCGATACCTACACGAGCAATCTCACGCAGCGTGCGCGTGAAGGCAAGATCGATCCGGTGATCGGCCGCGAAGCCGAGATTCGCCAGACCATCGACATTCTGATGCGTCGCCGGCAGAACAATCCGATCATGACGGGCGAGGCGGGCGTCGGTAAAACGGCGGTGATAGAAGGCCTCGCGCTGCGCATTGCGGCTGACGACGTGCCCGCGCCGCTGAAAGGCGTCGCGCTGCACGTGCTCGATATGGGGCTGCTGCAAGCAGGCGCGAGCGTCAAAGGCGAGTTTGAGAACCGCTTGAAAAATGTGATCGACGAGGTGAAGAAAAGTCCGCATCCGATCATTCTGTTTATCGACGAAGCGCATACGATCATCGGCGCCGGTGGCCAGGCCGGGCAGAACGATGCGGCGAATCTGCTGAAGCCGGCCTTGGCGCGTGGCGAGTTGCGCACCATCGCGGCGACCACGTGGAGTGAATACAAGAAGTACTTCGAGAAGGATGCGGCGCTGGCGCGGCGCTTCCAGGTCGTGAAGATCGAAGAGCCGAACGAGACGCTCGCGGCGGCAATGTTGCGCGGCATGGCTGCGTTGATGGAAAAGCACTTCAACGTGCGCGTGCTGGACGATGCGATTACCGAAGCGGTACGTCTGTCGCATCGCTACATCAGCGGCCGTCAACTGCCGGACAAGGCGATCAGCGTGCTCGACACCGCCTGCGCGAAAGTCGCGCTCGCGCATAGCTCGACACCTGCCGCGATCGACGACACGAAGAAACGGCTCGAACGCATCGACGCCGAAATTGCCGCGCTGGAACGCGAAGTGGCGAGCGGCGCGCTGCACGACGAACGGCTCGCGGAACTGCGCAGCCTGCGCGAAGAAGACGTGAAGGATCTGGCCGAAGACGAGGCGCGCTACGACAAGGAGCGCGCATTGGTGACGGAGATCGTCGGCTTGCGTGCCGAGATCGACGCCGCGCGTGTGAGCAGCGCGGACGCCGGGCAGGCCGACAAGGCACAGCAGGCGCGCGAAATGCTGGCGACGCGTGTTGCGGAGTTGCACACCTTGCAGGGCGGCCAGCCGATGGTCCCCTTGCAGGTGGATGGCCACGTGGTCGCCGAAATCGTCGCTTCATGGACCGGTATTCCGCTCGGCCGCATGATCAAGGACGAAATCCGGACCGTGCTGAACCTGCAGCCGCTGCTGGCCGCGCGCGTGATCGGGCAGGACCATGCGCTCGATGCGATCGCGCAACGCGTGCGCACCGCCAGCGCGAGTCTCGAAGATCCGAACAAACCGCGTGGCGTGTTCATGTTCGTCGGACCGTCGGGTGTGGGCAAGACTGAAACCGCGCTGGCGCTCGCCGACGTGCTGTACGGCGGCGAACGAAAGATGGTCACGATCAACATGAGCGAGTATCAGGAGGCGCACAGCGTGTCGGGCCTGAAGGGCTCGCCGCCGGGCTACGTCGGTTACGGCGAGGGCGGTGTGCTGACCGAAGCGGTACGTCGCAATCCGTATTCGGTGGTGCTGCTCGACGAAGTGGAAAAGGCGCACCCTGACGTGCTGGAAATGTTCTTCCAGGTGTTCGACAAGGGCACGATGGACGACGCCGAAGGGCGCGAGATCGATTTCCGCAACACGCTGATCATTCTGACTTCTAACGTCGGTTCGCAGGCGGTGATGCAGGCATGCCTGAACAAGAGCGCCGAAGAACTGCCGGATGCCGACGAACTCGCGGAGACG
Organism: Paraburkholderia elongata; assembly: GCF_013177735.1. Classification (GTDB taxonomy): domain Bacteria; phylum Pseudomonadota; class Gammaproteobacteria; order Burkholderiales; family Burkholderiaceae; genus Paraburkholderia; species Paraburkholderia elongata. Next base: position 47,643 of record NZ_WOEZ01000112.1, on the reverse strand, counting down.
TTGCGCCCACAACTGTACAAGGTGTTCAAGCCGGCGTTCCTCGGCCGGATGAAAGTGGTGCCGTACTACCCGATCTCCGACGACGTGCTCGCCGAAATCATCGACTTGAAGCTGGAGCGGATTCGCCGCCGCATCGAGTCGAATCACAAGGCGGTGTTCGAGTGGGACGAATCGCTCGTCGACGCTGTGCTCGCGCGCTGCACCGAAGTGGATTCCGGCGCACGCAATGTCGATCACATTCTGAACGGCACGCTATTGCCAGAAGTCGCGCAGCAGGTGCTCGAGCGCATTGCCAATGGCGCCTCGATCGAACGCATCGCGGTACGTGCGAACGAAGCGGGCGAGTTCGAATACACGGTTGTGTGAGCAGGCATGCCCCGTCTGCCTGCCAATCTGTTTTAATGCCGTACCGGATACTTATTGCTTTCTGTCATGCCGACTAATCTGAACACGCTGCTGGCTCCGATCAGCGAAGCCTCGCCTTGTGGCGAAGACCTGCTGTTTTCAGCGGATTTCGACGCGATTCAGCACGCGCGTCGTTTTGAAGACCCGTCGCTGGATCAGGGCGAATGGGTCACGGATATCAAAGAGGCCGATTGGCCATTCGTGGTCGAACGCTCCAGCAACCTGCTGCAGACGCAGACGAAGGACTTGCGCCTCGCGGTCTGGCTCACCGAAGCGCTTGCCATCGAAGAGGGTGTGACCGGTCTCACGCAGGGTTATGCACTGCTGACGGGGCTGTGCGAACAGTACTGGGATCACGTACATCCGCTGCCGGAAGGCGACGACACCGAGTATCGCCTCGGTAATGTCGCGTGGCTGGTCGGCCGCACCGGCGATCTGCTGCGGGCGATGCCGCTCACGTCGTCGCAAGGCAGCTCGTACAGCACGATCGATTGGGATGTGGCTACGCATGTCGCGCAGGCGGTCAAGCGCGATCCGGATCACGCCGACGATATCGCGCGCGGCAAGCCCTCCATCGAACAGATCGAGGCGTCGAAACGCGCCACGCCGCCGGCGTTCTATTCGACGCTGCTGGCCGATCTGAAAGCGTTCGAAGCGGCGATGCTCGCACTCGAACAGACACTGGACCAGCGTGCGGCCGATTCGGCACCGAGCTTCCGTCAAGCGAAGGATGCGTACGAGAGCGTCTACCGGTTGGCGGAACGCTTCGCACGTGAACTGGGCGTCAGCGCTGAAGCGCCGCCGCCGAAAGCGCCGAAGCCGGAAGAACACGAACGCGCCGAGCCTACCTTCAAGACTTCACCGCAACGCGAGGAACCCGTGTTGACGACCATGCCGACCACGATCAGCCCGATTGCAGGAATCCAGAGCCGTGCGCAGGCCGTCGCGCAGTTGCGTGCCGTGGCCAAATTCTTTCGCAGTACAGAGCCGCACAATCCGGCTGCCTACCTCGCCGACAAGGCGGCGGAATGCGCGGATATGCCTTTGCATCAGTGGCTTTCCTCGGTCGTGAAGGACGATGGGTCGCTCGCGCATATTCGCGAGCTGCTGGGCGTGAAGCCCGAGGAAAACAGCTAAAAACTTCCGTCGTACAAACAAAAAAGCCTGGCATCGAATATCGGTGCCAGGCTTTTTTTTAACCACGCGGTCAAGCAAACGACAACTCAAGACCCCGCGCGAAACTCAATGCGCCGGTTGCGTGCGCGCCCGTCGGTCGTGTCGTTGGATGCAATCGGCTGATCCGGACCGACCCCTGTGGTCGTCATCTGTTCGGGCGGGATGCCCTTGGCGACCAGATAACCCTTCACCGCGTCCGCCCGCGCCTGGCTCAGTGCGATATTCGAAGTGCGATTGCCCGAGTTGTCGGTATGGCCGATGATCGCCACCGTCTTCGTCTGCATCTTCGACAACACTGCCGCCATCTGATCGAGAATCGCGCGGCCTTGCGGCGTGAGCGTCGCGCTGCCCGTCTCGAACTCGATCGTGCGATTCGCCAAAGTCTGATCGAGCAGGCCCTGTTCCGATGCGCTCACGCGCAGGCCGTTTCTGATCGTGTAGGTCGGATTCAGTGCATTTGCCATATCGCTCGCGAGTTGCTGGCGCTGCGATTCGTTATGCACTTCGCCTTTCACGTCGATCTGCGTGCCGTCGATCTTCAACTGGCCTTTGCTGATCTGCTTCAACTGCGGGCCGATCAGCTTTTGCACGTTGGCGGACCAGTTCGGCGGCGTCGCTACGTCGGCGACTTCGATCTGATCGACCACGTTGGCCGCGCCGTAGGTGTCGCGCAGACGCGCGAGCACCGCCGCCTTGGTCGCTTCATCCGGCACTTTGCCGCCTACCACGACCTGACCCGGCGTTGCATTGGCGGGCGGCGGTGACGCGCTGATCGCGCCGGTGCCGGCGCCCGTGGTGCCGCTCGCGAGGCCGGCCGTGCTGACCGCAGGGCCGGCATTGCCCGGCTGTGCCGACGAAGGCGCGGGCAAAATCGTTGTGCGAATTGCAATGCCGCTGTTGTCGATCGGCGTGACGCGTGCCGGGCCGTCGTTGTCGGCATGGGCGAGCGCGCTGATGAGAAGACCCGCGAGAAGCGAGGCAATGCGCGTGTGTTTGCTCAACATCGTGTCACGCTCCCGTGAATGCTTCGCGGAACGTGTCGATGCTGACACGCAACGACAGTTGCGGTTGGTCGAGGTAGCTGACGAGCTTGCTGATGCCATGGTCGTTTTGTGCGTGTTCGTCGATCCACTCGGGATCGTCGATATCGATGTTATGTGCCGCGTACGCCTGCGGATCGACCACGCTATGCAGCGTTTTGGCCGAGGCGCCGTTAAAGCCGATGATGAGCCGTTCGCGCTCGGCAATCGTGCCGATAAAAATCGCCAGTTCGAAATCGGCCTGCGAGACGAACGGTGCGATCAGTTCGAGCCAGAAGGCGGCGACTAGCGAGCGATAGAACGGGTCGTTCGGCAGCGGCAATGTCAGCCCGCGTTCGAGATGCGATGAACCGCTTTGCATCACCGGACGCAGCAGCGAACCGAGCGCCAGCATGGCCCCGCGCAAGCGCACCGGATGGCCGCTCGCAAGCAGCATCTGTTCGAGGCCGGAGAGTGTCTGGTGCTCGACGAAGTCGTTGAAGGTGCCGTCGTGCGGATTGCCCGGGCCACCGCCGATTTCGATCGGCACTTGGGTTTCGCCGAGCGCTTGTAGCGCACCAGCCTGCTCGCTCACGCCGAGCAGCGGCTTCATCTGCGAGGCGATGCGCGACCACAGGCGCGCAAAGGCTAGCGGACTATGCGCCAGGAACGTCAGCGGTTTTTCAACTTCCAACGCGGTGGCGGCAAGAAACGGAAAGCGTCGAGACGATTGATCCTGGCTTGCCACCATATGCCCGGCAATCGCCAGCTTGCTGCGCGAACCGAGGAACGCGAAGTGCATCGGCTTGGCGTTTTCGTAGACGATCTTCCAGCGCGGATCCTCGGTGAGCAACTCCATGGCCTCGGCGATCCAGCGGTCGAGCGTGGCCAGCAGTTGCGGGTTATGCGCGCTTTTGACAAAGTCGCCGCGCGACGGAATCTTGCCGAAGTAGGCGATTTGCGCCTGCACGGTTTGCGTCATTGCGCACCCCCTGTGTTCGAAACCGCGGCGGCGGCCGTCGCCGGCCGTGCCGCCGGCGAAGCCGGCGCGGCAGCAGGCGGGGAGCCCGCTGTTCCTATTGGTCCTGTCCCACCGGCGGCCGTCGCATTGACCGAATTCGCCGCTGCGCTCACATCCGCCACCGAGGAAGGCAGGCGCAAGCCGCGCAGGCTTTGCTGTTGCGGCGCGTCGCTGCTGCCGCCCGAGGCCTGCGACGTGCTGATGATGCGCATGCTGACCGCCACCGTCACGTTGCCTTGCGTCCACGACAGATCGAAGGTGCCGTCCGGACGGCGCTTGCGCTGTGCCGAGTTGATCAGCTTCTCCAGGCCGTAGCGGCCCGGCTCGTTGACCAGCTGCAGCGTGCGGCCGTCGAAGGTCGTGGCATTCAGCGTCGCGCCAGGCGAGCCCGACGGATTCGGCCATACGAAGTTGGTCCACTGCGGTGGTGTATTGCGGTAACGCATTTGCTGGCCGTCGATCGCGAGCGTGTATTCCGTGGTGCCGCTGCTCGGCTGCGGCAGGATCTGGAACACGGTCTGCGGTTCGGCCGAGCTTTGGCCCGACGAGCTCGCTGCGCCGCCGGCAAGCGGCGCCACCCAGCGTGCGAAACCGCTGGTGAAGTCGGGCGTCAGCGCGAGACCCATATCGCCCCATGTGCGCGAGGTCAGCGTGTCGCCGCGGCGTACCGCGAGCGGCCCGAGCGTGGTGCCGACGAACTTGGCGATCGCGCCGTCCGGCCCGAACACCTGGGCGATTTCACCGGCGCCGGCTTCGACCTTCGCATCGCTTGCAAACGGATACTTGTTCGCGAGCGAGCCCTGGAAGGTCTGATAGACCTGCGCGTTCCACACCTTGTTGACTTCGACGCTGGCCGGCTGGATCACCACCGCATACGCCGCCATCAGCGGACGCACCAGCAGCGGGCGCAGTGCCTTGCGTTGCGAATCGGTGAGGCCCGTCAGCATCTGTTCGTCAACGTACTTCAGCGAATCGGCCAACTCGGAGCCGCTGCCGTCGAGCGTCTGCTGCATCAGCTGACGCGCGCCCGGTCCCGGATCGCCCTGGTTCTTGATCACGTTAAAGCGCGTACGGACCTTCGAGAGCGTGTCCATGTAACCCTTCAACATCGAGCCGTTGTCGCCCGAGACGACGATGCGGCCCAGCGCCGAGAACTCCTGGCCGATCGGCCCCATCGGTACTTCAACCGGATTGCCGTTGATGTCGATGTTGGCGTTCAACTGGCCGGTCGGCGCACGCGAGAACCAGTTCTTAAACCAGCTGGTCACGCCGGTTTGCGCGCGCTTCAGGTTCGCGTTGAAGAGCGACGGGTTGTCCCACGAGGTCTGGTCGTACGCGGTTTCGAGGACCTTGCGGATCGGCGAATCCTGCGGATCGCCAAGACGGTTCATCGCATCCACGGCCTGACCGAAGCTGCCGAAGCTTTGCACGGCAATGCCTTGCATGAACTTCTGCCAGTGCATCGCGTACTCCGTTTTGTACATCGCGACGAGCGCTTTCTGGATCTGCTCGGGGCTGCCTTCCAGCGTCAGGTCGTCATGCGCGGAGGTGTTGAGCACCCAGTCTTTTGCTTGCAATTCCTTCGTGGCGGCATCGCGAATCGCCGGCTGCACATACTGGAACCACGCTTCACGCGTGAAGGTGCCGGGGATCGCGTAGCTGCCGGCCACCAGCGCCGTATTGTTTTCGCCGACGATGCGCGCGATCGTCATCGGCGCGAAACGGGTCGACGCACGCGCCTTGATTTCCTCATAGACGCGCTGGCGGGCCGGCATGCCGCGCACCACGCGGCGCAGGTTTTCACGGGTCTGGTCGACGAGACCGAGGTTCTGGTCGATCATCGGCCAGTCGTTGTCGGACACGCGCGACAGATAGAAGGTGATCATGCGCTCGGCGCTGCGGATCAACTCGTCGCGGGGCATGTTGCCGCGATTCGTTTCGAGCCAGCCGCGCCAGAAGCGGGCGACCTGATCGGTCAGGTGAGCGGTTTCCACGTGACGCTTGTCGCTAAGCATCAGGTAGGTCTTGAGCGCGTTGTACGCGTCTTCGACGTTGGTCGGCGACGCGTCGCTATACAGGCCGCCCTGGCTGTTCGCCGCCATCGCCGTGTGCGCGGACACCGGAATCGCAGCGGCGTCCGGCGTGCGGTTCAACGGTGCGAGCTGATCGGGGTGCGCGTTGACGTCCTTCAGGAACGACGCGAGATTCTGCGAGACCGGGTCAAGCAGGATCTGGCGCACGCCGTTGTAATACTCGGTGAGCAAGTGCTGTTCGAGGCGGTCGCCCTGATACAGCCCGAGCGACACCGCCAGCGGCTTGTCGCGGCGGAATTGTTCGAGCTGGTCGATGCGGTCTTCCAGAATGTCCATGGCCTGCAAACGCGATTGCAGGTCGTTGCGGTTCTGCTGCAGGCGTACCACGTTGTCGAGGTCGGCCTTGACATTGTCGGCGAGCTGCTGATTGCCGATCGTCGACCACGTCCAGCCGCCGAGCGCCAACGCGAGCACCGCGACAAAGCCGAAGAACGTGGCATAACGCATGCGCGTCTTGGCGGGGCTGGCGAACTGCTTGACGGTCTGCCGGTCGGCGAAGATCACTTTGGAGAACAAATCGCGCAGGAAGAAGCCGTTCTTCGAGAACGCGCTATGCGGCTTGGGCAGGCTGTCCGCGGAGAGGCCGAAGCGGTTGGCGATGCGCGTGGCGGCGGCGCTGTTGGTTTCGCCTTCCTGCAACGCGCTCGTGAAGTAGAAGCCGCGGAAAATCGGCTTGTGCTGGAACGGATTGGTTTCGAACAGCGTGGCGAGGAAGGCGCGCAACGCGGGCTTGATCGCCGAGAATTCGAGCGGGAAACTCAACTGACCCGGCGAGAGCTTGTTGCCGCGGCTGATCGACATCTGCGCGACGCTGATTTCTTTCAGGCCGTCATAGAGCTCTTCAAAATGCTCGTCGAACAGACCCACTACGTCGCGCTTCTCGTCCGGCTCGTAGGGCAGGGTGGCGCCCCACACGCGGTCATATTCGTGACGGTCGCTGCCGCTGAAAAATTCGGTGAAACCCGTGATCAGGTCGGCCTTGGTGAACATCACGTACACCGGCGCGAACACTTCGAGCTTCTCGGTCAACTCCTGCACGCGCTGGCGCAGATTCTTCGCGAGATTGATCGCGAACTCGGGCTTGCTGCAGGTCAACTCGGCAATACTCGCCGTCACGATGATGCCGTTGATCGGCGCCTTCGGCCGGAAGTGCTTGAGCAGGCCGAGGAAGCCGAGCCATTCGGTGCGGTCCTCTTCGTGCACGGAGTAGCGGCCAGCGGTGTCGAGCAGAATGCCTTCAGTTGTGAAGAACCAGTCGCAATTCCGCGTGCCGCCGATGCCGTGAATCACCGCATTGTTCTTGTCGGCGAAAGGAAATTGCAGGCCGGAATTCAACACGGCGCTGCTCTTGCCTGCGGCCGGGTTGCCGATCACGATGTACCAGGGCAATTCATACAGCGCCGAGCCGCCGGACATCTGACCGATCTTCGAGGTCTTGATCGTCTTCACCGCATCGACGAGGCGCGTACGCAGCACGTCGAGTTCTGCCTGGCGTGCGGGCGTCGGCGCGGGGCCGGTTTCGGTCTGCTTTTCGGCCTGTTGCTCGAGCATTTCGCCGAGCTTGTCGTTCGCGCGCCGCGCGCGCAGGCGGCGCACCACCCAGACCAGCAGCCATAGCGCGATCACCGCGCCGAGAACGACGGCCGGCCACATCAGGTCGATCTGCAAGGTATCGGCGCCGATGAATAAAACAGCAGCGAGCGCGAGCAAGCCGATGATCGAGAGCGTGCGTGTGTGGGTCAACACGTTAAGAATGCGTCGCATAAGCCGTTCAGGTCTTGGTGATGTGTGTTGTGGTGCGTGTGTGGCAAACAGCATGGCGCGAGCGCGGGCAAAGTCTGCCGGCGCTCGCGTTTAAAACAAAACGAAAGCATATTCAGGCGAAGATGAATGCGGCCGGATTGTTAAATCCGCCATAAAGTGTCCCGCCGATGGCGATTGGACGAATGCCGTTATGCATGCGGCATTGCCGACTTTTGCCAGAAAAATTGATTGAACGCCCCATTGCAACCTCTTTATTGCCCGCTTTGCCTTAATGACCGCGCCCCAGGACGAAGCCGGGTTTGTGATATTCAACGTGCCCGAGATCCATCATTTTCCAGCGGCCACCCCACGTCAGGCCGACCTGTTCGGCCGTCTGTCCGTATAACTGATAGCCTCGCATGGCCCAGGGATCTTTTTCTGAAATGACGAGCTTGCCGTCGCGCAAAAACGCATTGTCTGCGGCAAGACCGTATTGGTGATAACTCTGAAACGCTGCAGCATTGGTGACGTTGCCCCCCATTTGCGCCAGGCGGTTTTGCCGCTCCGGACTGCGATAACCTTCCAGCAATGCCATTTCATACCCGTATTGCTCGTGCATGATTTTGTACACGAGCAATAGACGTGTTCTGAAATCAGCGTCGAGCAAATTCCAGTCGCGGCTCGCGTCTTTCAATGCGGGCCGAATCTGCTCCACTTCCTGCGTTGCAAATACCTCGGGCGGCAGCGGCGGCGGGGGCACGAGCTGTTCGCCATTCAATAACGCGGCAATTTTCTCGTCCGGTACCCGTGCAGTGTCATCGAATTGGAATAATTGCCGGCCGCGTAAAGCCAATGCCACCAATGGCGGCGTCGCAAGAATACCTGTGGTGGTAAAAATCAGCAAGCGCCGCTTTGCCAGTAACTTTTGCATATCGACTGCGGTCGATTGCGAAATTTTTGCCGAGCGCAATAATTGACCACGAGCACGTGATGCACCTTGCGATGCTCCACGCATAACGCGGCCATGAATGGCGAGTGCGGCGCCTAATAAAGAGGCGCGTACCGCCGGCAATAGCAGCATTGCGGCGATCACAACGGCGATGGCGAAATAGGCGAGAAGTACTACGGCAATCAAAGTCGACCCCGGAAATTGGAAACAATTGTATTTTGCAATGCTTGCTCTTAGAATCAGGCCTGCTCGGAGAGGAGCCGGAACGGTATTATCACGGCGAAATAATCTAGGATTCAATGAGACAGTGAATGAGTGCGCCGGAAAGTTCGAATTCCAAAGCCCCACCTAGCCTGTTATCCGATAAGGCTAAAGGCGCTGACGCCAATGGTTCGCGAATTCTTGCGAACCTGGAAGGCCGCGTCGCGCCGCCTACCGATAAACCACGCCGGTCTAAAGCGCCGCTCGTGCTGGTCGCCTTGCTGGTGATCGCGGCCGGCGGTTGGGGCGCGTGGCATATGCAGCAGCGTGCGCAGACGGGGTCGTTGGCTTCAGCCGCGCCCGCCAACGCCGAGAAAGCTGCCGTGCCGGCGTCCGCCGCCAGCGGTGCGCCGCAGGTCACCGCGAAAGCGGAGGCCCCGGCGGCAGCGTCGTCGCAAGCGGCCACGATCGTTGCGGACGATAGCGACAGCAAGGCGCCAGCGGCATCCGCGGGTGCGTCCGCAAGCGGCGATGAGAGCCGCTTATCGCGCGCGCTCGCCGCTGGCGCTGAGCCGAGCAACGCGTCTACACCGGTTGCGTCCGCAACGGCCGCGTCGGCAGTCACAGTGCCGGCGGCAAAGCACGATAAGAGCTCAAAGGCTGTCGCCAGCAATGCGAAACACGAGACGGCGGCCCACGGCAAGAAGGAAAGCACGACCGCAAGCAGTCATCACGCGAGCGCGCCGACCGCGGTCGCTCAAACGAAGAAACCGCGCGCGGCCGGTAATGCTTCGAAAGATGATTCGGATGCCGATCTATTAGCTGCGCTCGTGGCACGGACCAAACCGGCCGATGCGAAAGCGGCCGACGGCAACACGGCTACGAAGGTCAGTGCTTCGGCTACCACTGGGAACGCCAAGCTGGCCGAACGCGTGAAAGAGTGTGGACAACGCGGCTTCTTCGAAGACCAGTTGTGCCGCTGGCGCGTGTGCGACGGACATTGGGGTAAAGACCCCGCTTGTCCGGGGGCGGCGCCCCAGGCGCGCCAGCCCTAAGTTCAGGCATGTACCGCGTGTCCTCGTGACGCGCGGCAATCAGGCGTGTGGTCCGTGCGGCTGACCGTGTCGCGCATGATCCGACGAAACAGACCATCATCACGCAACTGTTCAAGACGTTGAACGGCTATGGTTTCGACGGCAAGAACGGTTTTGAACCCAATCAGAACTACACCACGAACATCTGGGACACGCTGACGCTCGCATATTTGATGCATCCGTCGTTTGCGACGCAGACTGTGGATGGATGGGTGGACGTGGATATGAGCTTCGGCGCCAATGATGGCAAGTCGACCGGTTACACCAGTTCGCCGCCAGCGGGTTTGCGGAAGATGACGATCGTCAAACGCTTCGACAATCCGGTTTTTTTCAATTTTTACGTTGATCTGCGGACGCGTCCGGTGACACTACCGAACTAACGCCTCTGGGGTGTTGCGGGCCTGCATGAAACCCGCCTTAGGCGGGATGCAGGCCACGCAGCAGTTGACGGACGCGCGACAGGTCCTGATCGACGTGTTCGGCTTGCTCGAACAATTCCGCGAGCCAGTCGACGAAGGCCCGCACGCGTGGCGACACCCGGCGGTTCTTCACATACGCGACCGAGACCGGCATCGGCACGGGTTTCCATTGCGGCAGCACTTCGCGCAACAGTCCCGAATCGAGGTAGGGCTGCGCGGCGATCCGCGCCGGTTGGATCAGCCCCAGGCCTTGCAATCCGCAGGTGAGATAAGCCTGCTCGTCGCTGACTTTAACGAAGCCTTTGACCTTGACGTTTTGCGCTTCGCCGTCCACTTCAAAGTCGAAGTCGACTTCGCGGCCGTTATGCGGCGACATGCAATTTACAGCGGCGTGTCCGCGCAGATCGTCGAGGTCGCCGGGCGTGCCGTGGCGTGCCAGGTAGGCCGGGCTTGCGCATGTCACGTGCTCGAGGGTGCCTAATTGCCGCGCGATCAGATTTGAGTCCGGCAATTCGCCTAGCTGGATACTGCAGTCGATGGCTTCCGAGATCAGGTCGACTGTCCGATTGCTGACGCCGATAGCCAGATCGAGGTTCGGGTAGCGGGTGTGGAACTCGTCCAGTGCCGGCAGGACGATGGCGCTCGCTACCGCGCCGGGCATTTCAATGCGCAGGCGGCCGGTCAGGTTATCCGTTGAGTGACGGAGGCTGGCTTCCATTTCGTCGATGTCGGCGAGGATTTGCGCGCAGCGCTCGTAGTAGGCCGTGCCTTCCGGCGTGATGCTCAGGCGCCGCGTCGTGCGGGTTAAGAGGGCGGTGCCTAGCAGGGCTTCCAGGTTCTGGACGATGGTTGTCGCTGTCGCGCGCGGGATGTTTAGTGACTCCGCTGCGCGGGTGAAGCTGTTTGTGTCCACGATTCGGATGAATGTCCGCATTGCAGTTATTCTGTCAATCACGATTCAAACTCCAGTTAGTGTTAAGGGGGCTTTTTTGCCTTTGGCGGCGGCATTGTTTGTTTGCCTGCGGCGGTGGTCTTTATTTGGGTTTTTCTGCCTGCGCGGCGCTTTTTGTCTGTTTGCCTGCGGCATTGGCCTTTCCTTGAATTCTTATTGGTCTATTAGCGTCGCCCCTGTGCGGGGCTGGCACTTACTTTCTTTGCCGCCGCAAAGAAAGTAAGCAAAGAAAGCGGCTCCAACCGCTAATTCTTAAGCGGGTCCCCTGGCTTGGAGGGGGTAGTGGTGCATCTGGAATCTGTGTTCTCGCACACTCCGCGCCGGTGACAAGGCAGTCATATTTCCAGCGTCGCTGCGCGCGCCGAAGAGTGCTTCATAAACCGTGCGCTGTTCTTGTGAACCGGCGGTCTACCAGGCACCGACGACGTGAAGTTGATTGCGAGTGTGATTTATTGTTAGAGCTTGCAGCGGCGAAACCGATAACCCCCGCTGCGCAAAAAACGAAGCCCCAGGTTTCCCTGGCAGACCCATCCGCGACGCACGCAGTGCGGAGTGGGAGCTGATGAGTTCTTTGTCACTAACGTCGAATGTGCGAGAGCACGGATTCCAGATGCACCACTACCCCCTCCAAGCCAGGGGACCCGCTTAAGAATTAGCGGTTGGAGCCGCTTTCTTTGCTTACTTTCTTTGCGGCGGCAAAGAAAGTAAGTGCCTGCCCCGCACAGGGGCGAACGCTAATAGACCAATATCAAATCAAGGAAAGGCCAAAAAGTCAGATCAAGGAAAGGTTAAAAAGTCAGATCAAGGAAAGGCCAACGCCGCAGGCAAACAGACAAAAAACGCCGCGAAGACAACCAAACCAAGAAAAGCCCCTGCCTGCAAGGCCCCAAACCCCACCTGGCGCCGCGCAGGCAAAAAAACCATCACTTCCGCATGGAATCCAGATCAACCACAAACCGATACTTAACGTCGCTCTTAAGCATCCGTTCATAAGCCTCATTAATCCCCTGCATAGGAATCACCTCAATATCCGAAGTAATCCCATGTTCGCCACAGAAATCGAGCATCTCCTGCGTCTCGGCAATCCCGCCAATCAGCGAACCAGCCAGACGGCGACGCTTGAAGATCAGATTGAACACCTGCGGCGACGGATGATCGTGCTCCGGAGCACCGACCAACGTCATCGTCCCATCACGCTTCAGCAGATTCAAAAACGGATTCAAATCATGCTGCGCAGCAACGGTATTCAGAATGAAATCGAAGCTGTTGGCATGTGCTCCCATCTCTTCAGCATTCTTCGAGATGACAACCTCATGCGCGCCAAGCCGCTTGGCATCGTCAATCTTCGACGGCGACGTCGTAAACAACACGACATGCGCGCCCATCGCACGGGCCAATTTCACGCCCATGTGACCCAGGCCGCCAAGACCGACAATCCCGACCTTCTTGCCAGGACCGGCACCCCACGTGCGCAGCGGCGAATACGTCGTGATACCCGCGCACAGCAACGGCGCCACACCCGCCGGGTCGAGATTCTCCGGCACCCGCAGCGTGAATTCCTCATCCACCACCAGTTGCGTCGAATAACCGCCGTAAGTGATCTGACCGTCAACCCGGTCCACACCGTTGTACGTGCCGACAAAACCGTTTTCGCAATACTGCTCGAGACCTTCCTCGCAACTCGCACACGTACGGCACGAATCGACCAGGCATCCCACGCCCACCAGATCGCCTGCCTTGTACTTCGTCACGTCCGGACCCACTGCCGTTACGCGGCCGACAATTTCATGGCCCGGCACCACCGGAAAAACCGTGTTTTTCCATTCGTTGCGTGCCTGATGCAAGTCGGAATGGCACACGCCGCAAAACAGAACTTCCATCTGCACGTCATGGGCGCGCAGTTCGCGGCGCTGGATTTCGAACGGGGCGAGCGGCGCGGTAGCGTCGGTCGCTGCATAGGCATAAGTCGTGCTCATGGGTAGCTCCAGCAAAGAGGGTGATGTCGCAAGGCGCCGACGATGGGCGACCCGCGTCGCCGATGCGGCCAAACCTTGTTGTGAACCGGGATCATGGCGCAAGCCTTGGCCGACGTTTTCACCGAAACAGTGAATTGGCGACCGAGGCCCGCGCAGCGTGGAAAAAGCTGATCCGGCAGAGTTCCCATACTAGGAGCCGGGAGCGATTCGGGGAATACCTGAATATCTTGAAGGTTTGCCTAAAACTCCTGGCGACGACCGCAGTAGGTCGTTTGATGCTAAATTTCAAGCATTATTCTCTTGCGCGTCACTATACCGTCATGTCAACCCGTTCTGTTGAACCCGCATCGGTCGAACGCGACCCGGCCGGTGGCGACCCCGTCGATCCTGCCCAGCAGCGTCTGGTCGAGTTGTTCGACACGCTTGCACCCAATCCGGGCGTTACGCGCTCGAGCCTGGAAGGGGTCAATCTGATGCGCGCGAATGTGCCGATGCCACGTATGCCCGTGATGTACGAGCCGTGCATCGTGATCGTCTGCCAGGGGCGCAAGCGCGGTTTTCTCGGGGATCAGGTGTTCCAGTACGACGCGCAGCAATACCTGGTGCTGTCGGTGCCGCTGCCGTTCGAATGTGAAACCGAGGCGAGCCCGGAAGAGCCGTTCCTCGCCATCTCAGTACGAGTCGATTTGACCATGGTGGCCGAGTTGCTGATGGCGCTGAACGAAACGCAGGGCGCCACGCAGAACGAGCCGCTCGGCATCTATTCGACGCCGCTCGATCCGGCGCTGAGCAATGCCGTGCAGCGTTTGATGGAAGCGTTAGCCTCGCCGCTCGACGCGCGCATTCTCGCGCCTGGCGTAGTGCGCGAAATCTGTTATCGCGTGTTGACGGGCGAGCAGGGCGACGCGATTCGCGCGGCGCTCACGCATCAGAATCATTTCGGCCGCATCGCCAAGGCGCTACGGCGAATCCATGCCGACTATCACGGGCAACTCGACGTCGATACGCTCGCTTCTGAAGCGGGCATGAGCCTCGCCGTTTTTCATGCGCAATTCAAGGCCGTGACCGCGACCTCGCCGATGCAATACGTGAAGACCACGCGGTTGCATCACGCGCGTTTGCTGATGGTGCAGGATGGTTTGAATGCAGGCGCGGCCGCGGCGCGCGTCGGTTACGAAAGCGCGTCGCAATTCAGCCGCGAGTTCAAGCGTCTGTTCGGCCTGAGCCCGGTCGATGAAGTCAAGCGCATGCGCACCGTGTACGATGCGCCGCCGCCGCGCGTGGTCAAGCCGGTCGCACGTTATGTGACTGCGGTATAGGCACGCGTTCGCCGGAAGCCCTATAAACCGCTGAACCAGTTGTACCCCTGGTCTTCCCAATAGCCACCGGGGTTCGTGTTGGTCACGAAAATTGCTGCGATGTGCTTCGGATTCTTGAAGCCCAGTTTGGTCGGTACGCGCAGCTTTAGCGGATAGCCGTATTTGGCGGGCAGCGGCGCGTCGCGGAAATCAAGCGTCAGTTGGGTTTGCGGATGCAAGGCCGTCGCCATGTCGAGGCTCGAGTAATAGCGGTCGGCGCATTTGAAGCCGACATAGCCAGCGCTCAGATCGGCGCCGATGCGTTCGAGGAACATGCGAAACGGCACGCCTCGCCATTGCCCGATCGCGCTCCATCCTTCAATGCAGATGTGCCGTGTAATCTGTGAAGCCTGTGGCAAGGCGCGCAGTTGATCGAGCGTCCACGTGCGCTTGTCCGACACCAAACCGGACACTTCCAGTTGATACGTCGAACCGTCGATATCCGGCGCGTCGAACTCCGGATAGAACGCGTTGAACGGGAACGGGTCGGTGATCTCGCTCGCCGAATAAGTTGGCGCGAGCTTGTTGCGATCGAACAGCCATCCTTGCACGCGATCGTTCCAGCGCGACATGGCCCACAACACTTTGTCGACCGAATCGCCGTCCTGCATGTTGCAGCCCGAGAGCATCGCCAGCGCGCCGATCGAAAGCGATGAACGCAGGAACAACCGCCGCTGCAATCGTTCGATTTGCGGTTTGTGGTCGGCGAGGACAATGCGCGTGTTACGCGAGTCCTTACGTTTTGATTCGCTCATGCCTGAGTTCCTTCGTGCGCCGAATGTTTTGCGCGGCCCGTCAACATCGGCAGCAACGTGCGCGGCACCAGCAGCACCAGCGCCAGATGCACGACGACAAAACCAACCACACCCGCCATCGCGACAAAATGCACGCGACGCGCGAAATCGAAGCCGCCGAATAGCGCGGTAAGCCACGAGAATTGCACCGGCTTCCAGATCGAGAGCCCCGACGAGACCAGCAGCACGCCAAGAAACAATACGACGAGATAGAGCGCGCGCTGCACCGCGTTGTATTTGCCGGTATCGTGCGGCAGCTTGAACTGCATCGCTAATGCGGCGTCGTGTATGACATCGCGCGGATAGACCGGCAGCAGCTTGCGCCGAAAATGCCCACGTCCGATCCCATACGCCAGATACAGCAATCCGTTTGTGCACAGTAGCCACATCGCTGCGAAATGCCATGCAATCGAGCCGCCCAGCCAGCCGCCAACGGTCGCCCATACCGGAAATCTGAACGGAAAGAAGGGCGACGCGTTATAGATCGCCCAGCCGCTCATCACCATGCAGACCATCGCAAATGCGTTGATCCAGTGCGTGATTCGGACGACGAATGGGTGGACGATAGAGCGTGCGTGCGGTTCGGGCATGGTGAGCGGTGATGAAACAAAGAAAAATTTAGAAGCTGCGTCATTCCGGCACGCGGCTGTCCGAACTGCTGAAAAAGCGAACGCTTGAAAAGCGCCGTATTACATTGGCGGCGTTACACCGTGCTCGCCTGCGGAGATGAAATTCGCCGCCATCGAGCCATCGGCTTCCTTATGCGCGAACAGCACGACCTTCGCGCCCGGCATCAACAGCGAGCGGTCACCGGGTTCGAGCGCGACGATAGGCACGTCTTGCGGAATCACGATTTTCTTCTCGCCGTCCTTGTACTTGACCGTGATCGTGCGGCCGTTGCTGACCACGAGAGAACCCACCGTGCCGTTGGTCATCGTGCTGTTCGAGCCGAGGTCCCACGGGCGATGACCTTCGCCGGAGCCACGCATGCTGGGCGGGAAGACGTGTACTTCGAGCGCTTTTAGCGTGCCGTCAGGCTGCGGGATCGCGGCGGTGCCGACATAGCTGTCCGGCTTGATGTCGTTCACATTGGCGATCGCGACGCCGCGAATCGGCGTGTCCTTGGTGAGCTTCACGTCGACGTCTTTGCCGTCGCGCGTGTGCACTTTGAGGTCATCGCCCGAAAGTGCGGTCACCGTGCCGCGTACGCCCGTGGGCATGGCGGTTTGGGCTTGCGCGGCGGATCCTGCAGCAAACAACGAGGCAGCGACGAGCGCGGGCGCGACGATGACGCGCATCGCATTAGCGGAGACAATCTTCATGAGTCAGCTCTGGGTGGGTGAAGGATAGGGGCAGATTAGGCGCGCGATTGGCTCCGGCGAGTGACAGACGGATGACAAAAACGTCATGAACGGCGCGGCGCGGCCACGTAGAATGGCCGTCATATCCACGTCCACATTCATGACCCACGCCCACGGCGGCTCTCGGGGTCGGAAGCCATGCACTATGAGCATCCTCGTCATTGAAGACGATCCGAAAACCGGCGACTACCTGAAGAAGGGGTTGCGCGAAAGCGGCTACGCGGTCGACCTCGCGCGCACCGGCACGGACGGTCTGCACATGGCGCTCGAACACGCGTACGACCTCGTGGTGCTGGACGTGATGCTGCCGGGCATCGACGGCTGGGAAATCATGCGTGCGCTGCGGGCGCGGCGCGATCTGCCTGTCATTTTCCTGACCGCGCGCGATCACGTCAGCGACCGCATCCGTGGTCTCGAACTGGGCGCCGACGATTACCTCGTCAAACCGTTCTCGTTCACCGAGCTGGTGCTGCGCATCCGCACGCTGCTGCGTCGTGGCGTGATCCGCGAGAGCGATGTGTTCGAGATCGCCGACCTCAAGCTCGACGTTCTGCGTCGCAAGGTAACGCGCGAAGGCGTCGAGATTGCGCTGACCAACAAAGAGTTCATGCTGCTGCATCTGCTGGTGCGCCGGCAGGGCGAAGCGCTATCGCGCACGCAGATCGCCTCGGAAGTGTGGGATATGAACTTCGACAGCGACACCAATGTGGTCGACGTCGCCGTCAAACGGCTGCGCGCCAAGGTCGATCATCCGTTTGAAAAGAAGCTGATTCATACGGTGCGCAGCATCGGCTATACCTTCGGCGACGGCTCATGAAACTGTGGACCGAACGTTCGTTGACGGCGCGCACCACGGTGTTGTTCGCCGCGATCGCGTGTGTGGTGATCGGCACGCTGGGCGCGTATTTCTATCACTCCGCGCAGCTGTCGTTGCAGCGCCGCGCGGACGTGGTGCTTACCGGCCGTGTCGAGCATTTCAGCCGCATCGTGCGCGATCTCTATTCGGTCAGCGAATTGAAGAACCGCCCTTTGCTGTTCGAGACCATGCTCGGCGCGGAGCAGGATGTGCTGCTGTTTCGCCGTCCGGGCGAAGCGCCGTTCATCGACGTGAACCCTGGCAACATAGCGGTTCCTGCTCTGCAGGCCGGCGTAGAGAACCGGTTGCCGACGCTCCCGGACATCCGCCAGACCCTGTTGCCGGACGGCGTGCCGGTTCATTGGGCGATGGCCACTGTCAAAGCACGCGAGAACGGCAGCGAGCTTGAAGTGATCGCCGCGCATCCGATGACTCAGGAAATGCGGATGCTGGCCGCGTACCGCAATCGCATCGTGCTGGCCACGCTGATCGGCATGCTGGCCGCGACGCTGCTCGCCTACTATGTGCTGCGCCGCGCGTTGCGGCCGGTGCGCGAGATCGCCACGCGGGCGGCGCAGATCAGTCCGACGAGTTTGTCGGTGCGGCTCGACAGCGAGGCCGCGCCGGTCGAATTACGCCAGCTCACGCACGCCTTCAACGCCATGCTCGACCGTCTTGCCGATGGCTATCAGCGCCTCTCGCAGTTCTCCGCCGATCTGGCGCATGAAATTCGCACGCCGGTGGGTGCCTTGATCGGCCAGACCCAGGTGACGCTCGCCAAACCGCGCGACGCCGATGAATATCAGCAATTGCTCGAATCGAATCTCGAAGAACTGAGCCGATTGAGCCACATCGCGGAGAACATTCTGTTTCTCGCGCACGCGGACCATGCTGCGCTGTCCATCGACCGTGAGCCGGTCGATCTGCACGACGAACTCGTCAGGATCGCAGACTATTTCGAAGGCCCCGCCGACGAACGCGGTATGCGCTTTACCGTCGAGGCTCAGGGCGTGGCATCGGTCAATCCGATGCTGTGCCGGCGGGCGATCAACAATCTCGTCGTCAATGCAGTGCGATACGGCGCAGGCGATACGGTGGTGCGTTTGAGCGGCACGCAGGACGAACAGGGCGCGACGGTGGTGGTGGAAAACGACGGTGCGCCGATTCCCGACGAGCAACTGGACCGCCTGTTCGATCGCTTCTATCGCGCGGATGCGGCGCGCAGCGCGTTCACCGAATCTAGCGGGCTAGGGCTCGCGATCGTCAAGGCGATCATGCATCTGCACGGCGGCACGGCGCGCGTGGTGTGTCCGGTGCCGGGTTTGGTGCGCTTCGAATTGCGCTTTCCGGGCGCTTAAATGCTCGCGTGTCCGCGCGGGTTCAACGCGCGGATTCAATCCCGGCTGCTTCAAACCTTCTTCAGATATTCAGCCTTCAGCATGAAGTTGCCTGCGTCCATCTTGCAGTCCACTTCGTGATCGCCGCCGACCAGGCGAATGCTCTTCACCTTGGTGCCCATTTTCAGTGTGATCGACGAGCCTTTCACTTTCAGGTCCTTGATCAGCACCACCGCGTCGCCGTCGGCCAGCGGGTTGCCGTTGGCGTCCTTGACGACGCGCTCGTCGGCCTCGTCAGCGCTCGCGGCGGCGGTCATCGGCCACTCGTGCGCGCAATCGGGGCAGACGTAGTTTTCGCCGTCCGGGTAAGTGTTTTCCATCGCGCATTGCGGGCAGGCGGGAATCGTCGACATGATTTTCTTTCAAGACCGCGGCGCACCGCGGATAACTTCGGGGTTTGCGAGTATAGCGGACGTTGACGGAGCCGCATTCATCCTGCGCACCGGAAGCTGTTTTAACGCAAACCGGTAATGGCGATACCGGGATGATTGCGCAACTGGTTGTGGCGGCGCTTCGCCGATACGATGAAAACACCTCATCCTAACCGTCAGGACAACCGCTATGAAACGCTTCCATATCGCTTTGGCTGTTACGAGCCTCGAGGCTTCCATCGACGATTACAGCGTCAGGCTCGGCCAGCCGCCCACAGCCGTCGTGCCGGGTCGTTACTCGATGTGGCGCACCGATCTGCTCAATTTCTCGATCAACGAGATGCCGGACAAAGCTGGACAGCCTCGGCACGTCGGCTTTGAGGACGATTCGGTAGAAGGGTACGCGAGCAGCAAGGATGTCAACGGGCTCGAATGGGAGCTGTTTTCGGCAGAGGAGCAGGATCGGCGGATCGTCAGCACTTACGGTGAGGCGGTGCGGACCGACAAAGGCTGACGTGCCTTTCTGCCCGGATGCAACCTGAATGCCTGTGCTTGATGTTGCCCGGTGTTGCCCCGTGCGACCCAGATGCGCGCTGGCGCAGCTTCACGAACACCGCCCTATACTTGCTGAGTGCCTGACGAGCAGATGCCCTTCACAGCGCTTTGCCGGCCCGGCAAAGCGGGTCCATTGTCCCCACTTCACCCAAGGAGTCGCGTCATGGTCAAACTCGCTCTGTACGTTCGCCTTGAAGCCAAACCCGGCAAGGAAAAGGATGTCGAGGCCTTTCTGCTGAGCGGCTTGCCGCTCGTCGAGGAGGAGCCTGCCACTGCGGCATGGTTCGGTCTGAAGCTGGGACCGTCCACGTACGGCATTTTCGACGCCTTCCCGGACGAAGCGGGCCGTGAGGCGCATCTGAACGGCAAGGTGGCAGCCGCGCTGATGGCGAAGGCCGGCGAGCTATTCGCCACGCCTCCCAGCATTCAGAAGGTCGACGTGCTGGCGTCTAAACTGCCGGGCTGACTGAGCTTCCAATCCGCTGACGCGGCACGGCCTTTTCAACAATCGAAAACGCCGCGCCAACGTGCAGAACGTCCCGGCCCCGGCGTCAGTCGCCCGGCGCGTCCGCGACCGGACGGTTCGCGTAGTGCGCGCGTTTTTCCTCATACATCAGCAGATCGGCGCGTTGCACGCCGGCTTCGAGCCGGTCGCCGCGCTGGCACGTCGCCGCACCCATCGAAAAACTCAGCGGCGAGCCCGGATAAAACTGGTTGTTCAGATCGATCAGTTGGCGGATCGCATCGACCATCGCGGCGCCGCCGCGCTCGTCGGTGTCCGGCAACAGGATCGCGAACTCGTCGCCGCCGATGCGCGCCGCATGAAACGGCGCGTCCGTCGCCTTGGCAAGGACTTCGCCGGCGCGCCGTAACAATGCGTCGCCGGCCGCGTGGCCGAGCTGGTCGTTCACGCGTTTGAGGCCGTTCAGATCGGCCATGATGATCGTCACCGGCCACGGACCCTTGCGCTCCAGCCGGTTCAATTCATCTACATAGAACGAGCGGTTGCGCAGCTTGGTCAGCACGTCATGCTTGCCGAGGAACTCCAGGTACGCTTCGGCCTTCTTGCGCGCCGTGATGTCGGTGAGGGCCACCAGCACCAGGTCCCAATCGCGTTCATGGCCCGGCAGGACGGAAAACTGCAGGTGCACGTGCACCTCGTTGCCGTCGAGCGAATAGTTGAGCACTTCGCGCTGCTGAAACAGCTTCCCTTCCCACAGATCGATCAGCTGCTCGCGGAAATGCGGCCGCATGTCGTCGCGGAAAACGTCCGGCAGGCGCGCCAGCAGCGTTTTTTTGTCTTTCGCCACGAACATGTCGAGCGTGTGCTGGTTCACGTCGAGCACGTGAATTTCCTGCATGCAGCGGTCGACAAACTCGGGATGCACGTCGGTGAACACGCGAAAATCGCTGATGCCGGCCGAGCGCGCCCCGTCGAGCAGACGTTTGACCGCGCTGAAATCTTCCACCCACAGCGACACCGGCGAATGTTCGAACAGGCCGCGCACATACTGTTCGGCAAGCGTCACGCGATGCCGCGCGCCTTCGAGTTCGGTAATGTCTTCGACCGATACGAGCACGCGGTCCCAGCGGTCTTCATGGCCGGGCAGCACGGCGCCCTTGAGCAGCACGTCGAGGCGCCGCCCGCCGAGCGTGTAATTGACCGTCTGGCTCGTGAACTGCGCTTGGCCCGCCCATAGCTGGCATAGCTCCTCCAGGTGCGTCTTGAGCATGTCGTCGCGGAACACGGAGGCGAGATTGCCGGTGAGCGCTTCGAAATCGGCGGCCTCGAATTGCGTCAGCGTTTTCTGGTTGACCTTGATAACGCGGATGCTGTGCGCGCATTCGGCGACAAGAGCCGGATATTCGGCGAAATGGGCGCGCAGGTCGGTCACGCCTTCTGCCCGCCATCTGTCGAATAACGTGCGCACGCCGCTGAAGTCTTCGAGCCAGAGCGAGACAGGCGCGAGTTCGAACATTTCGGAATCGTCCCCCGATCCCCCAAGGGGACTTCCTTCGGGGCGGAGGACTTCCTGCAGAGCGTCGTTGGCGGGCGCTGAGCCGCGCGGGAGGGTGTCCAGCATGAGATTCCCGTGGTCGGAGTTCCGGCTATTTTAAAGCGGCTTGGGTTCGGCTCAAAAGAAAGACGCATGACACATGGTATTCGCGCCGGCCCATTTACGAAGATAACGGCGTGGTTCGGATGGACTTTAGGCTGCGCGGCAGCAGGTTCGCAACAGGGCTTCTCGCTCGCGGCTGCTTGTGACTGGCTGTGGCCGCGTTTGACCGCCTGCGCTCGCTACCGGCGCGATCGCCGGTGCGGCGCTCGATGTCTACGAGGGCGAGCCGCATCCGCCCGAAGCCTTGCTGGCGCTGCGCAACGTCGTCCTGACGCCGCATGTGGGCGGCCGCTCGCCGGAGGCGATCACGGCTTCGGTCGACAACTTTCTGGCCAATGCGACGCGGCATTTTGCTGGCGAGGCGGTATTGACGCCGATCTGACCAGATCTGAAGGCAAACTGAAACTATCAGCGCAGCGGATAGTTTCTCTCGTAAATGGCGATTTCCCTTGTGGGCCCGCGGCGAATAGGATGGTCGGTATCGAACCCATACCGCTTCGACACAGCCGGAGCAGCGACGGAGATCCCGCATGGAACACCACGCCCGCACGCAGGACGAACGGCTCGAGATCAAGACGACCACCTGCTACATGTGCGCCTGCCGCTGCGGTATTCGCGTGCATCTGCGTGAAGGCGAGGTGCGCTATATCGACGGCAACCCCGAGCATCCGCTGAACCAGGGGGTGATCTGCGCCAAGGGTGCCTCGGGCATCATGAAGCAGTACTCGCCCGCGCGCCTGACCCAGCCTTTGATGCGTAAGGCGGGCGCGGAGCGGGGCAGTGCGCAGTTCGAGCCGGTGTCGTGGGAGGTCGCGTTCGACGTGCTCGAAAAGCGTCTTGCCACGATTCGCGCCACGGATCCAAAGAAATTCGCCCTGTTCACCGGCCGCGACCAGATGCAGGCGCTCACCGGCCTCTTCGCCAAACAGTTCGGCACGCCTAATTACGCGGCCCATGGCGGCTTCTGTTCGGCGAACATGGCGGCCGGCATGATCTATACGATCGGCGGCTCGTTCTGGGAGTTCGGCGGCCCCGATCTCGACAGCGCCAAACTCTTCTTTATGATCGGCACGGCGGAAGATCATCATTCGAATCCGCTCAAGATCGCTATTTCGAAGTTCAAGCGCGCGGGTGGACGCTTCATCGCGATCAATCCGATTCGCACTGGCTATGCTGCGATTGCCGACGAGTGGGTGCCGATCAAACCGGGCACCGACGGCGCGCTGTTCATGGCGTTTCTGCACGAACTGATTGCTGCCGACGCCTGGGACCACGAGTTCGTGCAGCGCTATACGAACGCGGCCGAGCTCGTCGATCTGGACGAATCCAGCGAGAATTTCGGCCTCTTCGTGCGCGATCCGGACCGGCCGGTCGGCAATCCGCTGTTTCCGCAGAATCATCTCTGGTGGGACGCCGAAGCCGCGCGCGCCGTGCCGCACCATGCCCCCGGCGTGACGCCCGCGCTCGATGGTCGCTATACGCTCGCGGACGGCACGCCGGTCACGCCGTCATTCGCGTTACTGCGCGAACGCGTGGCCGATTGCACACCCGAATGGGCCGCTGAGATCACCGGCATTGCAGCGGACACGATTCGCCGCCTCGCGGGCGAAATGATCCAGACGAGCCGCGATCACCGGATCACGCTCCCGATCCCATGGACCGACGCGTGGGGCGAGACGCACGAAACGGTGACCGGCAACCCGGTCGCCTTTCATGCGATGCGCGGACTGGCCGCGCACTCCAACGGTTTCCAGTCAATCCGCGCGCTTGCGGTGTTGATGTCGCTGATGGGCACGATCGACCGGCCAGGCGGCTTTCGTCACAAGTCGCCGTTTCCCCGCGCGGTGCCGCCATCGGCCAAACCGCCGAACAGCCCCGACGCCGTCAAGCCGAACACGCCGCTCGCGACCGGGCCGCTCGGCTGGCCCGCCGCGCCCGAAGATCTGTTCATCGACGAACACGGCGGCCCGGTTCGCATCGACAAAGCGTTCTCCTGGGAATATCCGCTTGCCGTGCATGGCGTGATGCATAGCGTCATCACCAACGCATGGCGCGGCGATCCCTATCCCATCGACACGCTGCTGATTTTCATGGCCAACATGGCGTGGAATTCGTCGATGAATACGATGAAGGTGCGCGAGATGCTCGCCGACAAGCATGCGAACGGCGAGTACAAGATTCCGTTTCTCGTGGTGTGCGATGCGTTCCAGTCGGAGATGACGGCGTTCGCCGATCTGATCCTGCCGGACACGACGTATCTCGAGCGGCACGACGCGATGTCGATGCTCGACCGGCCGATCTCCGAATTCGACGGTCCGGTGGATTCCGTGCGCGTGCCGGTCGTGCCGCCGACCGGCGAGTGCAAGCCGTTCCAGGAAGTGCTGATCGAACTCGCTTCGCGGCTGAAGTTTCCCGCGTTCACGACCGCCGAAGGCGCGCGGCGCTTTCGCGACTATCCCGACTTCATCGTCAACCACACGACGACGCCCAATTCCGGCGTGGGCTTTCTGATCGGCTGGCGCGGCAAGGACGGCGACAAGGCGCTGGTGGGCGAGCCGAATCCGCAGCAATGGGAGCAGTACGCGAAGAACAATTGCGTGTTCCATTACCGCTTGCCCGAGACGCTCCAATACATGCGCAACTGCAACGGGCCGTATCTCGACTGGGCAGTGAAAAACGGTTTCCGTAAATTCAACGAGCCGATCCTGATCCAGCTTTACTCCGACGTCATGCAGAAGTTCAGGCTCGCCGCGCAGGGCCGTACGAGCGGCAGGCAACCGCCGGAGCACTTGCGCGCGCGCGTCGAAAAGTATTTCGATCCGTTGCCGTTCTGGTATGCGCCGCTCGAAAGCGATTCCACCGATCTCGCGCGTTTTCCGCTCGCCGCCGTGACGCAACGGCCGATGGCCATGTATCACTCATGGGACTCGCAGAACGCGTGGCTGCGGCAGATTCACGGCGAGAACTATCTCTACATGAACCCACTGATGGCGGCCGAGAACGGCATCGCCGACGGCAGCTGGATCTATGCCGAATCGCAATGGGGCCGCGTGCGTTGCATGGCGCGTTTCAGCGAGACGGTTGAGCCGGGGACGGTATGGACATGGAACGCGATCGGCAAGGCCGCGGGTGCATGGAATCTCGGCGCCGGCGCGAACGAATCGCAGCGCGGCTTTCTGCTCAACCACCTCATCACCGACGAACTTCCCGCCGCTGATGACGCGGCTGGACGCCTCTCGAACTCGGACCCGGTAACAGGTCAGGCCGCGTGGTACGACGTGCGCGTGCGCATCTATCCGGCGGAAGCGGACGCGCGGCACACGCTGCCGCAGTTCGACGCGATGCCCGCGTTGCCGGGATCGAACGGGGTGATCTCGCGGATCGTGCAGACCTACTTCGCGGGGCGCGGCGAGTTCGCGGCGCGGTTGCGCGGCGCGACAGGGCGCAAGTGACGCGCGATTCACACTTCAGCATGGCAACGAAGCGCGCGAACAACGCAATAAAGGAGTAAGGAGCCTTTGATGACTCAGATGGCATTGGTAATCGACCTGAACGTGTGCGTGGGGTGCCAGGCTTGTGTGACGAGTTGCAAGGAGTGGAACACGTCGGGCGAATCGGGCAGTCTCGCCGACCTGAATCCCTACGACGCGGACCCGTCCGGCACATTCTTCAACCGCGTGCAGAGCTTCGAGGCTGGCAGCTACCCGAACACCGAGACGATCCACTTTCCGAAGTCATGCCTGCACTGCGAGGACCCGCCGTGCGTGCCGGTGTGTCCGACCGGCGCGAGCTACAAGCGCAAGGAAGACGGCCTCGTGCTGGTCGATTTCGACAAGTGCATCGGCTGCAAATATTGCGCGTGGGCGTGCCCTTACGGTGCGCGCGAACTCGACGAAGCGCGTAAGGAGATGACGAAATGCACGTTGTGCGTCGATCGCATTCATGATGAAAACCTCTCCGAGCGCGATCGCCAACCGGCATGCGTGCTCGCGTGCCCGACCTCCGCGCGACTGTTTGGCGACATCCACGATCCGGAGTCGGTGGTGTCGAAGGCGATCGAGGAGCGCGGCGGTTATCAGCTGATGCCCGAGTGGAACACACGGCCGGCGAACCACTATTTGCCGCGCGTCACCACGTCGGCCTCGGGTTGCGGCAGCGACGGCTGCTCGTGCAAAAGCACGGGTACGGCCATGGAGGTGCCCGAATCGCTCGATGCGCGGCTTGAGCGCGGCGAACTGCATCTTGCGTCGATGGCGACGCGCATCTAAAGGATCTCGCGATGAATCCGGCTTTTTCGGTGGTTTTTCTCACGACGTTGAGCGGCGCGGCGCAGGGCTTGCTGATCGCGCTGGTCGGCGTGGAGACGGCTGCGCATCTCGGACTCGTCACGGCGCCCGCGGATGCGTTCTACGTCACCAGCGCGGCGCTGTCGGTGGTGTTGGGCGGCCTCGGACTGATCGCCTCGTTCTTCCATCTCGGGCATCCGGAGCGTGCATGGCGTGCGGTTGCGATGTGGCGAACCTCATGGCTGTCGCGCGAATGTCTCTGCCTGCCGGCGTTTCTCGCCTGCTCGTTTTTCTATGGCGTCGCGCACTGGTTCGGCTCGCCGTGGTCGCTCGCGATAGGCGTGCTCGGCGTACTAACGAGCGCCGCGCTGTTCGTCTGCTCGGCGATGATCTATGCATGCCTGCGTTTTCTACAGGAGTGGGCCACGCCACTCACGCTGGTCAACTTCGTGCTGCTAGGCTGCGCTTCCGGGTTCACGCTGGCGACGGCGCTGACCGCGTGGTTCGCGCCGGGGCTGACAGCGGGGCTGGCGGTCTGTGCCTGCGTGGTGACACTCGCGGGCTGCGCCAGCCGCTCGGCGTCGCTCATGCGCAATGCGCGGTTGCGGCCGAAGTCCACCGTGCAGAGCGCGACCGGCATCAAAAACCCGAAGCTCGTACAGATCTCACGCGGCTTTACCGCCGGCGCTTTCAATTTGCGTGAATTCTTTCACGGCAAATCGGCGGGGACGCTGCGGGGCGTCAAATGGGGTTTCCTCGTGGCCGCGTTTGCCGTGCCCGTGTTACTGATGGCGCTGGGCGCAGGCATGCATTCGATCGACGTCTCGCTCGGCTTGCTGGCCGCAGCGTGTCTCGTGCAATACGCGGGCCTCGTGGCGGAACGCTGGTTCTTTTTCGCCGAAGCGAAGCATCCGCAGAATCTTTATTACGCGAGAGTCGGCTGAGGCTTGCGCGTTCGCGTTGGCGTTCGCACCAGAACCTCCCGCCGCACGGGAACAGTGCTGTACTGCACCACCGTGCCTGACCACGTTAAAAAACAGCTTGTGCCGCCGACGCGATGCGTCGCGCGGCATCGCTGTTTCCGGCTTCCTCGCACGCCGAACACCGAAATCCGCGGTGTGGCACGGCATATGCATATAGAGCCCGCATAGGATCAATGTCGACCTATCTTCATTTGAATCAATAGCAGCACCCTCACAACGGGCTTTTGGACAACGGCGTCCCCCGAATCCAGTCATCTGACTGGGTTCGCGGGACGCTTTTTCTTTTTTCTGGAACGACGATGACGGACAAAGCAACTCGCATCGAACTCTTCAGCCTGCGCACGGCACCGATGCGCGCGTTCCATCTGACGTGGATGGCGTTCTTCGTCTGCTTCTTTGCGTGGTTCGCCTGCGCGCCATTGATGCCGCTGATCAAGAGCGAATTCGGGCTTTCCGTCGACCAGGTCGCCAATATCAACATCGCCGCGGTCGCGGTCACGATCCTCGTGCGTCTGGTGATTGGCCCGCTATGCGACCGCTACGGCCCGCGCAAGGTCTATTGCGGCCTGATGCTCGCGGGCGTATTTCCCGTGCTCGGCGCCGCGCTCTCCAGTGGCTACGAGAGCTTCCTGCTGTGCCGCCTGTGCATCGGCGCAGTTGGGGCCAGCTTCGTCATTACCCAGTACCACACCTCCATGATGTTCGCGCCGAACGTGGTCGGTACGGCCAACGCGACGACGGCCGGGTGGGGCAATGCCGGGGCAGGCGCTGCGCAGGCACTCGTGCCGCTGCTGCTGGCGGCGGTCATGGCGCTCGGCGCAGCACAGTCGTCGGCTTGGCGCCTTGCGCTGGTGGTGCCGGGCCTTGCGATGCCCGTCATGGCGATATTTTATTGGCGCTTCACGCAGGATTGCCCGCAAGGAAACTTTGCGGAACTGCGGGCGCGCGGAATCGCGATCGACGGCGGCAAGAAGGGCGGTTGGGCGAGCTTCCGGGCGGCCTGCGCGAACTATCGCGTCTGGATGCTGTTCACCACCTACGCAGCGTGTTTCGGCGTTGAGGTTTTCATTCACAACGTCGCCGCGATTTATTACGTCGATCATTTCCACCTGTCGCTGAAGGCGGCAGGCATCGCCGCCGGCAGCTTCGGCCTGCTCGCACTGTTTGCCCGCGCGTTGGGTGGCTGGCTGTCGGACAAGGCTGCCGCGCGTCGAGGCCTCGACGTCCGCGCGACCTTGCTGTTCTTGCTGATCGTTGGCGAAGGCCTGGGCCTCGTAGGTTTCGCACACGCGGACAGCATCGCACTGGCCGTGATCGCCATGCTGGTTTTCGGTCTGTTCACGCACATGGCTTGCGGCGCGACTTACGCGCTGGTGCCGTTCATTGACCGCAAGGCGCTCGGCGGCGTCGCGGGCGTGATTGGCGCCGGTGGCAATGTCGGTGCAGTGGCGGCCGGGTTCCTGATGAAAGGCGTCGGCAGCGTCCAACAGACGCTGGCGATGCTCGGCATGCTCGTCACGCTGTCCGCGTTATGCGCGCTGGCAGTGCGCTTCAGCAGCGAACACAAGGCGCGCGAAGCGGCGCTACGCGAGCACGCGTTGGCTGCCGCGGGTACCAACGGCCTTGCAAATTGACGGAATCGCTTTCGCATAAGGGCTGTCGTCTTCTACCAGGCGCTGCACGGAGAAGGTGCTACGGCGTGGACGTGAGCACTAAGCTCAAGCTGATGGGCGTGGATGTTGCGAGCATGCAAAAGCTGTTGGTCGACACCGAGCTGGAACGGTTGAGCATCGCATGAAGGAGACTGAAGTTTCATGATGAAGAGACTTAAAACCATGCTGGCCGTGATCAAACCCGGCGATACTTTCCTCGCGCGCCATGACGACGGCAAGGTCATTACGTCAGGTTCGGAGGACGTCGGGGAGGGACACCTGCGACATACGGCGAACCTTCGCGCCTCACATCTGAGCGAGCGAGGGCGACATGAACGTGCACGGCGCCGCACTCGCAACCCGGGTGTGGCCGTGGGGCAGGCGCACCTCGGTACGCCACTTTCGCATCGCAATCGATTGCGTTGAAGGGTGTTGAAGGGGCCCGTATCGGCACGCTGCACTGCGTGACTAACGCTGCAGTTCAGACATGATCTTTTCGGCGAGAAAGTCGCATGGCGGCCGCTTCGATTTAGCGCTCCGCGCCAGTATCAGTTCCAGCGCGGCGATCTCAGGCAAGCCCTGCGCATGGCCGAGCAAGGTAAGGTGAGCGGGAACCGCGCAACGCGCGAGCGGCGCCACTGCGAGTCCCGCTTCGACCATGCTGAGAAGGCCCAGCAGGCTCGGGCTCTCGTAAGAGGTTCGATAGGTGATCTTCGCCTGTTCAAGACTGCGGATCGCGTTTTCCCGGGCGACGCTACCCGGCAGGAACACGGCAATCGGCAGCGGCCGCTCGCGCCAGATGTCATGCGCGCTGGGCGCCGCGGCCCAGACCATCGGTTCGAGCCGGATAAACTCGCCCGAGAGGCCCTTGACGCGTGTTCCGCAGACCAGATCGACCGATCCGTCCTTCACCATGGGTGCGAGCGCTACGCTCGGCAGTCCGACCACCTGAATCTCGACCTTCGGATAGGTCGCGGAAAATTTCTTGAGGATCGACGGCAGCAGTGACGACGCGTAGTCGTCGGGCACACCGATGACGACCCGGCCGGTTACGTCGGGACGGACCACCGCCGCCCACGCTTCATCGCGCAGGGCGAGCATACGCCGCGCGAACGTCAGCAGGACCTCGCCGTCTTGCGTCGGAATCACGCTTCTCGGCTTGCGCACGAAAAGCGGCTTGCCGAGCGCGGTTTCGAGCGTCTTGATCTGCATGCTCACCGCCGATTGCGAGCGATGGACGATTTCCGCCGCACGGCTAATGTTTCCCGTGTCGGCCACGGCCACGATCATTGTCAGAACGTCCAGATCAAGCGCTTTCATTGGTATCAGAAAAATAGATAGATACCATCAATATTACGCGATTTTCTTAGATTGCCGTGTCGTGCATAGTGCTGGAAAGGAGCCCATGCATGAACGCGCGAACCGACCCTTCAATACTTTCAGTCCCGGAGTTGTGCTTTGCAACCGTGCCCTCCGGCATCTGCGTGCCCTATGTGATCAGTGGTTCGGGAGAGCCGCTGGTTTTCGTGCACGGATCGCTTTGCGATTACCGCTATTGGAGCAGTCAAACCGAATTTCTTTCGAAGCATTTCCTCTGCATTTCGGTCAGTCTCAGCCACTACTGGCCGGCTGACGATGCCTGCATTCAAGGCGAATTTGGCTGGAAGACGCATGTCGCGGAACTCGCCGAGTTCATTGCGGCAATGGACCTCGGGCCGGTTCATCTGGTGGGGCATTCGCGGGGAGGGTGCGTCGCATTCCACGTGGCGCGCGAGTATCCGCGCTTGGTGAAGACTTTGACGCTCGCTGATCCGGGTGGCCCGTTGCAGATCGATGGAATGTCGGAAGCCTCGTTGCCACCTGCGACCAATGTCCTTCGCGCCAAAGTTGCTGATCTGATTGAAAGCGGTGCGGTTGACGCCGGACTGGAGCTTTTCGTCGACTCGGTGAGCATGCCTGGTTTCTGGCGCAAGAGTCCCCCCAGTTTCCGCACAATGGCGATCGACAACGCCGCCACGCTGCCGAAGCAGTTTCGCGATCCGTTGCCCGCGTACTCACGTGATGCAGCGCGTGACGTGCAATGCAGGACGTTGCTGATCGAGGGCGAAAAGAGCCCTCGCATGTTTCGCAACAACGTTGACAAACTGGCGGATTGGATCGATTACGCGGACAAACAAACCATTGCAGGCGCATCGCATGGGATGAACGTCGCGAAGCCGGGGGTATTCAACCGGCTTGTCCACGCCTTCGTGAGCTCTTGGTAGTGCTGATCGTCGCGGTCGACCGCCTTCATCGGCGGTCGTGTCATGATCAGTTATTTGCACCAGAGCCGTGAGGCTCACACAGCTTATCGCTGCCCCCGGTTGTCACTCACCCGCACGCGCCGACTTCACCACACGCCGTACAGAAGTCGCACCCATCCTTACGGATCACCGCGTTCGCACCGCAAGAGCCGCATTTGCGTCCAAGCATGGTGTGCAGCCCTTGCGCACCGCCGGGTTGCGTCAACGTCGTTTCGTCGGCGTCGCCAGGATGCGGACGGATACCGAAATCCGCCGGCAACGCCGTCTCGGCTCTCATCTGCCCGCGCGGCAACCGCGCAAGCAAGCGCGACGGCACCTGGTTGCCTTCGGCGTCGAGAAAACCGCGCCGGTGCAGAATCTGCTGGATCGCAAAAGCGAGCGCCGCGACTTCGGAATCGTGCCAGCGTGGCGTGCGATGACCGTCGAGGCGTTGCACCTCGCCGAGCCGCACCTGCCCGCGATCCCACGACACCTTGCGCATATCCTGCAAGTTGCGTGCGACAAAACCACCGCGTGCCGCGAGCGACAGCGAACGCATTGTCGCCGTGATCCATTGCTGCGATTCGTCGCGCTGACCGGTCGGAATGAAGAACTCGATGGGGCGCTCGATCGTGACGTCTTCACCGCCAAGTCGTCCCGTCACTTCGATGAACGACACCGCCACGTAAAGCGATTTCTTGCCCGCTTGCGTCAGGTACTCGACTTTTTCGATGATCGCAGGCAACTCGCCCTTGGGTCGATGATCGATCGCAATCCGCAGCGGATCCTGATCGGTCTCGGCCAGCGTGTCATCCACTGGCGGCGGGCTTACGCTCAGCACCGCGCCGAGCGTTTCATTCGGGCGGTATGTGGCGAGGCCCTTGAGACCGTTTTTCCATGCGTCGAAGTAAAGGCTTTCGAACGCTTCGAATGGATAGTCCGCCGGCACGTTCACCGTCTTCGAGATCGACGTGTCCACGTAGGGCTGCACGGCGGCCATCATGTCGAGGTGGTCGCGTGCCGACATTTCGAGTGCGCTGACGAAGTAGTCCGGCAGGCTGTTCACATCGCCGCCGAGTTCGCGATAAAGACGATACGCGTAGTCTTCGACATCGAACGATTCGCGGCCGCCGTCGGCCATCACCTTCATGCGCGTGTAGGTCCACGAGAAG
Source organism: Paraburkholderia elongata (assembly GCF_013177735.1). Lineage (GTDB taxonomy): Bacteria > Pseudomonadota > Gammaproteobacteria > Burkholderiales > Burkholderiaceae > Paraburkholderia > Paraburkholderia elongata. Next base: position 15,408 of record NZ_WOEZ01000112.1, on the reverse strand, counting down.
GCCGGTTCGATGCCGTTCGACGCGTTGTCGGCGAACGCGAGGCTGACGGTGCCCGTCGGCGCGATCGACAGTAAATGACTGTTGCGGATGCCGTCCTGGCGTATCGCATCTTTGATGTCGTCCGGCAGGCGCGAGGCGAAGGTGCCTGCTTCCAGATAACGTGCGGCGTCGAACAACTCAAATGCGCCGCGCTCGCGCGCCAGTTCCACCGACGCCCGATAGGCTTCGTCACGCATCAGCCGGGCAATGCGCACCGCGAAGTCGCGGCCTTCCTGCGAGTTGTAGCGCAGGCCGAGCATCACCAGCGTATCGCCGAGGCCGGTGAAGCCCACGCCGATGCGCCGCTTGGCGCGCGACTCGTCATATTGCTGCTGCAGCGGCCATAGCGTGACGTCGAGCACGTCGTCGAGGAAACGCACCTGGATACGGGTGCATTTGGCGAGTCCGTCCCAGTCGAACGAAGGCTTGCGGCCTTTCATTTGCGCGAACGGATCGACCACGAAACGCGTGAGGTTCAACGGTCCGAGGTTGCAGCAGCCGTAGGCCGGCAACGGTTGTTCGCCGCACGGATTGGTGGCGCGGATCGTTTCGACGGCGCGTAGATTGTTGTCTTCGTTCATGCGTGAGATGAACACGATACCGGGCTCAGCGACGTCGTACGTGGAGCGCATGATGCGGTCCCAGATCTCGCGTGCGGGCCTTTCGCTGTAGACCCACAAACCGTCTTCGCGTTGCCGCACGTCGCCGGCCGCGCGGAGCGCCGGCGACGGCTCGGCGCGGTGCACGAGCGGCCAGGGCTGATCTTCTTCGACGGCGCGCATGAATTCGTCGGTGACGCCCACCGACACGTTGAAGTTGTTCCAGCGGCCTTTCGAATGTTTCGCCTCGATGAACTCGATCAGATCGGGGTGGTTACAGTCGAGCACGGCCATTTGCGCGCCGCGCCGCGAGCCGGCGCTTTCCACGGTCCGGCACGAGGCGTCGAACACGTCCATATAACTGCACGGTCCGGACGCCGACGAACTGGTGGTATGAACGCGGGCACCCTTGGGCCGGATCGCGGAGAAGTTGTAGCCGACACCACCGCCGCGCCGCATCGTTTCGGCGGCTTGCAGCAACGCCACATAGATGCCGGGCAGGCCTTGTTCGTCGACCCCCTGAATCGCGTCGCCGACCGGCTGCACAAAGCAATTGATGAGCGTGGCGGCGATGCCCGTGCCTGCCGCGCTCATGATGCGCCCGGCGCCGAGCGCGCCGTGCCGCAGATTGTCGACAAAGAGCGCTTCCACCGACTCGCGCAGGGCCTCCGGTTCCGCCTGAGCGACGCCGCGGGCGACGCGTTTGAACACGTCGTCGGCCGATTGCTCGTCGCCTTTCGCGTATTTCTCGAGCAGAACGTCCAGAGAGAATTGTTGCGGTGCAACTAATTGGCTAGGGGGAATCGCTGCGGCGCGGGTTTCCGGGGTGTCTTCTGCCATGGTGTCGCCTCTAGCAGCGTCGCAAGAGGCGCGGCGCGGTGGGTGGAATTGCGGATCACTATACCGCCGCGTGTGGGGCGAACGGGGTGACTTGACGCAATGGGGACCACCTTAGCGCACGTGGCGAAGGGCCGCAATCGGAGAGGGTTTTTTGCCTCGCTTCAAACTTCAGGCTTCAACAAGCTCGCCCAACACCTCAGCACAAATCATCGCAGAAGCATTCGAAGGTGCCGGCCGTTCAGCCGGTTTAAACACCGCATCGCCGCGGCGAATCTTGCGCCGCGTTACCGCGCACGTTCCCGACGTATGCGCCGAGCGCCGCCGCCAACGCTGCTCGCCATAATGACAGCGCCCCGGTTCGACCCAGCGGATCACTAGCGTGGTGTCGGAGCGCTCGAGAATTTCGATGCGTACGCCATTGGTACCGTCAAGGGGGATGGACTCTAAGGTCATCATCGTCGGCTCCGTATTGTGGTGTGCCGAATGTAGTCCCGTGCGCGCCGGATAGCCATTGTGTCGCGGTTGAAACACTGTTCTCCAAATAGCAACAATGAAACTTGACATCCGCGCTTACCCGAAACGGCGGGGCTTTGCGGGATATATGCGAAGTGAATTTGCGATAGCGTGGATTTTTGCAACGCAGTGTTGTACGCAGTGCGACGAGAATGCCGCCAGCAAAGGACGCCGGTGCTTCCTTTAAGATGTGGTTATCGATGAGCGACCGTGCGATGCAAGTGTAGCGGGTTTGCATTTTTCCGGTCGGCTCGCGCACATATTCACAGAACCATAAGAGCACACATGATTTCACGCCCCCCCGTAGCTTCGCCTGAACCGCCGATACCCCCCGATTGCATCAAAAAGCAGAAGGCGGCGTCTCTCTTGCTGTACACCGTACTGGTGCTGTTGGCGCTGTGGGTCGTGCGCGATTTCATTGGGGCGATGGCCTGGGCCGGCGTCATTGCGATCGCGCTGTGGCCGTTTTTGCAAAAAGTGGAAGGCAGCCATTGGTTCACTGGCCGCACGACGCTGATCGCCGCCGTGCTGACGCTCGCGATCGCGTTGCTGGTGGTGCTGCCGTTCGGTATCGGCATTGCGCAAGCGTTGCGCGAAGCGCATGAGATGACTGACTGGTTCAAGGCCGCGCAGGAAAACGGTATTCCGATGCCGGACATCATCGAGCGCTTGCCCTTCGGCGTGCAACAGATTTCAGCCTGGTGGCAAGCCAATCTCGCTCAGCCGCTGCGCGACTCGGCGGCAATGAAGGGGCTGCACAGCTCCACGGTCATGACGCTTGGCCGTCACTTCGGCGCGCGCGCGGCGCGCGGCGTGATGGTGTTCGCCTTTATGCTGGTCACGCTGTTCGTGATCTTTCAGGCGGGGCCGCGTCTGTCCGGCTCGCTGATAAAAGGCGTGCGGCGCGGCTTCGGCGACGACGGCGCGCAGTTGCTCGAGCGCATGGCCGCGGCAGTGCGCGGTACGGTGTCGGGGCTGGTGGTGGTCGGGCTAGGCGAGGGCGTGCTGCTGGGTGTCGCCTATTTCGTGACCGGCTTACCGCACGTCGCGCTGCTCGCGTCCATCACGGCGATCGCCGCGATGCTGCCGTTCTGCGCACCGATCATGTTCGGCCTCGCGGCCTTGTGGCTGTTCTCGCAAGGCTCGGTGGCCGGGGCCATCGGGCTTGCGGTGTTCGGTTCAGTCGTGGTGTTCGTCGCTGAACATTTCGTGCGGCCGGTGCTGATCGGCAACTCGACGCGATTGCCTTTCCTGCTGGTGCTATTCGGCATTCTCGGCGGGGCGGAGACGTTCGGTTTGCTCGGCCTCTTCATCGGGCCCGCGCTCATGACCGTGCTGGTGGTGCTGTGGACCGACCTCGTGCAATAGTTGCACGCAATTTGCCGGCGCAATCAGGACTGCTGAATCGCCCGGTTACGCCGGATTACTTTTCCTGATCGCGCGCCGACTGTTTGACGCAGCCCAACGTGTATTTCAGCGCGGCGGGCAGCAGCGCGCTCCAGACATCCCAGGTGTGGCCGCCGTCGATGATGCGCAGCGCCGCCGGATTCCCCGCCAGCCGAAGATGCGTATAAAGCGATGCCGCATCGGCCTGGATCGGGAGGTCGTCGTCGCCGGCGGCAATGAACATCGGCAGGCGATAGGGCCGGCTCATGTACCGCTCCCATTGCGCCGGATAGTTGAGCGCATGCTAGACGTGCGGATCGAACTGCCGGTCGCCGAATACGCCGACGCGGCGAGCCGCCGAGGCGAGCGGCGGCTCATTCGGATAGATCGCGGGGCTTAACAGGAGCGCGCCGCAAAAGAGCTCGGGTTGCGTCATGGCGTAGCGCAGTGCGCCGAAACCGCCCATTGAAACGCCGCCAATCATCCGCCCGCCGCGCTGCGTCGCGACCGCGTAGTGCGTTTCGATTTCGGGCAGCAGATCGCCGAAAAACGCTGTCTCCATCTTCTCCTTGCGATCGACATACCAGTCTGTGCCGCCTTGCGGCATCACGATCGCGACCGGCGGTATCTCCTTGCGCTCGATCAGTGCGTCGGCGGTCGCCTGCAGGTGGCCCTGCGTGAGCCAGTCATTGGCGTCGCCATTGTTGCCGTGCAGGAGATAGAGCACGGGAATGCGCGCGGCGTCGTGGCGATAGCCGGTGGGCAGATAGATCGTATAGGCCCAGTCTCGGCCGAGCGCTTCAGAATGGAAGCTTCGGCTGATGACGGTGCTGGCGCTCGCCGGCGCGTCGACAGTAGCGCACAGCGCGAGGAGTGCGGAATGGAGGTATAGACGCATGTCAGAGTAAGAGGCCGCCGCGCAGATCGCGCGCGGCCGTCATGCTATCAGTTTGAGGCGCAAGCTCCAGAGGCGCGCCGTGAAACGCTTGAGAGGCTCCGACGCCTTGGCGACGGCGAACAGTCCGCCAACCGCACATGCATCCGCCACCAACCCTAGGGGATAGTTCAGATAGCCGTCGGTCGCGGCATACAGCACCGAATCGGCGACCAGCGAAATCACAGCGCCCGCGATAAAGCACAGCAGCCCTTTGCGGCCGATCGTGCCGACCCACGGCATCCATTGAGCGAGCTTCCTTGCCCAGCCGAGCTCGATCAGGTTCGCGACGAGCCAGGCAATCGCGAGAAAATTGACTGCGCGCAGGTAGGAGAGGTTTTGCTTGAAGCTGCCATCGAGCGGTTCGCGTTCAACAAACAGCTTGTAGTAGGCCGCGGTAGCGACCACGGCGACCGCCAGCAAGCTAACCAGCCAGCCGAGACGGTGTGCGCTGATCCGCTGATAAACCGGCTGGCAACGTGCCAGCACGCCGAGCACGAACAGCAATTGCCAGGCAAACGGATTGAAATCCCAGTGCATGTCCGGCGCGGCGGGCAGGTAGGCGTCGATAGCCGGTGCGCCCGCCCACAGCGCGACGCTGCCGGCCAGCAACAGCCACGGCTTGCTGCGCGCGAGCGGCAGGATCATTGGCACCAGCAGCGCGAAGAATGCGTACATCGGCAACACGGAAGCGAGATACGGCTGACGGCGCAATAGCAGGATGTCGCGCAGGGCGGCCACGGGGGCGTCCATCAGATCGTCGAGATCGGTGGTGGCGAGGTTCGGGCCGTCGATACTGAACGCGGTCAGCACCGCGCTGACCAGCAGCATCAAGCCGGCAGTGATGAGAAAGGCGCGATAGATTTCGAGCGAGCGCTGCAGGAAGCGGCTGCGCGCGGTTGCCTCGTTACGCCGTTCGGCGAGCGCCGCGTAGGCCGTTGCGGTGGCGAAGCCGCCGAGGAACACGAAGACCTCAGCCGCGTCGCACAGCGCATACGCGTGCAGCGTGACGCGCGACAGAATGCTGCCGCCGATGTGATCGACGACGATGATCAGGAGGACCAGCCCGCGAAAAAAATCGAGCTCAAGCAAGCGGGATTGCGACTTTTGCATTGTGTGGCGCCAAAAGCAGCCCCGTGCGACGGCTCGCTAGTCCAGCGCGGCAGGCGTCTCACAAAGCTTTTTGAAATTGGATTGGGTGTTGCGGCGGACGGCCGCCCCGCGGATGGCCGCCCCGCGGGGCGGCCATCCGCGTCGCCGCTTGAACCGACCATGCGAGGCTCAGTGGCAGAGGCCAGTAAAAATGACCCGTCTGACGGCGCGGAGTTCCGCTGCAGCGCCGCAAAAGCTTTCGATTATATTTCTTTCCATGACAAAGCCGCTACGAGACACGCAGAGTGGGGCGGCCAATGCGACAGCCCGCTTAAGTCCGGGCGGCGGGGCGCCGTTTACCTGAATAAGCGTCGCGAAAAAAGAGGCTGTCCCACGTAGTGGAGATTTCGCAACGTTTTGAGATATGGGCGTGACACCCGATGGACGGCGACGTAACGGCGTGTGAGGATTTCCTCAAAGCGCGTCGGGGTCTGTCGGGTCGATAGACGCCTCGAGAAGCGTCAAAAAGAAAGCGGTCGGATCGAGGTCCCATCACTCGAGCTCAGGGAGATCATCATGAACAAGCAAGTGTTCGCGCTGGCTGTCTCCACCGCTTTGTCTGCCACCTCGCTAGCTATTTTCTCCCTGCCTGCTTTTGCCCAGACGAGTGTGACGCTGTACGGCGTACTCGATGAAGGCATCAACTACACCAATAATGTCGGCCGCGGCCATGTCTATGAACTCGCGAGCGGCTATGCGCAAGGCAGCCGCTGGGGCTTGAAAGGCGCCGAGGAACTGGGCGGCGGCCTGAAGGCGATCTTCCAGCTGGAAAACGGCTTCGACGTCAGCTCCGGACGGCTTAACCAGGGCGGCCGGATGTTCGGCCGCCAAGCATTCGTCGGCTTGAGCTCGGCGCCGTACGGGACATTGACGTTCGGCCGCCAGTACGACTCGGTGGTCGACTATCTGGCGCAGACTACGGCCAACGGGAACTGGGCCGGTTTACTGTTCTCGCACCCGTACGATAACGACAACACCGACAACTCATTCCGTCTCGACAACAGCGTCAAGTACACGAGCCCGTCGATCTCGGGCTTCCAGTTCGGCGGCGTCTACAGCTTCAGCAACGACACCGGCTTCGCCAACAATCGCGCGTACAGTTTCGGCGGCCAATACACCTATGGCGGACTGCTGGTGGCCGCGGCGTATCTGCAGGCCGACAACCCCGGCAACGGCTCAAACGGCGCGATCACCGCGAACGACGCCAGCTTTATCGCCGCCCGCATGCGCGTGTTCGGCGGCGGCATCACCTATACCTTCGGCCCGACCACTGCCGGCTTCGTGTACACCAATTCGAACTACCTGAACCCCACCGGCAACGGCTATCTCGGCGTAACGCCGCTCGTGCGGCCGGGCGTGTTGTTGAACTCGTTGAAATATCAGAACTTCGAGGTGAACGGCAAGTATCAGATTTCGCCGGTGCTGTTTGTCGGCGCGCAATACGTGTACTCGATGGAAACCTACGACGCCTCGAGCGGCGGCGTGAAGCCGAAGATTCATTCGTTCGGCTTGATGGCGGACTACAACCTGTCCAAACGCACCGATGTGTACATTCAGGGCGAATATCAGCAAGTGACGGGCGACTCCACCTATTCGATTCTGGACGACGCGTTCACGCCGGGCACCCAGTCGCCGTCATCCACGTCGAAGCAGGTCGTGGTGCGCGCGGCGATACGGCATAAGTTCTAGGGGCGGCCGGGCGAGACGGCCGCGTATTGATCGATGACGCCAAGGCCAGGTGCGATGGATGTCGCTTTCCCGTGTGGCGGGAAATTAGTTCATCACGTAATTTTGAATCAGAATCCCGATTACCACGCCGGCGGGAATACCGAATGTTCTACCGCGAATGGTTGCGGTTAGATCTTCATCGAGTACGAAACTGCAGCGGCGTTCGCGCCAGACAGTTTTATAGGCCAATGGCTTTGCATCGACGATAACGATCGAAATGAGCGCGGTCAGGATAACCTGTTCCAAAGCATGCAGCTTCGCTATAAACGGCGAAAATTCACCAGCGTTGCACAGCAACACCATCACGACTGCAGCGACCAGGGTGCCGAAAAAGAAACCACCCATGAATCTGTTCGCTGAATTGAGAGAATCCACTTAAACCTCTAATCATTCGCCGGCTTTATCGAGCTGACGAAGTAAAAAAATATACTGACGGAAATGGCTTGCCCGTTTAAAGACCTGCCTCGCTTTAACTGTGAGACAGGCAGGCTTCAAAAGGACCCGTAAGAATAATTTTTTGATGTTCTTCAACATATCGTCCTTTTCCCAAAGTCGTGTGGGACTAGTCCGAAATGCCTGCGAGCCGACGCCTAGGCGCCGAACAGATTCAACTTTGCGTACTGCAACAACATGATGGTCTTCCCGTCGACGATCTCGCCGCGCTCGACCATCGCCAGCGCTTCGTCCACCGGCAATTCCAGCACCTCGATATCTTCGCCTTCGTCGGCAATCCCGCCGCCCGCGCCGACCTTTGCCACCGCATCATATTCGGCGACGAAAAAGTACAGCTTTTCTGTCACCGAACCCGGGCTCATGAAGGCTTCGAACACCTTGCGCACTTCGTGCACGCGGTAACCGGTTTCCTCTTCGACTTCTGCGCGAATCCGTTCTTCGGGCGAGGCCGCCTCCAGCAGGCCCGCCGGCGCCTCGATCAGCATGCCGTGATGACCGTTGACGAACGCCGGCAGGCGGAATTGCCGTGTCAGCACCATCGTGCGGCGGCACGCGTCGTACAGCAGCAGCGTCGCGCCGTTGCCGCGATCATAGGTTTCGCGGCTCTGGCGTTGCCAGCTGCCGTCCGCGCGTTGGTAGTCGAAAGTGGTTTTCTTCAGCACGTACCAGTCGTCCGATAGCACTTTCACGTCGACAATCCGCACCCGCTCGGCGATTTCGTTCATGGCTCGCATCCTGTCTTGTTGGGGAAACGCGGTCTGCACCGCATGCAATTCATGGTATCGTGCAGTATCGTGCAAAAACAAGAATTTTCGTGCAATCAGCCAAAACGCTTCCGGGACGGCCGCCGTGCTCACATCGCAAAGAAAACAGTTGATCCTCGAAGCGCTCGAGCGTGACGGCCAGGTGATCGCCAAGACCTTGAGCGTGGAGTTCGATGTCTCCGAGGACACCATCCGGCGCGATTTGCGCGAACTTGCCGCCGAGGGGCAGCTTCAGCGCGTGCATGGCGGCGCATTGCCGGCGTCGCCGGCGGCCGTGGATTTTGCCGGGCGCGAGCACATCGAATCGGTGTCGAAAGCGGCGATCGGCCGGGCGGCGGCGGGCCTGATCGGGCGCGGCCAGATTGCGTTCATCGACGGCGGCACGACCGCCGTGCAACTGGCGCGTCACCTGCCGCGCGACCTGTGGGCGACGATCGTCACGCACAGCCCGAGCATCGCCGTCGAACTGGCGGAGCACATGGATCTCGAGGTCATCATGATCGGCGGGCGCCTGTTCCGGCATTCGATGGTCAACGTGGGCGCGGCCGCGATTGAAGCCCTCAGCCACATTCGCGCCGACCTCTATTTCATGGGTGTGACCGGCGTGCATCCGCAAGCGGGTCTGAGCACCGGCGATATGGAGGAGGCCTACGTTAAACGCGCCCTCGCGGAGCACGCGGCGGAAACGGTGGTGCTGGCGTCGGCGGAAAAACTCAATGCGGCGTCGGCGTACAAGATTGCGGACGTGTCGGCGGCCAGCACGATCGTCGTCGAGCGGAACACGCCAGAGGCGCTCACCGCGCCGTTCGAGGCATTGGGCATCACGATCTTGCGTGCTTAGTTAAGCGTCATAAACCCGCTGTTATAGCGATTCATACCCGATTGGTTATTTGCGAGATAGCTGACAAAAAATGACGCAGCGTGTGTCTAAACAGCGAGATAATCCCGGCCCTTGCCCTCTGTAGGGCAGGGAAAAAGGCAACTCACGGTAGTTCAAGGTAAATCAGATCGACTGCGGCATAGCCGAAGTGATGGCTGCTGCACGTCGCCGGTACGCCCGGGCGCACGCAAGCGCCCGCGGTTCGAACACCTCCCTCGTGGTTTACAGCCGTTCAGCGCAGGTCCGCCGCGTGTACGCTGGCATGCGGCCGCGCCGCCACGGCCTGTGTTCCGCGTTTGTCCTGCTACCGGGTTGCCGCTGTGTTCACTAAAGGAGAAGTCCATGGGGAAACTCGACCTTTCGCGTCGTAGTTTTCTGAAGGCCAGCGTGTTGGCGGGTGTGTCGGTGTATATCGCGCCGATGGGCAGCCGCGCATTCGCTGCGTTGTTCGAAGAAAAAATTCTGACGCCAGTTCAGTGGGACGCCAGCAACGGCCAGGCGAAATTCCGCATCGACGGGATCGCCAAAGTGACCGGTTCGAAAGTGTTCGCACGCGACATCCGCGCCGCCGACATGCCGCACTGGCCGCAGCAGCAATCGCACGCCTTCATCCTGCGCACGACGCAAGCCGACCGCAGCTACGAAGGCTTCGACCTGTCGCTGCTCGGCGACGAATTGAAGCCTGACCGCGTGGTCACGGCGGCCGATCTGACGCGCGACGGCCTGATCTTCCCGGCCTTCTACGGCGACGACATGCTGCTGCCGCCGGGCAAGACGCCCGCGTATCTCGGTCAGGCGGTTGCGATCCTGATCTATCACGACTTCGCGCGCTTCCGTTTCGCGAAAGACAAACTGAAGTTCCAGGATCAGATCATCCGTTACGGTGCTCAAACCGGGCCGCTCGAACGCGATCCGTGGGGCACGTTCCGCTTCGTGCGTGTCGGCGGCAAGACGCCGTATGACGACGACATCTTCTCCAGTCTGAAAGACGCGCCGGTGTTCCCGAGCATGATGCGCAAGCACCAGCCGGTGTGGCCGGACGGCGTCGAACACGGCAAGCTCGACGAGCAGGGCATGTTCCATGCCGGACAGATCCAGCAAGAGTTGGATCATCCGTCGGCGGACTGGCTCGTGCTGGAGCGCGAGTACAACACGCAGTCGATCGACACGGCCGCGCTCGAACCCGACAACGCGAACTGCTGGTACGACGCGGCGACGCAATCGCTGCACATGGTTGTGCCGACCCAGGCGCCGTCTGAAGTCGCGGACAGCGCTGCCGGCATGGTCGCGAAGTGCGCGTTCCCCGTGAAGAATCTGTTTATTCACCCGTGCTACACAGTCGGCTACGGTTCGAAGGACCACTTCAACGTGCCGTTCTACGGCCTCGTCTGCGCGATGTATGCGGATGGCCGCCCGGTGCGTCTTGCGAACGATCGCTACGAACAGTTCCAGACGTCGTTGAAGCGCCATGCGTTCAAGATGAACTACCGGATCGCCGTCGATAAGAAGACGGGGATGTTGCAATCTTTCAAGGCCGCGATGGAAGCGGACGGCGGCGGCCGCTGCAACTTTTCGCCGTCGGTGGCAATGGTCGGCGCGACGGCCGCGCAATCGATCTATTACTTCCCGAAGAACGATCTCTCTGCGGTGGCGATCGCCTCGCGCGCTATCGACGCCGGTTCGGCGCGTGGCTACGGCACGCTGCAAAGCATGGCCGCGACCGAGACGATGGTCGACGAAATCGCCGCACAACTGAATGTCGATCCGATCGACTTCCGCCTGAAAAACGCGCTGCGTTCGGGCATGAAAAACACCCAGGGCGCGGTGCCCGCCGGCGCGATTCGCGTCGACGATGTGTTGCAGAAGGCGAAGATTCATCCGCTGTGGGTGAATCGCGCGAAGCGCAAAGCCGAGTTCGAAGCTGCGCATCCGGGCAAGCGTTATGGCGTTGGCTTTGCGTGTGTGCAGAAGGACTTCGGCACGGGCGCGGAAACCTCGTTCGCGAAGGTCGAGTTCAGCGCCGACGGCAAGATCGGCCTGCAACACACGGCGGCCAAAATCGGCACCGGCATGTCGACCTCGCAGGCGATCGCGGTCGCGAAGTGGCTCGGCAAACCGGCCACCGACGTGCATGTCGCGATCACCGATTGGCCGGATCTGCCGGTCGTCACGAGCGGCGATCCGTACATGATGTCGCAAGCGGACCAGGACAAGCTGGCTGCGAATCCGCGCTGGTCGCCGGGTTATGCGTCGCCGTCGAGTGCGACCAATTCGGCGTTCTACTTTACGCACAGCACGCGCGAAGCGGCACGCGTCATCTTCGCGCACGGCTTGTGGCCGGCGGCGATGGCGATCTGGAGCCAGGGTGGTGGCGGCGGTCAAGCCGCGCCGCTCGTGGTGCGCATGGAGGACGCGCGTTGGGTCGACGGCAAGCTGTCCGCGGCGGGCTCGAAGCGCTGCCGTTCGAACAGCTCGCGAAGAAGGCGCACGAGTTGGGTCTGGTAACCGGTGCGACCGTGCACGTGTTCAATCGCTGGCAATGGACCGAAGCGGACTTCGAGATTGACGGCAGCGTCGAGCGTCTGCCGCTCGACGGCCTCGCGCTGCGCTACGGCGATAACGCTTCGGCCGATAAAAAGAAACTGCAAACCACGCCGAACCATTACCGCGTGCTTGATCGTCAGCGCGTGTTCATTCCGCCGGTTCAGCGCAATAACGCGGCGGTCACGTACTACAGCGCTGTTGGCACGCTGGTCGAGCTGTCGGTGCATGAAGCGAGCGGCAAAGTGGACGTGCTCGCGCATCACTCGATCATGGAATGCGGCAATCAGCTTTCGCCGCAACTCGTGTCGGGCCAGTTGCAAGGCGGCCTCGCAATGGGCATCGGCCATGCGCTGCACGAGTATTTGCCGCTCTACGAGGACGGCCCGGGCAACGGCACGTGGAACTTCAATCGCTACCACTTGCCGCGCGCGACGGACGTCGCCGTCTGGACCCAGACCGGCGAAGTGCTGCCGCCGCTGACCGAGACCGACCCGCCGAAGGGCATCGCCGAAGTGGTGATGATTCCGGTGGTCGGCGCGATCGTGAACGGTATCGCGCACGCGATCGGCCATCGCTTTACCGACCTGCCGGTCACCCCGCAACGTATTCAGAAGGTGCTCGCATGACGGCCTCCACTCAAACTTCCGCTAGCGCTGCGAGCAGTGCGGCGAGCGCCGCCGTTGCCTCAGGCAAAGTCTCTGGCGCCTCCGCTGCTGCCGCGGCATCCGCTACTGCAGGCGCCTCGGGCGCTGCCGTCGCTACCCCGGCTTCAGCTGCTTACGGTGCGACGGCGTCCGCTAGCGTTGCGGCCAGCGCGCCGGCCGCGACTGTGGTCGAGCGTCCGTTGACACATTTCCGCACGCTGCCGGTCTCGGTCAAGGTGAACGGCGAGATCGTTGGCCCGACCGACGTGCCCGCCGGTCTGATGATGATCGATTTCCTGCACGAGTACCTGCATCTGACCGGCTCGCGCCTCGGTTGCGGGCAGGGCATCTGTCACGCGTGCGTCGTGATCGTCGACAATCCGGACGGCACCAGCGAAGAAGTGCGCACCTGCATCACGGGCGCGAATTTCTTCCATGGCAAAACCATCCGCACGATCGAAGGGCACGCCAAGCGCAACGAAGCAGGCGAGGTCGTCGAACTGTCGCCGATCCAGCAGAAGTTTCTTGAGCACTTCAGTTTTCAGTGCGGCTACTGCACGCCCGGCTTCGTCAATGCGGCCACCGTGCTGATCGAACGTCTGAAGCGTCAGCCGATTGCCAAAGATCAGGTCGAGCAAACCATCACCGAAGCGCTGAACGACCATATCTGCCGCTGCACAGGCTACGTGCGCTACTACGAGGCCGTGAAGGAAGTCGTGATGACCACGCCTGGCCTCGTAAAGGACGCCGCGAAGAAAGTCCCCTCGGGGGACGCCGCATGATGAGCTCCTCGATGAATTTGCGTCGCGCGCTGCTGTTGCTCGGCACGGCTGCTTTGCTCAGTGCTTGCGGCAAACACGACGACTCCGCTGCTGCGATGCAGGCAGCCGCCGCATTGGGCCCGCAATCCACCGCCGCCGATCCGCTCGCGCGCGGCCGTTACCTCGTCAAAGCCGCCGACTGCGCCGCCTGCCACACCACGTCGGATGGCGCGCCGTTCGCCGGCGGCGTGAAGCTGGCTTCGCCGTTCGGCACCTTCTACGGCACCAACATCACGCCGGACAAGGACCACGGTATCGGCAGCTGGAGCGCGGACGATCTCTATAAGGCGCTGCACGACGGCGTCACGCCGACCAAGCAGTTGTATCCGGCCATGCCGTACACGTCCTACCGCCAGTTGTCGCGCGCGGATAGCGATGCGATCTACGCGTATCTGATGGCGCAGAAACCGGCAGCCGTGGCGAACCACGAGCCCGAGCTGTCGTTCCCGTTCAACATGCGTTTTGGCGTGCGCTTCTGGAACTGGGTGTTCCTGAAGGACGCGTTGCCGGACGCATCGAAAGGGCAGTCCCCCAATCCCCCAAGGGGACTTCCTTCGGGGCGTGGGACTTCCTTCGGGGCGTCTGCTGACTGGAATCGTGGACGCTATCTGGCGAGCGCGCTCGGCCATTGCGCTGAATGCCATACGCCGCGTGGCACGTTCGGGCAGCTCGACGGTGCGAAGCCGTTGACGGGTGCGGCGCTTGGCCGGATCGCCGCACCGGATATCACGCCGCATGGTTTGGCGGCGCGTGGCTGGACGGCTGCGGACCTGCAGACGTTCTTCGCCACCGGCATCGCGCCGCAGGGCTCAGCTTTCGGCGAGATGTATCCGGTTGTGCATCTGAGCAGCCAGTACATGACGCATGACGATCTGCGCGCGATGTCGACCTATCTGCTCGGCGACCAGGCGCCGGCGCCGCAACCGTTGCAATCGGTCTCCGCCGATGCCGCGCAACTCGAGGCGGGGCGCAATGTGTATCTCGCAGTGTGTGCCGGCTGTCACGGCCTTGGCGGCGAGGGCAAGCCACATGTCGCGGTGCCGATGCACGGCAACTCGACAGTGCGTCAAAGCGATGCACATAACCTGCTCGTGGCGATGCTCGACGGCATCGGCGCGCAGGATTTCCCGGGCCTCGAGCGGATGCAGGAGATGCCGGGCTTCGCCACGCAACTCAGCGACACGGAACTCGCGCAGCTCGCGAATTATCTGCGTGCCACGTATGGCGGCCAAGCTGCCGACGTGACGGCCGATGCGGTGAAAGCGTTGCGATGAAACATGCCATGCGTCGGGGCATTGCAAGTCAGGCGCGAGGCGTTATGTAAGGAACAGCCGGTGCCGTCAAAGGTGCCGGCTTTTTTATGCGTGCGCGACGAATTTTTCGTCTGTCATACGCGCGCGATATGGACGCTGAGGGTTTGCGCTTGCGAAGGCCCGGTCATCGTGTCTCCTGTGAGTGGCGTGCAATGAACTCACACGCAATGACCTGCTCAAATGGTATCGCGCCGTTGTCGCCCGGCGGCGCGCCCTACGTTTCGCCGTAGACCAATCGGATTCCCTTCCCGGAGACTTCATGAGTAATCGTGCGACGCAAATTCTTCCTCAAAATCCTTCCGCCCAGTCGCTGGGCGCGCCGCTGGCTTGCGTGCAAGGCACGATCAGCAAGGTGTTCTTAAGCCCCGAGTTCCACAACAACGCCAATCACCAGCACTTCGTCATCAAGATCGACAAGGTGTTGAAATTCGAAGGCGGTACGCAGAACCTGACCGGCACCGAAGTATTCGTCGCTGTGCGTTTCGGTGATAGCGAGGGGCTGGCGCAGGAAATCCCCGGATTGCAGGTGGGCCAGCCGATCGAGGTTCAGGGCGAATACATCTCTGATGCCAGCGCCTATCCGACCGAGGACAATTCCAACCCCGTTCTGCCGGTACTGCACTTCACGCATCATCCGGTCGGCTACGTGAAGTATCAGGGCCAGTCCTACAGCTAGGAGACCGTCGGAGTTGAGGTGAAGCGTAATTCAAAACACTTCAAGGTCCGACTGAGTTCGCGCCGGTTTGCGGACTCACTTCGTCGTCGACACGCAATGAAAGCAATTTGAAGGCTGATTGG
>NZ_WOEZ01000111.1 GCF_013177735.1 Paraburkholderia elongata | reverse complement strand
GCCATCATTTCCTCGAGGTTGCGCAGGCTCAGCGAGTAAGCTACGTACCAGCGTACGCACAGCAGAATCACGTCCAGTGGATGGTGCAGTCGCTTCAGCACCTTACCGATACTCGGTGGCAACGTCGTGCGCGCCGACTTCTTCGTTTTGGCCATCTTGTTCGTCATCCATGTCTGGACGCGAATCTTATCTCAGCGCCTTAAGGCTACGCTGAAAAAGGTCAACGCCATTGGGCGTTCAATCGTTAAATGCGGATGAAACAACAGACCCTTGCGATGGCGGCCGATCAAGGCGCCGGATTTGAACAGTACCGTCGGCCAACCAAACGCGATGTGTTCCTTGAGACGATGGAGCAGATCGTGCCGTGGAAGCAACTGTGCGAGGTTGTCGAGCCGTACTATCCGAAGGGTCAAGGCGGACGCCCGCCAGTGGGTCTGGAGCGCATGCTGCGCATGCACTTTGTGCAGCACTGGTTCAACCTGGCCGATGAAGCCTGCGAGGAAGCGCTGCTGGACAGCACCGCCTTGCGGCGATTCGTTGGGATCGACCTGGGGCGCGAGCGGGTGCCTGATGGCACGACTCTGTTGAAATTCCGCCGGCTGCTGGAGCGCAACAAGCTCGGCGAGCAGTTGTTCGCCAAGGTCGGCGAGGTGCTGCAAAGGCGCGGACTGAAGGTAGGTACCGGCACGATTGTGGATGCCACCATCATCGGTGCGCCGAGTTCCACAAAGAATGCGGACAAGGCGCGCGACCCCGAAATGCATCAGACGAGGAAGGGCCAGCAGTGGTACTTCGGCATGAAGTTGCACATCGGTGTGGATAGCCAGACGGGTCTGGCACACAGCGCGGTAGTGACGGCGGCGAACGTGCACGACAAGCATCCGCTGCCTGATCTGCTGCACGGCGCCGAGTAGCGTGTATACGGTGACAGCGCCTATGCGAGCCAGAAGGAACTCATCGCCAGCAAGGCGCCGAAAGCGAAGGACTTCACCAACCAGCGCGTGCGCAATCGCAGTGGTGAAGTCGATGACGCCAGACGCTCGAAAAACCGCAACAAGTCGAAGATTCGTGCCCGGGTCGAACACGTCTTTGCGGTGGTCAAGCGGCTGTGGGGTTTCGGCAAGGTGCGCTATCGCGGCCTCGCGAAGAACGCCACGCGCGCCTTTACCGCACTCGCGCTGGCCAACATCTACATGAGCCGCACGCAGCTGATGGCACAGGTGCGTCCATAAGCAGCCAAAGTGGGTCGAGAGACCCGCTTGCAAGGCCCTTCAGGGCCAGGAAATCGAACCAGTCGGGTCGCTGATCTCGCATTCCGAAATTCAGCGGCAAGCTGTTGGCGAAAACGGTGGCTTCTTCAGCGTAGCGTTAATGCGACAAAACCTCGTTTCGTACGTGACCACTACGCCGCGCTCGAGCAACAACTCCTCGATGTCGCGCAGGCTCAGGCTGAACCGGAAGTACCAGCGAACGGCGCAGCTGATGACGATAGCAGGGAATCGGTGGCCGTGATAAAGCGATTTCGTCTTCTTCATCGCTTCATTCTACCGCCCCATCTCCAGCAACTTGACAGTGCCCCTTGGCGCACGGGATGCCAGTTTGCTGTACGAAGCAAAAACCGTTTGATGCCGACTGGTCATCTAGTCGCGGGCGCCCGCCTTTCGGTGAGCACGGCCCATCTGGCACGAACGGCTCAAGCGTATTCCACAATTCGTCACTGATTCGCTGTCTTGTCATCCAACATCAAACGCAAACTTCTTGCTTTCGGACAACGGAGATTTGTTAGCGAGTCTTAGCCAGTTCGGTCATCGTCCGACTTCGCGCGCGTTCTAAAAGAACAGGAATCGAGCACGGCGCCATGCAGACAAGCAGGCCTATTGGAATCGACTGAAACACCGCCGCACTGCTTCGCTTTGGCCTCAGGCTTGCGAGGACACCTTTCGATCCAGTACACAGTTCAAATCAACAGACTTTTCTGTGATTGACAGGACTGAGCGGTATGGAGTAAAACACAATTTCGATCACAATCGTCAATTGCTCCGGGGCCGGGAAGACCGACGGCCATTGCGGGCAATGTCGGTGACGAGAAAGAAGAGGCGTTCTACCAGTTTGTCCATCCATTAGCTCAGGAATAGCGATGTCGAAACAACAACTTGCCGAAATTCTCGCAGTTAGCGCTCAAAATCCTCCTCCCGTCGGCACCACACCCGGCGCGATGCGCGCATGGATGGTGGACGCACTCGACCAAGTCCCCGTGGCCGAGAATGTGGCGATCAGACGGGTGAAGTGTGGACCATGTGATGGCGACCTGATCATACCTGCCGGAGGAGACGAATCACGACTCATCATTTTCTATCACGGTGGTGGCTTCTTTTTTGGCTCCAGCCGCACACATCGGGTCATCGCGTCCAACTTGGCTCGCGCTGCGGGGAGCGTTGTGTTGGTGCCCGACTACCGTCTTGCTCCTGAAAATCCGGCGCCTGCTGCACACGACGATGCATTTGCCGTATATGAATGGGCGCTTGATCAAGGCTATGCGCCCGGCAAACTGGCCTTATGCGGAGATTCCGGCGGTGGCAACCTCGCCCTCGCCACAGCCGTGCGCGCGAAGGAGGCCGGAATGCCGCAACCGTGCGCGCTGACATTAATGTCGCCTTGGCTTGATTTCGCGCAAGAAGGTGCGTCTCATCAAGGAACACCAGACGACCCGATCATTCCTACCCAACTTCTTGAGCTCCTTATAGACTCCTATCTTGGTGACGGCGACCGCAAATCGTCCAAGGTGACCCCTTTCTACGCAAACTTCACAGGTCTTCCCGCCACCCTGGTGCATGTGGGAACTCGAGAAAGACTGCATGATGACTCGGTCACCGTCGTGGAGCGGCTGAAGAGAGATGGGGTAGCTGCCGAGCTAAAGATTTTTGACGGCATGTGTCACACCTGGCAACTCTATGCACCGATGCTCGAGGAGGGTATGGCTTCCATTGAGGAATTCGCAGCATTCATCAAACTGCGCCAAAGATGACATTGCTGCGGCATGAGTGCAGAGATAGGCGATTTAGGTAGATATCCAATAGAATTTGGCCTCAATCTGTGCGATCGTGTGCGCGCACAATCACGAAGCAGGATGTAGTCGACGCCCTGACGAAATCAGCGCCGGAGACTGCCCTTTCAATGGGACTCAGTGGGGACCCACCGGTCTTCGCCCTGAATGCAGCCAGGCATTCAGGGCGCCGCTGTGCCGCACGACGAGGGTCCCGCCGACCTGGTCACCTATAACGCTGACAAGAATCTGAAGATCGATTTTCGGCAGATGGACGCCTCGACGTTCGAAGACTTCTGGCGGATGAACACGCTCGGCGAATTTCTGATGGGCCGTGAAGCGGCGCGGCGCTTCGTGCCGCTCGGTCGCGGCTCCGTCTGCTAACGCCACGTATGCTCCCGTTGTAGTTGCTGTGGGGCACAAGTGTGATTGAAAACCACCGGTTATCCTCAGACAGTCACTACTACCTTGCCAAACTGCCCGTTTTGCTCCAGATAACGATGAACTTCCCGCATCTCGTCGAACTCGAATACGCGGTCGACTACAGGTTTTAGTGCGCCGCTCTCGAGGCCCTTTAAAACGTACTCCACGCCTGCTTTGCGACGCTGATCATCGCCGCTCGTTAGCCAGATGTTATGAGCCTTAACGGTGGACACCTTTGCGATCATTTCGAGAACGGGAAGTGGGGTGACTTCATAACTAAGCAATCCATAGATGTAGATGATGCCGCCGACAGCCAGTGCCGAGTGAATTCTCGGGAAATTGGGACCACCGATAGGGTCGAATGCGACCCGCGCCCCGTGGCCGCCTGTGATCCTCTTCACTTCGTCTACGAAATCTACCTCTTCGGTTACCACTACATGAGTCGCCCCGGCCCCAAGGAGTTGCGCCTTCTTGGCCGATGTTCGCGTCAGGGCGATAGGGGTCGCCCCAGCGTAGTTCGCGAGTTGGATCGCGGCAAGTCCAACGCTACTCGACGCCGCGGGAATAATAACGAAGTCACCTTTGGTGACTTTGGCGTCCTCGATGAGGGCGCCATATGCGGTCAGAAACATCATCCAGACAGAGGCAGCCTCGATGTAGGAAAGCGTTTTCGGATGCCTCACGACAGCATGGATCGGGACGATGATGCTCTCCCCATACGTCGCATAATCATTCATTGAAAACGACGGAATCACGTTGACTTCGTCACCGATAGCGAAACCCTTCACGCCCTCGCCGACGGCGCCAATTGTACCCACAGCTTCATAGCCTAGCCCCGCGGGAAACTTCACAGGTTCGACGTAATCGTCTATGCGCCACATCGCCTCGGCGCGGTTGATACCGATTGCCTTAACGTCAATGCGGACTTCTTTTGGCCCGGGAGCTGGGGTCGCAGTTTCGACGAATTCGAGAACGTCGGGACCACCAGCATTTGCAAATTTGATCAGGCGTGTCATTTGTGTGTTTCCTATGCGTGTAAAGGGTCGATGCGAGTCGGCGATGTCGCGAACACGCGCTCGAAGCTGGCCGGGACGAGATGCTTTCGTACCACCGCCTAAACGATTGGTGAGATTCGGGAATCGGCATTTTCAGAGCATTTGCCGCGAAATCGACGGTAACGAGGGTCGTAAGGTCTGCCGCTGAGAATTCGTCACCAGCGACAAACGGGGCACTTTCGAGTCGTGCATTGAAATCTGGGAAGAAGTTCAACACGCGCTGCTTGCTACGCTCGACCAATGCAGGAATCTGTTCGATCGTGCGGCCCCGACAATGCTCGTCCTTTCAACCCGGGCAGAGCATTTCGGGCCGCTTCCATGACCGCGGCGAAACCATCCAGCTCCGCGCGTCGCTCCCACATGGTGACGAGTGCCTTGCCCTTGGCTGTCGAACCAAGAAGGGGCTTGTGTGGATAGGTTTCCTCAAGATAGCGCCATATTGCGAGCACTTCCGTGATTACCGTTCCATCGGCGAGTTGTAACGCAGGAACCTGCATTCGTGGATTCACCGCCTGGAAAGCGTCTGAAAATTGCTCTCTGCTACCAAGATCAATCGCTCGTTGTGCAATTTCGATACCCTTCTCGGCGACAAAGACACGAACACGACGGGCGTTTGGTGAGCCTTTAGACTCGTACAGGAGAGGCGTTTCGATTGGCATTGTGTCAATCCCTTATGTCTGATGGGGTAACGGACGTTGGTGGGTCGAACTCGTGCACCATGGAGAGATCCGTTTCGGTGTACCGAGGTTGCATCGTCGGAGTCGACGACATAGCCGGAGAAGGCCAACTGTTAACTTGTGACTGAACGGGGTTGGAAGAAGGGGACGGGCCTAAGGATCTGATTTTCCATATTGGCAAGTGTGTCTTCGTCTAACGCGACGCGCCGGTATGCTTGCCACTCCGGATCTGCTTCCATGGCGTCGCGGCGTTGCTCGCGATCCGCCAGACTATCTATCGTATTGCCAGAGATGAACAACCCGGCTAAGTGCCCCAATATGGGTCACCACGAAACCATAGGGTTCGCCGAGATATTTTCGCTGAAGCGGCAATGCCAGGCGCTCGTAGGTTTCCAGAAATCGGGCGAGCCGGTTCGGCTTGATGGTGTAAGTACGGTGATCGAAGATCATTCTCTAGTTCCAGGTGCTCTGGTCAAGGTCACCCTCGGGCCACTCTCGAGTTTCTGATCCAGGTGCGTCGGCCTCGCGTGTCGCGAGCTTAAGAAAGCCGAGGCACCTGGTCTCCTTGGTCAATGTTTGACCTCGTATATCGGGTAATCGGCATAGCCCTTTTCCCCGCCGTAGTAAAACGTGTCGCGGTCGTAGGGATTGAGCAGGAGATCGCGCTTAATCCGTTCGGGAAGATCCGGATTTGCGAGGAAGTGCCTGCCGAACGCGACAAGGTCCGCGTCGGCCGCTCTGATGATTGCTTCAGCGCCGGTTGCGTCAAACCCACCAGCGGCGATCACCGGACCACCGAATAGAGGTCGGAGTTGCCCGGCCGCCACGGGGCTCTGCGAATCGTCTGAGACGTTTCCCGTGACCCGCGGCTCAATGACATGAAGATAAGCCAACCCATATGCAGATAGCGCGCGGGCAATGTAAGGGAAAGTCACTGCTGGCGAGCTGTCGCCCATGCCACC
Source organism: Paraburkholderia elongata (assembly GCF_013177735.1). Classification (GTDB taxonomy): domain Bacteria; phylum Pseudomonadota; class Gammaproteobacteria; order Burkholderiales; family Burkholderiaceae; genus Paraburkholderia; species Paraburkholderia elongata. Next base: position 16,542 of record NZ_WOEZ01000111.1, on the reverse strand, counting down.
GAACTTATTGCTTGGACCAATGCGAACACCGACGCGATCAGTGCCCCAGACCTTTGCCACTGCGTCGACAACTTCGAGGAGGAAGCGGGCGCGATTTTCTACAGAGCCACCGTATGAATCTGTACGTAAATTGGAGTTATCCTGCAGAAACTGGTCGATGAGATAACCGTTCGCGGCGTGTAGTTCCACGCCGTCGAAGCCGGCCTCTTTCGCTCGTCGGGCCGCTCGACGATAGTCGTCGACAAGCTCCGGTATTTCGGAGAGTTCGATTGCTCTCGGGACAGACGCGGCGCTGGGGCCGCTCGCCAGAAGGGCCCTAACTTCGGCGTTGGTCACGGACGGCGCAATCGGCGCCTGGCCGTTTGGCTGAAGGTCGACATGCGATTGCCGCCCAACGTGCCAGAGTTGTAGGAAGATCCTTCCACCCTTCGCGTGTACTGCGTCGACAACTCTCCGCCATCCTGCCACCTGTTCGTCAGTATAGATTCCAGGCGATCCATAGCCCCCGTTCCCTGTTGGCGTGATGAAAGTAGCCTCCGCTATCAGAAGCCCTCCTTGAGATGCACGCTGTTCGTAGTATGTGACCATCAGGTCGCCCGGCACGTTGCCGGGGACGTCTGCCCGCATTCTCGTAAGCGGCGCAAGCACCACACGGTGCGACAGTTCGACCGCGCCGATGCGGATCGGTGAGAAAAGCTTTGACATACAGGTTCCTGTAAATTATGTGGACAGCGGCGCTTCCCGGGCGCGTCAAAATCGAATCGACTATCGTCAACTCGCCGTCTTGCCGCCGTTTACTCTGATGATTTGTCCGGTGATAAAGGCTGCCTTGTCTGACGCGACAAAGACGACGGCATCGGCGATTTCCTCAGGCGTGGCACCGCGCTTGAGCGGTACGGCGGAGTAGAACGCCGCGCTCTTTTCGGTTGAACCAGTGAGGCGCTCCAGCATTGCTGTCTCGGTCGGTCCAGGAGCCACCGCATTAACGCGGACACCGTAAGCCGCGGCCTCGATCGCGGCGCACTTCGTGATCCCTTCCACAGCGTGCTTACTGCCCGCGTAGAGCGAAAAGTTGGCGGCGCCACGCTCTCCGAACGTCGATGAGATGTTGATGACGTTCCCGCTGCCCTGAGGCTGCATGACGCGCAAAGCGTGTTTAAGCCCCCACAGCGTTCCCAGCACATTGGTGTCGAACAAGGCTGTGTAGGCGTCGGCAGATACATCGGTAACAGGGCCCGGCTTGCCCTCGACGCCCGCATTGTTGACGACGACGTCGAGCCGGCCGAAGCGCGTCACCGCCTTGTCAACCAGGTCGCTCACTTCGTCCTCGCGACGTACGTCAGCAATGACGAACTCGGCCTCGGTACCGAGGCGGCGCAATTCCTCTTCCAACGCTTTGCCCTCGGCTTCCCTGCGACCGGAAACCACCACCCGTGCCTTGTCCTGCGCAAAAGCGATCGCCGCGGCCCGGCCAATTCCCGTCAGGGCGCCGGTAATTAAAACAACACGATTCGTCACGTTAAGTCCTCAGAGGTATGGGTTGACCGTTGCTGCTCGGGTTCGCACGGCGTCACCTGGCGAAGTTCGCGGTCAATTCTGGGTTGAAACTCAAACTTGGCTTAAGCGTAGAATGTTTTGGCAGTTCGGAATAAGACTTTGTATATCTAGAGCCATATTTGGCAGGCATGGAGAGGGACCAATGGAGCTTCGACATCTTCGCTACTTTGTCGCTGTCGCGGAGACGGGTAGCTTCACGACGGCGGCCGAACAGCGACTGCATACGGCCCAGCCTTCCCTTAGCCGTCAGATTCGCGATCTTGAAGCTGAAGTGGGTGTTGATTTGCTGACACGCGGCGCCCGCGGGGTTGAATTGACAGCGGCAGGTCGCGCCTTCCTTGAGCACGCTCGTGGGGCGTTGGCGCAAGCGGAGTCCGCCATTGAAGCGGCTCGACGGGCGGCGCATCGGTCAAAGCCTGTATTTGCGCTTGGATTCCTCACTGGGCAGGAGATCGAGTGGTTGCCGGAGGCGATGCGCGTTCTCCGCGACGAACTCCCTCAAATTGAGGTTACACTCTCCAGCCAATACTCGCCGTCGCTTCGCGATGCCCTGGTGAAAGGCGATCTCGACCTCGCATTCATGCGACCGGAGCCGAACGTGCCGGACCTGGAGTACCGGCTCGTTGTCAAGGAGCCAATGGTTGTAGTTTTGCCAAGTGATCACCCTCTCGCGGCTTGCGAAACGATTGGTCTTCAGCAATTCGTTGGCGAGACGTTCATCACCGTTTCGCACACTGCTCCTACTGTCCGGACCGTCGTCGACGAGTTTGTCCTGCAGTCAGGCCTGGACATACGTGCAAGCTACGAAGTGGATAACCTCGCGATGGCGGTGTCATTGGTGGCATCGACGCGTGGTCTTGCGTTGCTTCCGTGTTACGCCAGGAATTTCCTTCCCTGGTCGGTGACAAGCCGTCCACTTGCTGTAGAACCGCCGACTATCGACCTGGTCATCGGCTATAGCAGGGCTAACACTTCGCCGATATTGAGTTTGTTTCTTTCCAGAATCGACCATCTACTCGCCCGCTGCAGATCGATAGGGGCCGAAAATCACGCATCCGTAGCATAGCTGCCACGACACAGCGACGTTCGGTCATACGCATTTTCTCTCCCTTCAGAACCGAAAGCTCGCCCTCCAGCGCCGACGGATGTTTCGACGCACTCGTACGAAATGCTGTCTTTCGTCGGAGCCCAGATGAGATTCGATGCATCCTCGAGCTGAAAACGCGTCGCAACGGGCTCCAATCTCTCTGTTGCTTGCCAGGCGTTGCGCCGCATGAGATGGCATCCATTCGACACTTGAGATGAGCCACACGATCCCGTTCTGCATGCTGGTCGGCTTTCGATATTGCATGCTTCTGAGGCATCGCTGTAGATAAACAAAGTCTTTTTCAACACCGGTTGCCCACTCGTATATTCAGCGAATGTGCTCGGCGCGCCGTCGACTGCTCATCTCGAAGCCAACTGGGAAGTCCATATCGATCATGGCTAATACGCAGGAAAGCGAGGCCTGACGGCTACAAGCCGTGGTTCGCGCTGATCGACGGTCATGTCGACACAACAAGGAGGAAACCTATGCCTGCTATCTCAGGTAAAACCGCTTTGGTCACGGGCGCGTCCCGCGGTATCGGCCGCGCAACCGCGCTCGCGCTCGCGGAAGGCGGCGCGCAGGTTATTGTCCACTATGGGCGTGGCAAGACTGAAGCGGAGGCAGTGGTCGCGGAGATTTGTAGCAGGGGAGGTAAGGCCGAGGCCGTGGCAGCCGATCTGGCTGCCCAGGACGGGGCGCATAAACTTGCGAAGCAGGTCCGTGCAGTTGTGGGAGACCGGCTTGATATCCTGGTAGCGAGCGCGGGGATTACCAAGGCCGCCACGATCGAGGAGACTACGGTTGAGGACTTCGATCGTCTCTTTGCGGTGAATGTGCGTGCACCGTTCTTTTTGATGCAGCAACTTCTGCCGATACTACGGGAACGCAGCAGTGTGGTGCTTTTCTCTTCCATCGCCGTACGCTCCGCTGGTGGACCGATCAGTGCACACGCGGCCACAAAGGGCGCGGTCGAAACACTGACAAGGCAATTCGCGGCGGCGCTCGGTGCTCGCGGTGTACGCGTTAACGCAGTGGCTCCTGCCGTCGTAAGAGCTGATAGGTCGACCTTTGCAAAGACAGAGGCCGGTATTGAGTTCGCCCTCGGAATGCAAGCACTCAAGCGATTAGCAGAACCGCAGGACATTGGTCGCGTAATCGCGTTCCTGGCATGTGACGAATCACGTTGGATTACCGGCGCGACCGTCCCTGTCGAGTGTGGCTCGAAGCTTTGGTGCGAGTGACTGGGATGACTCGAGTGATCAGGTCAAAGTCCTGTGATGGACATGTGCAGAACACCGCCGTTCAACGTAGTCGAACTCTGGGCCGCAGGGCGAGTTTCTGGGTATCGTTTGGCGTCAGTACTCATACGCTATGGGCGAGTGCGGCACCCGCGCTTAGCTATCGCCTCTATGCGCAAAAGTGGAATCTCTCACCGGTGGACACCGCCGGGGTATTCGCCATCTATCCCATTTTCGTTGTTGGTACGCTCGTTTTGCTAGGTGGCTTGTCCGACCACGTCGGTCGTCGCATGACGATGTTGGTTGCGCTCACGTGTTCGCTCGTCGGTGTGCTCATGATGTCCGTCGCGCCCGATATCGCCTGGCTTTTCGTTGGACGCGCGCTGATGGGGATCGGCGTTGGGCTTGGCAGCGGCTCGTCAACAGCCGCCATATTGGAGTTCAGCGCCGACGAAGATCCGGAGCGCTCAGCTGCGGCGACCAACATCGCTCAGGGTATTGGCTTCGCGACGGGCCTGCTTCTCGGGGGAGCGTTGATTCAGTGCGCACCCTGGCCTCTGCAGCTTAACTTCCTCGTGCTTGCTGTCGTCATCGTCGTTCTGATCGTCGGAGTGTGGTTTATGCCACGTCATGGCGGACAAGACACGCGATGGTCCGTGCGCATGCCGCGCGTTCCTGCAGATTGCCGGAACGATTTCGCTCTTACATCGCTTGCTGCTGTCATTGCGTTCGCATCGGGTGCGATTCTGCTATCCCTCGGCGGCCAGATGGCGCATGACCTGGTAGGGTCCGTCAACGCGTTCACGAACGGTGCGATCCTGGCAAGCTTCGCAATCGTATCTGCTGTAATCACAGTTCTCTGCAGAAAACTGTCGCCCAGGCTGCTGCTCCTTCTGGGGGCGATCACGGCTTCACTCGGATTACTCCTGTTGTGGCTCGCGGTGACGTGGCTCAGCTTGCCGACGCTCCTCGCCTCAACATCACTCGCCGGTTGCGGCTATGCGCTCCTGTTCATGGGAGCACTTTCCGTACTGAACTCTTCCGCGCCGGCCGAGCATCGCGGTGGCGTTCTTTCCGCGTTTTATCTGATCGGGTATCTCTCAATGGGTGTGTTCGCCCTTGTATTGGGCGTGATGGCGAGAACCTGGGGACTCGCTGAGGCCGTTAAAACGGCGTCGTTCACCATTATCGCGCTCGGGTTCGTCAGCTTCTGCCTATCTGCCTCGCGCCCATTTCCGGTGTCCCGCAGGTATGCAGAACGGCGAGCGGATTGAGTGAGTGGCTATCAGGCGTAAGTTGCTTTGAGTCTATGAAAAAGGAATGCTATGACGTCATTGTTCTCCACTTATAAGTTCAGGCAGGTGTTGACCAGCAACCGCATTGCTGTCTCGCCGATGTGCCAGTACGTCGCAAAGGATGGGCAGGCCACCGAGTGGCACCAGGCCCATTACGCCACTATGGCGGCCTCTGGCGCGGGTCTGATGTTCTTAGAGGCCAGCGCCGTCGAACCGGCCGGGCGCATTACTCCCGGCGACCTGGGTCTCTGGGACGACAGAACCCAGGCTTCTCTTGAAGAAGTCGTCTCGTTCGTCAGGAAAACCTTCGATACGAAGATCGTCCTCCAGATTGGCCATGCGGGAAGAAAAGGCTCAAGCCGTGAGCCATGGAATGGCGGTCAGCAGATATCGAAGGCCGACGGCGGCTGGGCGACCTTTGCACCCTCTGCGTTGCCGCAGATCGACGGCGAAGAAGTGCCAGACGCACTGAGCCCTGAGGGCCTTGAGAGGATTGCGCGCGCTCTCGCCGATTCGGCCAGACGCGCCGCCGAGATCGGTGTCGACGGACTGGAGATTCACGCCGCGCACGGATATCTGTTGCATGAATTTCTATCTCCGACATCCAATCGGCGCGAGGATATTTATGGCGGGGCGCTTGTCAATCGGCTGAGATTTCCGCTTGAAGTATTCGAGGCGGTCCGTGCCGCCTTTCCAGACGAAAAACCTGTCGGCGTTAAAGTTTCGGCGACAGATTGGGTAGAGGGTGGCTGGCACGTCGAAGAAACAATCGAGCTTGGCAAACGCCTTAAAGAGCGTGGCGCAGATTGGATCACAGCCTCTTCTGGCGGGATCTCGCCGAAGCAGAAGATCCCGGTCGGGCCAAACTATCAGGCATCATTCGCTGAGCGGATAAGACGCGAGGTCGGGATCGCTACGATCGCAGTTGGACTTATCACCGATCCTCATTTGGCCAACCAGATCGTTAGTAGTGGACAGGCTGACTTTGTGGCACTTGCAAGGGGTATGCTCTACGATCCGCGATGGCCATGGCACGCCGCCTTTGTGCTTGGCGAGTCGGTCGACGCACCGCCGTCATACTGGCGTGCCCCTCCGCAAGGCCACACCGATATCTTCCGGGTGAACAAACATGGTGCTCGCTAGTTGAGTCCAACTTATGTCTCGCGATAAGCGAGCCAGACACAGGTCGCGCCTGCGACCTGAATCGGCGCGGTCTGATGACTTTGCGGGGGTCTTTAACGGAGAGCCAACTGCGTTAGCTCATCAACTCTCCGTTGCGTCCGCACGGACGTTGGCCTTCTTCAAGTCCATACGCCGAACATGCCCCCGGGCTCAGGCATTCATCCCACCATCAACCGTAAGATTCGTCCCGGTATCCCTTGTCGCTACGAGTAGTCGCCTCTTGATCGGAGATTCGTCCGCGTGGGCGAGTAATTGTTTCGGACGTCATGCGCCGTCTTGAGGCGACCTTCACGATCACGCAGTGACCGGGCGCCGTGGTTTGGTTCCGGCGGGAAAGACGTTGACCAGCTTTCGGTTGGTGAACTCTGCGAAGCCTAGCTCAGACAACTCACGTCCGAAGCCGGAATTCTTTACCCCACCGAAAGGAAGCTCAGGGAGGGAATAGGTTGGATGATTTACGAATACCATTCCGCTGTCGATCCGGTTTGCAAGGCGTTTCCCGCGGTCCAAGTCCGCCGTGTAAATGGAAGCGCCGAGTCCGAAAGCCGTGGCGTTAGCTAAATCAACGGCCTCGTCCTCGTTTTCGACTACGTAGAATGACACAATTGGACCGAATGTCTCCTGGAGAAAAAGCGGATTCTGCGGGTCGATCCCGGTAATGATTGTTGGTTCCAGGTAAAATCCCGGCCGATCAATACGGTTGCCGCCCAGCACCACCTGTGCGCCGCCGGCTTCGGCAGTGGAAATCTGGTCGAGGAGACCCAACAGGGCGGGCTCCGAACAAACCGGTCCGAGTGCCGTCTGAGGATCTTTAGGATCACCAATTTTTATGGATTTCATTCGTTCGATAAGACCCCCCAGGAACTCCGAGCCGCGGTCCTTTCCAACGACAATGAACCGTTTTGCGGCGACGCAACTCTGACCCGCGTTCACCAGCCGACCGAGGATGGCCGCATCCAAAGTCGTCTCAAGGGGTGCATCTTCAAGCACGATGAACGGATCACTGCCACCAAGCTCCATAACAGTCTTTTTTAAGGCTCGTCCGGCGCGTTCGGCGACCGCGGAGCCGGCTCGTTCGCTACCGGTAATCGTAACGCCACGAACCCGCGAATCATCGATGAGCCGAGCGATCTGCTCATTGCTGGCAAAAAGGTTGGTGTAGGCTCCAGAAGGCGCACCGGCCGATTCCAGCAACCGTTCCAGTGCCAGCGCGGTTTGTGGCACACCAGGAGCATGCTTGATGATCACGACGTTACCGACCATTAACTGAGGTGCGATGACACGCGCCACTTGGTAATACGGGAAATTCCAAGGCTCAATGCCAAGGATGACGCCGATTGGCAGCGTCTGGACAACGGCGTCCTCGACCCCGGCGATCCGTGTCGGCTTGAGGAAGGTTTCTGCATTCCGAGCGTAATAGTCTAGAATTTTCGCCGACAGTTCGACTTCCGCGCGCGACTGTGCAGTTAGCTTACCCATCTCGAGGGTCGCATAACCGGCGTACTCGTCGATGTTCTCGCGGAGCTTTGCTGCGACGGCAAACATAACCTCGGCGCGGTCAGCAATTGATCGGCGGCTCCAATCACTTTCGTAGCACTTATGTGCGCGATCGAGAACTCCGAACAGATCGCCGTCACTAATCTCCGCAAACTCATTTACGAGTTCACCTGTCGAAGGGTTGATGGTTGCGTAACTCATGTCCGTTCCTTTTGCTGTGCAAGAAGTTGAATATCAGATGCTGACTGACGACCGGGAGGTGGGTGATCAGGGCCGTCAATCAATTGAAATGGCGATCGTCGCTTATTTATTTAAGAATTCTGGAAATGGAATGACGGTTTTGAAATATGTGATTCAGGTCCCGCTGAAAACTCTTCCTGCTGCGTTTAGTTTGTTCTATGCCGGTTGATCACGGACCGAAGCTGGAGCGGGCCTGGATTTTCCATTCCCCATCAATACAGGTGAAAACGTAGATTGAATCGAAGACCCCGATGACGGAGCCGTCTGCCCTATAGCGAGTGTATTGAACGGCGTAGTGCGCCTTATTCGGCGAGGACTGAACTAGACGGATGTCGGTCCAGGCGCTGTGATGCCAGCTTTGCTCGTCGATCAACTTTTCGAAGACGTCCATCGGATTGCTGCCTGGCCCATCATAGACCGCAACAATGTTGGCCGCGATACGCACATGAGGAAAGCGCAGGAAGGAATCCATTCTCGCGGCATTATGGGCGTTCAGCGCTGCCATCCAGTCGGCAAGAATCTGCTCGCAGCACGTTTCGTCAGCTACGCTGAGTTTCGGCCCGCGAGCATCGTGTGTAGTTGCATGCAAGTTTGCTTGAGACGTCAACATAACCCTCCCGTTCAGTACTCGCTGCTTCGTTGAAGCAAGCAATCGAGAAATTCAAAAATGACCTTCGCGACCTTCACCAGAACCTCAGTGAGAGGTCAGTGCACAGGGCCGAACAGTGATTTAAACCGCGCATCCGGGATGGAATCCCGGACGCACGATTGCGATTCCGACCGGGCGTGCGGCGGCAAGCCCGCCGGCTATTACCGACGGCGACATGTCAGACATTCCCGCGACGTGCGCCTTGGCCGAGGCGCGTATGCTTCACCGCAGCATCGTCGCCCGAGCCTAGACGCGCGCCGCTACTGCGGTCATGAAACTATCAACAGTGACCTTCAAGCCGCCACGTACAAGGAGCGGGGACACGCCAGCTTCAGGACGGTGTGGTGATGTTCTTCAGCATCACCGGAAGGCTCGGCTCCTTGCCTTCAATCCCCGTGTCTCGTAAGTTGCACTACGCTTTGAGACAGCCTATGCATTTCCACTGCTTCACTTGACCCCGTATGCCGGAAGAAGGCATAGGTCATGCCGCCTGGCTTTCCTTACCCTGCAAAGTATTTGTGGCTTCCCGTTCCTGCTTGATCAGCCCTTCGAGAACGCGCCTGTATCTAACAGGACCGGCGTCGATGTCGAGAAGGACAGGATGTTGCAATGTCTTTTGGCCTAGTATCCTGTCTTGCTGTGCCTTGATAATGGTTTGGTCCTGTTCCTGAAAAGCAAACCGGCGCAGCTCCGATATCTTCGTCTGAATCTCGCCGTCAAGTGGCTGGCCCCAGGAGATCGGGTTGAAGCGGACTGCACAGAAAAGATAATACGTCGTCGTTTCGGTTTCCGGAGTCAGAAAATGCAAGCCGTAGAAGCCGGTCCCCTCTTCGCGTGGCGCTCCGGGTTCGGTGACCCCAGTGTCGTTTAGCATGCAGGCCGGGGCGTCCCAGCGCATATCCTGCCAAAGGTCGACCTGTCGGCCATCATTCTTGTAGATGAGATCGTAGAGGCCAGGAGCAGGCACGTTCGGCACATTTCGCCCGGCCTTAACGGTGGTCCCCCTTTGCTCGATCGTGACGTTCCCCTTCACGGTGTGCTCACTGCCAAGAATGCCCTCATGGATGACCGCGCTGTGACTGAGGTCCATCAAATTGTCGGCGATCAGCTCGTAGCTTGCCTGCATCAACAGCCAATCGCGCTTGCTGACCGGCTTTTTCGGATCTGGGTCGAGAACGCTGAAATCCGGAATCAGCGACAGATCGGCCTCCTTCTCACCCATCCAGATCCAGATTATCGAATGCTTTTCCGCCACCGGGTAGCTGCGCACTTTCATAGCCGGCGGAATTTGTCCAGTGCTGTGTGGGTTGAACACGCATTTACCCGTCCCGTCGTATTCAAGCCCGTGATAGGGGCACCGAACATTGGCGCCTTTCACAACCTTGCCCATGGAAAGGGGCGAGAACCGATGGGCGCAGGCGTCTGCGAGGGCCGCGGCCTTTCCATCTGCCTGCCGAAACAGAACGATCGGCTCATTGAGGAATTTGCGGGAGATCATTTGTTCGGGCGCAAGGTCTTGGGACCACAATGCGACGTACCAAGTGTTGCGAAGAAATTCCATGGGTGCCTCCTCCGATAGTTAATAGATCACCGTGCAGTAGCGAAACGGCCAGTGCCTATGTTTTTCTGAAGGGAATCGTGCGCCGAAACACCCGGCTCGTAAAGTCGCTCCGATGAGCGACAAACGCGACGCGCAGCCTGGCGTTCCGCTCCGTAGATCGCTTTGCCCAAGCGTTCGTATTTGGCGCGGATGGATTCTGTGGCGGCGGTCTAGTGAAAGGGAAGGCGAGTGGATTACAGGCGGCGATGACTCGCGCGATCTGAGTGTGCGCAGAGGTGCCCCGTTCGTGAAGACAGGCTTCAGGCGATTTAGGGGGGTACTGGACGTTGCGCTTCCGCTTCGATCGCAAGTGGCATTGCGAAGCAGGTTCTATTGGACCTGCGATCTGCCAGACTCGAATGAGGTCCACAACTGGCTGTACCACATCGCGGAACTGCATCGATCATGAAATTCTGTCCGTCTCGGCCAAGTGGTACTCTCAGAGTCCTCTAAACGCCTTGATTTTCCTACTCACGTCTATTATGCAGTATGAACCTCAGATGTCCGTCAGCAAACAAGCGAGCCACGCCACCAACCGCTCTCCCGATCACATGCTTGTGCTGGAGAGGGGCTTAGCCGTCATCGAGTGCTTCGATGGGCAGGGCGCCCTCAGTGTCACAGACGTTGCGCGACTCACCGGACTTTCCCGCCCGGCGGCAAGGCGCTGCCTGCTGACGCTTACGACGCTCGGCTACGCTACTTTCGATGGGCGGCTGTTCCGATTGGCGCCACGCGTGCTCAAACTCGGCTTTTCGTACCTTTCGAGTACCGATCTTCCACAGATCATTCGGCCCATGCTAGAGCAGTTGAGCGCGACACTTTCAGAATCCTGCTCAGCGGCGGTGCTTCATGAGTCCGACGTGCTTTACGTTGCGCGCGTCGAGACCAAGCGCATCATCTCGACGAACCTGCGCGTGGGATCCAGGCTACCCGCCTATTGCAACGCTATGGGCCGCGTCCTCCTCGCCTCGCTCCCTGAGCGGGAGGCGCGGTCCATTCTTGAACGGACGGATCGCGTCAAACGCACTCAGCGCACCTTGACGGAGATTCCCGATCTCATGGCCGAACTCGACCGTGTCCGGGACCAAGACTACAGCGTAGTGCACGGAGAATTGGAGTCTGGTCTCCTGACGATTGCAGTACCGATCCGTGACTCTCGCGGAAATGTTGTCGCTGCGATTAATGTCGGCGAGCATGTTGAGCGAACGACGCCCGAACATCTTGTCAGCGAGGTTCTGCCGCGAATGCGCGCGTTGCAGCAGGAAGCTGCCTCGCTCCTCAGGGGCTAGTAAGAAGGGCCATATCGACCACGACGAATAGTAGCGGCGCACGATCCATGCGGTTTAGTTGGCCACCTGAATCCTGCAGCCGAAATCGTTCGTCTACGCACGCGCCGTACCCGCGACGCTTCACTGCGTGCGTTCGGTCGCGGCGACACCGGGTTCACTGCATAGGGCTGAATCTCTGCACGGTCGGACGCCGCAACTGGCTGTTCTGCGCTACGCGCCAAGTGCGCGCTTAGAACTCAATTCGTCGGAGGCGTGCGAAGCGCCACGGAACACGTTCAGCTCAAGAGTCCATTGCCAATGAAGTTGTCCTTGACGGCGACCAACCCTCGTTATATCTTGTATCAATATCGTACATGTGTACGATGATCGTACAAACGATCAGGGAATATCGGGCGTTTGGTCGGGTAGATTGAATGCTGACGCACGTGCAGATCCGAGTTGATATCGGAGCGCGGCGGGTGCGCCTAGCTCATTCGGTTGGCATCGCCCTTCAGTTTTGGGGCGGCGTGGCGAAGATCCTTGCGGCCCCGTTATCGGTCGTAGCAGATCGATCGCCGCGGTCTTGGCCTGAGGAGCGTGTGACGTCACTACGCCAGCGACGCAATATATTGGAGACGACGTGGATTTCCTAGTAGTCAAGAATTGCCGGAAGTCCTTCGCTTTGCGTCCAGGCACGAGCGGGCCGACGCGTCATGTACTCGCTGACAATCAGCCCTTCGAAATCAGTCTGTTGCGCGCCGAAATCGACGCTCTGCACATACCACGGCGCCTTGCTTCCAGAGACGGTTTCAAGCAGCCAGGTTGGGTTCATTATGGATCGCTCAGCTTGGATTGCATCGGACTCCTACTCACGAAAAACTTGAAGGAAGGCACGAATTGACCACTCAGGATGCCCTTATCCGGCGAATTTTCGTCGAAGCTGCAGATATCCGGTCGATCGAACTTGTCGGCGCCAACGGCAGGTCGTTGGCGCCTTTCGAAGCCGGCGCTCATGTCGATGTCCATCTTGGCGAATTGATCCGACAATACTCGCTGATCAACGCGACCGATGTTGACGGCTCCTACAGAATCGCGATTAAGCTGGAGCCGAATTCGCGAGGCGGCTCGCGGCTCATGCACGCGCTTGCGGAAGGCGAGACGCTAAAGATAGGATTGCCGCGAAACAATTTTGCGCTGGACTTAGATGCGGCTCATTCGGTTCTGCTAGCAGGCGGCATTGGCATCACGCCGTTGCTGGGCATGGCCTATCAACTGCTTGCCCGGGGCAATTCGTTTTCTTTCGACTATTTCGCACGGTCGAGCGACAGGGTGGCATTCGCCGAGGAAATTCGCAGCACGGCATTTGCACCGCGGACGCAAATTCACCTAGGCTTGATCGGCGACGAGGTTCAGCGGGCTTTGGCGACCCGACTAGACGCGGTTTCGCCGAATGCACACGTTTACACCTGCGGGCCGGCCCCATTCATGCGAGCGGTCCGCGAGGCAGTTACGGCAAAACCTGGGTTGGTCCTACATCTGGAGTACTTTGCCGCCGAGCCTCCGGCCCAGGATCTCAAGGCCGGCGCGTTTCACGTCAGGCTCGCAAAATCGGGGACGACGATACCGGTCAATGCCAGTCAGACCATTGTCGAGTCTCTGAGGACTGCGGGAATCGAAATTGAGACATCCTGCGAACAGGGCATTTGCGGAACATGCCTGACGGCGGTTCTGGCCGGGCGGCCCGATCATCGCGACATGATGCTGACCGAGGAGGAGCAGAAGGCAGGAGACTGTATGCTGATCTGCGTATCCCGCAGTCTGGATGCTGAACTGGTGCTTGATCTCTGAGATTCGCGACCAGGTGTTGTTTGAGACTTGGACTGCGCCAGCTTAGAGTCATCAACAACATGGCGATCCTAACGTGATCGTCCCGGAGGGCCTGTGCTCGAAAACGTCATTCTGTCCATCGGCAAGGACGAGTTCGAAGATGTGCTGTTCGATGCACTTCATCGGGAATTGCGCGCACGCCAGGTCGTACTGTTCCATTTTCGCGACGACGTGACGGTAGAGACGCTGGCAGCGAAGGACGATCGCGACGACCGCTGCGTGCATTCGCTGGTTCGGGACTATATTCGCCGCTACCACGTGTACGATCCATTCCGTTCCCATTGCGCTCCGGCAAAGTCGCGGACGGTGGAAATGTTGGGGTTCGCAGACGAAGAGATTACCAATCCAGAGTACTCGCAGCGGTTTTACGTCGAACCAGGAATCGTCGGCAAGCTATGCGTGATTGTGCGCAGGCCACGCGATGCGATCTGCCTGTCGCTCTATCGGGACCGACTCTTCGGACCTTTCGGCGGAGAGGACTTCAACAGGATCGATGCAATCAAGGCGCCGCTGGCCGCGGCATTCGAACGTCATCTGGATCTCAAACTCGCGCGTACCTTGCCTAGCCTGACCCGAATGGCTGACATCCTGCAGGGCTCCGAAAATGTGCCCCCCCTGTCGTCCCGAGAGGCAGCTGTATGTGCCCGGATCGTGACTGGCTATTCCAATGAAGCCATCGCTCTCGATCTGGGTCTATCGTTCCATTCGATTCGGACTTACCGGCGGCGAGCTTATGTGAAGCTTAACGTAACTTCGCAGAATGAACTGTTTGCCCTGATTCTGAAGGGTGGCGGCCAAGGCGCGGCACCTCGCCAAAACCAACAACTTTAAAGAGAGCCCCAAACCCTTCGTAAGGATCGCTGATCCGGACGCAATCATTAAAATCGGCAGATGCGGGCTACCCGGAACACCGCGTGCAGGCCTCGCGTCGCCTTGATGATGCTTGCATCAATGGCGAACCTTTACCGGCTACAAATCCCCCGGACGTGCCACGACGCGGTGGTATGAACTCCGGTAATCCCTATTTTGGGCGAGTTCATTGCCTACCTCGATTCGGAGGAACTGCGCACACACCACGTCGCCAATCCCCGGCAATTCAGCCGTCGTCGTGTGCTCGACTTCGCCACGCTGATTTGCTGGTTTCCCGGCGGCAACCGTGCCTGCGTGCAGACAGCGCTCGACCGGTTCTTCACGGTGTTGCGTGAGCAGGCTGAACGGGTGCGGTGGAAGCGCCCAGGCGCTTTCCAAAGCCCGCCAGAAACTGCCGCACACCGTGTTCACCGATCTGACATGGCATCTGCCTGCGCTCGTCGAGCAGCACATCGGCATTCCTCGCTGGCTAGTGTCACACGCTCTTTATCGGTGTCAAGGATGCCACGAAAATCAAGTAGACCGGGGGCTGCGATACGTTCAACCTGACGCTTTCCATCGAGGAGGTATGCAGCGCGGATGCAAGCGGATCGAATATGCGAGAACGCTTTCCGATAAAACAAAGCCTGCGGCCGCGAACCGATACGCGGCGCGGCGAAAAATGCGACCGCGCCAGTGGCCGGGGCGTGGTGAGCCGCGTCAGAGCGCGCTTTCGCGCTCCATGCGCTGGTCATCGGCGCCGCTGTAACGCGTCCGCTGTGCTTTCAGATAGCGTATGAGCTCGACGTTAGTCACGAAGCTCGAGGCGGAGGAGGCCGCGAGAATGTTCTCGGCTTCTTGCGGCTTCGCGATCGCGAAGCCCTGCACGTAGTCGACGCCTAGTTCATTCAGCGCACGCAAGGTATCGAGGTCTTCGACCCATTCGGCGATGCTGCGCATGCCGAGATTGCGTGCGAGGGTAATGATCGCCTCGACGATCGCGATGTCAGCCGGATGGTTACACATCGTGCGCACAAACTCGCCGTCGATTTTTAGTGCATCGGCTGACAGCTTCTTCAGGTAGCGTAACGATGTCTGACCCGCGCCGAAATCGTCGATCGCGATCTTTGCACCCATGTCGTGCACCCGCGCGATGAAGCGCTCTGTAGGCTTTGATAATCATGTAGCGGGCCTGGGCCTCGCGGCGAGAGGCCCAGGGGTAGAGTCAGGGTGAAGCAAATCCTTTGACCTGACGGAGGCCGACATGAAGTTCTGTGGAATAGACCTGCACTCGAACAACAGTGTGGTCGTGGTCAGTGATGCCGAAGACCGGATCGTACTGCAACGTCGCCTGCCGAATGAGCTCGGCGCAATCCTCGCGGCGCTGGTGCCTCACTGCGAAGATCTTGCGGGCGTGGTTGTGGAATCGACCTATTATGGGTGCCCCGGGATTATGCATGGTTTGTCGGTCATTCGGAGGTGCGATCGCCCAATTTCGCTGGACTCCGGGTGCGCTTCAACAACTATAGACTTCGCATAACAGACCGTGCTCTCCTCAGATGGCTTCGCCGCCAATTCAGAGGAGAGCAACCATGATCACGCAAGTTGTTTCTGAAGTCGTCGTGCGCAATCGCGCACGGAACGGCGCACTTGAACCAATTGTCGGAGCATATGCCGGATACTTGAGGCATCGCGGATACGCAAGTATTACTATCGAGAACTACCTGCAATGCGCGGCCCATTTCGGACGGTGGTTGACTGCGCAGCACATTGATCTCCATCACATCGATGAGCCGGTGCTGCATCGCTTTCTTACGGTGCACCTTCCCGTGTGCCGTTGCTGCAAGCCAAGTCCTCGCACCCCCGCAAACCTTCGCCGCACGCTCCGTCATCTGCTTCGCATGCTGCGCTCGGAGGGAATCGTTCCGCCGAAATCGATGCTGATTTCTGAGGTTGTATCGCGCCAGGATAAGACTGGGAATGGGGGAAGTACCGAAGTATGGGCGGAAACCATTCGCTGGATTCCAGAGGGTTCGACTCCCTCCCGGCAAAGCCTAACCAGCAGCCGCGAAGCGAGCTTTGCATGCGAGTGCGGTAACGCACTACTTGAAGCGTAAGCAGCAGGTACTGAAGCCGTGTGATTGAGCCTCGATATCCTAAGCGCAGGGTGTCTTCATTCTTACAACAATGGGG
>NZ_WOEZ01000110.1 GCF_013177735.1 Paraburkholderia elongata | reverse complement strand
GTTCGACCAGCAGGATCAGGATATCGAGCGCGCGGCTGCCCAATCGAAGCGGAACGTCTCCCTGATAAAGAAGCCTTTCTGCAGCAAGCAAGCGAAATGGGCCGAATGATGCGATCTCGTCGGCCCGCACATCATGAGAACGGTTCAAATAATCTACCTCAATTGTGGGTCGCGCTGCGCCCGATGCATGGCGGGGATTCCCAACCAGAAGTACGGCCCCGTAGTACGGCCCCGTGACGCGCAAGATCGTCACCGATCAGTTGGGCAGCTACTCGGCGGCCATGCGTTGAGGTTCCGGACCTGGCGACTGTTAACACGTGTTCGTCAAGGCCGCCGCGCGAGTCCACAGCCGAGTTGAAAACAGCCACTAACCGACGCGAATGCGAACGTCGCATCCCCCAGGGGGACTTCCTTCGGGGCGTGCGCGGCTTTCGTGACCCGAGACGCACTAACCTATCAATGCCGACCGATTCCCTTATCCGCACTAGAAGTTCCGAAGGTTCTAATTTACTTTCGACTGACCACAATCAAAACTATGTTACGTCAGACAACTCAATTTGCGATCTTATCCTTCTTGGGGATATGGGTTTGGTAGACTTGTTATATGAGATTACTTAATAAGGTCTGCAAAATCTTAGCATTGGCGTCCGCGTGAACTATCCGGCGAGCAGCACCAAGACCTTGCTCTATAATTGTTGCCGATACAATGCAAGCGCGATGACCAGCCAGACGACGTGCTGCGCCGGCGGACGCCTACGGCCGGATGCTCGCGGATCCAGTGACTTGCACGGCACGTTCAATCCAACGAGAAGGAAGATGTTCATGCAGCCGGCTTAAAGCGACCGCGTTTTTAGACGAAGCGTAAAAGGCAAACGATACGAACGACCCCTATGGATTAGATCACGGCGCGCTGCACCGGAATCGAAACACTGGCGTCACACGAGATTAGCTGCGGCAGTAATGATTGGGTAGCTCCACTGCCTTCCGGCAGCGGAGCCCCCGAAGGTAGGGTCGAGCACTGGCGCGCGCACCGGTAGGCGCCGGTGGTGATTCCACCGCTTTCGCGATGGCCCGCAATCCGGTGACCATAGTCACGTTTCCAGCTCCCGCCACGTCGAACGCAGCGGGCCGATTTCCGGCATTACGCTCTCCTGTGTGCTTCATGCCAAGATTTATGCGACCTATCACGCTGGGGACGCTTTCGGTGCGGCAGTTCGACGAACCCGATAGCCATTAAACAGCTTCAGTTCTTCATACGGCCAGCGCCTACTCCACCTCTTCCAGCCGAAGCCCCGTCGATTCCGGGATCGACCCATGTGGCGTCGAATCTTCTTTTCCACCCAGTCTTTGATGAAGCTGAAGCACTCGCTGGAATGTCCAGCAGCGAAGTAATTCACCCAGCCGCGCAATACCGGATTGATCAGTTCTACCACCCGATCCACCGGCTGCGACTGGTATCGCCGAAACACCCCTTTGAGCTTGCGCAATAACGCAGTCCGCTTCTTCAGCTTGGGCGTGTAGTGCGCTCGCCACACGTGCTTCTTTACGCTGCGGAGTCGACGGAAGTCGAATCCCAGAAAGCCGAAGCTCTCTGCGCAGTCCAGATCCACTGTGCGACTCTTCTCTTCAAAACCTCGACCTGCAGTTTGGCAAATTCTTCCCGAAGTCGCTTGCTCACTGCCCCCAACAACCACGCATGGCGCGGGTGGGCATCGATCAGCACGACCAGATCGTCAGCGAAACGGACATATTCGACGTACGTGTACTTCCCGTTGCGCGTGGCATCCTTCGCACGCTCCAGCATCCGATCAACCTCGGTGAGATAGACATTACTGAGCAGCGGCGAAATCACCCCGCCTTGCGGAACGCCTTGTTTGCCCGATGCCGTCAGCATCAATTTCAGCAAACACATGACCTCGTCGTCATTGACCCGACGCGCAACCTTTTCCAGTAGTATGTGATGCCGAACTGTGTCAAAGTAAGCGCGCAAATCCAAATCTATGACTCGGGTCTTCCACTGAACAATGGCCGTTGCCACCCGATGCACCGCTTCATGCGCGGTACGCTTGGGACGATAACCGTACGACCCCGGTTGGAAGTCTGCCTCGAAGATCGGCTCCAATATGAGCTTGAGTGCACCTTGAACCACTCTGTCCCGGATAGCAGGGATCGACAGGACACGAACCTTTCCTCCGTCCTTCGGTATCTCCTGCCGCCGTGCCCGTAACGGAACGTAGGCGCGCTCGACCAACTCGCTGGATAGCGTCAAGCAACACGCCGGCCAACATGATTGTCGCCGTCCAGTTCCAAGAACTTAAGGTTGGTCAGTAAAAAGTGTGGGTGGATGGAGGCTCGGGGAGCTTGCCAAGTGCATGATAGAGCGCGATTTCCGTGGCTCTGAAGGTTCGGAAGCCGTACGCTTTTCTCATGGTGACTTTGGCTTTG
>NZ_WOEZ01000011.1 GCF_013177735.1 Paraburkholderia elongata | reverse complement strand
GTCTGCATGGAAGTGGTCGAAGCCTTGCAACGTCAAAGTGAGGGGCGCGCCAGCGGCGTTCTGCCAACTGATCGCCGGGTGGTCGGCCGCCGATTGAAGAGCGCTTATTGTACCGATGCGGGTAACCGGTATCGCTACCTCGCGGCCGGCTGCTTCGACCTTGGCGCGCGCCGCAACCGGTGCGGTGAAGCACAGCTCGTAGTCGTCGCCGCCGGCTAGCGTGCAACGTTGCTGGATCTCGGGTGGGAGGCGGCGCAGCGCGGCCGAACGCGGCACCGCGTCGACGTCGACCGTGGCCTGCACGTTCGAGCGTTCCAGAATGTGCAGCAGGTCGCCGGCAAGCCCGTCCGATAGATCGAGTGCTGCGCGCGCGATGCCCCGCAACGCGAGACCAAGGAAGATCCGCGGCTCCGGGCGTTCGAGGGCGTGACGAAACGTCGCAGTGTCGCTGGCATCTGCGGACCACTCGCCGCGCTGCACGCCGAGGCCCGCACGTGCGTCGCCCAGCGCGCCGGAGATCCAGATGTCGTCGCCCGGTTGCGCGGCGTCGCGGCGCAGCGCAACTTGCGGCCGCACGCTGCCGAACACGGTGATGCACAGATTCAACGGCCCACCGGTCGTGTCGCCGCCGATCAGATCGCAGCCGTAGCGCCCAGCCAGCGCGAAGAGGCCATCGCTGAAGGCGGTCAGCCATGCCTCGTCGGCTTTGGGCAAGGAGAACGCAAGGGTGAACGCCTGCGGCCGCGCGCCCATCGCGGCCAGGTCCGACAGGTTCACTGCGAGCGCCTTGTGACCGAGCGCCTCGGGATCGATATCGGGAAAGAAGTGGCGGCCTGCTACCAGCATGTCCGTCGATATCGCCAGCATTTCTCCCGGGCGCGGTGCGAGCAGGGCGCAGTCGTCGCCGATGCCGAGCGTGCCTTCAGCAGCACGGGACGACTCGGCGGCGGCGCGGCGGGCGAAGAAACGATCGATCAGCGAAAACTCGGAGAGCATGGTGGCAATGGGTGAACGGATAAGCGCAACGAAAAACCGCTAACGGCGCGCATTGTACGGAGATGCTCGCGGGTAAACACTCTATTCGCACTCAACTCCGATTCAACGAGTAGTTGGCCTGAAGCGCGCCACCTCTGCCTTTCGCTATGTTTCGGTCGCGGCAGTTGTACCCGTATTGAAGGAATTGAGTCGGCAATTGGGGCTACAATGCCGTCGAACGTCTATTCTAATCCGCCCTTCGAAGCCCGCCTTATGTCGACTCCCGTCAATAGCAAACTCCGCGAAGCCGCCCTCGATTACCACGAGTTCCCGACCCCCGGGAAGATCGCGATCGCCCCGACCAAGCAGATGATCAACCAGCGCGACCTTGCGCTGGCGTACTCGCCGGGCGTCGCGTTCGCGTGCGAGGAAATCGTTGAAAACCCGCTGAATGCCGCCCGTTTCACCGCGCGCAGCAACCTGGTCGGCGTCGTCACGAACGGCACCGCAGTGCTGGGTCTCGGCAACATCGGGCCGCTCGCCTCGAAGCCGGTCATGGAAGGCAAGGCCGTCCTGTTCAAGAAGTTCGCCGGCATCGACGTGTTCGATATCGAGCTGAACGAGTCCGATCCGCACAAGCTGGTCGAGGTGATCGCCGCGTTGGAGCCGACCTTCGGCGGTATCAACCTCGAAGACATCAAGGCGCCGGACTGCTTCATCGTCGAACGCGAATGCCGCAAGCGCATGAAGATTCCGGTGTTCCACGACGACCAGCATGGCACCGCCATCGTCGTCGCGGCGGCCATCACCAACGGTTTGAAGGTGGTCGGCAAGGACATCAAGAAGGTCAAGCTGGTGTCGTCCGGCGCGGGTGCGGCGGCGCTGGCGTGTCTGGATCTGCTGGTCGACATCGGCCTGCCGCTCGAAAACATCACCGTCACCGACCTGGCCGGCGTGGTCTACAAGGGCCGCGTCGAGCTGATGGACCCGGACAAGGAACGCTTCGCACGCGAAACCGACGCTCGCACGCTCGCTGAGGCGATCGGCGGCGCGGACATTTTCCTGGGTCTCTCGGCCGGCGGCGTGCTGAAGCAGGACATGGTCAAGCAGATGGCTGACAAGCCGCTGATTCTGGCGCTGGCCAACCCGACCCCGGAAATCCTGCCGGAACTGGCGCTCGAAGTGCGTCCGGACGCTGTGCTCTGCACGGGCCGCACGGACTACCCGAACCAGGTGAACAACGTGCTGGTGTTCCCGTTCCTGTTCCGCGGCGCGCTGGATGCGGGCGCGACGACGGTGACGCGTGAAATGGAAATCGCTGCGGTCAATGCGATTGCCGAGCTGGCACGCCAGGAGCAGAGCGATATCGTCGCGACCGCGTACGGCATCCAGGATCTCTCGTTTGGTCCGGCATACCTGATTCCGAAGCCGTTCGACCCGCGCCTGATCGTCAAGGTCGCACCGGCGGTGGCGAAGGCCGCGATGGATTCGGGCGTTGCCGAGCGTCCGATCGAGGACATGGAAGCGTACGAACAGCATCTGCAGCAGTTCGTGTATCACAGCGGCACGACCATGAAGCCGATTTTCCAGCTGGCGCGTAGCGTCGAGCCGGAGAAAAAGCGCATTGTGTTCGCGGAAGGCGAAGAAGAGCGCGTGCTGCGCGCCATGCAGATCATCGTCGACGAAAAGCTCGCGAAGCCGATCCTGATCGGCCGTCCGGCAGTGATCGAGCAGCGCATCTCGCGTTACGGTCTGCGTCTGGTCGCAGGGCAGGACTACATGGTCGTGAACACCGACCATGACGAGCGTTACCGCGCCTTCTGGCAGGAATATCACAAGATGATGTCCCGCAAGGGCATCACCGAGCAGATGGCGAAGCTCGAAATGCGCCGCCGCACCACGCTGATCGGCGCCATGATGGTGGAGAAGGGCGAGGCGGACGGCATGATCTGCGGCACGGTATCCACCACGCATCGCCACCTGCACTTCATCGATCAGGTGATCGGCAAGAAGGAAGGCGCGAAGGTTTATGCGGCGATGAACGCGCTGGTGTTGCCGAACCGCCAGATTTTCCTGGTCGACACGCACGTGAACGTCGATCCGACGCCGGAACAGCTCGCCGAGATCACGATCATGGCAGCCGAGGAAGTGCGCCGCTTCGGTATCGAACCGAAGGTCGCCCTGCTGTCGCATTCGAACTTCGGTTCGAGCAATGCGCCGACCGCGCAGAAAATGCGCGACACGCTGGCGATCCTGCGCGAGCGCGCGCCGGAGCTGCAAGTGGACGGCGAAATGCACGGCGACCTCGCGCTCGACGCGAACCTGCGCCGCGAAGTGCTACCCGACTCGACGCTCGAAGGCGACGCGAACCTGCTGGTGCTGCCGAACATCGACGCGGCCAACATCTCGTACAACCTGCTGAAGACCGCCGCGGGCAACAACATCGCGATTGGTCCGATGCTGCTCGGCGCGGCCAAGCCGGTGCACGTGCTGACGGCTTCGGCCACGGTTCGCCGCATCGTCAACATGACGGCGCTGCTGGTTGCAGACGTGATCGCGTCCCGCTGATCCTTGATCCGGGGCTGAAGCGTGGCGTCGCGACTAAAGCGCCATGCAAAAAAAAGGCGTGCCCGCAATGGGCACGCCTGCGGGTGAGCGGGGGATAGCCACCCTGAAAAAGGCTGAATGAGGCCATTCCGCCTTCGAGAGACTGCGGGAATCGCAAGGCTTTCACTGCAGGGAATGGACTGCGCAATGGGTGCTCTACGGGTCTGAGCCTGTCCCAATTTGCTCAGGCAGGTCAATTTTAGCCTGCGCAGGCTAAATATTCTGTCAAAAGTCGTCAAAGCCTGTTCCGTGGCTCTTTTCCGCGTAATTGGAAGCTTTTGCCTGTCCGGTGAACGTTGATTCTGTGGGGTTTTAGCGATACCCTTACGGCTTTCATGGTCGTCAAACTCGTGATCTAACAGCGGGGAACCTTGATTCATGGCACGCAAGTGGCAGCACATTAAAGGCGTGCTGATCGGTGCTTTGACGCTCTGCGCTTTATCTGGCTCCGTGCCTGGCGCGTTTGCGCGCGACTACACGGCACCCGCCGATACACAAGCACAGGTGCAGGGCACCATCGCGGCGGCGCAGTTGCCGCGCGAAGGGGTCAATACATTGAACTTGATTGCCGCGGGCGGGCCTTACCCGTATGAGAAGGACGGCATCGTATTCGGCAATCGCGAACGGTTGCTGCCGCCGCATCGGCGCGGCTATTACCACGAATACACCGTTCCCACGCCTCGCTCAAGAAACCGCGGGGCGCGTCGCATCGTCTGCGGAGGTCCGCTACAGCGGATCGACAACTGTTATTACTCGGACGACCATTACACCAGTTTTAATCGTATTGTTGAATGACATCGGGATGAACGGCATGAGCGACAACGTCTACGCGCACGACTCCGGAGTCGCGACGGATCTTTTCGCGGCCGGCGACGGCAATTTGTTCCAGCGCGTCATGCGGATGCGCGCCGGCGACCAGGGCCGGGATAACCAGAGCGAAGCCAGCACTGTGCTTTCTTCGAACGAGGAGCCCATGAGTCTTTTCAAGACCGTACGACCGAACATCGTACAGTCGATCCGCGCGTTTCGCGTGCAGGATCTAGCTGACGAGGCCAATCAACTCGGTCAGCATTTTCTGTATGCGTACTGCGCGAATGCTCAGTCCAAACAGGAAGTGCTGGAGACCATTGCTACGTCGTTCCTGTTTCCGAAGCATTTCGGCAAGAATTACGACGCGCTCTACGATTGCCTGACCGATCTGGTCCATAAGGCAGGCACGCAGCCCGGGTTCGTGATCGTGCTCGAGCAGTTGCCGGTCGCGCAAAAGTTCGACAAAGAAGGGCGCGAGACGCTACTGGACGTGTTCCGCGAAGCGTCCGAGTTCTGGGCTGAGTGCAAGGTGGCGTTCCGGGTGTTTTATTCGTTTGCCTAAGGTCTGCCCGAGCGGTTTGCCGGAACACTGCCTGCCGTCGCAAAAAGAAAAAGAATGGCCCGCCAATTGGCGGGCCATTCTTTTGTTGCTTGAATCAGGGGCTTCTAAGTCACCGCTTCATTTAGCTTGGCTTGGCTCCAAGGCGGGACAGCTTGACTAGCTTCGCTCTCGCCTACCGCTTCGCTTGATTAAACCCAAGCTTGTCGCCAACGACGCGTAAGTTGGCTTACCAGGCGCCCCAGCGAGCTGCCAGCGCCGCAAGCACGGCGATGCCCGCGGTTTCCGTGCGCAACACACGCGGACCGAGACCGACTGCGGTAAATCCGTGATCGGTCGCAGCGGCTTCTTCCGCAGCCGAAAAACCGCCTTCCGGG
This sequence comes from Paraburkholderia elongata, assembly GCF_013177735.1. Classification (GTDB taxonomy): domain Bacteria; phylum Pseudomonadota; class Gammaproteobacteria; order Burkholderiales; family Burkholderiaceae; genus Paraburkholderia; species Paraburkholderia elongata. The sequence continues at coordinate 37,282 of NZ_WOEZ01000011.1, read as the reverse complement.
CCGACCAGCACGGTCACGCGCCCGAACGGCGGATTGACAGGCAGCGCCGAAAAACTGATGCTGGCGCGCGGCGACAGCAGAATGCGCATCTCGCCTTCTTCAGGTGTGCGAGGCAGCGCGCCGAGCCACGTGGCGATTTCACGCACCGGCATCACTTCCGGTAGGCGATTGCGCCCGCACTGTTCGCACGACGCCCGCACGATACCCTGCCAGTGCACATGCCGCCGCTGTGCGCGGTCGCCGGAAAGACGCACGACGCTGCGCGTGGTGGTCAGCGGCACGAAACACGATGCCCCGAGTTCGACTGCCTTCTCGATGAGCCAGTCCATCTTGTCGCCGCCGGCAATGCCCTGCGCGAGGGTGAGGTGATACGGCGCTTCCACTTCGATATTGCGGAATTCGTGAATTCTCACCTTGGCCGAGCGGCGTTCGACTTCGACGAGTTCGGCGCTGTATTCGCCGCCTTCGCCGTTAAAAAGCACGATCGAATCGCCGGGCTGCAAACGCAGCACGAGGATGTGGCGCGTGACGTCATCGGGCAACTGCATGATGTCGTCGGGCTTGAGAGGCGTACCGACGAAGAAGCGAGGCATCAGAAAAATACTCATTAGTTCAGGAAAGGTGACGAGCGAGCGCCCAACGGTAGCCGTCCAGATCTTCGACCTGGGCAAACCGGTCGCCCCAGAACTGATCCTGTGGCTCGCTCAGCGATTTTGCGCCGGCGGCTAGCGCCCGCGTGTAAACCGCGTCGACATCGTCGACATAGACATAAAACGATTGCGGCGCAATCGCGCCCGCGCTTTTGGGTGTTTTCGCCGCCGAGCCGAACGCGCCTTCCGGCGCGAACATCACGATCAGCTGGCCTTGATAGGTCATCTCGACATGCATGACGACACCGTCGTCCTGGACGCTATCACGTTCTTCGAAGCCGAATGCCGCTTCGAAGAACGCGGTCGCGGCACGTGCGTCGCGCACCGTCAGATAGGGGGTCAACCAGGGCACACCGGCTGGGCGGGAGGCGGTCATGGGGTTCTCCGGATCTATTGGGGTTGCGGGATGCATGCTGCAAGGCCGGACGGGCGGTCACGTATCGATATACCGATAGCGCGCCCCGACCGAACCGTGCATTTTGCCCACGCGTTAGCTTGATGGCTTTAAGAATTGACTTAGTTTATCGCGCACGGACCGGGAAGCCGAGAACAGTCCGGCGTGCAGGGCCGGGTCGTAGTGCTTCAGCGAGTCGATTTTGCGCGCGGCAAGACGCCGGGCGAGTGCTTCGGCGGTGAGGGCGGCGGGGTCGAGCGTGTCGCTGGCGGTCGCCATCATCCAGAGCGAGCCGTAGAGCGGGATGAAGGTGTGCATCGTGCGCACGATGGCGAATGTGTCGCGCAGATCGTCGAGCAGGCCGGCAACGCGTTCGGCATGGAAGTACGGCGAGCCGAGATGCAGCGAGAGCACGGCGCCGGGGCTCATGACGCGCTTGAGCTGCATGTAGAAGTCCGGGGTGTATAGGCCCGCGGCGGGCGAGTCAGGCGGCGTCAGGTCGAAGACGACGAGATCAAACTGGGTGGTGGCCGTAGCTAATCCCCGAGCCGCAGCGCGTGCCTGTGCCGCAGCCGGTCCGGCCGCGTGAGCCGAATCCGATGCCGTTGCGGTGTCTGCTGCCACCTGGGCGGCCGCCGCATGTGCGGCCCCCGCTTCGGCGGCCGCCGCGACGTAATGCGCAGCGTCGCCGACCACCAGCTCGACGCGCGGATCGTCGAAAGCGCCACCCTGCACCTCGGCCAGATACTCGCGGGTCATGCGCACGACTTCGGCATCGAGTTCCGCCACCACGATCCGCTCGATGCTGGGGTGCTTCAGCAATTGCCGCGCGGCGCCTCCATCGCCGCCGCCCAGCACCAACGCTGTTTTCGGCGAAGGATGCGCCAAAGCGGCCGGATGCACCATGCATTCGTGGTAGATGAATTCGTCGCCGGTCGAGGTCATCGGGCGGCCATCGAGCGTAAACATTCGGCCGAGCTGCGGCGTGTCCCACACCTCGATACGCTGGTAGGTCGAATCGACGTGCGCAAGCCGCCGCGCGTTCGGAAATCCGTAGACTGCATCGGCGGTGGGTTGGAACAGCAGGGGAGCGCTCACGGATGGCGGGCTCCGTTCGGAGCGCGGTGGGTTGGTGTCACTCAATTGTAAAGGCGCAAGCGCGGCGCGGCCCCGGTCCGCATGCAGCGCCGGCCCGAAACTGGCGCGCGGTCAGCCAGGAATCAGCGCGCCGCGAGACCAAGAGCCAGACCAAGAGCCAGACCAAGAACCAGCGCGCAGCCAGCCAGGAACCAGGCAGCGACGCGGCCTTGCGCCCAGGGGGCCGGTGAACGTTCTGTTAGAATGTCACGCTTTCAGCCTTGTCCGTTTGCTCTGCCCGTTTCGCGTCTACTGGCGCCGCACCGTGCGCCGAAGTGGACTGGCATTCGAGCATCCGGGCCTCAAGCGCGCACCGCTTTCTGACTCTGTCTCCGGACTCGACATGACGACCCCGTCTCCCGCACACACCTCCCTGATGGCCAACGCAATCCGCGCGTTGTCCATGGATGCTGTTCAAAAAGCGAATTCCGGCCACCCCGGCATGCCGATGGGCATGGCCGAAATCGGCGTGGCTCTGTGGTCGCGCCATCTGCGCCACAATCCGAAGAACCCGCAGTGGGCCGATCGCGACCGTTTCATTCTGTCGAACGGCCACGGCTCGATGCTGCTGTATTCGTTGCTGCATCTGACCGGCTACGATTTGCCGATGGAAGAGCTGAAGAACTTCCGCCAGATGCATTCGAAGACGCCGGGTCACCCGGAATACGGCATCACGCCGGGCGTCGAGACCACCACCGGCCCGCTCGGCCAGGGTCTGGCAAACGCAGTTGGCATGGCCCTCGCCGAATCGCTGCTCGCCACCGAATTCAACAAGCCTGATGCCAAGATCGTCGACCATCACACGTATGTGTTCGTCGGCGACGGCTGCCTGATGGAAGGCATCTCGCACGAAGCCTGCTCGCTCGCGGGCGTGCTGAAGCTGAACAAGCTGATCGCGTTCTACGACGACAACGGCATCTCGATCGACGGCGAAGTGGTTCACTGGTTCCACGACAACACCCCGAAGCGCTTCGAAGCGTACGGCTGGAACGTGATCCCGAACGTGGTCGGCCATGACGTCGACGCGGTCGACGCCGCGATCAAGCAGGCTAAGCTGTCGGACAAGCCGACGCTGATCTGCTGCAAGACCGTGATCGGCGAAGGCGCGCCGACCAAGGCCGGCAGCCACGACTCGCACGGCGCGCCCCTCGGCGACAAGGAAATCGCGGCTACGCGTGAGGCGATCGGCTGGAAGTGGGAGCCGTTCGTGATTCCGCAGGAAGTCTATGCAGCGTGGGACGCGAAGGAAGCCGGCGCGCGCATCGAATCCGACTGGGATAAGGCGTTCGCAGCGTATGCCGCGAAGTACCCGCAGGAAGCCGCTGAATTCAAGCGACGCGACGCGAAGCAATTGCCCGCCGACTGGAAAGAAAAGGCCAAGGCCATCATCGCCGGAGCGAACGAACGCAAGGAAACCGTCGCAACGCGTAAGGCTTCGCAACAGGCTATCGAAGGTCTGTCGGCCGTGCTGCCGGAACTGCTCGGCGGCTCCGCTGATCTGACCGGTTCGAACCTGACCAACTGGAAGGCCGCCAAGCCGGTGCGTGTGAACGCTGAAGGCAAGGCCGCCGGCAACTACGTGAACTACGGCGTGCGCGAATTCGGCATGAGCGCCGCGATCAACGGCGTCGCGCTGCATGGCGGCTTCAAGGCCTTCGGCGGCACGTTCCTGACGTTCTCGGACTACAGCCGCAACGCGCTGCGCGTCGCCGCGTTGATGAAGGCGCCGTCGATCTTCGTGTTCACGCACGACTCGATCGGTCTGGGCGAAGACGGCCCGACCCACCAGTCGATCGAGCACGTCGCAAGCCTGCGTCTGATCCCGAATCTGCAAGTGTGGCGCCCGGCCGATACGGTCGAAACAGCGGTGGCCTGGACCCACGCGGTCGAGCATCACGGCCCGTCGTGCCTGATCTTCAGCCGTCAGAACCTGCCGTTCTCGGAGCGTACCGACGCGCAGATCGCCAACATCGAGAAGGGCGGTTACGTGCTGCGCGACTGGAACGACGAGATCGTCGCGCGCAAGGTCATCCTGATCGCCACCGGTTCGGAAATCGAACTGGCGTTGAACGCGGTCGAGCCGCTGGCTCGTGAAGGCATCGCGGCACGCGTCGTGTCGATGCCGTCGACCACGGTGTTCGACAAGCAGGACGCCGAATACCGCGAACGCGTGCTGCCGCACGGCGTGCGCCGCGTCGCGATCGAAGCGGGTGTCACGGATTTCTGGCGCAAGTACGTGGGTCTGGAAGGCGGCGTGGTCGGCATCGACACGTTCGGCGAATCGGCCCCGGCTGGCGTGCTGTTCAAGCATTTCGGCTTCACCGTCGAGCACGTGGTAGCGACGGCAAAAGCCGCACTCGGCTGATCTCGAACAAGCGGTTGCCGCATGCGTGTGAACGCGCGGCAACGCTGTCAGTCAGACGAACCTGGACGTATTTTTTTCAGCCATCAGGAGATAGACCATGACGATTCGCGTCGCAATCAACGGCTACGGCCGGATCGGCCGCAACACGCTGCGCGCCTTCTATGAAAACGGCAAGAAGCACGATATCGAAATCGTCGCCATCAACGATCTTGGCGATGCCAAGACCAACGCTCACCTGACGCAGTACGACACCGCGCACGGCAAGTTCCCGGGCGAAGTCTCGGTGGACGGCGACTACCTGGTCGTCAACGGCGACAAGATCCGCGTGCTGGCGAACCGCAATCCGGCAGAACTGCCGTGGGGCGAGTTGAACGTCGACGTCGTGATGGAATGCACGGGCTTTTTCACGACCAAGGAAAAGGCCAGCGCGCACATCAAGGGCGGCGCAAAGAAGGTCATCATCTCGGCGCCGGGCGGTAAGGACGTCGACGCAACGATCGTCTACGGCGTGAATCACAACGTCCTGAAGGCATCGGACACGGTGATCTCGAACGCATCGTGCACGACCAATTGCCTGGCACCGCTCGTCAAGCCGCTGAACGACAAGATCGGCCTGGTGAACGGCCTGATGACGACGATTCACGCTTACACGAACGACCAGGTTCTGACGGACGTGTACCACGAAGACCTGCGCCGCGCGCGCTCGGCCACGCACAGCCAGATCCCGACCAAAACCGGTGCTGCATCGGCAGTGGGTCTCGTGCTGCCGGAACTGAACGGCAAGCTGGACGGCTACGCGATTCGCGTCCCGACGATCAACGTGTCGGTTGTCGACCTGTCGTTCATCGCCGCGCGCGACACGACGGTCGAAGAAGTCAACGCGATCATGAAGGAAGCGTCGGAAGGCTCGCTGAAGGGCATCCTCGGCTACAACGAGGCGCCGCTGGTCTCGATCGACTTCAACCACAACCCGGCTTCGTCGACGTTCGACGCAACGCTGACCAAGGTGTCGGGCCGTCTGGTGAAGGTGTCGAGCTGGTACGACAACGAGTGGGGCTTCTCGAACCGCATGCTGGACACGGCTGTGGCACTGGCCAACGCGAAGTAAGCTGTTTGCTTTGTATGCCCTGCGGCCTGCGCGGCCAGCAGGGCAGAAAGACAAAAGCCGCTCCTCGGAGCGGCTTTTTTTACGCCTGCGGCGTCGGGAAATAGACGCCGGCGCGCTGTGCGGCGTTCGAGATATGGGTTTCGATCGCCTTACCGGCCGCGGCGGAATCCCGCGCCTTAAGCGCATCGAGAATGGCCCGATGCTCGGTGTACGTGGACAGCACCAGTTCACGCCGGTAGAACGGCATCCGCTGGCTTTCCTTCATGATTTCCGCAGCGCTGCTCAGAATCGACTCGATCGCCGCGTTGCCGGCAATGCTCACGATGCGCATGTGAAAGTCGTAGTCGAGGCGCGCGGCTTCGTCGAGTTCGTCGCAGGCGAGCGCCGTCTGCATGGCAGTGATGTTGTCTTCGAACCAGGCGAGGTCGGAATCGGTGACAGCCAGCGCCGCCATGCGCGCGATAAAGCCTTCCAACGCGAAACGCATCTGGTAGGTATCCGGCAGCGACGACTGCTCCGCGAAGCGCCATGATTGCGCGGCCGTAGCCTGTGCGCTTTCCACATACACGCCCTTACCGGGGCGGATCATCAGCAGGCCGAGCGCTTCAAGTGTCGAGAGCGCCTCGCGCAGCGATGCGCGGCTGATCGCCAGTTCTTCGGAGAGCTGACGCTGCGCCGGTAGCAAACTGCCCACCGGATAGACGCCCGCTTCGATCCGTTCGCGGATGGTCGCGATGGCGGCATCGGTGACGGTATGCGGAACGTTTTTCATCGTGGCTCACTTGGGTGCGCGGTCTGACCAGCATTGTAATACGCGTTCTGAACGCTCGTACGGACGTCGTTACACACGCACAATCCGGCCCCGGAACGCTGGGAAAGGAACGGGTAAACACCGTGTTTAGAATCCTTGACGCCAGTATATCGGCTTCCTACTATTCGAGATAACAGAACTGGTCGGACCAGTCTGAACAGATGTGAATCGTAACCAGGAGAAAGTCGTGTTGAAATTCTTCAATTCGCTGTTTGGCCGGGTCGTCATAGCGCTGGTCGCGGGCATCGTGATCGGTGCCGTGTTCCCGCATTTCGCCCAATCGCTACGCCCGCTCGGCGACGGCTTTCTCAAGCTGATCAAGATGGTGATCGGTCCAATCGTCTTCTGCGTGGTGGTGAGCGGCATGGCGCATGCCGGCGATCTGCGCAAAGTCGGCCGCGTTGGCCTGAAGGCGGTGATCTACTTTGAGATCATGACGACGATTGCGCTCGTGATCGGCGCGGTGCTCGCCTACGCGACGCGGCCTGGCGTCGGCATGAACATCAACCTGCATTCGCTCGACCCCGCTTCGCTGTCCACCTACACCGAGCACGCGAAGAGCCTCAAGGACACGGCCGGCTTTCTGCTGAAGATCATCCCCGACACGGCGATCAACGCATTCGCGACCGGCGACATCCTGCAAATCCTCGTGTTTTCGGTGCTGTTCGGCTCGGCGCTGTCGCTGTTGGGCAATAAAGCGCAGCGCGTCAGCAGCCTGATCGACGAGCTTTCGCAGGTGTTCTTCCGCGTGATGGGTTTCATCATCAAGCTCGCGCCGCTCGGCGTGCTCGGCGCGATCGCATTCACGACCGGCACCTACGGCGTCGAGTCGCTCAAGCAACTCGGCATGCTGGTGCTGGTGTTCTACGCGAGCTGTTTCGTGTTCGTCGCGGTCGTGCTGGGCATCGTGATGCGTCTGGCCGGTTTCAGCGTCTTCAAGCTGATCCGCTATCTGCGCGAAGAGCTGTCGATCGTGCTCGGCACGGCTTCTTCAGACGCCGTGCTGCCGCAGATCATGCGCAAACTCGAGTGGATGGGCGTCAAGGATTCGACCGTCGGTCTGGTCATTCCGACTGGCTACTCCTTCAATCTCGATGGGTTCTCGATCTATCTGACGCTTGCGGTGATTTTCATCGCGCAGGCCACCAATACGCCGCTGTCCATCCATGACCTGATCGTGGTGGTGCTGGTGTCGCTGGTGACGTCGAAGGGCGCGCACGGCATTCCCGGCTCGGCAATCGTGATTCTGGCCGCGACGCTGTCCGCGATTCCGGCGATCCCAGTGCTCGGGCTCGTGCTGATTCTGCCGGTCGACTGGTTCGTCGGTATCGCCCGTGCGCTGACCAACCTGATCGGCAACTGCGTGGCAACCGTGGTGGTCGCCGTGTGGGAAAACGATATTGACCGGGCGCGCGCCCATCGCGTGTTGAACCGTGACCAAGCGCTGCGCTATGTGCCCGCAGGCGAAGACGCAAGCGCCGAGCCGACCGCCGGTGAACATGTACCGGCCGTCTGAAAAAGCACGATCACGCCGCACTGTGACCAGATTCATCGCTATTCAACAGCGCGCCAACGCAGCGCGCGTTCTGCTCCGGCGGATGTTCTGACTCCGCCGGCTCGTCCTAACTTTTCGTCGCCTGACTGAGACTATGGCTAATCCGATCCTCGACCCCAACGCTCCCGCTTTCACCCGTCGCTACATGAACCTCGCCGACCCGCGTCTGGGCGCGCAGGCGCTCCACGCGAGCGACGAATTCTTCGCACCGAAAGAACGCATGCTCGAGCCGCAGCCGGCGGTGTTCATTCCCGGCAAATACGATGGCCACGGCAAGTGGATGGACGGCTGGGAAACCCGCCGCAAGCGGACCACTGGTCACGACTACTGCGTGATCCGGCTCGCGCGGCCGGGCGTCGTCTACGGCGTCGATCTGGACACCAGTCACTTCACCGGCAACTTCCCGCCGGCCGCCTCGATCGACGCGTGCTACGTGGATGGCGACGTTCCGCCCGACAATGCCGACTGGCAAACGCTCGTGCCGGCCACCACGCTGCAGGGCAACCAGCACCATTACGTCGGAGTGAACGACGCCCGCGCCTTCACCCATCTGCGCGTGAATCTGTATCCGGACGGCGGGCTCGCGCGTTTGCGCGTGTATGGCCAGCCGAAGCGCGACTGGGAGCGCGTCGAGCGCGGCACGCTGCTGGATCTCGCCGCGATAGAAAACGGCGCGTACCTTGTCGCCGCGAACAACCAGCATTTCGGGCCGGCCTCGCAGATGCTGATGCCGGGCCGCGGCGTCAATATGGGCGACGGTTGGGAAACGCGACGCCGTCGCGAGCCGGGCAACGACTGGGCGATCGTCGCGCTCGCACGGCCGGGCGTGATTCGCAAGATCGAAGTGGATACGGCGCACTTCAAGGGCAATTACCCCGATCGCTGTTCGCTGCAAGCAGCTTCGGTGACGGGCGGCACGGACGATTCGCTCGTCACGCAGGCGATGTTCTGGCCGGTGCTGCTCGGCGAACAGAAGCTGCAAATGGACCTCGTGCACACGTTCGCGGACGGCATTGCGTCCCTTGGGCCGGTGACACACGTGCGTTTCAACATCTTCCCGGACGGTGGCGTGTCGCGCCTGCGCTTGTGGGGCGAGATTGCATAACGGAGTTGCATCGATGAAAACCTTGCATGTGGAACGTCTGACGCGCGCGGCCTTCGCGCCGTTCGGCGACGTCATCGAACTGGACGGCGCGCGCCATTTCCCGATTAACGGCGGCACGACCGAGCGCTATCACGATCTCGCGAACGTCGACGTGACGGAGAGCGGCGGCCGGCCGCTGATCAATCTGTTTCGCGCGCAGCCTCGCGCGCTGCCGATCGAAATCACCATGATGGAGCGGCATCCGCTGGGCAGTCAGGCATTCATTCCCTTAAAGGCGCGCCGCTATCTGGTGGTCGTCGCGCCGGCAGGCGAATTCGATCCGGCGCAGATGCGGGCGTTCTGGAGCGACGGCTGGCAGGGCGTGAACTATGCCAAAGGAGTTTGGCACCATCCGCTGCTTGCGCTCGATCAGGTGAGCGATTTTGTGGTGGTGGATCGTGGCGGCGAGCAGCCCAACTGCGACGAATGGTCGTTGGCCGAGTCGTGGCGGCTGTTGTTTGAGGCGAGCGTCGAGTTGGCGGAGTAGGCCGGAGTCGCAACGCGGCGGCCATGCCACACGTGCAAAGCGGCGCTAGCATCCCAGCGTGGCTGCAGCGCCGCACACATAAAAAAACCCGGCCGATGAAAATCGGCCGGGTTTTTTCGTCGCCCACCGAACCGCGCACCCCGACGCGGCCGGCATCGCACTCATTCAACGTTAGTGCTTGCGATGCGGGCAATTCTCCTTGGTGCACGCACCGTACAGCGCCAGCGCATGTTCCTGCAGCTTGAAGCCGCGTTCCTTCGCGATGGATTGCTGACGGCTCTCGATTTCGGAGTCGAAAAACTCTTCGACGAGCCCGCAATCGAGGCAGACGAGGTGGTCGTGATGCGACCCTTCGTTCAATTCGAACACCGCTTTGCCCGATTCGAAATTGCTGCGCGAGAGCAAGCCGGCCTGCTCGAACTGCGTCAGTACGCGATACACGGTTGCGAGACCGATATCGAGTTCTTCGTGCAGCAGGTTGCGGTAGACGTCTTCTGCAGTCAGATGGCGCACCGGGCTATGCTGGAAAATCTCAAGGATTTTGAGGCGCGGAAGGGTCGCCTTGAGCCCGATATTCTTGAGATCGGTTGGATTGGTCATGACAAGGGATCCCTAGAGTACAATGCTGGGCTCTCATAGTAATGTGTTTTTGCCGTTCTGGTCATCTTCGATGGAATGAATCTCGCGCGGCTCGTCAGCGGGCCCGCACGGTGAGTGAAATGATTTCAAAATCTCAATTGATCTACCGGGGGAGCCGCATGCGGGGTACCTTGATCGCTGTTGCGACTGTCGCGGTTCTTGCCGGATGTTCCACCTACGACAGCCTGACGCAGCGCGTTGCCCAGAGCATTACGCCGTACCGTATTACGGTGGTGCAAGGCAATTTCGTCTCGAAAGAGGCGGCTGCGCAGATGCAGGTCGGCATGTCGCGCGCGCAGGTTAAGCAGTTGCTCGGCACGCCGCTGCTGACCGACATGTTCCACGCGGACCGCTGGGACTACGTGTTCTATTTCAAGCGCGGCTCGACTAACGTCGTGCAGCAGCGCGACTTCGTGATCCTGTTCGCGGGCGACACCGTCGCCAGCTGGTCGGGTGGCGAAGATCTGCCTTCCAACCTCGAGTTGCTGGCGGAAATCGACGGTGACAAGCTCGGCAAGAAGAAGGCTGCCGTGCCGAACGTGGCAAGCGCTGCGACTGGCGCTAGCGCGCCGGAGGCTGTAGCGCCGGCTGCCGTGGACACCACGCGTTCGCCGTCCGTCGACGCTGCCGCAGCAGCGGCCGTGCCGTCAACGGACCCGAACGCCGAAGCCGCACAAGCCGCAAATCGGCTGACTAACGCGGTGCAATCGCCGTCGGGCCGTACGCAGTCGTCGGTGCGCTCTACCGCGCCGACCGCCAACGGCGGTGGTATTCCGTCGCAAGGCCCAACGGCCGCCGGGCAGCCGCAGTTCCAGTTCCACCGTCCGCCGCCGCCGCAGGTTCCAGGCACGCAGGAAAATCCGGTGGGACCAACGGGCCCGCAAAGCAGCAACGGCGGCCCGACGCATAACGCGCCGTTGACGTCTTCTTCGTCCACTACGGGAACGGGCGGCTAATCGAGCTGTCCGTGTCTTAATAAGGGAACTGCGAGGACACTGCGCAGGCGCCGCGCACGGGCAACGCGCCATGCGCGGTGCCCGTCAGGCACGCTGCTGTTCCAGTCGGTACGGCGCCCGGGCGTGCTGCCCGCCGCCGCTTTTGCCCGCGTTTGCCGGGCTTTGCGGGGTTTTACCCCTTTCGAACCCTCATAGCCATGAAAATTGCCATTGCTGGCGCATCGGGCCGTATGGGCCGGATGCTCATCGAAACCGTCCTCAACGATTCCGGCGCCACGCTGTCGGGCGCGCTCGACCGTGCGGGCTCCCCGCAACTCGGTCAGGACGCCGGCGCGTTTCTCGGCAAACAGACGGGCGTGCTGCTGACGGACGATATCGAGCGCGTGTTCGCCGAATCCGACTACCTGATCGACTTCACGCGTCCCGAAGGCACGCTGATGCATCTGGAAGCCGCGCAGCGCCACAACGTCAAATTGGTGATCGGCACGACCGGTTTCGACAGCGAGCAGAAAGCGCAACTGCGCGCCGCTGCGTCCCAGATCGCCATCATGTTTTCGTCGAACATGAGCGTGGGCGTCAATGTCACGCTGAAGCTGCTCGAATACGCCGCGAAGCATTTCGCAACCGGCTACGACATCGAAATCATCGAGGCACATCACCGTCACAAGGTCGACGCGCCGTCCGGCACGGCGCTGACCATGGGCGAAGTGATCGCCCACGCGCTCGGCCGCAATCTCGACGACTGCGCGGTCTACAGCCGCGAAGGTGTGACCGGCGAACGCGATCCGTCCACGATCGGCTTTTCGGCGATTCGTGGCGGCGATATTGTCGGCGACCATACGGTGCTGTTTGCCGGCATCGGCGAGCGCATCGAGATCACGCACAAGTCGGCGAGCCGATTGTCGTATGCGCAAGGCGCGCTTCGTGCTGTCCGTTTCCTCGAAGGCCACGATACGGGCTTTTTCGACATGCAGGACGTGCTCGGCCTGCGTTGAGCGTATTACGGGGCCGGTTGCGGCCCCGCCGTGCTCTTTTGTAGCGCCCCTGTAATCACTTTCCACCGGCGAGGTCAGATGGCAGGCAGCAGCGGCATCATCCACTACCTGGAAACCAGCGACGCGATCACGCATGGCGTCGCGTATGTGCTGCTGGCTATGTCGATTGCGAGCTGGTGCTTTCTGATCGTCAAAAGCTGGATCCTCACACGCGCGAAACATCAGGCCATACCGGCGATTGCGCAGTTCTGGCAGGCGTCGACGTTGTCGGACGGCGTCGCGGCAATGAGGCGCGTGGACCGCGAGCGCGTCTTCACGCCGCTCGCCGAGGCCGCGCTGCATGCAGCCGAAGTGGACATTCCCGGCGCGCTGCTCGCCCGCGTCGAGCGCGGCGAGCGGGTATTGCGAGCGCTGCGTCAGGCGCTCAACGCGTCGCAGCGGCGGCTCGAGTTCGGCCAGGTGCTGCTGGCCTCGGTAGGCAGCACGGCGCCGTTCGTCGGCCTGCTCGGCACGGTTTGGGGCATCTATCACGCGCTCGGCAGCATCGCGGCGAGCGGTCAGGCGCAGATCGAAAACGTCGCGGGCCCGGTCGGCGAGGCGCTGATCATGACGGCCTTCGGCCTCGTGGTCGCGATCCCGGCGGTGCTCGCCTATAACGTATTCGGGCGGATGGTGCGGCAGTTGTCGGAAGAGCTCGATGGCTTTGCGCACGATCTGCACGTCTATGTGTGCGCGCCGGCGGATCAGCCCCGGCCCCAGCCTCAGCAAGCCCAAGCCCGGACCCACCAGGTAACCCGCTGAGGCTGGAAGACAGAAGGAGGCGATATGGAATTCGGCGGACTCGAGAAAAAGCAGACGGCTGCGCCGATGGCCGAGATCAACATGACGCCGTTGATCGACGTGATGCTCGTGCTGCTGGTGATTTTTATCATTACCGCGCCTTTATTCACGCACGCGATCCGGCTCGATTTGCCCAAAGTCGCGGCAGCGCCCGCGCGGCAAACGCCGCAAACCATCTCTCTTTCAATCGATGCCGCCGGCAAGCTGTACTGGAACGGCAAGGTCATCACGCTGCAGCAGACGCGCGCGCAATTCGTGGAAGCGGGCAAACAGGCCGACCAGCCGGAGATACAGCTAAGCGCCGAGCGCTCCACGCGTTACGAAGTGATCGCGCAGGTAATGGGCGCGGCGCAACAGGCCGGGCTCGAGCGGATCGGTTTCGTGACCGAACCGCCGCCGCCGGGCGCGAAGCCATAGCGGCGCTAGCGACACCGCCTCCTCTGACGCAACCCGTCGCCCCCGCGCACCACGCCACGCGGCGCACCCGTCCGCGAACGGTATAATCAGCCCTTTCCCTTGCAGAAGGGGAAACGACGCCATTTCATCCAGCAGAGCACCAAGACGGCCGGTGCGTAAGCGCCGAACCCAGCGATCCCATCACACCATGCACGAAAAATACGTTCCCTCCGACGTCGAAGCCGCCGCGCAAGGGCAATGGCGCGCCATCGACGCGTACAAGACATCGGAAACCACTGATAAGCCTAAGTTCTATTGCGTCTCGATGTTGCCGTACCCGTCGGGCAAGCTGCACATGGGGCACGTGCGCAACTACACGATCAACGACGTGATGTACCGCTATCTGCGGATGAACGGCTACAACGTGCTGATGCCGATGGGTTGGGACGCGTTCGGCATGCCGGCGGAAAACGCCGCGATGGCCAACAACGTGCCGCCCGCGCAGTGGACCTACGACAACATCGCTTACATGAAGAAGCAGATGCAGTCCATGGGCCTCGCGATCGACTGGTCGCGCGAAGTCGCGACCTGCAGCCCCGATTACTACAAGTGGAACCAGTGGCTGTTCCTGAAGATGCTCGAAAAGGGCATTGCGTACAAGAAAACCGGCACCGTCAACTGGGACCCGGTCGATCAGACCGTGCTCGCCAACGAGCAGGTGATCGACGGCCGCGGCTGGCGTTCGGGCGCGCTGATCGAAAAGCGCGAAATCCCGATGTACTACATGCGCATCACGCAGTACGCGGATGAACTGCTGAACGACCTCGAAGGCCTCGGCTGGCCCGAGCGCGTCAAGATCATGCAGCAGAACTGGATCGGCAAGAGCTTCGGCGTGAACTTCGGTTTCCCGTATGAAATCGACGGCGAACAGAAGCTGTTGCGCGTGTTCACCACGCGCGCCGACACGATCATGGGCGTGACCTTCTGCGCGGTCGCCGCCGAGCACCCGCTCGCCACGCGTCTCGCGCAAGACAAGCCGGAACTGCAGGCCTTCATCGAAGAATGCAAGCGCGGCGGCGTCGCTGAAGCCGACATGGCGACGATGGAAAAGAAGGGCATGGCCACTGGCTTTTACGTCACGCATCCGCTGACGCAGGAACAGGTCGAAGTGTGGATCGGCAACTACGTGCTGATGAGCTACGGCGTAGGCGCCGTGATGGGTGTGCCCGCACACGACGAACGCGACTTCGCGTTCGTGAAGAAATACGGTCTGCCGATCAAGCAGGTGGTGGCAGTTGAAGGCAAGGAATTCTCCACCGAAGCCTGGCAAGAATGGTATGGCGAGAAGGAAGGCGGCGTCTGCATCAACAGCGGCAAGTACGACGGTCTGAACTACACGCAGGCGGTCGACGCGATCGCCGCCGATCTGAAAGAACTCGGCCTCGGCGACAAGCAGATCACGTGGCGTCTGCGTGACTGGGGCGTGTCGCGCCAGCGTTACTGGGGCACGCCGATCCCGATCATCCACTGCCCGACCTGCGGCGACGTGCCGGTGCCGGAAAAAGACCTGCCGGTGGTGCTGCCGGAAGACCTCGTGCCGGACGGCACGGGCAATCCGCTCGCGAAGTCCGAAGCATTCGTGAATTGCACGTGCCCGACCTGCGGTGGCGCGGCGAAGCGCGAAACCGACACGATGGATACCTTCGTCGATTCGTCCTGGTACTTCTACCGCTACGCGGCGCCGGACGCGAAGACCATGGTCGACGAGCGCACCGATTACTGGGCGCCGATGGACCAGTACATCGGCGGCATCGAGCACGCGATTCTGCACCTCTTGTACTCGCGCTTCTGGGCGAAGGTGATGCGCGACATGGGCTTGATCAAGTTCGGCGAGCCGGCCAAGAACCTGCTGACGCAGGGCATGGTGCTCAACGAAACCTACTACCGCGAAAACGAAGCGGGCAAGAAGACCTGGTACAACCCGGCCGATGTCACCGTCTCGTTCGACGACAAGGGCCGCCCGGTCGGCGCCGTGCTGAACTCGGACGGCCAGCCGGTGGTGCTTGGCGGCGTCGAGAAAATGTCGAAGTCGAAGAACAACGGCGTCGATCCGCAATTGCTGATCGACCAGCATGGCGCTGACACCGCGCGTCTGTTCGTGATGTTCGCCGCACCGCCCGAGCAGCAGCTCGAATGGTCCGGTTCGGGCGTGGAAGGCGCGAGCCGCTTCCTGCGCCGCGTGTGGAGCTTCGGTCACGCTAACGAAGCAGCGCTGCGCGCAGGCGGCAAGTTCGACGCCACGCAACTCGGCGAAGCCGACAAGGTGCTGCGTCGCGAGATCTACAGCGTGCTGAAGCAGGCCGACTTCGACTATCAGCGTTTGCAGTACAACACGGTGGTGTCGGCGGCGATGAAGATGCTCAACGCGCTTGATAGCGCGAAGGGCGCACAACCGGCGGTGCTGCGCGAGACGTACAGCGTGCTGCTGCGCGTGCTGTATCCGGTCGTGCCGCACCAGACGTTCCAGTTGTGGCAGGAACTCGGTTACGCCGACGAATTCGGCTCGCTGCTCGACGCCGCATGGCCGAAGGTCGACGAACAGGCGCTCGAACAGGCCGAAATTGAACTCGTGCTGCAGGTGAACGGCAAAGTGCGCGGCGCGCTCACGGTGGCGAAAGACGCGACACGTGAAGCGATCGAACAGCTCGCCGCTGCGCATGAGGCGGTCGAGAAGTTCAGCGAAGGCAAGGCACCGAAGAAGATCGTCGTGGTGCCGGGCCGCCTCGTGAACGTGGTCGTTTGATCGCCCGCCGGAACATGGCAGCAGACAAGCACCGCTGCGCGCGGCGGCGCTTGTCTCTCGCTGCGGAATCAACTGCGAACCAGGAGCCAATGTGACTCGCAGATCGTTATTGACGCTGGTGTGCAGCGTACTGATGTTGACCGCCTGCGGCTTCCAGCTGCGCGGCCAGCAGGACTACGCATTCAAACGACTCTATATCTCCGGCGGTTCGGCAGCAGCCGGCGCGCGGCTGGCCCGCCTCGTGCAGGGCGGCAGCGACACGGTGGTGGTCAGTTCCGTCGCGAATGCCGACGCAACGTTGCAGATCACCGAAGGCCGCGGCCTCAGTACGCTCACGCTGAACTCGCTCGGCGTCGTCGAAGAGTATGCGATCAATCTCTCGATGAACTACACGCTGGTCGGCAAGGACGGCACGGTACTGATTCCGTCGAGCGTGATCGCGCTAAACCGCGCGATGACTTACAGCGACCAGTTCTCGCAGGCCAAGGCTGCGGAAGCCGAAATTCTGTACGCGGACATGGAAAACGACGCGATCGACCAGCTTACGCGCCGTCTGTCGCTGGTGCGCTCGCTGCATCCGGCGCCGGGTCAGCAGGTGCCGGCGGTTGCGCCGCGCGCGCCGTTGCCGCCGCCGCCGCTGTGAGCGTCGCACTGTGTCTTTGTTTAGCTTGCTGCACTTGCTCATGCACGTGTTTAACCTCGCCGATCGGTAGCCATGCAACTGCGACTTGACGCGCTCGAAGCGCATCTCGCGAAGGGACTCGCCGGACTGTACGTCGTGTACGGCGACGAGCACCTGCTCGCGCAGGAAGCGTGCGACCGGATTCGTGCGACGGCGCGAGCGGCCGGTTTTACCGATCGCTCGGTGTTCACCGTCGAGCGCGGTTTCGACTGGAGTTCGCTGCTGGGTGCGAGTCAATCGATGTCGCTGTTTGGCGACCGTCAACTGGTCGAATTGCGCATTCCGTCGGGCAAGCCCGGCAAGGAAGGCGCGGATGCGTTGAAGGCGCTTGCCGCCGCCGTGAATGATGACGTGCTGACGATGATCACGCTGCCGCGATTGGACGCCGCCACGCAGAAAGCCGCGTGGTTCACCGCGCTGTCCGATGCCGGCGTGGCGCTGAAAATCGATCCGGTCGAGCGCGCGCAGTTGCCGAATTGGGTCGGGCAGCGGCTCGCGGCTCAGGGCCAGCGGGTCGTTGCCGGTGAAGAAGGGCGGCGCGCGTTGGCGTTCATCGCCGAACGTGTTGAAGGCAACCTGCTGGCAGCGCATCAGGAAATCCAGAAACTCGGGCTGCTGTATCCGGCGGGCTCGTTGAGCTTCGAACAGATTCAGGACGCTGTGCTGAACGTCGCCCGTTATGACGTTTTCAAGCTGAACGAGGCGATGCTGGCGGGCGACGTCGGCCGCCTGGCGCGCATGCTCGACGGCCTGCGCGGCGAAGGCGAGGCTGCGGTGCTGGTGCTGTGGGCGGTCGTCGAAGAAGTGCGGACATTGTTGCGGATCAAGCGCGGCGTGGCGGCCGGCAAGCCGCTCGCGATGCTGGTGCGCGAGAACCGCGTCTGGGGCCCGCGTGAGCGGCTGATCGGGCCGGCGCTGTCGCGCGTCACTGAAAGCGCGCTTGAAAAGGCGCTCGCTTTGGCGGCGCGGCTGGATCGGCAGGTAAAGGGATTGTCCGGCGGCACGCCGGGCAATCATCGCAACGATCCGCCGCCCGATCCGTGGGACGGCTTGTTCGAACTGGCTATGACGGTGGCCTCGCCTGCAAAAGCGGCGCCCGTGCCGCCGCCGCGACCTCGTTCAGCGGCAACTGCAGCGGCGCGAAGGCCAGCCTGATCAGGCCCCGCCAGCACGGCTTGTGGCGGCGAGCAAAGCATCGCGCCCCGACTTACAATCGTTTGATCTTTCGCTAATTCTGCCTGTCCGCCGCACTTCGACGTGCGCGGCGCTATGAGACTCACCATGGATATCGACCAGTACATGACCGACCTCGGCCGCCGCGCCCGCCACGCATCGCGTGCGATGGCACGGGCGTCAACGGCGGCAAAGAACGCCGCGCTCGCGGCCGTTGCTCACGCGATCGAACGCGATGCCGCGTTGCTGAAGGATGCCAATGCACGTGACGTTGCCCGTGCACGCGAGAAAGGGCTCGACGCTGCGTTCATCGACCGTTTGACGCTCTCGGACAAGGCGCTCGGGACGATGGTCGAAGGCTTGCGGCAAGTCGCCGCGCTGGCCGATCCGATTGGTGAAATCAGCAATCTGAAGTACCGGCCGAGCGGCATTCAGGTCGGTCAGATGCGCGTGCCGCTCGGTGTGATCGGCATCATCTACGAGTCGCGCCCGAACGTGACGATCGACGCGGCCGCGCTGTGTCTGAAGTCGGGCAATGCGACGATTCTGCGCGGCGGGTCGGAAGCGCTGGAGTGCAATACGGCGCTGGCAAAGCTGATTGGTGAAGGGCTGGAAGCCGCCGGTTTGCCGCAGGATGCGGTGCAAGTCGTGGCCACGTCGGACCGCGCCGCGGTCGGCAAGCTGATCACGATGACCGAATACGTCGACGTAATCGTGCCGCGCGGCGGCAAGAGCCTGATCGAGCGGCTGATGAACGAAGCGCGCGTGCCGATGATCAAGCATCTCGACGGCATCTGCCATGTGTATGTCGACGATCGCGCGGATCTGACCAAGGCGCTGACCGTCTGCGATAACGCCAAGACGCACCGCTACGGCACCTGCAACACGATGGAAACGTTGCTGGTGGCGCGCGGCATAGCGGCCGAAGTGCTGCCGCCTTTGGGCAAGCTGTATCGCGACAAGGAAGTCGAACTACGGGTGGACGCGGCAGCGCGCGCGGTGTTGTCCGATGCGGGCGTGGGCCCGCTCGTCGATGCCACCGAAGAAGACTGGCGCACCGAATATCTCGCACCGGTGCTGGCGATCAAGGTGGTGGACGGCCTCGATGCGGCCATCGACCACATCAACACCTACAGCTCGCAGCACACCGACGCGATCGTCACCGAAGACCATGACCGCGCGATGCGCTTCCTGCGCGAAGTCGACTCGGCGAGCGTGATGGTCAATGCGTCGACGCGCTTTGCCGATGGCTTCGAATTTGGTTTGGGTGCGGAGATCGGCATCTCGAACGACAAACTGCATGCGCGTGGGCCGGTGGGGCTGGAAGGGCTGACGTCGCTGAAATACATAGTGCTGGGGCACGGCGAGGGCCGGCAATAACGGTTCGCTTCCGGCGCGCTCTCGCCATCCTTGGGATAGACGCACGCTTTCCGTTCCATGCGCCGGTGGCCCCTGTTCATTTCCACGCTGACAAGCAGTACGAGGACCGCTGATGCTTTGGGTAAAAACGTTTCACATCGTTCTGATTGCTTCCTGGTTTGCCGGCCTGTTCTACCTGCCGCGCATCTTCGTCAATCTGGCGATGGAGACGGAACCCGCCGCCACGGCGCGCCTTTTGACGATGGCGCGCAAGCTGTTCCGCTTCATGACGTTTATTGCGGTGCCGGCGCTCGCTTGCGGTCTGTGGCTGTGGCTCGCGATTGGCATCGGACGCGGACAGGGCTGGATTCACGCGAAGGTCGGTGTGGTGGTGTTGCTGATCGTTTATCACGCGTACTGCGGCGTGCTGCTGCGGACCTTCGAGCGTGGCGAGAATCGCCGCTCGGATAAGTGGTATCGGATGTTTAATGAACTGCCCGTGCTGGGAATGCTGGCGGCGGTGGCATTGGTTGTGGTTAAGCCGTTTTAATAAATAGGAATTCTCCTATTTGCTTCGGGTATTCACATGTATTTATCCACTCGCACGGTTTCTAATGCCGTGCGGGATGCGAGTCCATAGAATTTTGGATGGTTGACGTTCGTCACGACGCCAATTTTATTCTGGCTGTTTTAGCGGCTCGTTCCTTCTCGTAAAAGTACTCCCCTTGCGGGCGTTTCGTTCAGAGTTATCTCAATCTGAGCGTATCCGTGTTCGTGCCTTCCTGCGTCGAATTCCGCTGGTCTGTCGGTTGCAAGTCATGCGCAGCAGGCTGTGTGTTGCTCGGCTGTCATATTTCGGTGTGGTTTTAGTAGGGTAATTCTGATTGAAGGTAAGGGGGTTTAAGAATGCTCCTATTAATTTAAGAAATTCCTAATTTTATAGTGGTGTCATCCCGGAAGGATTAATGGGATGGTCCGTGAAACTCTGTTGCGACGACCCCGTTTTCGATCCTTCTGCTACCCGCTGACGCGTGCAAGTCTCCGTTAAGACACTTCCCGCGGCACTGAACCCGATATCAGATCGTCAGAAGGACGAAATCATGAACAAGTCGTACAAGAACGTATGGAATGAAACCACCGGGACGTATGTCGCCGCATCCGAAGTGGCGAAGAGCCGGGGCAAGTCGACCCGGAGCCAGAAAGCGCTGGTGACGGCGTTGCTGGCGGCAGGCGTGGGTTTTGGCACGGCGGTGAAGGCTGAAGCGGCGGCGACGCCGAACTCTTTTGCCGCAGGCATTCTGGGGACCGATACGAGCAATTCGGATTGCATCTCGTCGGCCGACGGCGCGCAGGTGGTCACGAACGGCGATTGCAGCGCGGCTGCGCAGCAGGCAGGGATTGTTTCCTACGACGGCAGCGGTAGTGCTGGCGCATATTTCACGGTGACCGATCCGAACACCGCCCACATTGGGGCCGGTGGCGTCGATCAGATGAAGATCACGAACAACGGTGTGTTTGTGCTGAATACGCTGGATATGGGCGGCAAGAAGATCACCAATCTCGCTCCAGGCACGGTGTCGGCGTCGAGCACGGATGCGGTGAACGGTGCGCAGCTCTTCGGCATTACCAACGGTTCGACGGTTATCAACTCCGCGTACGTGAAGGCGATCGGCAAGAATGACGGAACTGATGCAGCGGTAGCGCCGAACTTCGGCTCCATTGCAATCGGTAGTAGTGCCACCGTTGTTGCTACCGGTGGCGCCGGTATCGACCAGATCGCGATTGGCGACAAAGCGAAAGCGGGAAATTCCGGCTTTACCGGTGCAATCGCAGTAGGCGGTTCCGCTCTGGCCACTTATGATGGCGCGGCGTTCGGCCTCAGTTCCACCGCTACCGGCAACCACAGCATCGCACTAGGTGCTCATGCGCAGGCTACTGCCGACAACGCTGTCGCCTTGGGACAAGGGACAGTCGCCGCGCGTACCAGTACCGTTGCGGTAGGCGGGCGCCAGATCGTCAGCGTGGGGGCGGCTACACAAAGCACCGATGCAGTGAACTATGCACAGTTGCAGGCAGCCGGCCTGAAGGTTGACACGAGCGGTAACGCAACCAACTCGTTCGTCGCCTACAGCGACACGACCCAAGGCAAGGTGACGCTCGCCGGCGCGGCGGGCACGACGCTCACGAACGTCGCGGCGGGCGTAGCCGCAACCGACGCGGTGAACGTGAGCCAGTTGCAGTCGGAAGACGCGAAGATCGACGCGGCAGGCGAGAACACGGCGACTGCGCTGGGTGGCGGCGCCGCGTACTCGGCAAGCACCGGTGCGATCAGTGCGCCGACTTATAACGTCGCAGGCGGCACACAGCATGATGTGGGCACGGCGCTGTCGTCGCTCAACAGCGCGACCGTGCAGTTCAACGGTACAGGTGGCGCAGCGGACGTGCAGGGCAAGAAGATCGTGAACGTCGCGGCGGGTACGCTCTCGGCATCGAGCACGGACGCGGTGAACGGCGCGCAACTCTTTGGCATTACAAACGGTTCGACTGTTGTCAATTCTGCATACGTCAAAGTGGGCGGAAATGGCGTCGGTACCGACGTTGCGACAGCAAGGGGCATGTATAACGTTGCAATCGGCGCTGGGGCCGTTAGTGGCACTGCAGGTAACTCAGGCGCGGTGTCGATAGGTATGAACGCGTCCTCCGTTTATGACGGCGTCACGATGGGTGCTAACGCGAGCGGAACCGCAAATTATGCAGTGGCGATTGGTGCGGGTTCGGCCGCATCGGGCGTAGGTAGCACGGCACTCGGCAAAGTGGCAAAGGCGACCGGCACCTCGGATATCGCGCTGGGCTATTTGGCTTCCGCTGCTGGTGACGGCACCGGCGGTGCGGTCGCAATTGGTGCAAAGGCAAACGCTAACGCAACGGGTGTCGCAATTGGCGGTTCCGCTTCGGCTACGGCTGCCAACTCCGTAGCGATTGGCAATAATTCAACGGCAACCATTGCCAACACGGTTTCTGTCGGCAGCAGCACGCAAAAGCGCCAGATCGTGAACGTGGCGGCTGGCCAGCAAACAACCGATGCGGTCAACTACGGCCAGTTACAGGCAGCAGGCCTGAAAACCGACACGAACGGCAACGCGACGAACTCATTCGTCGCCTACGACGATACGACCCAAGGCAAGGTGACGCTGGGCGGCGCATCGGGTACGACGCTCACGAACGTGGCGGCGGGTGCGGTATCGGAATCGAGCAAGGACGCGGTGAACGGTGCGCAGCTGTATTCGAGCGCAACCAGCACTGCTTCGGCGCTGGGTGGCGGCTCGAGCGTCAACGCGGACGGCACGGTTTCGGCACCGGCCTACAGCGTGGACAACACCACGGTGAACAACGTCGGTGCGGCCATCTCCAACATCGATGGACGGGTGACGAAGAACACCGAAGCTGTCGACACGCTCGCCACCAAGGTTGACACGATCAACGATCAGATGACGGATGTGGTGAAGTACGACACGTCGGCGCACGACACAGTGACGTTGGCCGGTGCATCGGGCACGACGCTCACGAACGTGGCGGCAGGCGCGGTATCGGAATCGAGCACGGACGCGGTGAACGGCTCGCAGCTGTATGCGACCAACCAGAGCGTTTCGAAGAACGCCGACGACATCGCGACGCTCGATACGCGTGTCAAGACGGTTGAAGGTTCGGTGGACGACCTGACCAAGCAGCTCAACACGGGCACGGTGGGTCTGGTGCAGCAGGACGCGACTTCGGGTGCGTTGAGCGTTGCGAGCGCCCTGGGCGGCACGAGCTTCGACTTCACGGGTAGCGCGGGTCCGCGCCAGTTGCTCGGTGTCGCTGCCGGCAAAACCGCGACGTCGGCGGTCAATCTGGGCCAGCTGAGCCCGGTTGTCGCGGCGCTCGGCGGCGGTGCGGAGATCAACGAAGACGGCACGGTTTCGGCACCGACCTACAGCGTGGACAACACCACGGTGAACAACGTCGGTGCGGCCATCTCCAACATCGATGGACGGGTGACGCAGAACACTACCGACATTGACGATATCAACAAGCAGATCAAGACTCTCGGTGGCGGCGTGGCCGGCGCGGTGACGTACGATACGTCGGTGCATGACAAGGTGACGCTCGATGGCGCAGCTGGCACGACGCTTACGAACGTGGCGGCGGGTGCGGTATCGGAATCGAGCAAGGACGCGGTGAACGGTGCGCAGCTGTATTCGAGCGCAACCAGCACTGCTTCGGCGCTGGGTGGCGGCTCGAGCGTCAACGCGGACGGCACCGTTTCGGCACCGGCCTACAGTGTGGACAACACCACGGTGAACAACGTCGGTGCGGCCATCTCCAACATTGATGGACGGGTGACGAAGAACACTGACCTTGTCGACACGCTCGCCACCAAGGTTGGCACGATCAACGATCAGATGACGGACGTGGTGAAGTACGACACGTCGGCACACGACACGGTGAAGCTGGCCGGTGCATCGGGCACGACGCTGAGCAACGTGAAGGCGGGCGTCGACGACATGGACGCGGTCAACGTTGGGCAACTGAAGGCGGCAGGTCTGACCACGGACGAATCGGGCAATGCAACCAACTCGTTCGTCGCCTACGACGATACGACGAAGGACAAGATCTCGCTCGGCGGCGGCGCGGCTGGCACGACGCTCACGAACGTGGCGGCAGGCGCGGTATCGGAATCGAGCACGGACGCGGTGAATGGCTCGCAGCTGTATGCGACCAACCAGAATGTTTCGAAGAACGCTGACGACATCGCGACCGTCGATAAGCGTGTTGCGAAGGTTGAAGATTCGGTTGGCGACCTGACCACGCAGCTCAACGCGGGTACGGTGGGTCTGGTGCAGCAGGATCAGAACACGGGCGCGTTGAGCGTTGCGAGCACGCTGGGCGGCACGAGCTTCGACTTCACGGGTAGCGCGGGTCCGCGCCAGCTGCTCGGCGTTGCGGCCGGAACGACCAGCACATCCGCAGTCAATCTGGGCCAGTTGAGCCCGGTCGTCGCGGCGCTCGGCGGCGGTGCGCAGATCGGCGCGGACGGTTCGTTCGTCAGCCCGACGTACCACATGCAGGGTGAGACGCAGACCACGGTTGGCGACGCGCTCGACAAGCTCGACACCAATCTGACGTCGCTGGAGACGCAGATCAATAACGGCACCATCGGTATGGTGACGCAGGATCAGACGTCGCGCGACATTCTCGTTGGCGGGGCAACGGACGGTCTGCGTGTCAACATGGCCGGCACTGCGGGTAACCGCGTCGTGACGGGTGTGGCGGCAGGTGCGGTGAACGAGGCGAGCGTGGATGCGGTGAACGGCTCGCAACTGTATTCGCATGCAGCCAGCACGGCGGCGGCGCTTGGCGGCGGTTCGACCGTTAACGAGGACGGCACGATTTCGGCGCCGGCATACACCGTCGGCGGTACGACTGTGAACAACGTCGGTGCCGCGATTACGAACCTCGACGGCCGCGTGACGCAGAACACCAACGATATCGAGAGCCTGCAGACGACCGTCGGCTCGCTCAGCGGTTCGGTGGCGAATGCGGTGTCGTACGATACTGCCGCGCACAATCAGGTGACGTTGGGTGGGTCGGCTGACGCGCCGAAGGTGAAGCTGACCAATCTGCAGGACGGTGAACTGTCGGCGACCAGTACCGATGCCGTGACGGGGGCGCAGTTGTGGAATACCAACCAGCAACTGTCTGA
Organism: Paraburkholderia elongata; assembly: GCF_013177735.1. Taxonomy (GTDB): domain Bacteria; phylum Pseudomonadota; class Gammaproteobacteria; order Burkholderiales; family Burkholderiaceae; genus Paraburkholderia; species Paraburkholderia elongata. The sequence continues at coordinate 12,045 of NZ_WOEZ01000011.1, read as the reverse complement.
CCTGAGCCAGTCGGTGCAGAACCAGCAGGAAACGGGCAGCTCGGCAATGTCGCTTAACACGGCAGGCGCGCCGGCAGCTTCTGCGTCGGGCAACAATGCGATGGCGCTCGGTGGCGGATCGCAGGCGAGCGGCGATAACTCGGTTGCCATCGGCGCGGGTTCGGTGGCCGATCAGGCCAACACCGTTTCGGTCGGCTCAGAAGGCAACGAGCGCCGCATCACGAACGTCGCGCCTGGCAAGACGGCAACGGATGCGGTGAACCTTGGCCAGATGCAGTCGGCTATTGGTGATACGGCACGCGCGGCCTACAGCGGTGTGGCAGCCGCCACGGCGCTGACGATGATTCCGGAAGTCGATCCGGGCAAGACGCTGGCAATCGGCGTTGCTGCGGCGACCTACAAGGGCTATCAGGCAGCGGCGGTGGGCGCGTCGGCGCGCATCACGTCGAACGTGAAGGTCAAGGTGGGCTCCGGGATCAGCGGTAGCGAAACGACTGTCGGCGCAGGTGCGTCGTATCAGTGGTAAGCGTTGGGTGATGGTTGCGAAAAGCTGCGGTTTGGGTGCTTTTCGTGGACCAGTCTTAGGTAGGCAGTTTAAAAGGCGGGCTCTCTTCGGGGAGTCCGCCTTTTTTTGACTCCCTGCATATCGACGCCCGGCAAGCGCGGTTGGGTTGTATTGCGGGCAGTACTTGCTGAGCAGTCAGGCCCACGAGGGGTTACCCGTTATGCGCGAGGATCGATCCTTCGGCGATTAATCACTTCCTTCGCTTGCGCCAGCTTCTCGACTAGTTCCGGTCCGCGGCTCAACGCCACCCCCACCGCCAGAATATCGCCGATCGCCAGATGCGAGACGCGCGAGGTCATCGGCGAAAAGATATCCGTATCCTCATCGACGTTCGCAAACAGGCCCACCGTCGCGAGCCGGGCGAGCGGCGAATTACCGTGCGTGATCGCGATCACCTTCGCGCCGCTTGCCAACGCCGACTTCGCCGCGTCAACGATATCGCGTGTACGCCCGGTGTTCGAAATCGCTACCACCACATCACCTTCACTCAGCAGCGCCGCCGACATTAGAAACGTATGCGGATCCGAATACGCGACGCTCGGCATGCCGAGGCGAAAGAACTTGTGCTGCACGTCCAGCGCGGCGATGCCCGACCCGCCCGCGCCGTAGAACTCGATGCGCCGCGCCTGCGCAAGCAGCGCGATCGCCGCTGCCACGCTGTCCGACGACAGATTGTTGCGCACCTGGATCAGCGCGCCGATGGTCCGGTCGAGCACCTTCGCGGCGACGCCCGGCGTCGGTTCGTCCGGTCGCACGTCGCGATAGACGACCGGCACTTCCGCGGCGATGCCTTGCGCCAGCCGGATCTTGAACTCGCGAAAGCCTGAAAACCCGAGCGCATGACAGAACCGCGCGATGGTCGGCTGGCTGACACCGGCACGCGCGGCCACCTCGGTCATCGACAGATCGAGCACCTCGCGCGGCGCTTCGATCACGTAATCGGCCAGCTTGCGCTCGGACGGCCGCAACTGGTCGCGCATCTCTTTCACCTGGGACAGCATCATCGGGAAACTCGCACTATGCTGAAGAATGCGTGGACTATATCTGATTACAGAATAAGGTACAAAAACTACATATCGAGTGCTAGGTGTATTCCCTAGGTATTGGTGTCTATACCGCTAAGGCAAAGCCAGTAAGGCGGTGCGGCGATTCAAAGATGCGGCGATGCAACAGGCGTTGTCGTTGCGATCGTGTAGTTTTTCTACTAAAATTGCGACGTCGACTGTTTCGACATCCCCGCGATACCTGCCTGGCATAGTGCGCCTACGCCTCACGCCAGCGACGAAGGAGCTCCGATGGTTTCCCCGCATTCGCAATTGTTGAAAGTCACGCAACGCGTGGTCGAGCGCAGCAAGCCCACTCGTGAGGCGTACCTAGCCCGCATCGAGCACGCTCAGGGCAAATTCCCGGCGCGCGGCGCGCTCTCATGCGCCAATCTGGCTCACGGGTTTGCAGGTCTCGAAGGCCACGACAAGCTCGTCATCAAGCAGATCCGCCAGCCGAACATCGGCATCGTTTCGTCGTACAACGAGATGCTGTCCGCGCACGCGCCGTACAAAAACTACCCGGACATCATCAAGGAAGCCGCGCGTGAAAACGGCGGCGTCGCGCAATTCGCGGGCGGCGTACCTGCCATGTGCGACGGCGTCACGCAAGGCAACGCGGGTATGGAACTGTCGCTATTCTCACGCGAAGTCATCGCGATGAGCACGGCGGTCGCCCTGACGCACAACATGTTCGACGCCGCGCTATGCCTCGGCATCTGCGACAAGATCGTGCCGGGTCTCCTGATCGGCGCGCTGCAATTCGGCCATCTGCCGACGATTTTCGTGCCGGCCGGCCCGATGGGCAGCGGCCTGTCGAACGACGACAAAGCCAAGACGCGTCAGCTGTTCGCTACCGGCCAGTGCGGTCGCGACGCGCTGCTCGAAGCAGAAGCCGCCGCGTATCACAGCCACGGCACCTGCACGTTCTACGGCACGGCAAACAGCAACCAGATGCTGATGGAAGTGATGGGCCTGCATCTGCCGAGTTCTGCGTTCGTGCACCCGCATACGCCGCTGCGCGACGCATTGACCGCGCAAGCCGCGCGCCGCGTGCTCGATCTGACGGTGGACCGGGGCAACTACATGCCGATCGGCCATGTGGTCGACGAGAAAGCGATTGTCAACGGTATCGTCGCGTTGCTGGCGACGGGCGGTTCGACCAATCACACGCTGCACCTCGTCGCGATTGCGCGGGCGGCTGGCATCGTGATCGACTGGGATGACTTCGACACGTTGTCGCAAGCCGTACCGTTGCTCGCCAAGATTTACCCGAATGGCAAGGCCGACGTGAATCACTTCCACGCGGCCGGAGGCGTTGCATTCTTGGTCCGCAATCTGCTGGAAGGCGGCTTGCTGCATGAAGACGTGAACACCGTCGCGGGCAAGGGTCTCCATCACTACACTGAAGAGCCGAAGCTCATCGACGGCAAGCTGCAATGGGTGCCGGGCGCGGAAAAGAGCGAAGACACGGCGGTGCTGCGCGGCATCAAGGAACCGTTCCAGCCGGATGGCGGCTTGCGTCTGATGCAGGGCAAGCTCGGCCGCGGTGTTATCAAGATTTCTGCAGTCGCAGCGCAACATCGCAAGGTGAAGGCGCCGGCCATCGTGTTCGATTCGCAGGAAGCAGTTCAGGAAGCATTCGACAAGGGCGAACTGAAACGCGACTTCATCGCCGTGGTGCGCTTCCAGGGCGCGCGCGCAAATGGCATGCCCGAGTTGCATCGTTTGACGCCGTTGCTCGGTGTGTTGCAGGATCAAGGTTTCCACGTTGCACTGGTTACCGATGGCCGCATGTCCGGCGCGTCGGGCAAGGTCCCGGCGGTGATTCACCTGTCGCCGGAAGCGTTGCTGCAAGGCCCGATCGGCAAGGTTCGCACCGGTGACATGCTGGTGATCGATGCGGACGCCGGCGTGCTCGACATCGAAATCGATGCAGCCGAATGGGCGGCGCGGCCGGAAGCGTTGCCGAAGCATCAGGCGGAGAACGAAGTCGGCTTCGGCCGTGAACTGTTCGGCGTGTTCCGTGCGGCGGCGGCGCCGGCGGAGCAGGGTGCTTCGGTGTTCGGTCCGATGGTGGGCGAGCGCGCAGCGCACCACGGTGAGCGGGCCAAAGCACACAGCGAAGCACACACAAGCACCACTCAAGCCAGCTAAACGCTGCAGAAACAAGGAGTCTGACTATGACAGCGAAAACAGTAAGCGAAATCGTGCGCCTCGGCCCGGTGATTCCGGTGCTCGCGTTCGACTCGGTCGAGCAGGGTGAAAACGTGTCGCGCGCGCTGCATGCCGGCGGCGTGAAGGTGCTGGAAATCACGCTGCGCACCGCAGCCGGCCTGGCAGCGATCGAACGCGCGAGCCAACTGGCCGAAGACATTGTGGTCGGCGTTGGCACGATCACGAAGCCTGAGCATTGCGCTCAGGCCAAGAAAGCGGGCGCGCAGTTCGGCGTGTCGCCGGGTCTCACGAGGGACATGCACAAGGCCGCGCAAGACGCCGGCTTGCCCTTGCTGCCAGGCGTGATGACGCCGACTGACATCATCACCGCGCTGGAACTCGGCTACGAAATCGTCAAATTCTTCCCGGCGCAGCAAGCCGGCGGTATACCGATGCTGCAGGCGTTTTACGGTCCGTTCCCGACGTTGAAATTCTGCCCAACCGGCGGCATCACTGCCGAAAGCGCCATCAATTTCCTCGCGCAACCGAACGTCGTGTGCGTGGGCGGCTCGTGGCTTACGCCGAAAGCTGCGCTCGCGGCGCAAAACTGGGACGAGGTCACGCGCCTCGCGCGTGCCGCCAGCGAACTGGTCCCGTCTGCTCACTAAGCCGCATCGGCCCACGATACGATAGTCCGCTAGCCAAGTCCTACGCAAAGGAGTCTCGTCGAAACAGCCTGTCAGGCTGTCACGGCGAGACTCCTTTTCGATATGCGCGCCGGATTCGCGCGCTTTTAGAGACAACAAACAGTAAAATTCAGCGTCCGCGCGGCTTGCCGGGTTTTCTGGCACCGCTTCAGGTCGCCGTGAGACAGGTGCCAGCCGTGTTCCGCACCGACAATCAATAACGCAAAGGAGGCGCTTCATGGAAGCTGTCCACGGCAGCATGCTGTTGGTCTTCGCGGTGGTCGCCATCGCACTTCTGATCCTGCTGATCACCCGCTACAAGGTTTACCCGTTCCTCGTCCTGATCATTGTTTCGCTGCTGCTGGGTCTCGTATCCGGCATGCCGATCGGCACGATCGTCAAATCGTTCGAAACAGGCAACGGCAATACGCTCGGTCACATCGCGGTCGTGGTCGGTCTCGGCACGATGCTCGGCAAGATGATGGCCGAATCGGGCGGCGCCGAGCGTATCGCCACCACGCTGATCGAGTGGTTCGGGGAGAAGAACATTCATTGGGCGATGATGGTCGTCGCGATCATCGTCGGTTTGCCGGTGTTTTTCGAAGTCGGTTTCGTGCTGCTGATTCCGATCGCGTTCAACGTCGCCAAACGCACCAATAAATCGCTGCTGCTGGTTGGCTTGCCGATGGTCGCGGGCTTGTCCGTCGTGCACGGCCTGATTCCGCCGCACCCGGCCGCGATGCTCGCGGTGCAGGCGTATCACGCCGACATCGGCAAGACGATTGCGTACGGTCTGATCGTGGGCGTGCCGACGGCGATCGTGGCCGGTCCGCTGTTCGCGCTGCTGATCAGCCGTTACATCAAGCTGCCGGAGAACAATCCGCTTGCCGCGCAATTCCTCGGCCACGGTGACGACGCGCAAAATAACGCGAAGAGCGCGGCGCCGAAGCGCGAACTGCCGAGCTTCAGTGTCACGTTGTTCACGATTCTCTTGCCGGTGATTCTGATGCTGATCGGCAGCTGGGCCGACCTCGTCTCCACACCGAAGACCTTGCCGAACGATCTGCTGCACTTCGTCGGCAATTCGGACGTAGCATTGTTGATCGCCGTGTTGGTCAGCTTCTGGACCTTCGGTGCGAGCCGCGGCTTCAGTCGTGAACAGATCCAGAAGTTCTGTGGCGAATGTCTCGCGCCGATCGCGGGCATCACGCTGATCGTCGGTGCGGGCGGCGGTTTTGGGCGCGTGCTGATGGATAGCGGCATTTCGAAGGAAATCGTCACAGTCGCGACGGCCATGCATCTGTCGCCGCTGCTGTTCGGCTGGCTGGTGGCCGCGCTGATTCGTCTGGCCACGGGTTCGGCGACGGTCGCCATGACCACCGCTTGCGGCATCGTCGCGCCGATCACAGCCGCCAGCGGCGTGCAGGTCACGCCGGAATTGCTGGTGCTTGCCACGGGTTCGGGTTCGCTGATTTTCTCGCACGTGAACGACGGGGGTTTCTGGCTGATCAAGGAATACTTCGGTATGACGGTGGGGCAGACCTTCAAGACATGGTCGCTCCTCGAAACCATCATTTCACTGATGGGCTTGGGTTTGACTTTCGCGCTCGCGACGGTCGTGTAAGGAGTTTTTGATGATTCTGATCGCAATGGGCGTGTCGGGCGCCGGCAAAACGAGGATTGGCGAAATGCTGGCGGAACGCCTGCACTGCGCATTTACCGACGGCGACGCGTTTCACAGCGCCGCCAACAAGGAGAAAATGCACCACGGCATTCCGCTCACCGACGAAGACCGTTGGCCGTGGTTGCAAACCATCCGCGCGGCGATCGAAGAAAAGCAGAGGGCGGGCGAGAAGGCGGTGTTCACGTGTTCGTCGCTGAAGCGTTCGTATCGCGACGTTCTGCGCGGCGGCAGCAACGGTGATAAGGGCGTGTGCTTCGTCTATCTGAAGGGTTCGTTTGAAGTGCTACGCGCGCGGTTGAGCACGCGTACCGGCCATTTCTTCGATCCGTCGCTGTTGCAAAGCCAGCTCGATACGCTCGAGGAACCGGGCCCGGATGAAGCGATCACGGTGAGCATCGAGTTATCGCCGGAAGAGATCGTCGAAGAGGTGTTGAAGCAGATGAACGCGCGGTGAGGTTCTAAGGCTCACACCGCATATCGACGACCCGGCCGCGCAAGTGGCCGGGTCGTTTCAATTTGGGCGCGGTCTGCGCATGTGCGCCGAAGTTTCGGTCAGGAAGCTGCGCGCTTTGAGACGCGTCCGATTTTTTTGTTTTCCGCGTTTTGGTCCAATCGCAGTCTCTCTGGCGGATCGAAACTCAAAGGCGGTGAACATGATGCATATCGAGGGCGACAGGCTCGACCCGGTCGCAAGCGTTTCAATCTGCAAGATTTGCCGGGGCAGGGCGCCGCTTTGCGGAGTGGTCGATTTCAACAAGAACTGCGAAGAACGCCGCGGCCATTTCTTGCCGCTTTCCGCGATCCCCATTTACTACCATCGTTGCGATGACTGCGGGTTGGTGTTCACGCATGCGTTCGATTGGTGGAGCAAGAACGCGTTTGCGCAGCACATTTACAACGCGGCGTATGTGGACGTCGACCCGGACTACATCGAGGCCCGTCCGGCAGCCAATGTGGTGGTGATCGCGAATTTCATCGCGAGAGCCGACGGGCTCAAGTGTCTCGACTACGGAGGCGGCAACGGCCTCTTGGCGGCGTTGTTGCGCGAACGTGGCGTGGATGCCCACAGTTGGGATCCGATGGGACAAGGGGGCGCCGAACCTGCGCCGGACTCATTCGATCTGGTGACGGCGTTCGAAGTGCTGGAACATACGCCCGAGCCGCGCGTAACGGTCGCAAGCGCACTCAGCATGCTCAGGCCGTACGGTGTGATGCTGTTTTCGACCTTGACGATTGACGCTCTGCCGCCGCGCGCCATGGACCATTGGTACATTGCACCGCGAAACGGACACATCACGATCCACACGTCCCGCTCGTTGGAATCGCTTTTCGAGGCGTTCGGCTATCGAGTGCATCACTTCGACCAGAATACTCACCTGGCCTTGCGCGAAGTGCCGGACTGGTTGTCGTAGTATCCTTGCGGCGCTCAAATGAAAAACGCCGTTCAGTGTTCAACTGAACGGCGTCGATTGCACGGGTCATTGCCGCGCAGCAGTGTGCGGCCTTAAGCGATCCGCTTGGCCAGTTCAACCGCCTTGCCGATGTACGAACCCGGCGTCATGGCGAGCAAACGATCCTTCGCATCTTGCGGAATCGCGAGGCCGCTCACGAATGTTTGCAGCGCTTCGCGCGTGATGCCTTTGCCGCGCGTCAGTTCTTTCAACTGCTCGTACGGGTTCTCGATGCCGTAGCGGCGCATCACCGTTTGCACCGGCTCGGCCAGCACTTCCCAGCAGTTGTCGAGGTCTTCGTTCAGACGCTGCGCATTCACTTCGAGCTTATCCAGACCGCGGATCAGCGAGTCGTATGCGAGCAGCGAGTAGCCGAACGCAACGCCCATGTTGCGCAGCACCGTCGAGTCGGTCAGGTCGCGCTGCCAGCGCGAAATCGGCAGCTTGTCGGCGAGGTGGCGCAGCGTGGCGTTGGCGAGACCCAGGTTGCCTTCCGAATTTTCGAAGTCGATCGGATTGACCTTGTGCGGCATCGTCGACGAACCGATTTCGCCGGCCTTCGTGCGTTGCTTGAAGTAACCGACCGAGATGTAGCCCCACACGTCGCGATCCAGATCCAGCAGGATCGTGTTGGCGCGCGATACCGCATCGAACAGTTCGGCCATGTAGTCGTGCGGCTCGATCTGGATCGTGTACGGATTGAACGTGAGCTTTAGGCGCTGTTCGACCACTTCGCGCGAGAACGCTTCCCAATCGAATTCCGGATACGCGGACAGGTGCGCATTGAAGTTGCCGACCGCGCCGTTCATCTTGCCCAGCAGTTCAACCTTTTCGATACGGTCGATCGCGCGTTCCAGACGCGCGGCGACGTTGGCGATTTCCTTGCCGAGCGTGGTCGGGCTGGCCGGCTGGCCGTGCGTGCGCGACAGCATCGGCTGTTCGGCTTGCGCGTGAGCCAGCGCAACCAGGCGCTGATGCACCGAGCGCAGTGCCGGCAGAATCACGTGTTCACGGGCGCCCGCGAGCATCAGGCCGTGCGACGTGTTGTTGATGTCTTCCGAGGTGCAGGCGAAGTGGATGAACTCGCTCGCGCGTTCCAGTTCTTCCTGACCCTTGACCGATTCCTTCAGCCAGTACTCGACTGCTTTCACGTCGTGATTCGTCACGCGTTCGATTTCCTTGATGCGCGCGGCGTCGTGCGCGGTGAAGCGCTCGGCCAGTTGCAGCAGGAATTGTTCGGCGGCTTCGGAAAAGCGCGGCACTTCGGCGAAACCGGCGTGCGAGAGTGCAATCAGCCAGTGAATTTCAACCGCCACGCGATTGCGCATGAAAGCGGCTTCCGAGAGCCAGTCGCGCAGGGCTTCGGTTTTCGAGGCGTAACGGCCGTCGAGCGGGGAGAGCGCGTTCAGCGCGAACAGGGTGTCGGGGCGGGTGTCGGACATGATGGGAGCGTGACGCAAGGGTGAAAACGCGGGGAAACTGCGGGAACCCGCAATTTTACCACCGGACGCTTGCACCCCTGATTCCATCGCGCCGCCCGCGGGGCGGTCAATCTGGCCAATCTGAATCCTTTCTGCCGCAGTTCGGTACTCGCCACGGCTACTTCGAAAACTCGCCGGGCACTTCGGTTATGCGCCGCTGCGGTAGATGGTTCACCCACTCGGTGTCGCCGAGGTTGCCGTGGTGTACTGCCGGCTGCACCAACGCCGCGTCGTGAAGAGGCGCATCGGTGGACATCGTGACGGCCGCATATTCGTCGATGCCGAGCGTTGCCGGCGCGAATGGCGAGTACCTTCCCGCTGCCGACGGGCGAGCCAACGACCGGTGTGTGGTGGCCGCCGGCGCGAGTTTCGGCGAGGCTGTAGACAATACAGCCTTGCCTGAGCGCCGTGCACTGCTGACAGTCCGCGAATCGGGATGGTGGGCTTTGTAGCGTATAACGTGATTCTCTTCGCGCATCACACGGTGCGCGTGGCGCGCTTCAACTCGATGCGGCTGTAAGGCGGCCGGCGCGGGAGTCTGCCCGGCGGTAAGGGACCTGACGTCACGCGGGTGTACCTGAGCGGGCGTGTGTTTTGCGACGTCGGGTGGTTGCGCCGAAGTGGCGTAGGGTTTCGCGTGACGCTGCGGCAAATCGTCGAAGGCGACCCATACCAGGACCGCGGCGGCACCGATGGCGCAGGCGCCGGCTACCCTTACCACAACATGGTGAGCAGAACTGCCGGGCACTCGAGCTACATCTGGCGTTATGCGCATGACGGACGCGTCCGGCAGCACACTTGCGCCAAGCGGCATGGCGTTGTTGAGCGGGGGCGGCACCGCCATAGGCGCAGACGGCGGTTCCGGCCACGGGGACGCCCAGTGGCACATCGACCAGATAGTTTCGTCATGTAGACAGAACGTCCGCAGAAGCGCGCAGAGTTCAGCGCGCAAGTTGCCCTCGGAGGGCAACAACGCCCACTCGTTGCCGAAGGGTGGGAGGAACGGGTCGGATGCACGTAACCGGGGCTGGCTGATGCTGCCTTCGATCCGTACGGAAGGGCTGATCGTTGACATGGGTTTTTTCGCAAGGCCTCGCCTTCGAAACAGATGCTCACTCTCGAGCGACTGATGCGCGCCGGAAAAATAAACTTGTACCGGGCTAATTTCAACGGCCGAGCTCAAATCCGTGGTGCCGGCGTCGATACGCGCAAAAAATTCGCCTAATAAGCGTGACCTGGCGATCATGTGGCATATCCGTTCCTCTTGAACATGAGAATAGATGAAGCAACAGGCCATGCTCAGACTGAATGACGCCTTAAGACTTCCTGTGTGTCCATTTCGTCAAAGTCGCGCGATGCGATGTATCGGGCGACGTGGTGTAACACCCGAATGGGGATATGCGGAACAGCCGCAAATCGAACCTATCGCCGCCAGCAAATCTCAAGTATGTTCATTGAATCTCGAACATCAGGATCGCGACTTTATTCACTGCACACAGCACATCTACTACGCTGCGCGAAAGCCATTTATGACGACGCGCTTGTTAATGCCGAGACGCCCGGAGGGCGGTGCCGAATACTTTCAAAAAGGACGCCCGCAACTAGCGGGCGCATTAACAATGCTGCGGCCCGGGGAGAGGCCGCAATGCACCGAGGAACGACTAAGGACTGTTGCAGGAGTCTAGCTTAATCTCCGCAAAAGGCTGTGGTCAACTTCCTACGGAAAAAAGGAGGAAATAAGTCGATAACGCTTCACCATGGCTTTAAATATCTTCTTATCGAAGGTGACTGCCGATATGCGATATACATGATCTCCAGGTAATTTTCGCTAAACCTTTCAAATGAATATCGTGTTGCGAGACACCGTAGAAGTGTAATGCTCGAATACGAAATCCCTGTGCCAGAACGGCTTTGATGGTGTGGCAGGTTTTACGCGTTGCGCTACTTGTCAGTTAACTATCCGGTTCATTATCGGAATAATAATGAAGTATTTGCTGAATCTAATGGCCATGCTTCTATTTTTGTAAAAAAGTGAGTATTGTGTCGGCTCCTGTACGCCCAAAAAATCAAGTAAAGCCAGGAGGTTGTAAATGATGAAAGCTCCCCAGCATGGTGTAACGGTCTTCAGGTCGGTTATTACCAGCGGTGCACAATTCGAGGAATACATCAATGGGATCGGACGTCCACGGTTCGCGGTCAGCTGTGGAGGCGACGATCCGGGCGGCGCCCAGGCAGGGCCGGATGAATGGCTGTTCGCCGATGATATTGAATGCCTGATGCGGGCATTTCTGGACTGTGATGCGCGTGGTATTCGTATGGAGTTCGATCAGCCGGCAGCCAGTGAAGGGGAGGGCAGCGCGAGCTGGATCGTCGTCGGATTGCCTGCCCACTTCAACGATGCGACGGCAAATCTCAACTGCGGGCTACTCGGGGCGATGTGCCGAGTCATGGGTGCTGACGGCGCTCGCCGGGCATTTCTCGAATCGGTGTTCAACGACGCATGGGCGTACGATTTCGTCGCGTTGCGGGCGAACCGCTACGACAGTTTCATCGAGCAATGGAAGTCGGATGACGACAAGAATGCCCGGCCCGATCACTATCGGGCGTTGAAGCATTTTGGAGTTGTCAGCGATGTCGGCGAACTGGGCATCGGCTGTCGGCCATTGCAGTATTGGGTGTATATCGGTGTGGCGAGTGGCAGCTTGACGGCTCAACAACTCGAAGATTCCGGCTTGGACCGCGAAGGGCTGATCGGGCAGGCATGCGTGATCAATGGGCTCGGGGAGGTTGAGCGTATTGGGAACCATCGCGTCATGGAAGGAGGCGAGGCCTAGCAGGCTGCGGAAATACCCGAAGCAATCACGAGCGGCTTTCCTCCCGAAGGGGAAGCTGGAGTCGCTTTTTCCACCATCCGGGAATTGATTGCCCGATTCCCGTCTCTGGTGGCTAGTCGGAGCCGTTTTTAGCCCCGATTTAGC
>NZ_WOEZ01000109.1 GCF_013177735.1 Paraburkholderia elongata | reverse complement strand
AGGTGGCGTTTCCGAAGACCCGCGAGCTGTATCGCGAGGTCTGCGCGCTGCTGTTCTTCCGTTACGGCATCACGCCGACCGCGAACCGGCTGTACCAGCTGGTCCGGCGCGGCAGCATGGGCACGCCGACCGCCGTGCTCGGCGAGTTCTGGGCGGAACTGCGCGAGAAGAGCCGGGTACGCATCGAACATCCCGACCTGCCCGCCGATCTCGGTGCGGCCGCCGGCGAACTGGTCGCCACCCTCTGGTCGCGCGCCACCGCGTCAGCCGAAGCTGCGCTCGACGCGCTGCGCGCCGAACTCGAGGCGCAGCGGGCCGAGGCGCAACAGTCGGTCGCCGCCGCCCGGGACGAACTGGGTCGCGTCGAGACCGCGCTCGAACAGCGCACCGCGGCGCTGCTGGCCGCGCAGGTCGAGGTGCGGGAGCTGGACAGGGCCCAGGCCGAAGGTCACGCGCAGCGGCAGGCGCTGGAGGCCGAACTTGCCCGGATCGGGGCGGCGCTGGCTGCGCGCGATCGCGAGCTCGTGGAGGTCAGGGAAGGGTTTTCGCGCGATCTGACGAAGCAGCGGGAAGCGGCAGAGCGCGCGGAGGAGCGGCTCAGGGCGTCCGAAAAGCGCGCCCTGCTCGAGATCGACCGCGAGCGCAGTGCCGCGACGAAGCTGCAGAAAGAGCTGGACGAAGCCACCCGTCGCGCGGACCGGAAGGACGCCGACCATCGCCGTGCATCTGAAGCCATGCAGGCGCAGCTGGGCGATGCGCGTCATCAGGCGGGCGTGCTGCAGGGGCGGCTGGATGCCGTTCAGGCGGAGAATAGCCGGCTGCAAACCGAGATGATGACGCTGCGGGAAACGGAAACGCGTGCGCGGGAAAGCCAGCAGTCGGCCGCCCCGGCCGGAGTGCGGAAGGCACCACGTCCGACCCGTTCGTCCCGCACCGTGCCGGCCGCCAAACCGGCAACGCGGCGCAGGAAAACGGTATAAACGCAGAGTGACTCCGCCGAGGAAATACGCTGCATGGCTGACAGTTACCTGCTGACTGGACTGACGCTTCCACAGGGCGTCGCGCATGAGTCCCTGCCCGGGACAGTGACGCTCTTTGTATCCGATTGCTGGCCCGGCATGAGTCGCACGCAGATGATTGCCCGCGCGAAACGGCGGGGACTGCGCCTGTCGTTCCGCGCAACAGCGCGGTGTCCGTCCGGAGTAACCGGCGTGTTCGAGTTGCGCTTCAACGATGGCGCCGTGGAATGCCTGATGCTGGCACGGCTGCAGCGCGTTGGGAACAGCAGCGGTGGAAATCGACGGACCCGCCGGGCCGACGTATCCCGACCCCCGGCGCGTGATCCCCGGCAGACCCGGTTGTTCTGACGCGACGGTACCGGTTGCCGCGTCACGCGCTGCCCGCTATGCTCGCAGCCTTCAACGGATCAGGAGTGACGAAGTGCGGCGCGTGACGGTCAGGAAATCATCGGTTCATGGACGAGGCGTGTTCGCGCAGCAGGCAATTCCAGCCGGCCAGCGGATCTTCGAATATCGCGGTGAGGTGACCTCGTGGCGACGGGCCTCTGCCCGGTACCGGCGATCCGGAGCGCCCGGCCACACATTCATCTTTGGACTGGCCGACGGGCGCGTGATCGACGGCAGCGTCGGGGGCAACAGCGCCCGCTGGCTGAACCACTCCTGCCAGCCGAACTGCGAGGCGATCGAGGACGGGCGGGGGCGGGTTTTCATCGAGACGCTCAAAGACGTGATGCCGGGCGACGAGCTTTCTATCGCCTATGGACTCACTATCGATGACGCGATTACTCCCGAACTGATCGCTGACTACGCCTGTCGCTGTGGGACGAAGAGGTGTACCGGTTCGATGCTCGCCCCGGCGAGCGGATATTAAGCGCGCCCCTGACAGGCGCATCCAGCTTTTCCTTCGAAATGGTTGGCCGCAGGAAGATCCGTCGAGCTGTGCGCCGTCCCGTCGCACGCGGCCGCCACACGTTATCTGCGCAAGGCCGACGCGCCTTGCCAGCACCCCCGTCGACGGAGTAGGATTAAATCCTGTCAGCCTGGAGGGCGCCATGCGTACCACAAAGCAGTTCAGCATTACCCTGCCCAACGAGATGGCCGAGCTCATCCGCACCAAGGTCGCCAGCGGCGAATATGCTTCTGAAAGCGAGGTGATTCGCGACGGGCTACGCACCCTCGCGGCCCGCGACAGGGCCGTTGAGGCCTGGCTGCGCGACGAGGTGGTGCCTGCGGCCGAAGCTTTGCGCGCGGAGCCCGCGCGCGCGCTCACGCCCGAGCAGGTGCGCGCTCACCTGGCGAAGAAGCGCTCGGGCGCCGCATGACCTACCGGGTGCAGTTTGCCCCGGAAGCGCGGGACCAGCTTGAGGACATAGAACGGTTCATCATTGAAGCGGGTTCGCCCGTCACGGCGGCTTGCTACGTGGACGCCATCGTGAATTTCTGCCTGCGCCTGCAGACGTTCCCTGAGCGCGGCGTCCCGCGCGATGATCTGTTACCTGGCCTGCGCGTGACCCACTACCGGCAGCGCGCGGTCATTGCTTACCTTCTGGATCCCGAGGTGGTGTCAATCGTTGGCGTGTTCTACGGCGGGCAGGCCTGGGAACCGTCTTTCGTAGATCCGACGGAACACGACCACTGATGACGCGCCCGCACCGCGGTCACCGACGCGAGCGGTCGGCGCGCAATCGTCGAGTCAGTCGACGAGCACGACAGGAAATTGAGAAGCACGGTCAAATGGAATAACCTCGTCAGTCCGACCAGCCAACTGTTCTGAATCCGACGGATGCAGCTCGACATTTTCAACGACAGCCGCGATGTGATGCTGCGCAATGACGTCCTGTCAGCGTTGCAGCGGTACGATGCCGCGGGCGCGCGGCGCGCGCTGCAGGCCCTTGCGAACGAGTATCCGGACGATGTCGCCCAGGTGTATTTCGGTTCGATCGTCAATGCTCTCGAGGGTCGATCGACGGTACCGTTTGACCGTCACGAAGCCGCCCTGCAGGCTCGCCAGGCGCTATCTCACGAAGTCCAGCCCGCAGTCGCGCGTGTGTTCCCGAGGCAGAGCGGGGCGACCTGGCTCGCACCGCTCTGGGCAGAACTGGCCGGGCGCGCCGCTGCGCTGCCTTTCCGTGCGGACCACGCGGATGCGCACGTGGCGCCGCTCTTCCTGCTTGCTGCGCGGTGGGCCGAGGCCTCCGATGCGACATCGCGCATCGCGTCCTGGCGACGGATTCCAGCGCCGCTTTGCTGGATGACGGAGGCACGTTACCGGCTCGATGGCCTGGACGCGGCCTGGCCATTGCTGGTGGAGCTTGCGTGGCTTTCTCCATCCCGGTTTGACCAGCTTTTGAGCCGGCTTGGCGACACGTGCGTCAATACGTTGCGGCGCTACTTCGATACGTCGTTCGACGGCGCCGGCGACATTGACGATCTCGCATGGTTTCCGGCGTGGGTCCTCACAGAAAAGGCCGGACTTGCACCCCTGTTCAGGCAGGCGGAGCCTTCCCGACGGCACGCGCCCGAACTGGCGGCGAAGCTGATGCTCGGACTGCTCAGCCTGGAGCGGCAGGGCCGGCATCACGAACTGCTGCAAGCCCGGCGCGAACTGCAGACACTCAATGGGGCGGTGTACGCCGCCTATATGAAGACGCGCTGAGCAGGTGGCCCGGGATATGACACGCACACCATCTCACAAGTGGGTCTTTGCCGCGCGGTTCCGACGGGGCACCTTCGGCTGGAAATCCGCGTTGCCGATCCAGCGTCTGAAAGAAGCCCAGGCGGAGATCCGGCAGATCGCCCGTGCCGATCCTGTTCTCGCCGCGGATGGCGCGGTCGCTTTGCTCGAAAAGCTTTCGCCGGCGCTCGAACACGTAGACAGTTCGTCCGGCGCAATGGGTACCGCGGTGAATCGCGCGATCGATACACTTGTGCCGGTCATCGCCGGGGTGGACGTGTCCGCTCCGGTACGCACACGTTGGCTGGAGCGCCTGTTTGACGCGCTCCAGGACGACCAGATGCCGTATATCGAACAGCTGGGCGATCGCTGGGGTGACCTGTGCGCCTCGCCCGCCATCGCGTCCGCATGGGCAGACCGGCTGTTGCCGTTTATAGTTCAGGTGATGGGCGCTGAAGGTTCGGGCGGCCATTTCGCGGGTACCACCGCCTGTCTGAGTGCACTGAATGCCGCCGGGCGCCATGAGGAGCTCCTCGTTCTCGTGAACGGCGCGCGCCTGAACTGGTGGGGGTATCGCCAGTACGGGGTAGACGCACTGATCGCACTGGGTCGTTCCGCTGAAGCACTGCGTTACGCGGAAGCGTCCAGGGGGCTGAATGCGCCCGCTGCTGCAATCGCCCGCAAAGGCGAAGCTATCCTCCTGTTGTCGGGCATGATGGACGAGGCATATCGACGCTACGCGATCGAGGCCAATCAGGGCGCCACGCATCTCGCGACGTTCCGTGCCATCGCGAAAAAGTATCCGGACAGGAGTCCGGACAGCATCCTCCGCGATCTGGTCACGAGCAGTCCCGGCGCCGAGGGGAAATGGTTTGCCGCCGCGAAGGATGCCGGCCTGCTCGATCTGGCGGCGTCTCTCGCGATGCGCGGCCCCACCGATCCGCGAACCCTGACGCGGGCCGCACGCGATTTCGCGCAGCGCAAGCCTGAATTCGCGGTGGCCTGTGGCACGGCGGCGCTGCACTGGATGGCAGCAGGCTTCGGTTACGAAATCACGGGTAGCGATGTGCTGGATGCCTACGGTGCGCTGGCGGACGCGGCCCTTGCTACCGGCATGGAACGTGACCAGCTCAACAGGCGTCTGCGGGACCAGTTTGCGGCCACTCCGGGGCATTCGTTCGTCGCCACGGTGCTGGCGCATCATTGGGCGGCATGACGTCGCGATGCATCCAGGTCACGGGATTGACGGTTCCCGCACGACCCGTGGTCCGGCGTGTTGTCGTCAACGAGTCGCTCCCGGTCGTATGGGACGAGCGCGCGTTTTGCCGCCGATGACCGGACTGACGCGCAACGCGGCTGGAGATGGCAGTTTTAAGACAGGCAGCAGTCAGTACAGGACTTGCATCATGGAAGAGTACAACCCCGGGTGCGCGCCCGAACCTGAATCATGGCTTGAACTTGACGAACAGGAGCGCATTGCGGTCGTCGAAACGTATCACCGCGGCGCCAGGATCAAGCTTCCCAACGTCACGGCACACGCTGCGCTACACGTGATCGTCGAAAACCAGATCGCCCTGAACGTTGAGCCCGTGGTCCGGGCGATGCATCGCCTCGGGAAAGAAGGACTTACGCGACACGATGCGGTTCACGCGATCGGCTCAGTCGTCGCAGAGCATCTATTTGATATTCTGAAGACGGATCAGAACGGCGATGCTGCGACTTCTCAAGCACGTTATTACGCGGCGGTGGAGCGATTGACCGTCGCGAGCTGGCGCAATGGTGAGCACTGATGGCGGTACCATCGAAGCTTCAGCCCTGGTTTGAAGCGCGGCAGCGTTTCAGGTTGAGCGCGCGAACTGGGATTGAATCCCCGAAAATTCGGATCGCTGGCTAACGACCAGCAGGAGCCGTGGAAGCGCCCCCTCGCCGAATTTATCGCGCACTGTTATCGCAAGCGCTTTGGTCGTTCGACCCCCGAACACGTGCAATCGCTGGAAGAAGTCGTGAAGCGTGCGGAACAGCGACGCAGCGAGCGTCGGGAGAGAAAAGCCAACAATGCGGTTCTGCCAACAGGGCCTCAACGTACCGATAGCGGATCAAACGGAAAGCTGCCAGAACTGCACGAACATGACAGTGAATAGGTACGAAGGGAACGGACACGACGACCGTCTGGGTGGCGATGTAGACTATTTGCGCCAAGGATGCATCTACCTTTACTTCCGAAACGCTTCTACTTTCGCTTCATTGCACGATTGGCGGGCTGCGAGCCCAGCCCGCTAATCCTGCTGTTCAGTGTAACGGTGACACACCTCGTCTAAATCATACGGGTTGGTTGCGGGGTGGCGGCGCGAATTATCAAGACTGTAGGTCGATCGCGAATGCGGGGTCCGCCCTTCGTCAGTCTTGCCGTGGTCACTGGAGCGGAACGTATGGCCACGTTGACATGAGCTGGGTGCGACTACCTCAGATCGAACACTTACGACGGTCGTCGCGATTTCGCGGGGTGACTCTGTCCGGCAAGCGGACCTTCCTATGGCGAGCTTATTCGCGATTACAAGATAAGCGATCGCTCTGAAACGTACGCAACCGCCCGTTTGGAAAGGCAAAACACATTGATCAAGCCAATCTCTTGGGGGTTGGCAGCTAGCGCTCGAGCCTGAGCGTCTCTAGATGAGAGTGCATTCGAGGAGGCTACTCCGCTCCACAGATATAGGTTGAGATGGGCGATAATATGGCATTCCAGCGCGCGTCCCTCGGCATGTCGAGCACGCGTCACAGCTATCGTGCGTTTCTCTTTTTGCCGCCCATGTCAGACCTCAGAATCGACCGCAATGCCAAGACCCTGCGCGAACTTACGCTGGACAAGCTGCGTGGCGCGATAGTGCAAGGGTATTTCCGGCCGGGCGCGCGGCTCGTCGAACGCACGCTGTGCGACGAACTCGGGGTGAGCCGCACGGTGGTGCGCGAAGTGCTGCGGCATCTGGAGACGGAAGGGCTCGTTGAGATCGTCGCGCGGCAAGGGCCGATCGTCGCGCGGCTCGATCCTGAACAGGTCGGCGAAATCTACGAACTGCGCGGCCTGCTCGAAGCCAATGCCGCGCGCGCGTGCGCCGAGCAGTCGACGCCCGAACTCGTTCGGCAGTTGCGCGAGATCCGCGCGACCATCGAAGACGCGTTCGAGAAGCAGGACCTGCCGCGCGTGCTCGAATACACGGAGCGATTCTACGAAGCGCTGTTCGAGGGCGCGCAAAAGCGCGTCTCGCTGGCGGTCGTCAAAACGCTGAACGCGCGCATCAACCGGCTGCGCGCGTTGACCATCGCCATGCCGGGACGCGGCGGCGAGTCCAATCGCGAGATGAACAACCTGCTCGATGCAATCGAGCGGGGTGACGGCGAGGCGGCTTCGGCGGCATCGGCCGCGCACATCAAACGGACCGCTGAACTGGCGCAAAACGCGCTCGCGCAGCCAAACGAGACCGCCGGCAACGCCTGAGCCGCATCCCATTCCGTTCCCACGAAGGCCGCCGGTAATCCGGCGGCCTTTTGTTTTGCCCGCGCACCTGTCTCCTCGCTCTACTCTGACAAATTCCTCCTCCGATATGTTGCGCCGCACAAGCGGATGCAGTCGCCGAACCCGTTAGCCGAAAAACATGCCTGAAAGGGTGTGATTCGTATCATGGTATTCCATAACACCGTTGTTCTTGGTGTGGGCCATAAGATGGAATACCATAATCTCAACGGATGACATTCACGGCCTCGGCCCCTCAGGAGAACGATATGAAGATGGAAGTGCGCAAGCTGGTTACTTACGTCGAAGAAACTTTCATCGAAGGCGGCAAGGAGGCGGCGCGGCCGTTGAAGCTGTTTGGCGCGGCGGCCGTGCTGCGTAATCCGTGGGCAGGGCGCGGCTTTGTCGAAGACCTGAAGCCGGAGATTCACGCGCTCGCGCCGCAACTGGGCGAAATGCTGACGGCGGAAGTGCTGCGCGTAGCCGGTTCCGGCGATGCGGTCGAAGGCTACGGCAAGGCGGCAATCGTCGGCACGTCGGGCGAGATCGAGCACGCGTCGGCGCTGATTCACACGCTGCGCTTCGGCAACCACTACCGCAACGCGGTTGGCGCGAAAAGCTATCTGAGCTTCACCAACCTGCGCGGCGGTCCGAACTGCCCGATCTCGATTCCGCTGATGCACAAGCACGACGAAGGCATGCGCTCGCACTACCTGACCGTGCAGTTTTCGATCGTCGACGCGCCTGCTCCCGATGAACTGGTGATCGCGCTGGGCGCATCGATTGGCGGCCGTCCGCATCACCGCATCGGCGACCGTTATCAGGACCTGAAGGAGCTCGAGTCCCATGAAGCCTGAGCTCGCGTCCGCGCGTGCCGTGTCGCGTGGCGAGGCTGCGGACACGAGCTACAGCGTCTACACGCCGCGGTTGGAAGAAGCGCGCGCCACGGTCGTGCTGATCCACGGGGTGGGTATGAACCAGACCGTATGGTCGCCGCAGATCGAAGCGTTGACAGCGAACTACCAGGTCGTCGTGTACGACATGCTCGGGCACGGCGACAGCGCACTGCCGACAGTCGCGCCGACGCTCGACGAATACGCGTCGCAACTCGAAGCGCTGCTCGACACGATGCGCATCGAACGCGCGCATGTGGTAGGACACTCGATGGGCGCGCTCGTCGCGCTCGAATTCGCGCTGAAGCATCCGCAACGCACGCTGAGCGTCGCCGCGCTGAACGCGGTGTACGACCGCACGCCGGCGCAGCGCGAAGCCGTGATGACGCGCGCCGCGACGCTCGGCGATGCGCCGCTGGATACGGGCGTCGACGCCACGCTCTCACGCTGGTTCGGCGATCCGGTTCCGGGCCATCTGACCCAGGCGGCGCAAGCCGTGCGCGGGCTGCTGCTGTCCGTCGATCCTGTCGGTTACGCGCGCACCTATCGGCTCTTTGCCAGCTCGGACGATGCGCACGTCGGCCGTCTCGCCAGCCTCGCCGTGCCCGCGCTGTTTCTCACGGGCGGGTGCGATCCGAATTCGAGCCCGGCGATGTCGCGGGCGATGGCGGCGGCCACGCCGTTCGGCCGCGCCGAGATCATCGCCAACGAGCGGCACATGATGAACGTCACCGATCCCGAGGGCGTCAACGAAAGGCTGCTCGCGTTTCTCGCCGAAGCGTCGGTGGAAGAAGCGCCGCATGAATCGATCAATGGAGAACGTCATGACTGAGCCGATGTTTGACCAAACCGCGCAACAGACTTTCGACCTCGCCGAATTTCGCCGCGCGCTCGGCGCGTTCGTGACGGGCGTGACGGTCGTCACGACGATCCAGCCGGACGGCTCGCCGCGCGGCTTCACGGCCAACTCGTTCACGTCGGTCTCGCTCGATCCGCCGCTGATCCTCGTGTGCATCGCCAAGACCGCATCGAGCTATGAAGTGTTTTCGCAAACACGCCACTTCGCCGTGAGCGTTCTTGCCGAAGATCAGAAGTCCGTGTCCGGCGTGTTCGCCTCGAAAGCGGCCGACAAGTTCGCGCAAGTCGCCTGGCAGACGCGCGCAACGGGCGCGCCCGTGATGGACGGCGCGGCGGCGACCTTCGATTGCACCACGCATGATGTGGTCGATGCCGGCGATCACATCATCCTGATCGGACGTGTGGTCGATTTTCTTCATACCAGCTCGTCGCCGCTTGGCTACTGCCGGGGCGCGTATGTGAACTTCAGTTTGTCCCAGGATGCACTGGCTGCCGCCGGATCACGGGCGCAAGTGGGCGCGATTCTCGAACATCGCGATGGACTCGTGCTGCTCGACACCCCCAAGGGCCTGCAGTTGCCGACGGGCATCAAGCTCGAACCCGCAAGCGATGCCGCGAGCCTGCGCGGCGTGCTGGCGAAGCTCGGCCTCGAAGCGCATCTCGACTTTATTTTTGCCGTATTCGAGTCAGGCAACGGGCCGGCCTCGAGTGTACAAATCTACTATCGCGGCCGCGTGATCGACAGCGGCGCGGCATGGATGGACAGCACCATCCGCATTGTCCCGCTGGCGCAGATTCCGTGGCACGAACTGCGCGATGACGCGGTGCGCTCGATGCTCGAGCGCTACGTGCGCGAACGCAGTGAAGACGCGTTCGGCATCTATGTCGGCGATACGGAAGCCGGCACGGTGCAGACGCTCGCGCTCGCGCACTGAGCGCACCAAAGGCCAATCCGCCGATGAATCCTGCTGCGCACGATCGCGCAGCCCGCAGCATGGGACTGGAGTAGGTGCTAAAGCACGAACTCCGGTCGACACGGGAGACGAATCATCATGAAGTTTTCATTGTTCCTGCATATGGAGCGGTACGACGACACGACGTCGCATCGCGAACTGTTCGACCGGATGACCGAGCTCGTGCAGATCGCCGAGCGCGGCGGTTTCGAAACAGCGTGGATCGGCGAGCATCACGCGATGGAATTCACGATCGCGCCGAATCCTTTCGTCAACCTCTCGTATCTGGCCGCGAAGACGGAACGCATCCGTCTGGGCACGGGCACGGTGATTGCGCCGTTCTGGCATCCGATCGCACTGGCGGGTGAGGCGGGCATGGTCGATGTCGCAAGCAACGGGCGGCTCGATCTCGGCATCGCACGCGGCGCGTATTCGTTCGAATACGAGCGCCTGCTGCCGGGCCTCGACGCAATGGGCGCGGGTGCGCGCATGCGCGAACTGGTGCCCGCGTTGCGCAAGTTGTTCAAGGGCGATTACGCGCATCAGGGCGAGTTCTGGTCGTGGCCGTCGACGACGCCCGTGCCGCGTCCGGTCCAGCAACCGCATCCGCCGATGTGGCTGGCCGCGCGCGATCCGAACTCGCATGCGTTCGCCGTCGCGAACGGCTGCAATGTGCAAGTGACGTCGCTAGCGCAGGGCGATGCGGAGGTCGTGAGTCTGATGGAGCGCTTTAACGCCGCCTGCGCCGCGCATGCCGACGTGCCGCGTCCGCAGGTGATGATGCTGATGCACACGTTTGTCGGCGCGAACGCCGCCGAAGTGGATGAGGCGGTGCAGGACCTGGCGCGCTTCTATCGCTACTTCAGCAAATGGTTCAAGAACGAGCGGCCGGTCGAGCAGGGCTTCATCGAGCCGCTGACGGATGCCGATGTCGAGATGTTCCCGCAATACTCGCCCGAGGCGATCCGCAAGAACCTCGTGATCGGCGAGCCGAAACAGGTGATTTCGCGCCTCAAGGGCTATGAGGAACTCGGCTACGACCAGTACAGCTTCTGGCTCGACAGCCACATGAGCTTCGAGCGCAAGCGCAAGTCGCTGGAGCTGTTCATTTCCGACGTGATGCCCGCATTCGACGCGCGCTGACGCGAACGCTCTTACATCTGATGACTCCACGGAGTAGCTGACATGGTCCAGCGGTTCCAGCAATACATCGACGGTGCCTTCGAAGATGCGCGCGAGCATTTCGACAGCGTCGATCCATCGACGGGCGACGTGTGGGCGAGCATGCCGGCCGCTAGCGCGGCGGATGTCGACCGCGCGGTGCGCGCGGCCGATCGCGCGCTGAACGATCCGGCGTGGGCGAATCTGACGGCGAGCGCGCGCGGCAAGCTGCTGTACAGGCTCGCGGATCTCGTCGCGCAACACGCGCCGCGTCTGGCCGAACTCGAAACGCAGGATACGGGCAAGATCATCCGCGAGACGCGCAGCCAGATCGGCTATGTCGCCGAGTATTACCGCTATTACGCGGGCGTCGCGGACAAGATCCAGGGCGCGTGGCTGCCGGTCGACAAACCCGATATGGAAGTCACGCTGCGGCGCGAGCCGGTCGGTGTGGTCGCGGGCATCGTGCCGTGGAATTCGCAGCTTTTTCTGTCGGCGGTGAAGGTCGGTCCTGCGCTTGCCGCGGGTTGTACGATCGTGCTCAAGGCGTCGGAAGACGGTCCAGCGCCGTTGCTCGAATTCGCCCGGCTCGTGCACGAAGCCGGTTTTCCGAAAGGCGTCGTCAATATCGTGACCGGATTCGGCAACGATTGCGGCCGCACGCTGACGAGTCATCCGCTCGTATCGCGTATCGCCTTCACCGGCGGGCCGGAAACGGCGCGTCACGTGGTGCGCAATTCGGCGGAAAACCTCGCGGCGATGTCGCTGGAACTCGGCGGCAAGTCGCCTGTGCTGGTATTCGACGACGCCGATCTCGACAGCGCCTGCAACGCCGTCATCGCGGGCATTTTCGCGGCGACGGGGCAAAGCTGCGTCGCCGGTTCAAGGCTCGTCGTGCAGCGCGGCATTCACGATGCGCTGATCGAGCGGCTCGTGGCGAAGGCGCAAACGATTCGCATCGGCAATCCGCAGGACATCGCGACCGAAATGGGACCGCTCGCCACCCGCCGTCAACTCGAACACATCGAGAAGGTGCTGCGCGCGAGCGTCGAAGCGGGCGGGCGCATCGTCACCGGCGGCAAGCAACCGGACGGCGTCGGCCAAGGCAACTACTTTTTGCCGACCATCGTCGATTGCGCGAACGCGCAAGTGCCGAGCGTGATGGAAGAACTGTTCGGGCCGGTGCTGAGCGTCGTCACGTTCGATACCGAAGCCGATGCCATCGCACTCGCCAACGACACGCGCTACGGCCTCGCATCGGGCGTATTCACGCGCGACCTGACGCGGGCGCACCGGCTCACGCGCGCGTTGCGCGCGGGCATCGTGTGGGTCAACACGTATCGCGCGGTGTCGCCGATCGTGCCGTTCGGCGGCTATGGCCTGTCCGGTCTCGGTCGCGAAGGCGGGCTCGAAGCAGTGCTCGATTACACACGCACGAAGTCGGTGTGGATCCGCACGTCGGACGAACCGATTGCCGATCCGTTCGTGATGCGCTGACGCACAAGCGCCAACTCTGGTCGACACGAGACAAGCCAGCATGTTCTACGAAATCCGCACATACCGCATCAAGACGGGCGCCGTGCCCACTTATCTGAAGCTCGTGGAGGAGGAGGGCATCGAATTGCAGAAGCGGTATCTGGGTCAACTGGTCGGCTACTTCTTTTCGGAGATCGGACCGCTGAATCAGATCGTGCATATCTGGGCCTATCCGAGTCTCGACGAGCGCGAACGCCGCCGTGCCGCGCTCGCTGAAGACGCCGCGTGGCGGGCCTTTGCGCCGAAGATTCAGGCGCTGATGGAAGAGATGGAAAACAAGATCATGAAGCCAGCGCGATTTTCGCCGCTCGCCTGAGAGAGCATTCGACTCGCTACCTTACACGTTGGACCGATACCGACCGTATTCCTTGGAGAGAGACATGAGCAGCAGAAGCAACTCATTTATCGCGCCGCTGATCGCGCTCTGCGCGGCGACGCTCGCGGCGTCCCCGGCACTGGCCGCGGACCCGATCGTTTTCACGAGTTGGGGCGGCACCACGCAGTCGTCGCAACAGAAGAACTGGGCGCAGCCCTTCACGCAGGCCACCGGCGTCAACGTGCTGATGGACGGCCCGACCGACTACGGCAAGCTCAAGGCGATGGTCGACAGCGGCAATGTGAACTGGGACGTGGTCGACGTCGAAGGCGATTTCGCGTACGCCGCGCACCAGGCAGGACTGATCGAGCCGATCGACTATTCCGTCGTGAAGAAGGACGAACTGGATCCGCGCTTCGCGACGCAGGACGCAGTTGGCAGCTTCTACTACTCGTTCGTGCTCGGCTACAACAAGGCGAAGTACGCGGGCGCGCAGCCGGTCACGTGGGCCGATCTGTTCGATACGAAGAAATTCCCCGGCAAGCGCACGCTCTATAAATGGTCGGCCCCCGGCGTGCTCGAAATCGCGCTGCTCGCCGATGGCGTGCCGCCCAACAAGCTCTATCCGCTCGACCTCGACCGCGCGTTCAAAAAGCTCGACACGATCAAGGGCGATATCGTCTGGTGGAGCGGCGGCGCGCAATCGCAGCAACTGCTCGCGTCGGGCGAGGCGCCCATCGGCATGTTCTGGAATGGACGCTTGCATGCGCTCGAACAGACAGGCGTGCCGGTCGGCATCTCGTGGAACCAGAACCTGACGGCCGCCGACATGCTGGTGATTCCTAAGGGCGCAAAGCACAAGGCCGAAGCGATGAAGTACCTCGCCGCCGCCACGAGCGCTCAGGCGCAGGCAAAGTTCGCGACGGATACGGGCTATGCGCCGATCAACGTGAAGTCGGCCGCGCTGATGTCGCCCGCCATTGCGAAGACGCTGCCCGATCAGTACAAGTCCTCGCAGATCAATCTCGACATGAAGTACTGGGCCGAGAACCGCGATGCGATTGCCAAGCGCTGGTACGCGTGGCAATCGAAATAGGCACGCTGCACGTGAGCGCCGCATAGTCATCGGAGTGGATGGGAGACACCATGCCTAATGTTCTGAGTACCGTCGCGCATCCGCCCGCGACGGCCACGCGCCGGCGGCGCGACTGGCGCAGCATCCGCCTGCTGGTGCCCGCGCTGTTGCTGCTCGTGATCTTCTTTCTGCTGCCGGTGCTGTCGCTGCTGTTGCACAGCGTGCTCGAACCGGCGCCGGGGCTGAGCAACTACGCGCAACTGCTCGGCTCGACGACCTATCTGCGAGTGTTCGGCAACACGTTCCTGGTGGCGACGGTAGTGACGGTGGCGACCCTCGCGATCGGCTTCCCGACGGCGTGGCTGCTCGCCATCGCGCCGCGCAAGCTGAGTTCCGCGCTGTTCGCGATCATGCTGCTGTCGATGTGGACCAACCTGCTGGCGCGCACGTTCGCCTGGATGGTGCTGCTGCAACAGACCGGGCCGATCAACCGTTTGCTGATGGCGCTCGGCGTGATCAGCGAGCCGCTGACGCTCGTCAACAACCTGATCGGCGTGACCATCGGCATGACGTATATCATGCTGCCGTTCCTGGTGATGCCGCTGCACGCCACGCTGCGGAGCATCGACCCATCCACGTTGCGCGCCGCGGCGATCTGCGGCGCGAGCCGCTGGCAGGCGTTCTGGCGGGTGCTGGTGCCGCTCGCGATGCCGGGCATCGCGTCGGGCGCGTTGATGGTGTTCGTGATGGCGCTCGGCTATTTCGTCACTCCTGCACTGCTCGGCGGCGCGTCCTACATGATGCTGGCGGAACTTATCGCCCAGCTCGTGCAGCAGCTGCTGAACTGGGGCCTCGCCGGTGCCGCCGCCTTCGTGCTGCTCGCCGTGACGCTCGCACTGTATGCGCTGCAACTGCGCTTCACCGGCAGTGCGCGCGCCAATCCGGGAGGCCGCTGAGATGAAACAACCCCCACGCTCACTACGTTCGCTGCCCCCCGAGGGGGCGTCGGCCTCCCTTGGGGCGGCCCGGCGGGAGGACTGACATGTTGCTCGATTTCGATCGTCTGGGCGCGCTGCGCTATATGTTGCTGGCCGTTGGCGCCGCCGTTGCACTGTTTCTCCTGCTGCCGATCGCGTTCATCGTCGCGCTGTCGTTCGGCGATTCGCAATGGCTGATCTTTCCGCCGCCGGGCTGGACGCTGGAGTGGTATCGCCAGCTTTTCACCGACGCCGGCTGGATCGACTCGCTGCTGACGAGCGCGAAGCTCGCGGTGATCGTCACGGCGCTATCCGTGCTGATCGGCTTTCTCGCGTCGCTCGCGCTGGTGCGCGGCAAGTTTCGCGGACGCAATGCCGTGCAGGCGTTCTTCCTCACGCCGATGGTGCTGCCCGTCGTCGTGCTCGCCGTCGCACTGTATGCGTTCTTCCTGCGTATCGGCCTGAACGGCACGATGACGGGCTTCGTGATCGGCCATCTGATCATCGCGTTGCCGTTCTCGATCATCTCGATCAGCAACTCGCTGTCGAGCTTCGACACGGCGCTCGAAGATGCGGCGCTGATTTGCGGCGCGTCGCCGCTCGAAGTGAAGCTGCGCGTCACGTTGCCCGCGATCCGGCTCGGCCTGTTCGCCGCCGCGATCTTCTCGTTCCTCGCATCGTGGGACGAAGTCGTGGTGTCGATTTTCATGTCCAGCCCGACCCTTCAAACGCTGCCCGTGCGAATCTGGGCAACGTTGCGGCAAGACCTGACGCCGGTCGTGGCGGCGGCGTCTTCGCTGCTGGTCGGATTGACGACCGTATTGATGTTGGCGGGCGCCCTGGTGCGCCGCGCACGATAACCGAGGTGAATGAGCCATGACTGCCGCATTCCTGCAAATCCAGCGCCTGCGCAAGACCTACGACGACGTCGTCGCCATCGACCATGTATCGCTCGATGTGCGCAAGGGCGAGTTCATGACCTTTCTCGGACCGTCGGGTTCGGGCAAGAGCACCACGCTCTATATCGTTGCGGGCTTCCAGGAGCCGAGCGAAGGGCGCGTGCTGCTCGACGGCAAGCCGCTGCTCTCCGTCGCGCCGAACAAGCGCCATATCGGCATGGTGTTTCAGCGCTATACGCTGTTTCCGCATCTGACGGTGGGCGAGAACATCGCCTTTCCGTTGCGCGTGCGCCGCCGTCCCGACGCGGAAGTGAAGGCCAAGGTCGAACAGATGCTGAAGCTCGTGCATCTGTCCGAGTGCCGCGACCGGATGCCCGCGCAATTGTCGGGCGGGCAGCAGCAGCGCGTCGCGATTGCCCGCGCGCTCGCCTATGATCCGCCCGTGCTGCTGATGGACGAACCGCTCTCCGCGCTGGACAAAAAACTGCGCGAGGAAATCCAGCTCGAACTGCGCCGCATTCATCAGGAGACGGGCGTCACGATTCTCTATGTGACGCACGATCAGGAAGAGGCGTTGCGGCTGTCGGATCGCATCGCCGTGTTCAACAAGGGGCGCATCGAGCAGGTCGGCACGGGCGAGGAGCTTTATGGGAATCCGGCGTCGCGTTTCGTCGCGAGTTTTATCGGCAACTCGAATTTCCTGCCGGTGCGCGTGACGTCGAACCGCGACGGCCAGATGAACGGCGTGTTTCCGAACGGTCATACGGTGGCATCGGGCAGCTTCAATCCGGTGCTCACGGCGGGCGACGAAGGCACGCTGATGATCCGTCCGGAGCAGATGCGCATTCATGCACTGCGCGACGCGAGCAGCGCGGCGGGTCTGCCTGTCACCGTGCGCGACATCACGTATCTCGGTGACGCGATGCATTACGCCGTCGCGACGCCGTGGCAGCAGGAGATTTCGGTTCGCATGCCGGCCGGACATCGCCATGACAGCGGCCTCACGATCGGCACGCATGCGCTCGTCGATTGGGACATGCGTGATGTGCGGCTGTTCGCGCAGGCGTGAGCACGGCAATGCACGCCATGAGTGACGCTCTGCCTTCGCTGAAAGTCGAACGCCGCACCACGACGTTGCGCGAACTCGCGCTTGAAAAAATGCGTACGGCGATTCTGGAGGCGCATTTTCGTCCGGGCGAACGGTTGGTCGAGCGTTCGCTGTGTGAGGAACTGGGTGTTAGCCGGACCGTCGTGCGTGAGGTCTTGCGGCATCTGGAGACGGAAGGGCTGGTCGATTCGATACCGAACCAGGGGCCCATCGTCGCGAGGCTGGATGCCAACACGGCCGCCGAAATCTACGAAATTCGCGCGCTGCTGGAAGGCGATGCGGCGATGGCGTGCGCACAGCACGCGGATGAAACGGTGCTTGCGCTACTGGCCGAGTGCATCACGCGAATCCAGCAGGCGTTCGAAGCGCACGCGCATCAGACGGTGCGCGAGCTGACGACCGCGTTTTATGAGGCGATGTTCCATGGCGGCGGGAAGAAAGTGTCGTGGGAAATCGTGCAGACGCTCAATGCGCGGATCAACCGGTTGCGCGCAATGACGATCGCCTCGGATGATCGCGGCTGGCAGGCCGTGCAGGAGATGAACCACATTCTCGATGCTATCCGTGCGCGCGACGCGCACAGCGCGCGCGATGCGGCCACGAGTCACGTGGCGCGGGTAGCAGATATCGCGGCGCGAATGTTGACGCAGTCGGCTGAAGAGGTGCTGCCTTGACAGAAAGGCTATGCGCCGGTTCTTGCGATGGCATTGTCAACTTGCCGAGAGTGAAACGGCACTACGGCAGATGTGACGACTGGTCAGAAGGCAGTCGACGGAGTTTGGGCGAGTTCGGCGAATTCGCGCCATGCAACGAACCGGGCTGCGAGTTGTTTGCGATGAAGTGAGGCGCTTATCACTTGCCGCTTCAGTGCGAAGTGTTGCCGTATCGGCCCGAAGCACGAGAGAAATTTTTGTGTGCGTTTCGGGTCGCGAAAGCCGCGCATGCGACGCTCGCGTTCGCGCGTCGGTTGGTGGCTGTTCTCCGCCCGGTTGTTCAGCCGGGCAGCCGCTTTTACGAACACGTGCTTTACGCCCACCAACTCCGGAATTTCGGCCTTTGCGGCCGGATAACTGCGCAGTTGATCGGTGACGATCTTGCGCGGCACGGGGCTGGAGCGCAGCAAACGCTTGAAAAAACGTTTGGCCGCGGCTTTGTCGCGCCGCTTTTGTAGCAGGATGTCGAGTTCGGTACCATGCTCGTCGACCGCACGCCACAGCAGATACGGTTCGCCACGCAGCGTGACGAACATCTCGTCGAGGTGCCACGTGCTACCCGGCTTGCGTCTCGCCGCTTTTACCCGGTGCGCAAAGCCCCGACCAAACTTGTCGCACCAACATCGGATCGTCTCGTATGTCACGGTCACACCGCGCTCGAAGAGGAGTTCCTCAATGTCGCGCAAACTCAACTGAAAGCGGAAATACCAGCGAACTGCGTGGCTGATGACCGCTGCCGGGAACCGATGACCGTGATAAAGCGATTTTGCCTTCTTCATTGCTCAATCTTACGCCGCAGCCTCGTCAACCTGACAGAGCCCACGACAGGGGCATGCGGTGAAACGGACCGCCGAAAACAGGCTGAAGGTGGTCACGGTCCGCGTCGATCCACAGATCGGGCAAAGGTTGCACCTACTGGCAGAATTGACGGGACGCAGGCAGTCGTTTTTCCTGCAGCAGATGATCGGGGGCGGCATCGGCGCGATGGAGGACACCTGGCTGCCGCCGGATGTGCTCTCGCGGGTCCGCAGTGACACGATGCCGTCGCGGCAGCAGGCGGTCGACGCGATCCCAGACCTGTTTGGCAGCGCATTCTTAGCCGGCACTCGGTGTGACACATAGTCGTTCCACGTTTGCGCCAGACTATAGTGGTATAAATCAGCCCTCGTTATCGAGGGGTCAGCAGCAATCATGGACCTTCTGCGCGAAGCAAACGACGGTACCAGCACCCAGCCGATCCCGCTACCGCGGCGGCGCGGGCTCATTTTCCCCGCTTTTGCGTGGTCCGGCTTCTCATCCGCGTTCGCCTCCATTGTCGTCGGCAGTCACCTGCAGGCGTCGCTAGGCACGCTCGACGCGTTGTTTGCCGCAATCCTCGGCAACTGGATCCTTTTCATCTATTCGGCGGCGATCGGTTTCGCAGCCGGCCGCTGGGGCTTGAGTTCCCAACTCGTGCTCGAAGCAGTCTTCGGCCGCTGGGGCGCCGTCATCCCCGGCGCGTTGCTCGGGTCGCTCGTAACGGGCTGGTTCGCTTTCCATGTCGCGCTTACCGCCTCGATCCTGGCCGGCATACTGCATCTGCCGGGCGATTCGACACTCGCGATTTGCGTGATTGGCGTTCTTTTCGCGATACCGGCCATTCTCCGCATCAGCCGCGGCTTCAACATGACAGCGATCGCGATCCCCGCGATGGTGCTATTCGCCGCTATCGTCATCGCGCATCACCTCGCACCCAGATGGGCTGTACTGCTGGACGGCCCGATCGGCGGAACGCTGCCGTTCGGCACAGGCGTGTGCATCGCATTCGGCACCTTCGTCGTGAGCGGCACGATGACCGGTGACATCGTGCGTTACTGCCGCACCGGAAACGAAGCGGTGCAGGCGACCGCATTCGGCTTCCTCCTGTCGAATCTCCCGTTCCTGATTTTGGGTGTGCTGGTCGCTGCGGCCGGTATCAGCGTGAACGACCTGTTCACCGCGGGCAACGCCCTCTCGTGGCTCCTGTTGGTGCTCGTCATCGTCTCCAACTGGACCACCTGCGATGCGTGCCTCACCAACGCCGGGGCGACGTTCAAAAGCGCCTTTCCGACACTGCCGTGGATGACGATCACGGCTGTTGCCACATTGTTGGGCCTGCTACTGGCCATTGGCAACACCGTCGGCGACGTGTCCGGGTGGACGTTGCTGCTCACGACCGTTGTATCGCCGATTGGCGGAGTGATCGTCGCGGACTATTACGTCCTGCGTGTGCGCGTGGGGTTCTCGCGCACGAGGGTGGCGCCCGTCAATCTTGCCGCGCTGCTTGCGATGGGGGCGGGCCTGACGGTGGCGCTCTTTTGTCACCGGATGTTCCCCGACGTGATCACCCCTTTGATTAGCGCGCCTGCAGCGGGCTGCCTGTATCTCGTTCTGTCCGGTGTGGCGTCGCATCGTCTCGGCACGGATCTCGGTGCGTCTAACGCTGGCGCGGAAGCACTTGACTGATGTCCATGTTCGGCACCCGAACCAGAGCGCTCACCCCGCGTCCTCCAGCCGAGGCGAGAACCGCCATTGTGGTGATCGTTCTGATTTCGTCGCTCGCGTTTCTGCTTTTTCAGGCACGCAAAGACGCGCTCGACAATCTTCTCCTGCATCAGGCACGTCTCGCGATCCAGTTTGCCTCTGCCGAAGCCCGTGTCGATACTTCAGACGGTGTAACGCTCATTGATGACGCTGTACGCCATTCGAGCAGCCCGCTCGCGGGCATCGCCGCATGGCCGGGGCAGAAGACGATCGCAATTCCGCTCGCATCGGGCTGCGCGGAAAGTCCCGTCTGCCGTGGTCTGTCAGACGCGCAGAACGAAGACACCCAAGGCAAGTTCATCATCCGCAACGGCGCGCTGTTCGCGTCGCTTCGTGGCAGCAAGGTCGCCGTTTTGACGTCCGCACCGCTTTCCGCGCTGGCGGCTGGCCTGTTCGGCCGCAATACGATGGACATTGCCGGCGTGTTCTTCCTCGGATGCCTGCTCCTGCTCGTGCGCGAGAGCCGGTTAAGCGACTACTCGGTGCACCGCTTACTAGACGCGTCGCCGATTCCGCTTCTGCTGATTGATGCGCAAGGACAGATTGAATTCGCCAACCGGCAGGCGCTTGATCTCTTTCTGGACGATCCGTTGCGCTCACTCGGCAAATTGCAGGAAGCGCTGCGGCGCGAGGCGCATCTATTCACGTGGCTGATCTCTCAACAGGACACGGGCGGCGCAATCGAGACGAGCGAGTTCGAAACCGATAGCGGCGGTGCCGTCCGCCACCTGCTGGTTTCGCGGCAGTCGTTGCCGGTGCGCTCGAAGCGGATGATCATTGCGAGTGCGGCGGACATCACGGTGAGGCACGACGCAGAGACCGCGCTCGTCAAAGCAAAGAACGCGGCCGAGGCGCTCGAGCGGATGAAGTCCGAATCGCTTGCGATGATAAGCCATGAGCTGAGAACGCCTGTCAACGGGGTGCTCGGACTCGCGCAACTGCTCGTCCAATATGAGCTTCCCGAAGGCGCTGCGCAGATTGTGCGCCGGATGATTCAGGCCGGTAAGACGCTGGCGGCGATCATCAACGACATTGTCGACCTCGCCTTGCTCGAAGTCCGGCACGTCCGGCTGGACCGTCGTCGCTTCGATTTGCGCGAAGTGATCACGGGCGCCGCCACACTGGCGAGTGCCGCCGCCGTGGAGAAGGGCCTGATGGTCCGCGTGAGCGCGCTTACGCCGCTGCCGTCAGCCGTATTCGGTGACCCTGCGCGCTTGCAGCAGATCATCATCAACCTGGTCAGCAACGGCATCAAGTTCACCGAGTCAGGGCACATCGAGGTCAAGACGGATGTCGCCGCGCGCCGTGACGATTGGATCGAGATCGTCGTCGAAGTGACCGACACGGGGATCGGCATTGCCCCCGACGTCATCCCGCAGCTGTTCCGTCCGTTCTCGCAGGCGGAAACCGGACATGAAAAGCGCTTCGAAGGAACGGGTCTGGGCCTTGCGATCAGCAAAGGTCTCGCTGAAGCGATGGGCGGCTCGATTTCGGTACGCAGCGACATCGGGCACGGTTCGACCTTCGCGGTGCGCTTGCCGTTCGCATTGGCGGAGCGCGAGGAAAGCGTGCCGAAGGTCGCGCTGAGCTCGCGCGTGCTGGTCGTCGACGACGTGGCGCTCAATCGCGACGTCGTAAGCGAATTGCTGCGCGCCGAAGGGTGCGATGTGACGTCCGCCGGCTCAGGGCAGGAAGCGCTGGATATCCTCAAGACGCAGCATTTCGACCTGGTGTTGATGGATATCCGCATGCCCGTGATGGACGGGCTCGCCACCACTGCAGCGATCCGGTCGAGCCGCGAGCCGCACCGGCATACGGGCCCGATACTCGGGCTAACCGCGAATCCTCTGCCGACTGACAAACCACTTTATTTGCTGCGCGGCATCGACGGGATCATCGAAAAGCCGGTCGAGGTGGAAACCCTGCGCTCGGCGTTGCGGCAGGCGACGCTGCCGGCGCAAACCGTCGTGACCGAAGAACCGGAGCGCATCGAACGGCTGCGCCAGAAGCTGGGACAGAATCGAACCCTGCGGATCGTCGCGGCGTTCGCGCAAACCGCCAGCGAGGCCCTTGAAGGAATCGTGAACGGTTGCGCTCGCGCGAGCCTCGAGAAGGTCGCGGAGAACGCACATCGTCTCGCGGGCGCGGCGTCGAACGTCGGGTTTCAGCAGTTGGCGGACGCCGCTGCGGATCTGGAGCAGATTGCCCGGACAGGAAGCGCGATACAGGTTTCGGACGCGACGTTGACTGTCGTCATCATCTACCGGGATGTGGAGTCCTACGTGCGCACCCTGTTGTCGTCTGCGCCGGTCGGACCCGAGAACAGATACCCGGTGCCATGAACGGTTTTGATCAGGTGTGGATTGTCGGGATCCGCCTCGATCTTGCGACGCAAGCGGCGCACGAGCGTGTCAATCGTTCTGTCCATTGACTCGAAGTGCCGCCGCTTGATGGCCAGGATCAGCCGCTCCCGGGACATCACCTGGCCCGCGTTCCGGACGAATACCGAAAGGAGATCGAACTCCGCGGTCGTGAGGGGCACGCTTTGGCCCGCCGGGTCGGTCAGGCTGCGCCCGCGCGTGTCGAGCTGAAACCGGCCGAACGACAGCATGGAAGGCGCGGTGACGCTACGGCTGTGTTCCACGCGCCGCAGCAGATTGCGCACGCGCGGCAGCAGTTCACGTTCATCGATCGGTTTCGCGATGTAGTCGTCCGCGCCGTATTCGAGGCCGAGAATGCGATCGACCTTGTCGTTTCGGCCCGTGATCAGAATGATGCCCATCTCGGACTTTTCGCGCAGATCGCGCGTCAACGACAGGCCGTCGCGCCCCGGCAGCCGGATATCGAGTAGCACGAGGTCCACCGGACGGACGCGCATGATCCGGTCGAGTTCGTCGGCATCGGCCGCGCAGCAGATCTCGTAGCCTTCCGCTTCCAGAAACCCTTCAAGTGTTTCGCGTATGGATGGGTCGTCATCGACCACGGCAATTCGCTGATCAGTCCGGTTCTGCTGCATAGGTTCCTCGTGAATGCTTATTGCCCCCACCCATCCGGGACGCGCGCGGCCAGTCCTTCGCGATTGGGCCGGCCGCCGCCCAGCCCGGGCTGTAGCACTCCCGCGTCCTCCTGTTCACAAATTTTAACAAACCGACACAGCCTGTTCAACGGATGGTGGAGACTCGTTCACAACATCGATGGATAGTTAGCGCACCACCCAAAAACCGGATCAGGAGATGAGCATGGACGTCAAGCAACAGATCTGCGGCATGGACGCGGTCGCCCTCGCGAGGGCCATTCGCAGCAAGGAGCTTTCGCCCGTCGAAGTGGTCGAGGCACACCTGGCGCGAATGGATGCGCTCGAGCCGTCGATTCACGCGTTCTGCACCATTACATTGCAAGCGGCGCGCGAGCAGGCGCGCCAAGTGGAAGCACGCATTCTGCGCGGCGACGAGGTGGGTGCACTGGCCGGCGTGCCTGTGGGCATCAAGGACCTCGTCAGCACGGCGGGCATCAGGACCGCGTCCGGCTCGCCTGCGTACAGGGATTTTGTGCCCGACGAAGACGACGTGGTCGTCGAGCGCCTTAAAAAGGCCGACGCGATCATCGTCGGAAAGACCAACGTGCCGGAATTCGGCTACAGCGGTGTTGGCCACAACCCGGTATTCGAAACCACCCGGAACCCATGGAATCTGGACATGACGCCAGGTGGCTCCAGCGCGGGTTCCGGCGCGGCGGTGGCGAGCGGCGAGGTGCCGTTTGCCATCGGCAGCGACGGCGGCGGATCGATCCGTATTCCGGCGGCGCATTCGGGAATTTACGGCATCAAGCCGTCGATGGGGCGCGTGCCGCTCTATCCCGGCTGCCGTGATGAACGCTACCCAGGCGTATCGAGTTGGGAGAGCCTGGAGCATATTGGCCCGATGAGCCGGACGGTCGCGGATAGCGCACTGATGCTGTCAGTGATCGCAGGGCCTGATTCGCGCGACCGCCATTCGCTGCCGTCCGCCGGTTTCGACTGGCTAAAAGCGCTCGACGGCAACCTGAAAGGGCTGCGTGTTGCCTACAGCCCGGACTGGGGCTACGCGGCTGTCGACCCGCAGGTGCGCCGCGTAGTCGATGACGCAGTGCGTGTCTTCGAGCGCGATCTGGGCTGTAGCGTCGAGATCGCGCATCCCGGGTGGAGCGATCCCTTCGACGCGTTCTGGGCGATCGTCGCGATGGATACCGACCTCAAAGGCATGCGTGAAATGGTGGCTCGGTGGGGCAAAGAGATGTCGCCGCACCTAGTCGCGTTTCTGAATCATCCGTGGACCGCAGAGGACTTCACCAACGCAATGGTGACCCGCAAGAGCGTGGTCAACAAGATGTGGCGCTTCATGACGAACTACGACCTGTTGCTGACGCCGACGCTGACGGTCCCGCCTTTCCCCGTTCATTGCCAGGGACCGGAGAAAACCGACGGCCGCATGGTCGCGCCAACGCAGTGGCTCTCGTTCACCTATCCGATCAACCTGACCGGCCAGCCGGCGGCCTCCGTGCCGGCGGGCTTCACAAGCGACGGCCTGCCGATCGGCCTGCAGATCGTTGGGCGCCATCTCGACGATCCGCTGGTGCTGCGCGCGTCGGCGGCGTTCGAGCGGGCGCGTCCGTGGCGCAATACGGTGCCGCCGCTGCTCAAGGACCTCGGCCTCGTCCAGTGAACAGCCTATCCAGCCAGGAAACCCAGGGGGACATCATGACCAGCTCGACCGAACAGCACGGGCTCGACGAAGAGTTCGAGCACAAGCCCGTTCCACTCTCGCATCGTCACCGGTTGTCTTCGGTGGCGGCGGTGTGGTTCGGCTTTCCAATGATCATCACGAACGCGGTATTCGCCGGCATCATCGCCTACAACCTCGGCTTTTCGCGAGCACTGCTCGCGATCCTGATAGGCAACGCGATTCTGCTTGCGTACGTGGGCACGTTAAGCTTCATCGCCGGTAATACCGGCCGCAGTTTTGCGCTGCAGGCCGAGCGTACATTCGGCAAAAAGGGCTACGCGATCACATCCGGCTTTCTCGCGAGTGTTGTTGTCGGATGGTTTGCGTTTCAGACCGGTCTCACCGGGACGACGGTGCACGCGTCGTTCGGGTGGAACGAAACGGCGACCATCGTAGCGGCCACGCTGCTCTATACCGCTGTGACGTTTATCGGTATTCGCGCGCTCTCGATCGTCGGCATGATCGCCGCGCCGCTTTATTTGATTCTGGGATTTGCGGCGCTGTATCTGATCGGATCTGAGCATTCGCTGTCGGGTGTGCTTGCGTACGACGGGCTCGGCGCGAACAGCATGATGTCCTTCGGCGGCGCCATCACGCTGGTGGTGGCGACGTTTGCCGATTCTGGCACGATGACCGCGGATTTCACCCGCTGGTCGAAGGACGGAGAGAGTGCGGTCTATGCAACCCTCACCGCGTTTCCATTTGCCAACATGGTCGCGCAGGTGTTCGGCGTCGTGATCGTATGCGCAGGGGCCGCCGCAGCGCCGGCGACCGAGGGTGGCAACTTCATGTCGGTTCTGACCAGCCATGGCGGCGTGCTGTCGGCCATTGCGCTGATCTTCGTCTTCGTGAACCTCGGGTCGGTGTGCACACATTGCCTGTACAACGGTGCGGTGGGCTGGGGGCGCATCGCGAACAGGAAGATGAGAACGATGACCGTCCTTCTCGGGTTACTTGGTGGAGTGCTGGCCGTGGCAGGCGTGTGGAGTCTGTTCCTGAACTGGCTGAACCTGCTCGGCGTGCTCGTACCCCCGATCGGCGCGGTGATCATCGTAGACCAGATCCTTGTGCGGCATTACTCGTACGACGACGACGTGCCGAACTTCCGTGGCAGTGCGTTCGCGGCGTGGGCATGTGGCGCGTTCGTTGCGGTGCTCGTGCACGCGACGGCGCCGTGGTTCTCCGATGCGGTCGCCGGAATGCTGGTGGGTGGGTTCGCGTATTACGCGCTGTCCCAGGGGGCGAGGCGCGCGGTGCGTCAGCGCAACAGCTTGCTTTAGGAGCGCGCGGGCGCTGCGCTTCGGCAAAGGGCGGGGCGGCCTGTCTTCAGGTTTGCTCCGTCGAGCTCAGGTCACCGCACCGCGCGAACGTCTCGTCAGATCGCGCCGAACCGCCTCGCCGGTTCGCTTAAGGCCCCCTAAGCCGCGACCATCTGCAACTTTGAAAATATGCTTTTCATCGGCGGTGACGCATCACGTCCCAACACTGGCGTGGGCCCATCTGCCCGAGCATCCTCCGCCGTATCAATTCGCGACGGTAGTGACTGGCAACCAGCACCGCGGCGACGGCCAGTCCCAAAACCCCCCACGACAATTCCCGCCCACGAGTCACTCAAGGAAGGCTCCCTTGGCTGAAGAACTGGATCACCCAGTAAGTGTCATTTGTCGTCAAGCATGCGAGCAGCAGCTTTGAGAAAAAGCTGGCCGTCGTCGGTAACGCGAGGGCGTTGTTGAGCGGAGGCGAGTTGCTCCAGTGTGACAAGTTGTCGGGAGCGGACGAAAAGTGGGGGAGTGTTCGTTCAACGCCGAACGGCCTCGGGTGACCTGAAGTGCGGGTATCGGTTTCGAAAGCAGCGTTCCAGTCTTCCATCGAGCAGCTCGACGCGGGTCTGCAGCAGATAGTGGGCCCCGTGCATGGACCATCGCATTTGTTGCCGTTTTGAGAGACGACGATTGATCAAGTGATTCATTACAGACTCTGCTGACGCCGACGACACACGGCGTCCTTCCATTCTTGCGCGTTGATAGTCGACAAGATCCTTTCTGTTGTGCTCGAGGAATGTGAGCAGACGGACGGTTGCACGATAAGCAGTACCTGAGGTGAGTCGATAGAAAAAAGGCAGTTCTTCTGCAGCGATTGCCAAAGAGGCGGCCAGCGTGCGGAGCATTTCGATTGCCGTCTCACCCCGACCGCGCCATAGCGCGTCGCGCACTCTGCCAAGAAGGCGCTCTGATCGCTGCATGATTTCAGGTCGCTTAGAGAAATAGTTGTACGCACAAATGGAAGATCGTACAGCCCGCAGCTTCATGCTGACGTGGAACCAGTCAAGAATCCTGGGCGATACACGAGGAGCTATTGATGTCACCAGCGAGCGCATTCCGCGAGCACCATCCGAGATCACGTCGATTATGGTTGATGGAACCCAGCCACATTGATCGAGCGCGCCCGCCACAAGAACCCGGGTCAAGCTCGGACGCTGCAAAGCAGACACAAATCTTCGCGCCATTTGGCCATCGCGCTCGACCCTGCCTGCGATGACTTCGAATTTGCGAACTTCCTGAAACTGGTTCGCGCTCAATACCGTTCCATCGATCGCGATCCGCAGGTGGCTGGCGCTGTTGCGCTTTCGTGCGCCAGCTAACCATCCGATCCGGAACTGTTCGTTTTCGACATATTCGCCGCACCGAACGGTATCTTTGCGGACTGTAGTGTGTGATAGCGTCGGCAGTCCCGCCAGGTCGGCGACGGAACGTGCGGCCTCACGATAGGAAACGGAGGCACCGTGTTTAGCGCAAAGGTATGTTAACTCTGGGGTGCGTCGCGTCGGCAGAAGAGGCTCAATGGAACATTCTGAAAACCGCAGACTGATAGAGTCCCCGTTGTCATCGTACGGCTCAGGCGTGCACAAGCAGGAGACGACCCGCGGCACCTTAACCTGCACTCTGCCAAGTGCAGTCGAAAAGGTCCGGGGACGCCAATCCTTGACGCGCCGATAGCTGCCGCATTCCCGGCAGTTCCGACGAAGCTTATCGTATGCGTTAATCTGGTCTTGGGCCACGCATTGTTGCAGCGCAGCCAGCAGTTGACGACCTTCGGCAAGAGACAATCCGAAATCGGCAGGGGTAGCGCCATTCACCGGGCGACTAACAGAGCCAACGGGGACTGTCTCGTCCGTTCCCTGTCGTTGCAGAAGAATTTTCCAACGCAGTTCCATGGCCGTCTCCCCAGTAGGTCAACTACTGCAGTTTAGACCAGGCGTGCCTCCCCCAGATTTTGTCCACTCCCTGCCGCGAAGGTAAGTTGACGCCGCGCGGAGCGGGCTACCTGCGTGCCGTGACGGGAGCGTGCATGATCCACGCGCGCCTGATTGCCATGGCTCGCAGGCCCCGGTCTTCGTCATCCGGTTCCTGCCTCGCACACGAGGCTCCGCTGCGTAATGCGGTGCAATGGTCACGCGCCTCTTCCAGCGCTCGTTTCGGCGCAAGCGCAATAGCCGCTTGCCGACGCGCCTCGCCCAATATCCGGCCCGGTTTCGCCGGCCTGCTTGCCATCATCACGAACACGAGACGCGACGTGTCTTCCTAAACGCCGCGTCACTATTCGTCAACCACAACTCTCCATTTGCGATGCCTTCGAGCATTTCACTTGTAACCGAAGCGAGGCGCACCTGAAGCGTTTGGGTAACAGTGGGTTGATTAAATTCAGTCATCGGATGCGGATGCAGTGACTGGCGACGATATAGATCCCGACTACTCACTGCGGCGCCCGGTTCGATCCTGTTTAAGGATCAAGACGTCGGTCGATGTCACTAGTTTCATACCTCTTTAAACCTTGATAAGGATGCTTAATCATGAAATCCCTCGCGTCGGTTGCCGTTGCTGTTGCCGTGCTTGCCAGCCCGATCATGTCTTTCGCCGCGACCAATGGTCCGGTAACCCGCGCCGAGGTCCGCGCGCAACTCGTGCAACTCGAAAAGGCTGGCTATAACCCCTCGGCAGGCGACGATCCGCACTATCCCGCCGACATCCAGGCCGCCGAAGCAAAAATTGCTAAGCAGGATGGTGACCGGCTCGCGGTTGACGCCGTGGGCGGCGTAGCGCAGGCCGGTTCCTCGCAGACAGGTTTGGCGGCAAATGCAATGTCGTCCCGTTCCCTGTATGCCGGGCATTGACAATCTGTCAGTCCATTCGAGTGATGTCCGGTAACGCACATTCGGCAAAGCGGAGACACGCCAGCAACGGGTGTCTGCCGCCGTCTGCCGGCATGGCGAGCGACGAACCCGAAGCGGCAATCCTGATATTGCGATCCGCTTTTGCTGACTGACTCGTTCACAGTGACTTGCCGGTTCGTACAGCCAAACTACTGCGAGAAACCGATGGAAGACCTGATAGGTCGCGCGATTTACCACCCGCTCGTCGCGCTACCTACGTTCTATCTGACCGATCTGATGTGTAAGGTCGACTACAGCCCGGTCATTGCCCTCCTGGTGTTGGCATCTGGATCAACGTTCCGGCTGGCGCGGCTTTCAAGCAGATGGTATCGCCGCAGCAGAAGAGAATCTGGAAACTGATATTCCCGGCACCACCCGTGGCACTGACGTTTCGTTATGCGAGTCGCAAACTATTGTTCGCGGGTGACCATTGCAGTTGGAGCCTGGCCACTACCAGGCGTGCCAGCGTCCGATTCTTAACAAGCTTACAGGGTTAGGGACGCCGTGAACGATCCCACGCCAGTCGATCAGCCTGATTCGCCCGATAGCATTCTGGTCCGCCGTTTCGCCAGATTTCGCGGCTGACGGTGGAGGCAGCCCGACCGAGCTGCTTTGCAATCGAATGCAGTGAATCGCCTGAAACCAGCGCCCGCGATATCTCCTCGCGCTCGGCCAACGTTAGCGCCAACGGAGATCGGCGACGCGGTGCCGGCCTTATTCCCCCTGTCTCAGCCAGAATCCGCTCTACAGACGAGTGATTCCGGTCAAACAGTTGAGCAATGTGCTGAAGAGATTGACCTTTCTGCCAGTGCTCCCACATCAGCGCCTTCTGGCTCTCTGTGCAGTCAATCCGTCGTCTTTGCTTCATTGCAACACTCCTGCCGCTCGCGCAGGCTCAAGTGTGTTGCATCGACGGGTTGAATCCGCACACAAAAGAGGGCGCATCGCCTCGGCAGACGATGCGTTCAAAGAACTCACGATGACGCCTGTGAGGTAAGCCGAATGTGTTTGTCAATGTTCCCAATCCCGAAATAGATACTTCCACGGTGTCACCCGCTTTGAGGAAACGCGGAGATGTCGTACCGATTCCGACTCCGGTAGGAGTACCAGTCGATATGATGTCGCCAGCCACGAACTCCATGCCGGCGGAGATTGACTCAATCAGAATCGGGATATCAAAAGATTAGGTCGCTGGTTCTGAGCCGTCCCAACGCGAAGATCGAAGCAATTGTTCTGAGGATAACGAACGTGGACCTCGCGCAAGGCGAAGTTCTCGTTCTATTCCGATGTGAGTTACAAGGAAATCGGAACCAATGAAATGTGAGCGGCCGGATCGTTACGGTCAGAGTCGTGCAGAACCGATGTCAATCCACGTCGAAATGCGCACGCGTGTCGCCGGATCGGGCGCCGGCGATGAGACGCGCCGCGATCAGCCCCGCCTCGTAGAGAACGATCAGCGGCACAGCGAGGATCAGCTGCGAGAACACGTCCGGCGGCGTAATGGCAGCAGCGATCACGAAGGCTCCGACGATCACGTAAGGCCGTATCTGCCGGAGTTTCGCGATGCTGACGATGCCGGTGCGCGTGAGCATAACAACGACGACCGGCACCTCGAACGTCACGCCGAACGCAATGAACATCGTCATCACGAAGCTCAAGTAGTTGTTGATATCGGTGGTCATTTCCGCGCCAAGCGGCGCGTTGTAGTGTGCCATCAGACGGAAGATGGTCGGAAACACGACGAAGTACGCGAACGCCATGCCACACAGGAACAGCACATAGCTGCTGCCGATCAGCGGCCCGATTAGCTTCCTTTCATTCCGGTAGAGGCCCGGCGCAACGAACGCCCATAACTCATACATCACGCATGGCAGTGCGATTACGAACGCGACGAGCATCGTCACCTTCATCGGTACAAAAAACGAGCCGGTGACGTCGGTGACAATCAGCTTGCCGCCTTCCGGCAGATTCTGCATTAGCGGCCGGGCGAGCAGACGGAATATATCGGGCGCCCAATAGACAAGACCGACGAACGCGACGATCAGCGCAGCTCCCGCGCGAACCAGCCGGCGGCGCAGCTCGACGAGATGCGAGAGGTAGGTTTGGTTTTCAAGGTCGGTTTGTGTTTGCGGTAGGTCACTCACGGCGCTCACCTGTCTGATGCAACGGTTGAAGTTCAAAAGAAGCGCACCGGCTGTGGTCGCGTCGCGGGACGATTGCCGCCGGATCGTGCCTTGCGCAACAGGATCACCTGAGAACCAGCGTCCGGCGCGCGATTGCCGTTTCGCAGGCCGGCGCGCATCGGGCGTCTGCGTCGCGTCGAATCTCCAGATGCATTTTTTGGGATAGTGCGCGATGTAACGCCATTGCTCACGCCGATCGCTGATGTGTCGCCACCTGCGATTGCAATCGGTGAGTCCGGCCTGGCGAGTGTTGATAACGCATCGCGCTGGCCAGACCTGGTCGAGTCGATCGCGTCTTCGAAGCGGCCCACGGTCGACTCAAACTGAGCCTTCATCCGGCGCAGTTCGTCGAGTTCCATCTCGCGCGTTACCTGAGATTTCAACTCGTTGACATAACGCCGCGCCCGACCGAGGAGTGCGCCTGCCGTGCGCGCTACGCGCGGCAGGCGTTCCGGTCCGAGGACGATGAGCGCAACTACGCCTATCAACGCCATTTTGGAAAGATCGAAGTCCAGCATCGTTGTATCCT
Source organism: Paraburkholderia elongata (assembly GCF_013177735.1). Lineage (GTDB taxonomy): Bacteria > Pseudomonadota > Gammaproteobacteria > Burkholderiales > Burkholderiaceae > Paraburkholderia > Paraburkholderia elongata. The sequence continues at coordinate 24,199 of NZ_WOEZ01000109.1, read as the reverse complement.
CCATCCGCGCCCGATAGGCGTTTGATCAGCGAAAATCGTCGGTACGACGCACCGTTTCCTTCGCGTCGACTTCCTCCGTTGCGCCGCGTGGCGACCATTGCGGCTCCAGTCCGGCGAGCGATTCGGCTTCTTTAACGCCTTGTTTGAAACCCTTGACCGCGAAGCCGAGATCGCTTCCGATACTGCGCAGCTTGCTCGTGCCGAACACCAGCGAAATGATCGCCAGCACAATCAACCAATGCCAGATGCTTAGGGAACCCATGACAAATCTCCTACGAAGTCGCCGCGTCAGTGATTGCGGCATGAAACTTGGCCGTCAGGCCGGGATGCGGTGCTTAATACGTCCGTCGAGCGGTTTGTTAAAAGCCGCCGACGGGTGTCGGGCAACGCGGCTAACAGGAAGGCAGCCGGAACGCCCGGTTACTCGTGTGCGACGTACGGCGTCACCATCTTCTTCGGATCGACGACCTTATCGAACTCAGCCTCATTGACAAAGCCGAGCTTTAGCGCGGCTTCCTTCAACGTGAGGTCGTTGTCGTACGCGTAGTGCGCGATCTTCGACGCCTTGTCGTAGCCGATGACCGGCGAAAGCGCCGTCACGAGCATCAGCGAACTGTCGACGTCCTCCTTGATCTTCTTCAGGTTCGGCTTCGTCCCTTCGATCAGGAACTTGCGGAAGGTCGTGCACGAGTCGGTCATGATCGTGATCGAGTGCGTGATGTCGAAAATGATCAGCGGCTTGTAGACGTTCATTTCGAGGTAACCGCTCGCACCGCCGATGCCGGTCGACACGTCGTCGCCGATCACCTGGGCGGCGACCATCGCGAGCGCTTCGGCTTGGGTCGGGTTGACCTTGCCCGGCATGATCGACGAACCCGGTTCGTTTGCCGGAATGATCAGTTCGGCGAAGCCCGCGCGCGGGCCGCACGACATCAGCCGGATATCGTTCGCGATCTTGAAGAGCGAAACCGCGAGCGTGCGCATTGTTCCAGACAGGTGGACCAGCGCGTCGTGCGCTCCCTGTACCGTGAACTTGTTTGGCGCCGTCACGAACGGCAGTTTCGTGAGCCGGGCGATCTCGCCCGCCGACGCTTCGGCGAATCCGGGTGCCGAGTTCAGGCCGGTGCCCACCGCCGTGCCGCCGAGCGCGAGACGGTAGACGCCCTTCAGTGCATCGTCGAAGCGTTCGAGGTTGTCCGTTAGCATGCCGGCATAACCGGACCATTCCTGCCCGAGCGTGATTGGCGTCGCATCCTGCATGTGGGTCCGACCGATCTTGACGATGTCCTTCCAGTCGTTCGCTTTCACTGCGATCGAATCGCGCAGCGCCGCCACGGCGGGCATCAGCCGCTGCTTGACGTTGATCGCGGCGGCCATATACATCGCCGACGGGAACGAGTCGTTCGACGATTGCGACATGTTCACGTGGTCGTTCGGATGGACCGGCGTCTTGCTGCCGAGCGGCGTGCCGGCAATCTGGCAACAGCGGTTCGAGATGACCTCGTTCACGTTCATGTTGAACTGCGTGCCGCTGCCGGTCATCCACACATGCAGCGGGAACATGTCGTGATGCTGGCCGGCGAGAATTTCATCGCACACCTGCACGATCAGCTTGTGTTGCAGCGCGTTCAGCCGCTTGCCGGCGAAGTTCGCATTCGCGGCTGCCTTCTTCAGGATCGCGTACGTCGTGATCATTTCGCGCGGCATCAGATCGCCGCCAATGCTGAAGTGTTCGAGCGAACGCTGCGTCTGTGCGCCCCACAGCTTGTCGGCTGGAACGTTGACAACGCCCATGCTGTCAGTTTCCCGGCGGAAACCGGCCTCTGGTACGACTGCTTCGGAAGCAGCACCTTGAGCGAACGCGGAAGTCCCGGCGACGGCCAGAGAGGCAAGAAGGGTCGATTGAATCATTTCTCTGCGATTCATTTGCTTTCCTTTAAAGGATTGAGAGGTTAGTCAGCGTGATTGGCAGCATCGGCACATTGCGAGGCCGAGCTACGACGGATACCGGGTGGTGCGACGCGCAACGGTGGGGCAACTCGTTGATTGCATTCGTTGTCCGCCTGACGCCCGTCGCTGCGTTCACATCCGATGACTGAATTTCATCAACAGGCCATTACCCGAGGGTTTCAAATACGAGCGGGTTCGGTTGCAGATGAAATGGCTCGATCGCGCATGCGCGCAATGCGCTCGACGATCGGATCGCGGCTGTGATGAAAGTGCCGGGGCCGGCGCGAACAAGCGCGCCTCCCAGCGGGGCGCCTGTCGGACAAGAGGAGCGCCATCCGTGTTTCATTGGTAATGTTTTGCGGCGACGTCGAAACAGTTGCGTGACTTTCCGCGGCTTTAATGCCGACATGCGGTGCAGCGGCGAGGCTGACCGCTCGACAACGCTCTCAGGATCTGATTCCATGACTCCTTCAACACGGGCTGTTCTACGGCGACTGACTGGTTCCGGGACGCTGCGCCACATGCCTTTGGGCGATGCGTTGCGGGGCGGAATCGTATGCGCGACGCCGGCGGTGCTGGCGGCGGTCCCGCACACGCCGCTTTTGAGCTGGTCTGCGATTGCGGCGTTCTGGACATGTTTCTGTGACCCGGGCGGCAGCAGGCGAACCAGACTCCGCTTCGCTTTGGCGTTTGGCGCGGCTGGTGCGGTCGCTTCGGGCCTGGGGGCGTGGGTGGGAGCCTGGGCGACGCTTGCGCTGGTGCTCGCAGCGTTGACAGGTTTTGTCGGTGCATTCGCTGGAGTCAAGGGTTCCAAAGTCGGTTTGTGCGCACTGCTGGTGGCGACCGACTTCGCGCTATCAGTTGCATTTCCGGCTGGCGATCTCTCTCATGCCGTCGCGTACGGTGCTTACTTCCTGTATGGGAATCTGTGGGCGGTGGCGTTCGCCATACTGCTGTGGCATACCGATCCGTTGTCGCCCGCGCGGCGCGCGGTCGCCGTCTGCTAGTTCGAAATGTCCGGGTTCGCCGGGAAACTATCGCGCCGCCTGGCAGGGACCGACAGTGACGGGGGCGGCCCTCCTGGCGCCTGGCGGGTCAGGGTCCGTGAACTCCTGGAGACTACCCGCAGCGCAGTAGCTTCGGCGGGGCAAGGACCGGAGAGCGGAGCCGGAAGCCGATGGGCCGTTGAACTTGCTTTCACAGCGGAACAGTCGTTTGTGGCGCTGGTCGCTCTTGAGCATCTGCTGGCGCCGGGCCCAGTAGGCGAACAAACGCCAAGCCGGCTGCGCGAGAGTATATCGACAGCCCTTGCGGAGCTGGACGACCTTCTCGGTGCGCTCGTGCCTTGTTTTGGCTTTCCCGGCAGGGCAGCGCGGGGGGATTTTGCTCAACGGCTGTGCCGGTTTGATGCGTCTGTCGAGCGCTTCGAAATTTGCCACCGCGAAATTTCTGCGGCACGTGGAGAGGGAATCAACGGTGCACCCGTAACCGCGGCCCTCCGCCAGGTAGGCCATGCCGTTCGTCACCACATCGAGACCGCCGAAATTGCCGCAAGCAGCAGATTCCGCACGTCGGCCGCTGCTTTGCTTCGGGTCGCGACGCCGCGCTGCAATAGCTCGTTCTGGGAAGAGGCGGTCGCGAACTTCAACACAGAATCCATCTGGCTCCAGCATGCAATTCGTGTCGCGCTCGCCAGTGCACTATCCGTCGCACTCGTTCGGCATTTCAGTCCGAACCATGGCTACTGGTTGAGCCTGACCGCACTGTTCCTCGTGCAGCCGAACGTTGCCATGACGTTGAAGCGCTCCGCACACCGCGTTGCCGGCACGATCGTCGGCGCGCTTGTCGCCGCGGTTTTGGGTTGCTTCATCCACTCGCCGCTGCTGCTCGCCTTGGCGGTGCTGCCACTGGCGATAGGTACGCTTGCAGCGCGTTCAGTCAGCTACTGGGCATACGCGCTGTTTCTCACGGCGCATTTTATCCTCGTTGCACAGCTTGGGCAGCCCAGCGGGTCGGAGCTCGCGCTCACGCTTGCTCGTGTGTCCAACAGCGTGGCCGGGGCGGCGCTTGCGATCGCCATTTCGACGCTCGCGTGGCCGCGTTGGGAGAAGCACCGTATCACGCATGCACTGGCTGCTGCTATCGGGGCGGCTGCAGCCTATGTCACAGAGGCGTTGCATGTTGCGGGAGGTTGCACGGCTACAGGCGCCAGTCTTCAGGATTTGCGACGCAACGCATGTATGGCGATAGACGCAGCCGAGGCTTCGTTCCACCGGATGTTCCGGAAGCGAAGTCGCCAGAACGACGCCCACATCACACCCTCCTTCGTACAGATCGGGCGCACCCGCGATACAGCTACCGCTCGATATTCCGCGCGACCGCCAGGGTGCGTTCGAGCCGAAACTGGTGGGGCGCCATCAGACGCGCTGGACGGGCTTTGATGACAAGATCATCTCGCTCTATGCACGGGGACTGAGCGTACGGGAGATTCAGGGCCATCTGGAGGAAATGTACGGCACTGAAGTGTCGCCCACCCTCATTTCCGCCGTCACCGACGCAGTCAGCGAGGAGGTGAAGATCTGGCAGACTCGCCCGCTCGACGCGCTTTACCCGATCGTCTACCTGGACTGCATCCACGTCAAAGTGCGCGACAGTGGCGCGGTGCGGACCAAGGCGGTCTATCTGGCCATCGGCGTGAACATGGATGGCCACAAGGAGGTCCTGGGCCTGTGGATCGCCCAGACCGAGGGCGCGAAGTTCTGGCTGCAGGTGGTCACCGAGTTGAAAACACGCGGCGTGCAGGACATTTTTATTGCCTGTGTCGACGGGCTCAAAGGCTTCCCCGAAGCCATTGAAGTGGTCTATCCGAAAGCGGCCGTGCAACTGTGCATCGTGCACATGGTGCGCAACAGCCTGAACTCCGTCTCGTGGAAGGTGCAGCGCGAGGTCGCCGCCGATCTGAAGACGATCTACACTTCATCGACCGTCGAGATGGCGCAGCAGATGCTGGGCGCCTTCGAGGCGAAGTGGGACAGGGACTACCCGTCGATCGGGCAGAGCTGGCGGCGCAACTGGGAACGCGTCATTCCGTTCTTCGATTACCCGCCAGAGATCAGGAAGGTGATTTACGCCACAAATGCCATCGAATCGATCAACATGAGCCTGCGCAAGGTGATCAAGACCCGTAGCTCATTCCCGACCGACGAGGCCGTGACCAAGCTGTTCTACCTGGCGCTGAACAACATCAGCAAGAAGTGGTCGATGCCGATCCGGGACTGGAAAGCAGCCCTGAACCGCTTCACCATCCAGTTCGAAGAACGGCTGGTGCCGGCTTAAACACAAACCCGTTTACACAAAATTCGGGACACTCCCCAATTCTATTCCCTTGCCACATAACCGCTCTTCTGTCTGATGACCGCGCTCGTCCGGTTTCCCTTGTTGCAACAGAGCCGGAGCGCCGCCTCTATTTCAGTTGTAACGTTCCGCGGCAGCGGTGAAACAGTTGCGTGACTTTCGGTGGCTTTAATACCGACAAGGGGTGCCTGCGGCAGACTCCCCCGGACCCTTGGTAATGCGTTGAAAAGCGGTATTTGGACTATGGAAACCAAAACAGATATTCTCATCATCGAAGACGATCCGTTCATGCGCGACCTGGTTGCACTGTCGCTGCGGGACGCCGGATATCGCGTCTGCGAGTGCACGGGACAACGCGCGCAACACCTTCACGAAACGGTCTCCGCGAAGGTCATCGTCGTAGATCTGAACGAGCCCAGACACAGTTCGATGAAGACCATCGACGCGTTGCGTGTGCGCTTTCCGGCGGCGTTGATCGTCGCGATTTCGGGCTACTTCGGGGCCGGTGCAGCAACGGCCGACGCGGTGATCCGGCAGCTCGGCGTGGACCGTGCGCTCGCAAAGCCGTTCGATTGTAACGACCTCGTCGCTTCAGTCAAGGCGTTGCTCGAGCCGCTTTCGAATGACTGAACCCTCAGTGAAGAGATTCGACATGATCGATACGGAACGGGTGAGACGCAGCTTCGCGTGGCCCACCAGATACTGGCTCATCGCGCTTGGTGGCGGTCTGCTGATCGTCTTGCTGTGGATCGGCGCGGCGGCCGACATCATGCGGTCCCGCCGGCTCACGCTCGAGTACAACGATCGCGAGCTGTCGAGTCTCGTGAGCGCGCTCGCGGAGCAGGCTGCTCGTTCGCTGCAGGGTGTCGAATTCATTCTGGGCCGCACGTCCGTGTGGGCACTCGACCCGAGACGCACGCAGACATCGACCGACGACGTCCGCATGTTCCTTCGCCAGGAGATCGACGGCGTGCCGCAAATCCGCCAACTCGAGATTTTCGATGCGGCCGGCAACCGGGTTGCGACTACATTCGCAGCGATGAAACCGGTGAACGTCGCGGGCCGCACGTACTTCCAGCAACTGCAGCGTGCGACGGGTAACGCACAGGTGATCAGCGAGCCCATCGTGAGCCTCGCAGACGGAAAACCGACGTTCGCAGTTGCGCGGCGGCTCGAAGATGCACAGGGGCACTTCAGAGGCATCGTCCTCGCGCTCATCGAGAACGAGTATTTCCGCAAGTTCTACGAACAGGTCGATCTCGGTCCCGGCACCGCGATCCGCCTGCGGCGCACGGACGGAGCACCCGTCGTGGTGTTAGAGAACCGTCCGGCGGACCTGCCGTCAAAGCGCATCCTTTCGGTGCAAAAACCGGTGCCTGGGTTTCCGCTTAAGGTCGAAGCCACGCGCGACGAAGCCGTTGCACTCGCGACGTGGCGCACGTCGACAATCGATGAGCTGGTCGGCGCCGCTGCGCTGTCGCTGTTCGTCGTGGTGCTCGCGATCGCGCTTGTCAGACAGCTACGAACCCTGAGGCAGGTCAACCGGCGCTTGCAGTCGAGCCAGCAGCACTGGCGCGCGGTATTCGATAACGCGCCGGTGGGCATCCTGCTGCTGCGACCTCACGATTACTATCTGGCCGCCAACCCCGCATTCCAGCGAATGGTCGGTTATTCGATGGCTGAACTCGCAGAATTGAGAGCCGTGGATATTACGTATCCCGACGACATCGAACTGACGCGACGGCACATCGACCAGCTGCTGCGCGGCGAACACGACAGTGTGCGTTTCGAGAAGCGCTATCGGCATCACGACGGCCGTGTGGTCTGGACCAACATGAACATAGCCCGCGTCACAGTGTCGACGGAATCGTCTGATCGGGCGTCGCTGCTACTCGAGGACGTGCTCGTCGCCACCGTCGAAGATGTGACGCAACGCCGCGAGGACGAAGCGGCGCGCCGCCAGCTGGAAAGTCAGCTCCGGCAGTCACAGAAACTCGAAGCGCTCGGCACGTTCGCAGGCGGCATCGCTCACGATTTCAACAACATCCTCGGCGCGATACTCGGCTATGGAGAGCGCGCCCTGGATGCTGTCGGGGAGGGCACGCAGGAGCGGCGCTATATCGAGCAGGTGCTGAATGCCGGCGATCGCGCACGGTCGCTCGTCGAGCGCATTTTGACCTTCAGCCGCAGCGGAATCACGACCCGGGTGCCGGTTCATCTCCAACCGGTGGTCATGGAAACCATTGAGCTATTGAAGGTGCGATTGCCGGAAACCATTCAACTCGAGGTTCGACTCGATGCGCGGGATGCGTTCGTAGCTGGCGATCCTGCGCATATGCATCAGGTCGTCATGAACCTGTGCAGCAATGCGGTTCACGCGATGCCGGGCGGCGGCACGCTCCGCGTCGAACTGACGCTGGAGCACCTCGATACGCCACGCTCGCTGTCGCATGGCGCGACCGGTTCGGGCGAGTTCGTGCGTCTCACGGTGCACGACACCGGCGTCGGCATCCCGCCCGATCTGCTGGAGCGCATCTTCAATCCTTTCTTCACCACGCGCAAAGCCGGTGAGGGTACGGGGTTGGGTCTCTCGCTCGTCGAGGGCATCGTGCGGGAATACAGCGGTGCTGTGGACGTGCAAAGTGTCGTCGGTCAGGGCACGCATTTCGAGGTCTATCTGCCGGTGATCGACGATGTGGCCGTATCGGTCAGCCAACGCGAAGCGGCGTTGCCGCATGGCGGCGGGCAGACGGTGCTGCTCGTCGATGACGAGGAGGCGCTCGTTGCGCTCGGCGAAGAAGTGCTTGCGGAGCTTGGTTACGAACCGGTCGGTTTCGTTTCGAGCGAGGCGGCATGGCAGGCGTTCGACGCGAATCCCCAGCGCTTCGATGCGGTGATCACCGATCAGACCATGCCGGGTATCACGGGACTCGAACTGGCCACACGTATTCGCGCGGCTCGCCCTGACGTTCCGGTGATTCTTGCCAGTGGGTATAGCAGTGTCGCCCTGGAACGCGACGCGAAAGCGGCCGGCATCGCCGATGTGCTGCGCAAGCCGCTTCGGCAAGCCGATCTTGCGTGGGCGATGAGCCGTGCGTTTTCGCAGCGGGACAACGAAGGGGCCGGATGATGTGTGATCGGCCCCGGACCGGGGAGCTACGCCGGCAGTCTGCGACGTGGTGATTTCAGTTTATTGATTTGAGAAGCGAGGAACGTGTTCTGGTGCGTTCTTCCGGGTTTCACCAGAACCACAGGTATTGTCAGTCATGAACCTTCGGCACTTGAGATTATTCGTTATGCTAACTGATGAACTGAATTTCAGTCGCGCCGCATGAAGGCATGCCTGGTGCGCCTGTGGGCCGACTCTATAAGAAAAAAAGACATAGAAGCATAACAAGCTGGTCTTGGACCGTCCCCGGACGGATTCGTAACACGACCCGACGATCTTCCGTTGCGATCTGACGTCGAGACGGGCACGTCCGGGCCGTCAGTCAATCTTTATTTACTGGAGAATTGCAATGTCAATGACCGTAGCGGAGCAGTTTGTCGAGGTACTGGTGGCAGCAGGCGTCAAGCGGGTGTACGGCATCGTCGGCGATAGCCTCAACGGCTTGACCGACGCAATCCGCCGCCACGGAGGGATCGAGTGGATCCATGTGCGGCACGAAGAAGTGGCCGCGTTCGCCGCGGGCGCCGAAGCGCACCTGACGGGTTCGCTCACTGTCTGCGCCGGCAGTTGCGGCCCGGGCAACCTTCATCTGATCAATGGCCTGTTCGACTGTCATCGTTCCGGAGTTCCGGTGCTGGCGATCGCTGCGCATATCCCGTCGCGGGAAATCGGCAGCGGCTACTTTCAGGAAACCCATCCGGAGTCGTTGTTCAAGGAGTGCAGCCACTACTGCGAACTGATCTCGAGCGCCAACCAGATGCCGCGTACGCTGGAAATTGCGATCCGCGAGGCGACCGGCAAGCGCGGCGTGGCGGTGGTCGTGATCCCTGGCGACGTCGCGTTGCAGCAGGCGGTGGACGCGCCGCAGCCCTCGCCAGCGGGCCTGTTGCCGCCGCAGGCGGTCGTAACGCCGGCCGAAGCCGATCTCGACCGGCTGGCCGCGATTCTCAACGGGCAGGGACGCGTGACCATGCTGTGCGGTTCGGGTTGTGCGGGCGCGCACGATGAAGTGGTGGCGCTGGCCGAGCGGCTGAAAGCGCCGATCGTCCATGCGTTGCGCGGCAAGGAGCACGTTGAATGGGACAACCCGTACGACGTGGGCATGACCGGCCTGATCGGATTCTCATCGGGCTACTACGCGATGCTCGATTGCGATCTGCTGCTGATGCTGGGAACGGACTTTCCGTATAGCCAGTTCTATCCCCGCAAGACCGGCACCCGCATCGTCCAGATCGACATTCGCCCTGGTAATCTCGGGCGCCGCACGCCGATCGATCTGGGCATTGTCGGCGACGTGACGGCGACGCTCACGGCGCTCATGCCGAAACTGCAGGAGAAAACCGACGCCGCGCATCTCACGCAAGCGCAGCAGCATTACCGGAAGGCGCGCAAGGATCTCGACGCGCTGGCGCAAGCCGGTGCCAGGAAGTCGCTGATCCATCCGCAGCAAGTCGCGAAGGCGATCAGCGACCACGCTTCGGAAGACGCCGTGTTTACCTGCGACGTTGGTCTTCCGACGGTATGGGGCGCACGCTACCTCGCGATGAACGGTAAGCGCCGGCTGATGGGATCGTTCTGGCACGGCTCGATGGCCAACGCAATGGCGCAGGCGATCGGCGCACAGGCTGCCTTTCCCGACCGCCAGGTGATCTCCATGTCGGGCGACGGTGGCTTCGCGATGTTGATGGGCGATTTCCTGAGCCTTGCGCAACTGGGGCTGCCGGTCAAAGTAGTGGTCTTCAACAACGGTGCGCTTGGCTTCATCGAACTCGAACAGAAGTCCACCTCGTTCGTGCCGATCGGCACTGAGCTGAATAACCCGAATTTCGCCGCGATGGCCGAAGCGGTCGGAATCCGCGGTATCCGCCTTGAAAAGCCAGACGATGTCGAGCCCGGCATTGCCGCGGCGTTCGCCCACGACGGTCCGGTGCTGATCGACGCGGTCGTGAACCGGATGGAGCTGGCGATGCCCCCCGCGGTCAACCTCGAAATGGCAAAAGGGTTCTCGCTTTATATGGTCAAGGCAATCCTGAACGGACAAGCGGACCAGGTGATCGATCTCGCGCAAACCAACCTGTGGCGCTAGGGGAGTGAGATGGACACCACCGCACTCATGCTGTCGCGACTGCAATTCGCCTTCACCGTATCGTTCCACATCATCTTCCCATCGTTCACGATCGGACTGGCGGCGTGGCTGACGGTACTCGACGCCCTGCACCTGATCACCGGGCGGCCTGCGTACCGCCGGGCTTCTACCTGTTTTCCACCGCGATGGTGGCGCTCGGCACAACGCTCTCGGCGTTCTGGATCATGGTGAACAACAACTGGATGCAGTATCCGGTGGGCTACATCATCCAGGGTGGCGTCTACGTGCCGGACGACTGGTTGAAGATCATCTTCAGTCCGGTCGTCTGGGTGCGGTTTCCTCATATGTTGCTGGCGGCTTACGTTACTGGAGCGTTTTGTGTGGCCGCGACCGGTGCGTGGTACACGCTGCGCAGGATGTGTCCCGCCGAAGCACGCATCATGCTGCGCATGGGTCTTCTGCTCGCGGCGATCCTCGTGCCGGTTCAACTGCTATTCGGACATCTGGTCGGCGACTATGTGCACCGCTATCAGCCCATCAAGTTTGCGACGATCGAGGCGCGCTGGCACGACGAACAACCCGCATCCGAAGTCCTGCTTGCGTGGCCCGACTCAGCCCATGAAAAGAACGACTATGCGATTTCGGTGCCGGTGCTGGGCAGTCTGATTGCGTCGATGACGCTCGATTCGAAGGAGGTCGGTCTCACTGACTTCGCACGCAGCGAGCGTCCGCCGATCGTCATTCCGTTCTTTGCATTCCGGGTCATGGTGGGGTGCGGTCTCATCATGCTGCTCGTTTGCACTGCATGAAAGCCTCGCGATCATGCACCGCTGGCTCGACCGTCCTTATCTTTTCATCGTGCCGCTGGTCGCGCTCTTTGCAATCGGCGGGACCCTGACCGGTGTCAGGCGAAGGCGCGACAACCAGCCGTTTCTGATGATCGTGCTGCTGTTCATCTGTGCGTACGCGACGTTTGCGATCTCGTTCTGGCCGTACATGATCCCTTTCTCGCTCACCGTTGCACAGGCAGCGAGCCCGCATGCAAGCCTCGCTTTCATGTTCTGGGGGAGGGCCTGTTCGTATTCCCTTTGATGCTGATCTACACGATCTGCAGCTATAGCGTATTCAAAGGCAAGGTCGATCTGACTTCGGGTCACTACTGACGCTAGCGCGGGGCGCGAAACGCGCCGGTGTTCGCGGAATTGGGCATGCAAGCAACCAGGCGAGCGTACCGCCATGTCACTCGATCACCCAACAGGTAGTTTATGAGGAATTCCGAATGAAGCTGCGTGTGAACGGCATGGACGCTCTGTGTATGGTGCGCGCTTCGGGTTACGCGTCGGAACGAACGGTCGTTCATGTATGCGACCCGGGCAGCCAGATTACGGATGTAGCGCAAGGCGCGCGGTTTGCAACCTGTCCGCAATCGGGGAGCGAGAAACTTCATTGCAAGACGAACTTGCCATGAGGTATCGAGATGCAGCCGCTTCTTTCCGTTGTAACCCGCGTACGCCGTCGCGGCGCGACACCGTCAAGCTCGCCGGCCCGCTGGTTTGCCCGGCTGCTTCGCGCCGCGCTAGTGACGCTCAATGCCGCCGCGGCATCGTCATCTGAGCAAACGTTCCTGATCTGGAACGCACTCGCACTCGCGGTGCCACAGCTTCTCGCCCATCTCGATGCGTTCCATGCCGCGCTCGCGGCAGGTTCGTCCCGTTGGAACTAATCCTTGCCGCCGGAGACACCATGAAAGTCGCCTTGTTCGTTCCCTGTTTCATCGACGCCTTCTTTCCGGACGTCGGCGTCGCAACACTCGAGCTTCTCGAGCGATTTGGTTGCGATGTCGACTTTCCGCTCGAACAGACCTGCTGCGGACAACCCATGGGCAATAGCGGTTGCGAGAAAGACGCCGCTGCCACGGAAGCGCTGTTCGTCGAGAATTTCGTCGGTTACGACTACATCGTTGCGCCGAGCGGCAGCTGCGTGCACCACGTGCGCGATCATTTCACGGCAATCGAACAGACCCCGGAAAGTCGCGCGGTGCGAGCCAACACTTACGAGCTGGTCGAATTCCTGCACGACGTGTTGAAGGTCGACGCGCTTCCCTGGGCCGAGTTTCCGCATAAGGTCGGGCTGCATAATAGTTGCGGAACGCTGCGATCGCTACGCACCGCGAAGATGTCAGAGATTAACGAGCCGTTTTTCTCGAAACCGCTTTCGCTGCTGAACAAGGTCAAGGGAATCGAATTCGTTACGCCCGCCCGGCCTGACGAATGCTGCGGATTCGGCGGCACGTTCTGCGTGACTGAGGAACCCGTCTCTGCACGGATGGGCTACGACAAGGTGCGCGATCACAAGCAGGCCGGCGCCGAATACATCGTATCCGCCGATTCGTCGTGCCTGATGCACCAGAAAGGCTGCTCGGAACGGCTTGGCCTCGATCTGAAGTTTATCCATATCGCCCAGATTCTCAATGGAGCCCGCTCATGAAACGTGTCGATCACGTCAAGGCGTCGCGCGAATTTATCGCCGACGAAAAGCACATCGAGTTCCACGACAAACGCCTGTGGGCTCTGCGGACCTTGCGCGACGAGGCCGCGCACGGCATCGAAGAATGGGAACAATTGCGCTCGCTGGCATCGGGGATCAAGGAGCATACGCTGACGCACCTCGCCGACTACCTCGAAGAATTCGAGCACAACGCGACGAAGAACGGTGTGATCGTGCATTGGGCGAAAGATGCGGAAGAACACAACCGCATCGTGCACGAGATTCTCGATAGTCACGGTGCAAAGACGCTCGTCAAGAGCAAGTCGATGCTTACCGAGGAATGCGGAATGCGCGAGTACCTCGAACCGCGCGGCATCGCGGTCGTCGAAACTGACCTGGGCGAACGGATCCAGCAGCTCGATCACCAGCGCCCCGCACATATTGTCGTGCCGGCGGTTCACAAGCTCGCATCCGACGTCTCCCGAGTGTTTGCTAAAACCCTTGGGACCGATCCGGACAACAACGACGTGCATTACCTCGCGCAAGCGCAGCGCGACGCGACCCGGCCGCTGATCCTGAACGCCGAAGCCGGGATGACCGGCTGCAATTTCGCGGTCGCGGAAACCGGTGGTATCACCGTATGTACGAACGAGGGCAATGCCGATCTCAGTGCAAACGTGCCACCGTTGCACATTGCATCGATCGGCATCGAGAAGGTGATTCCGAAACTCGAGCATCTCGGCGTATTCGTTCGCATGCTGTCGCGCAGCGCGCTCGGCTCACCGATCACGCAGTACACGTCGCATTTCCGTGCCCCGCGCAAAGGCGGCGAAATGCACTTCGTGCTGGTCGACAACGGCCGTTCAGCACGGCTCGCGATGGACGACTTCTGGTATTCGCTGAAGTGCATCCGCTGCGGCGCCTGCATGAATACGTGTCCGGTCTATCGGCGCAGCAGCGGTTTGAGTTACGGGGGCGTCTACTCGGGCCCGATCGGCGCGATCATCAATCCGACCTTCGATCTGAAGAAATACAGCGCGTTGCCGTTTGCTTCGACGATGAACGGTAGCTGCACGAACGTCTGCCCGGTCAAGATCAACATCCACGAACAGATCTACAAGTGGCGCCAGATCGTCGCCGAGAAGCACGAGCTGCCGTTCGTGAAGACGCAGGCGATGAAGGTAGCTGGCAAGGTGCTGTCCGAGCCGAAGCTGTATCGCGCCGCGATCAAGGCTGCGGACACCGCCGTCGCTAAGTTGCCGCGTGCCTTCATCTACAACCCCTTCAATGCGTGGGGCAAGCAACGGGAAGTGCCGGACGCGCCCGAGCAAACCTTCCGCGACTGGTACCTGAAAAACAGGAAAGCAAAATGAGCAGCCGAAACGCTATTCTCTCAAGTCTGCGCGGCGCGCAGCGCACGCCGGCCACGCTACCCGACGTGCCCATGTTCGACGCCGGCCTGCCGCCGGCACTGGAAAAATTCAAGGAAACGTTCGCCGGTATGGGGGGAATCTGGGCGGACAGGTCCGTGGACGGTGATCTCGACGCCCAGATCCACGCACGCTTTCCGGACGCGAAAGTGATCTGCTCGGCCGTGCCCGAAGTGGCTGGTACGCGACGCATCGAAGAGGTCCGTGACCCACACGAACTGAACGATGTCGATGTCGGTATCGTGCGGCCGCGGTTCGCGGTCGCCGAGACCGGGTCGATCTGGCTCAGCGAAATGCAGTATCAGGTCAATGCGCTTGGCTATCTGTCGCAGCATCTCGTTGCGTTGGTCGATCCGTCCGACATTGTCGGTAATCTGCACCACGCTTATCACCGGTCCGAATTCTTCGCTGCGAACTACGCGGTGCTGATGAGCGGACCTTCGGCGACCGCCGACATCGAGGGCGTGCTGATTCGCGGCGCACAGGGGATCCGGTCGCTAACGGTCATTCCGGTCGCGCGTGGAGCCGGCTGACGGATGCGGGCGCGTATGAGTGGCGTCGTAATTCATATGAACGTTGAACCGGCAGCACGCGCAAACCCCAGGACTTGTAGCGGCCGAACGGCGCTTATGAGGCCGCAGCGCTAAGTTTGTCGACGCTCACCGCGAAGATGTAGCCGGCGCCGCGTTCGGTCTTGATGTAGGCGGGGTGCGATGGGTCCTCTTCAATTTTGCGGCGCAGCCGGAGGATCTGGACGTCAATTGACCGGTCGTATACGTCGTCGTAAAGACGGCTCGCTTCGAGAAGCTGCTCGCGCGTCAGAATTCGCCCCGGGGAAGCGAGAAACGCGTTGAGCAGGCAGAATTCGCCGTTGGTGAGCTCGACTCGCTTTCCGTCCGGCGACGTCAGCCGGCGCGTGCCGATATTGAGCTCCCATCCCGCGAAGCGATACGCGCGCGCGTCGACTTGACGGCCCGTCAGCGATTGCGTGGCCGCTGTCCGGCGCAACACGGTGCGGATGCGCGCAAGTAACTCGCGCGGGCTGAAGGGTTTGGTGAGGTAGTCGTCGGCGCCGAACTCGAGCGCCATCACGCGGTCGGCTTCGTCGAGCCGCCCGGACACGACGATGATCGGCAGCGACGACTGCTCACGGAGTCGGCGGGCGATTTTCATTCCGTCCTCGCCCGGCATCCGCAGGTCGAGCACGACCAGGTCGATCGCGTATTCCTCCAGCGCCGCAGTCATTTCCTCACCGTCGGCGGCGACGGTTACCCTCAGGTCGTTGTCCGACAGATACTCGAAGATGAGATTGCGAATGGCTGGATCGTCGTCTACTGCAAGTACATGTGGAAGATTAGACTCGCTTATCACTTTAAGCCTCGTTGCAAAGCGGGAACGCTGCACGGTCGTGCCGCCATGTGCGGCAGACTAGTGATCGGATTGATCGCCATGACGGATTGCATATTATAGCGACTGGATGACGCGAGCACAGAACGCACTGCGGAGCGGCGACCAGGCGTGAGTGGCGCTACGCACCCAGGCCTTCGAGGCTTGGGAAAGCGTGACGTGCGCTCCAATGCTGGGGCGCCTTGCAGCTTAAATTAGGTTTCCTCAAATCATTCATGTTCGGCCGCTTGTCAACCGATACTTTGACAGTACCAAGCAACCATAGCTTTCGCAAACAACCTTCTTCCGATTTCCCGGCGACTGAAGCTCCCGATTGATGACGCTAGATCAATTGAGACGATTGCATTCCGCGCAAGCGCGATCGAATCATTTCATTTGCAACCGAACACGCTCGTGTTTGAAACCCTCGGGTAATGGCCTGTTGATGTAATTCAGTCATCGGATGTGAACGCAGCGACCGCCGTCGCGCCGGCGGTCGGCTTCCGCAAGGAAACGGACAGCACGGGTGTTGTCAATGTTCCCGCCGACAAGCTGTGGGGCGCGCAGGCCCAACGTTCGCTCGAACACTTCAGCATCGGCGGCGATCTGATGCCGCGCGAAATCTATTACAGATAGCCTATCTCCTAGGAACTTCCATGTGGATTGTCAAACTGGCGCTGAGCAGGCCTTACACCTTTATTGTTCTAGCGATCCTGCTGTTCATAATGGGACCGCTTGCCATCATGCGTACGCCTACGGATATTTTCCCGAATATCAATATCCCGGTGGTGAGCATTGTCTGGTCGTTCAACGGCTTCTCCGCGCAAGACATGGCGCAGCGAATCACGTCGAACTACGAACGCGCGCTCACTTCTGACGTGGAAAATATCGAACATATTGAATCGCAGTCGCTGAACGGCGTCTCGGTCATCAAGATCTTCTTTCACCCCGGCGCCGATATCAATCGCGCTATCGCAGAAGCCGGTTCGAACGCCGAATCCCTTCTTCGTATCCTGCCCCCGGGCACCTTGCCGCCGAACATCATTACGTATAACGCATCGACCGTGCCTATACTGCAACTCGGCCTGTCGAGCAACACGTTGCCGGAGCAAACGCTCTATGACCTTGGCAACAGCTTTATCCGTACACAGCTTGCTACTGTGCAGGGTGCTGCCGTCCCGCTGCCCTTTGGCGGCAAGATCCGCCAGATCATGGTCGACATCGATCCGCGTTCAATGGAGGCAAAGGGCTTGTCGCCCAGCGACGTGGTCAACGCCGTCAATGTGCAGAACCTGATCCTGCCGGGCGGCACGGCCAAGATCGGCTCGCGTGAATACAACGTGCAGATGAACGGCAGCACCGACAGCGTCGCGGCGCTCAACAACCTGCCGATCAAGACGGTCAAAGACGGCGTGGTTTATGTACGCGACGTCGCGCAGGTGCGCGACGGTTATGCGCCGCAGACCAACATCGTGCGCAGCGAAGGCAAGCGCGCCGCGCTGCTCACTGTGGAGAAGACCGGCAGCACGTCGACGCTGACGATCATCAGTCAAATCAAGGCCATGCTGCCGAAGATTTCCGCCGGCTTGCCCCAAGCCCTGCACATCACGCCGCTTGCCGACCAGTCGGTATTCGTGAAGTCAGCCGTGACGGGTGTCGTCCGGGAAGCCCTGATCGCCGCATGCCTTACCGCTCTGATGATCCTGCTGTTCCTCGGCAGCTGGCGCGCGACCCTGATCATTGCTGTCACCATTCCGCTTTCGGTGCTGGCCTCGCTGATCGCGCTCTCGGCGCTCGGCGAAACCATCAACATCATGACCCTCGGCGGCCTGGCGCTGGCGGTCGGGATCCTGGTGGACGACGCCACCGTGGCTATCGAAAACATCACGCACCATCTGGAGAACGGCGCACCGCTGCATGACGCAATCCTCAACGGATCAGGTGAGATCGCGGTGCCGACCTTCGTTTCAACGCTCTCGATCTGCATTGTGTTCGTGCCGATGTTCCTGCTTTCAGGCGTGGCCCGTTACCTGTTTGTGCCGCTGGCTGAAGCCGTTGTGTTCGCAATGTGCGCGTCGTACTTCTTCTCGCGCACGCTGATCCCGACGCTGGCGATGTATCTGATGAAGGCACCTTCGAAGGACGGCCAGCCGTCGCGTGGACCGTTCGCGTTCCTGAAACGATTCCAGATGGCGTTCGAACATCGCTTCGAACAGCTGCGCCACGGTTACAAGGGAACGCTCAGTCGCGCAATCGAGAATCGCCGCCGGTTCCTGCTGGTCTTCATGCTGCTTTGCGTGGGTTCGCTCGCGCTCGTGCCCTTCACAGGCCGCGATTTCTTCCCGTCGGTGGATACCGGTGAAATCCGCCTGCATATGCGTGCACCGACTGGCACCCGAATCGAGCAGACGGCGCGTATTGCAGACGAAGTCGAAGCGAAGATCCTCACCGTCATTCCAAAGTCGGAAGAGGCCGCCTTGCTCGACAACATCGGCGTTCCGGTGAGCGGCATCAACCTGACCTATGACTCATCGGCGCCGGTTGGAACGGCGGACGCCGACATCATGATCACGCTGAAGTCAGGACATGCGCCGACCGCGGACTACGTCGCCAAGCTGCGCAACGTACTGACCGCCTCCTTCCCCGGCACCACCTTCGCGTTCCTGCCGGCGGATATCGTCAGCCAGATCCTGAACTTCGGTCTTCCCGCGCCGATCGATATCCAGATTGTCGGCAACAAGCTCGACCAGAACCGCGTTGTTGCGAACAATCTGCTGGCGAAACTGAGATCCGTGCGCGGCCTCGTCGATGCCCGTATTCAGCAGCCGGGAGACGAGCCCGCGATCAACGTGGACGTCGATCGCACCAAAGCGATCCAGGCTGGCCTGACGCAAAAGGACGTTGCGCAAAACCTGCTCATCGCACTGTCGGGCAGTTCGCAGACCACGCCGAACTTCTGGCTCGATCCGAAGAACGGTGTGAGTTATCCGTTGATGACCGAAGTGCCGCAATACGACATTCATTCGCTGCAGACGCTCGCGAACGTGCCGCTGACGCAAGCTGCGGGCTCGACGGCGCCGCAAAACCTGCTGGGCTCGCTGGGCACGATGTCGCGCGGCACGCAGCAAGCCGTGGTCTCGCACTACAACGTGCAACCGGTGCTCGACATCTTCGCCTCGGCGCAAGGACGCGACCTCGGTGGCGTGGCCTCCGACGTGACCACGCTCGTCGATAAGGCGCGGGCACAGTTGCCCCCCGGCTCTTCGATCGTCCTGCGCGGCCAGGTGCAATCAATGAACGAGTCGTTCAGTGGCCTGGCGACGGGACTCGTATTTGCCATCGTGCTGGTGTACCTCCTGATGGTCGTGAACTTCCAGTCGTGGATCGACCCGCTCATCATCATCAGCGGCTTGCCTGCGTCGCTGGCGGGTATCGCATGGATGCTCTTTGCCACGCACACCACGCTCAGCGTTCCCGCGTTGACTGGGACAATCCTGTGCATCGGCATTGCGACGGCCAACAGCATTCTCGTCATCAACACGGCGCGCGAGATGTTGCAGGGCGGCTCAGCGCCGCTGACCGCTGCGCTTGATGCCGGCTTCAGCCGTTTCCGTCCCGTCCTGATGACCGCGCTCGCGATGCTTATCGGCATGTTGCCCATGGCGCTTGGTCTCGGTGACGGCGGCGAACAGAATGCGCCGCTCGGCCGTGCAGTGATCGGCGGCCTGGCGATTGGCACGGTCTCCACCCTTCTTTTCGTCCCGGTCGTTTTCGGCATGGTCCACGCGTGGATCGAAAAGCGCCGCTTGAAAAAAGCCGCGGCGCAAGCCACTCCGGCCATCCAGTGACTGCCTTTAAAGGAGCTTAGAAAATGGACCATCAAAACGACCTGCATGAACCACAGACCTCGGCTGACGAGATCAGGCCTGTCGCGCGGCGACGCTTCGTGGCGCCGCTGACATTCGGCGCCATCGCTGCCGCGCTGCTTGTCATCGGCATTGTTCCGAGATTGCACGCAAGCACCGCGCTGACCTCGCAAGCCGCTGCGCAAAACGCGTTGAGCGTCTCCGTCATCAAGCCGCGCAACGCCCCTGCGACCCAGGAGCTTCTGCTGCCCGGCGCCGTGACGGCCTATGCCGATGCTTCGATCTACGCCCGCACGAGCGGCTATATCCAGCACTGGAATGCCGATATCGGCACCCCGGTTAGGGCCGGGCAAACACTGGCTATCATTCAGACACCGGAACTCGATGCTCAGCTTCATCAGGCTCGTGCCGACGAAGCGACGGCACAGGCCAATTTCGAATACGCCAAAGTCACCGCGCAACGCTGGCAGGACATGCTGAAGACGCAGTCGGTCGCGCAACAGGACACTGACACCAAGGTCAGCGACATGCGGGCAAAACGCGCCATGCTGCAGTCCGCTCAGGCCAATGTGCAACGCCTGTCCGAGCTTGTCTCGTACGAGAACGTGAGCGCACCCTTCGACGGCGTGATCACGGTACGCAACGTGAATGTGGGTTCATTGGTCACGGCAGGCAGTTCACCGGGCCTCGCCGCGCAGCCCGGTGAACTCTTTCATATCGAGCAGACAGATACGTTACGCATATTCGTCGACGTGCCGCAAAACGATGCGCCTTACGTCACGCCGGGCACCGCGGTTTATCTGAGCGTGCAGCAATATCCAGGCAGGCAGTTACCCGGAAAGGTCGCGCGCAGTGCGGGCGCGATCGATCCGGTGAGCCGCACGTTGCACGTGGAAGTCGATGTCGACAACCGCGACGGCGGGCTGATGCCCGGCGCCTACGCGCAGGTGCATCTGGCCTTGCAGAACAACCACCCGGCGCTGGACTTGCCGGTTAGCGCACTGCTCTTCCGGCCCAATGGCGTGACGGTCGCAGTTGTCGACAATACCGGCAAGACCGCGCTGAAGAACGTGACCATCGGACGGGATTTCGGCACCCACGTGGAAGTCACGACCGGGCTCACCGCCAACAATCGCGTGATCGACAATCCCGGCGACGCTATCAGCCCCGGCGAGCCGGTGCAGATAGCCTCGTCCGCTTCGTGAGGATCGCGACCATGTTCATGTCACCCGCTTCCTTCACCCGCAAGGCACTCGTCGCCTGCGTGAGCGCGGCGCTCGCTGCTTGCTCGACCATGCCTGCTTACGAGAAACCGGACGTCGCCGTTCCGGCGCACTACGCCGGCGCCGGGTGGGCGCCCGCCGCACCCGCGGACACGCAGCCGCGCGGCCCATGGTGGACCGTCTTTGGCGACCCGGAACTGAACCGGCTTGAAAGCCGTATCGATGTCTCGAACCAGACCGTGAAGAAAGCGGTCGCGCAGTTACAACAGGCGCGCTCGCTCGTCGACTATCAGCGCGCCGGTTTCTTCCCGAGCGTGACGGCCGGCGCGTCGCAAACCCGGTTCCGTACATCGCAGAACGTGCAGGGCCATTCGCTTGCGGGCAAGACCATACCTGATTATTCAGCCGGTCTGAACGCTTCGTGGGAACCCGACCTCTTTGGCCGCGTGAAGGACGCAACGGTCAACGCGCAAGCGAATGCCCAGGCAAGCGAGGCCGACCTTGAAGCTGTGCGCCTTTCGATGACGAGCGACCTGGCCGTCGATTACTTCGACCTGCGTTCACTCGATACCCAGAAGAAACTTCTCGACGACACCGTAAAAGCCTATGCCGACGCATTGCGGATCCTGAACGACCAGCTCAAGAACGGCGCAATCGATGCCTCCGCCGTGGCACAAGCCGCGACCCAACTGGAAAGCACGCGGACACAGGACACTGATATCGATGTCCAGCGCGCGCAGCTGCAGCACGCGATCGCCACGTTGATCGGGGAACCGGCATCGACCTTCTCGATCCCATCAAAGGTGGAATCGTTCACAGTGCCGGCCATTCCGGCCAGCCTGCCCTCGCAGCTTCTCGAACGACGCCCCGACATTGCCGCCGCCGAACGGCGCGTGTTCGCCGCCAACGCGCAGATTGGCGAGGCCCGTGCTGCGTTCTTTCCTGATCTCATGCTGTCCGCAAGTGCCGGCCTCGAAAGCACGTTTTTTGCGCCCTGGCTGACCGCATCGAGTCTCTTCTGGTCGATCGGTCCGCAACTGGTGGGTACGCTCTTCGACGGTGGCCGGCGCGATGCCACGCTGAAGGGCGCGAATGCGCAATACGACGGCTCGGTAGCCGATTACCGTCAGACCGTGCTCGTGGCCTTCCAGCAGGTCGAAGATAATATGTCGGCACTGCACTCGCTGGAGAGCGAAGCGGCGAGCCAGCAGCGCGCGACAGCAGCGGCCGGGCTTGCGTTGAAACTCACGACCAACCGGTTTCAGGCGGGTGCGGTGAGTTATCTCGACGTAGTGACTGCCCAGACCATCGCGTTGACAAACCAGCGCACCGCGGACCAGATCGATGCACGCCGGCTTGATGCAAGCGTGTTGTTATTGAAGGCGCTTGGCGGCGGTTGGCAACGGCTCTAGTCACTTCCCGTTGCGGGTCTACCCGAACGATATATCGTAGGACCGGTGTGGGTCGACTCCGGAAATTTGATGCTGCGAGCGGACCGGCAGATTGCCGGCCGTCGAGGAACTTCCGGGTTCGGCCCAGAGTGTGTCAAAACGCCTTTTTGAAGCGCTAGAATTCTTCATCCGATAGCGGAGGATGAGCGAGATGAAGCGGTTCGTTCAAGGCGATAATCGTACGCAAAGCTTTCTGCTTCCCGAAGCGCTCGATGACTACGTGACGGACACCAATCCTGTGCGCGTGGTGGACGTCTTTGTGGACGAACTCGATCTTCAGAAGCTCGGGTTTGACGGTGTCGAGCCCGCGCTGACCGGTAGGCCTTCGTATCATCCGGAGGTGATGCTCAAGATCTACTACAAGGGCTTCCCCATTCAGCACAAGTCCGATGGAGTTCCTGGTGTTGCCTGTTGCGTTGCCTGCAATGTTTGAGAAGGTGAAGGACTGCGATACTACAAACGGTCATGTCGGGCCAATCGCCCGGACCCTGATGAAAGACGCACGCGAGGACCTAATTCATCTATCGGGAACGGATACTCCAGTAGATCTTCCAGGTACTCCCCGCGCGGGTCCAACCCACTTCACATCACTGTTGGCGGCGCAAAGTGATCTTCTATCTATTCATGGTTCTGACCGCCGTGGAGAAGGTCCGATTGAACAATGCGGCAGTGCCGTAGAGCGAAGCAAATCTGTCACTACCCGGCGTAGCACTGGCGTGGAAAATCGCGTGCAGGTTGACATTTTTGCGTACGCACTAAGCGGCGCAAAAGTGTCAATTCGCATATATCCGTATTAAATTCGTCAATTCGCCTCCTACACTTCGAATCCCGTCTTGAAGGCGTGGATCTCATGGAATCGTCCCTCCCGCTGGTCAAGCCGATCGTGCTTGTGCGACCACGAGGCGCGCATCGGTTCGAAGCGTTCAGCCCCAAGCTGCAGCGCCGGATTACGTTCTGTCGACGTTTCCTGCTTGAATTGTGGGTGCTCCTCGAGACGGATCCGGCGGTGGTCGCTTTCTGCGAGCGTCCCGGTTACATACAGATAGAGGGGCGCCCACGTCTCGCGGATTTTCTGGTTCGTTACGTTGACCATGATGAATTGGCAATCCTGACAGATTGTGATATTAACAGCGTGAGCGAGGCTACGAACTCTCACCGTCCGCTTGATGGCAATGCGTTATCCATCCGTCGAGTCGGCCCGGCTGAGCTGGCCGCCGCACGGGTCTGGATTGAGAACTGGCAGCGCATGTTGCCGTATGTTGTCGCCAACCACGGCCTTATCTCACCGACGCTGTCGGAGGCGATTGTGCGGTTCGTTGCTGTGCCTCAGAGATTACTTGCCATCGAGCGTGAGTTTTCGATCGGCGATCCGGTTGGTTCTGTTGCAGTAAGGCGGTCCGCTATGATGTGCGGAACGACACGAACGACTGAAAGCTCGATGAAGACGTTGAATCCGGCGGTGGCCCGAGTGCTCAAACGCCTGCATTATCCGCTCGAGGTGATCCTGACTTGCGTGCGCTGGTACGTGGCTTATCCGCTGAGCCTGCGACACCTTGAAGACATGATGGCTGAGCGCGGCGTTTCGGTCGATCATTCGACTGTGCACCGCTGGGCCATCAAGCGTGTGCCGCAGGCACACGGAAAGGAGGTTCGCGCTGAACTGACGGACTGTGTACAAGCTGCATGAGAGATGAGGGTAGGCCCCTCGGAGTCGGCGTTCAGGCGCGGGCTCCAAACCACCCCAAGCTGCTGCGGTAAAGAGCCGTGGTGGTGAGCGTTGGGGACAAAGCCCGAGGT
>NZ_WOEZ01000108.1 GCF_013177735.1 Paraburkholderia elongata | reverse complement strand
TTTCAAGCAATTTCGTCGTCGACCAAGCCATTCTTTGGTAGGTCGGCGCGCCAAACCGAAAGCGGTCGCGATGCCGGACGCCGCAGCGTCCCCGCTGTCAGCTCAAAACTCGTCTGCCGCGCAGACTGCTAGGGCGCGCGGCTCAACAAAGACTTGAGTCTATGTCATTTGTGGCGTGCAAAAAAAATCCCGGTTTGACGAGGCAGGGTACCTTTCCCGCCAGCCTGTTCACGCTTCGCCGTGAACAAATGCCGCTGCCCCGGTTGCGGGGGGGCAGACCCGTCTGTTTGGCCTATCTATAGTGGTGCCAACTCAAAACGCACACGACGGAGACAAACAGATGAGTATTCGACAGACCGGCGACACGGCGAAGCAGGCGGACTTCGTGCTAACTAACGCAAAGGTTTATACCGTCGATCAGAATAAACCATGGGCGCAGGCTGTCGCCGTGAAGGGCGATCGCATTGTGTTCGTCGGCGACGAGCGGACAATGCAGGAGTTCGTCGGTGACCGTACGAAGATCGTCGATGCCGGTGGCCGGCTCGTTCTACCGGGATTCGTCGAATCGCACTGGCATTTTGAATCGACGGCCGTCGCGTTTCAGGCTTTCGTCAACTACCCTGATCCGCAAGACGTGATCAACGCGCTACGCGATTATGTCGAGTCTCATCCGGAGGAAAAGGCGATTACGGGCATGGGATGGATTCAGGCAACGATTCCTCCCGAGTTGCTGCGTAAGGAAACGCTCGACGCGGTGTGCGCCGATCGTCCGATCTGCCTGCTGTCCACCGATTTTCATACGATGTGGACCAACTCGAAGGCCCTCGAGATAGGCGGCATCGATGCGACGACACCGCCAGTTCAGGAGGGCGCCAGCTGGTTCGAGAAAGACCCGGAAACCGGCGAGCCGACCGGCGTCGTGGTAGATGGCGCCGCTTACTCTATCCTTCTGAAGCGGATCGCCGAGGCAGGCTACCTGCCAAGCGGGATCGATCTCTACTTGCGGTCCATTTCCGTCTGGCAGGAGAAGCTGGTGGCGGCCGGCATCACAACCGTGTTCGACGCCGGCTTCCTGGATCCCAGTGGCGATCAGTCTCTCCTCTACGAAACCTTGCAAAGGATGGAGCGCGAACGCAACCTGAAGCTACGGGTGGTCGGCAGCGTCGCCGTTATCGGGGAGATGGAAGACCCGGTGGGCACGCTGATCGCGTATCGGCAAAAATACAATTCGCCGCTGGTGAAAGCGCGTGCGCTGAAGCTCTTTCTCGACGGGACTGAAACGAATCACACGGCCTATCTGCTCGCGCCCTACGCTGATTGCCCCGATACCTGTGGCGCGCCCACTATGCCGGTTGCAGACTTCAATCACTACCTTCGCGCCGCCGACGAGGCCGGTATCAACGTGATGGTGCATTGCGTCGGCGACGCCGCGGTACGCACGGCGCTCGACGGCTTCGAACAGGTGAACCGGTCGAATCCGCCGCGTGACCGGCGTCACGTCATCACGCATGCCTTCCTCACGCATCCCCAGGACATCCCGCGCTTCCGGACCTTGGGCGTCATGGCGAATACGCAACTGCAATGGGGTGTGGTCGACCTGTACACCGAGCGGATCCGTGACTGTTACGGCGCGGAGCGTTGGAGCAACATGTACAAGTTCCGCACGTTCATCGAAGAAGGCGTGACCGTTTCGATTGGCATGGATGGGCTTGCCTGCCAGTGCCGTTGCCAGCACCGGCCGCTCGAACACATCGAGTCAGGGCACACGCGGCAGCTGGCGGGCGAGCCTGACGCGCCGGTCTTTCCGGATATCAACGAGCGCTTGAGCATTCCACAGCTGATCAGCGCCTACACCATCCACGGTGCTTATCAGCTCGGGTTGGAGGCCGAGATCGGGTCGCTGACCGAAGGCAAGCGCGCGGACCTCGTCGTTCTCGAGGACAACCTGTTCGAGGTCGGCAAATACCAGATCGGCAATATCAACGTCGCCATGACGATGATGAACGGCGACGTGACCTACGTGCAGGCTGGGTTTGCCGAACAGGCGGGCGTTAGCGCATCCGCTCACTCATTGGCGTGAATGCGGCATGTCCCCCTTGCGGGAGGGCAGACCGCGGCATTTTCTCCAGATACAGTTTTCGCAACGGATCGGCATCGTTCGCGATAGACCGAA
Organism: Paraburkholderia elongata; assembly: GCF_013177735.1. Lineage (GTDB taxonomy): Bacteria > Pseudomonadota > Gammaproteobacteria > Burkholderiales > Burkholderiaceae > Paraburkholderia > Paraburkholderia elongata. Next base: position 30,742 of record NZ_WOEZ01000108.1, on the reverse strand, counting down.
AAAATAAATCCATGTTGAGACCGAAAATGACCACGTTAATGACGAAAAGGGCGAGAAAGTTGAAGACGATGTGTGCGGCGCTGGCGCTCAGTGGCGTAGTGAGCCTGGGCACGCCGTCGGCGCATGCGGAAGACCAGGTCGTCAATGTTTATAACTGGGGTAATTCGATCGGTAAGGACACGGTCGCCAACTTCGAGAAGGCAACCGGAATCAAGGTCGTCTATCAGGAGTTCGATTCGAACGAGACGTTGCAGGCAAAACTGCTGTCGGGCTCGTCAGGATACGACGTGGTGGTGCCGTCGGATATCTTCTGGGCGCGTCAGCTCCAGGCCGGCATTTTCCAGAAAATCGATGCCACCAAGATGGCGAACTATTCAAAGCTCGATCCGCAAATCCTCAAGCTTCTCGCGGCCGACGATCCCGGCAATCACTCTGGTGTTCCGTGGTCCTGGGGAACCGACGGCCTGGGCATCAACGTGGAGAAGGTCAAGGCCGCGCTCGGCAACGATGCGCCGCTCAACAGTTGGTCGCTGCTTTTCGATCCGCGTAACGCGCAAAAACTCAAAAGCTGCGGTATTTCGATGATCGATTCGCCGGTCGACGCGTTTGGCATCGCGCTGCTCTATCTGAAGAAAGATCCCAACAGCAACAATCCGGCCGACTATCAGCAGGCGTATGAGCTGCTCAAGACCATCAGGCCGTACATCACCCAGTTCAATTCGAACAGCTATATCAACGACCTCGCAGGCGCGGACATCTGCCTCGCGTTCGGTTGGTCGGGCGACGTGAACTCGGCGCGCCTGGCAGCTGAAGGCGCCCATAAGCCGTATCACGTCAAGTACGTGATTCCCGACGGCGGCACCGCGATCTGGTTCGACATGATGGCGATTCCCAAGGATGCTCCGCACCCGGAAGCGGCGCTGAAATGGATCAACTTTGTGCTCTCCGAAAAGGAAAGCGCCAATCTGACCAACGACACATCGTATCCGTCCGCGGTCCCTTCATCGCAGCATCTGGTCAATCCCAACGTGCTTGCCGATCCCGCGGTTTTTCCGCCGCCCGAGGTGTATCGCCATCTGATCGTGGGAAAGCCAATGCCCGCGGAACTTATGCGCCTTCAGAACCGGCTCTGGGCCAAGTTCAAAACGGACTGACGCCCGGCTGACGCCGGCCTGTTTTGCATGATCCGAGCGCCCGCCTGCTGAGGCGGGCTGGGTAATCTCGTCCCTATCAATCACCACTATGAAACGCAAGAACATTGCCGCGCTGTGTTTGCTGGCCTTTGAGACAGCAGCGGCGTTTGCTCAGGACCCGCAGAAGTCCATGCCGGACGCAAATCGGCTTTAGGCTCTGCAAGCGCAGGTGAGCGCACTGCAGGCGCAAGTTGACGCGCTGCGTGCGAGCATCACCACGTCGGCGGCACCGCTGGCGACATCGTTGGCAACCGCGCCATCGGCCGCCGTATCGGGTAGTCAGGCGGTTGGCCCCGATGCACCTGCCGTGTTGTCCAATGACGAGGTGACCCGGATGCGTGAGCAGATCACCAATACGTCGCTCAAGGTCGATTCGCTCGAAGACGCCGCGACTACGGGGCCGCTCGCGGGCCTCAGCATCACCGGCTATATCGACCCCGTCTATCTGTACAACCGGGCGCAGCGTTCGTCGAGTTTCATGTTCCTGAATCACGATCCGGGCGTGTACGACTATTACAACAGCACGATCGGCGACATCTATCTCGACATCAAAAAGACGTTCGGCGTCGGTCCGCTGGCGCCGGCTGCGGAGATCGTCATCCAGCCCAATCGCGGGTTCGGCGCGCAACTGAGCAATGAACACGGCGTGGTTGGCGGCAACATTGTGACGCAGGCCAATGTGACCGTCCCGTTCAGCTCCACCAAAACATTCGAGGTCGGCCTGATGACAAGTCTCGCCGGCTACGAACTCCAGCCATCGAACCAGATGCTCGCGCTCACGCACGGCTTGCTGTATGACTTCAGTGAGCCGGGCAATATGGTCGGCATCGGCTTGAAGGGCTCGGACGCGACTGCCACCCGTTTCTGGCAGGTGATGCTCGGCAACGAACAGTTGCGAACGTCGGGAGCGATCGTCAACGCCGCGAACAATACGACAAAGAGCAACTGGACGCCTACGTTGACGGCCCGCTTCGATAACGCCACGTCGACGGCGCTGGATGTCGGCGTGTCTGGCACGATCGGCAGACAGTCGCTTTTTTCGCAGTGTTCGGAACCGGGCGGCTATGGCTATCAGTGCAATGCCTCGTCGCCGTTCGGCATGGTCCGTTATCTGGAAACCGACCTGACTTATACGAAAGACAAATTGCAGCTGAACGCCCAGCTCGACTACGGCGAATTGCAGAAGGGTGCATGGAACGGCGGCACGGCGCGTTGGTATGGCCTGTCCTTGCTCGGGCATCAAAAATGGACGTCCGCATGGTTCGGGCACATGGGTGCGACGCTGCGCTTCGACTATCTGAACGATACGGCCAATGGGGGAGGGGGCAGCAACATTCTCTATGGCCTTACCAGCGGCAATCCTGCCGTCAACGGTACGAGCGGCTTCGGGGTCGATCCGGGCTGCCTGAAACAATCGGTGAGTCATGGAAGTGAGTGCAAGGGCGCGGCTCGCTATGACATCACCGCCGATATGCTGTTCTATCCGACCGCGCAGATTATCGTGAAACTGGAATACCGTCATGACGCTGCGAGTCATCCGGTGTTTCAGACCAGCGACGGAAGTTATTCGCGGAGCAACGACACGGCTGCACTGCAATTCGTCTACACGTTCTAGCCGTGGCGCATTCGTCCCTGGCCGGTAAACCGATCAGCAAGGAGTCCTAGCATTGAAAATTCATTCCTTCGTCACCGATACGCAGAATCCGCAGCGCCGGGGATGGCAGATAGGGGAACGATGGGCCGAGGAAATCAGGCACACCGTGTCGCTCTATCTCGACTTTTTTCCTCGCGTCGGGATCGACTCTCAGCAGGTTCGCGCGCTCGGTGAAGCAGCATTGGGCGCTCTGGAAGCCTGGTCTCCCGATCTGGCAAGCGAAGTGGCGGCGACGGCGGTCGGCGCGCAACTTCCCGTCTGGCAACTTGCGAGTCTCAATGCGCGCACCGAGATTCTCGCGACGATGCCAGCCTCCAACGAGGGAGAGTGCTCGACCGCCGTCTATGCGCCCGCCGGTGCACGCAAACCCCTAACGATGCAAACCTGGGATTGGCACGACAGCCTCGCGCCGCACGGCCTGATGCTCCGGTTGACGGCCCGCTTGGGTCATACCGTCAAGCTGTTTACTGAGTTCGGCATGCTGGGGAAGATCGGCGTGAACAGCGCCGGATTGGGACTCCACTTCAATATTCTTCATCATGAAAGCGATCATGCGGCAGCAGGAGTTCCTGTTCACGCGATTGCTCGCCGTTTGCTGGAGGAGGCCACCAGTGTGGACGAAGCGGTCGCGCTTGCACGTTCGGCGCGCGTCAGTGCGTCCACGGTCCTGACGGTCGTCTCGTGCAAGGATTCCGATCCGCGCGCGGCGAGTATCGAACTCAGTCCGGCAGGTACCGCCGTGGTCGTGCCGCGAGAAGACGGCTGGCTTCTGCATACCAACCACTTTCTCGATCGGGAACTCAGCAAGGGCGAATGCATGGAGGAGAGTTCGACGACGCGCCTTCGCCTCGAGCACCTGCAACAGGTCGCCTCTCGCATGGTCTGCGAAGACTTGCGAGCCCGTGCGGCTGCAATGTGCGGCGTGGAGGGAGGTGCTGCGCCCGTCTGCTTTTACCCGGACCTGACGCAACCGGATACGGAACGCTGGGAAACCTTGCTCACCGTGGGCATCGACACCGAAAACGGCACGCTGGAGTATGTGGCCGGCAACCCGGATGCCCTTTCCAGAAACGGGTTTATGCGCTTTTAGTGGCCCTCGGATCGCGAAACACGCTTTTGCATCGACGATGGCATTTTCATGACGGGCTCGCCTCCCGGGCGAGCCTATCCGCAGCGAAGTCAATCCCCGACTCAGGCGTCCCCAATTCCGGGCGCGACTGCGGCAGAATAATCGGCCCGACCCGATTAAAATCAAATTATTCCATTCGCATACTATGACGGAAAGGCCGGGCAAGTTTGCACTGTTCATGCAAAGACCCCGGTACTATATGGTTCAGCGGGAATCGACCCAATCGGCCCTGGAGCCAGTGTGAGAAAAGCCGGCGTGTAAGCCGGTGCGAGGCGCGCTATATATTCCACGTAGAGAGCATGAACAATTTTATTCGCCCCCCTGTTTTCTATCCGGCGTCTGTCGTTTTCGTGGACGACAACGAGAGTTACCTTGACGCATTGCGTCGATTCTTTCCGGATATTTCCACCAATCTGTTTTTCACGCGGCCTCAAACCGCACTCGCTTTCATCCGCAAACATGCCCGCGAGAATTCGCTGGCGTTTGCGCCGGCGTCGGCCGGTTTGAGCGAGACCGGCCTGGAGCGGTTTGTCGAAAGCTCGGCGGAGCGGGACATACTGGCCCGGGATTCGAGATTTGCGGAGGTGGCTGCGGTTGTCGTCGATTACGACATGCCCGGGCTGAACGGCGTCGAATTCCTTTCGTCCATATCCAATTTGCGTTGCGCGAAGGTGCTCCTGACCGGCGTTGCGGATGAGACCGTCGCGGTCAAGGCCTTCAATGCCGGAATCGTCGATCTGTATCTGAGAAAGACGGATGCCGATTCAGCCAACCGACTGGTCCATTTTCTGAAAGACGCCAGAAACAGGCATTGTTCGGAGGCAGGCTGGTTGGGCCTGGGCGAAAACGGCATAACCTATTGCGATCCTCGCACGAGGAAGGTCATCGACAAGGTGGTTGCCGCTGAAGGCATCGTCGAGTACTACTGGCGTCCGGAGCAGAACGCCATCCTGATGTTCGACCGCGCGGGCAACCCGAGCGTTTTCCTTGCCTGGGCCGAGAACGACTGGATCTCGCAGGCGGAGATCGTGGCGGATGAGAGCGGGCCGGCGGATCTGTTGAGGCGAATGGCGGTACGCGAATCGATGCCCGTTTTCTGGCCGCACCTGGCGTTTCGTCCCGATGCGAACTTCAGGACGGTAACGCCGCAAACAATCCCTGACTGGGACGACGCTTTCTATGGCTGGACCAGAATCGATCCGGCCGACGTGGGATTGAGCACGCTGACATTTTCGCGATGGCGAACTGAGCGGAATCAGCAAGCCCACACGTGAGGGATCCGGCGAGCAGTGACGAGAGTGTTGCGGCCGTCCGTAAGGACGCGCTCGACCTCGGCGTTCAGTCATAGGTTCCGACTGCCAATTCCAGATCTGTGTTTTAGACGAGCACGACACACTTCCCAACGGCCTCGTTGCGCTCCATCAGTTCGTGGGCGATTGGAACTTCGGAAAAGCCGAATACGTGCGCTGGTTTGCCTCGATATAGGCCGCTCGCCTCGGAATCCACGATCTGTTGCATGGGCACATCGGATAGTGGAAAGTCGGGGGTCCCGAAGTTGAAGCTCCCGAAAAAGCTCAAATGAACCCCGCTCGGCATCTGACTGAGCGGATCGAAGCCGGCTAGTGGCGCGAGCCCTCCCAGAAATCCCGCCAGGCATACGCGCCCCCCACGACGTGTGGCGCGCATTGAGTCGAGAACGGTGCTGTTTCCGATGAGGTCAAGCACCGCGTCGACTTTGCCGCCCGGCCAGCCTGGCGCCGTGCCTAACGTGCATGACTCATCCGCGGTCGTCACGACATGCGCGGCCCCTAACGAACGCAGCAAAACTTCTCCCGCTGGTCGACGGGTGGTTGCAATCACCTCCACGCCGAGTTGGCGGCCGATATCGATGGCGGCCTGCCCGAGGCTCGAAGTCCCCCCACGCACGACAAGCCGCTGCCCAGCCTTTACTTCCAGGTTTCTGTGAAGACAGGTCCACGCGACTGCATAAGCTTCCGGCAGGGCGGCGAGATGTTCCCAGTCGAGGTCGCTTTCAACGGCCACGACATTAGTGGCGGGGACAACGACATATTCCGCATAGCTGCCGTCGATCGTTCGCCCCATGCCGCCCATCAGCGCCACAACCGTCTGACCCTCGCGCAGGATTCCGGTCGCATCCTGCACTGCGGACCCAACACATTCGATGCCGCTTACTTCCGCTACATCTCCCCATAACCCGCGCCGCATATAGAGTTCGGCCCGGTTCAGGCCAAATGCCCGAACGCGAATCAGCACACAACCCGGTTTGACGGCCGGCAGCGGTCTGTCGGCGATGCCGAGTACTTCAGGACCACCAAACTGCTTCCTCACGATTGCTTTCATGTCGATCTCCTCACGTGGAGACTGAATGGTAGGATCGGCATTCGTCGAAATAAATTACTATGTTTCGACAAAGACTGAAAGTCATTTCTACAATGAACGAGCCAACGTTATTGCAGCTGCAATGTTTTGAGGCGCTGGTTGCCGAAGGCAGCTTTGCCGCGGCCGCAGTTCGTTTGAACCGGACGCATCCAACGGTGCATGCGGCCGTGAGGGCGCTTGAAGCTCAAGTGGGCATGGTCCTGCTCGACCGGGCGGGGTACCGTGTGTCGCTCACGTCGGAAGGCGCGGCGTATCACGCGCGGGTCGCGCAGTTTCTTCGCCACTATGAAAATCTTCAGCGAGAAGCGGCCCAGTTCGCGGCCGGGCAGGAGGCAGAGTTACGCGTCGTCGTGGGTGACCTGTGCCCGTTGCCGGAAACACTGGGCACGCTTAGACGGTTCTTTGAGGCGAGTAGCGGTACGCGCCTTACGCTGCTGTTCGAGGCGATTAGCGGCCCTTGGGAACGGCTGAAAAATGGCGATTGTGATCTGATCTTCCATCACCTCGACAAACCGTCGCCGGCGATCGAAACCGTCGAACTCTTCGAGGTCAAGCTCGTGCCGGTCGCCGCACCGGGGTTTCTCAAGCAGTCCCTCGATGAACCGCTCGCGCCTGATGACTTGAGGCCCTACGTTCAGTGCATCATTCGCGACACAAGCAAACAGCCATCGGACGCCAATTATTATCTGATCGAAGGCGCGCCGACCTGTACCGTGCCCGACCAGTTGATGAAACGTGAGCTGATCGTGCAAGGACTTGCGTGGGGCCATATGCCCTATCATCTTGTCGCTCGCGACCTCGAGGAACATCGTCTGGTGTCGCTGGAGGGGCGGCACCTGCACGGCGCTACGCTTAAGCACTACGCGGCGCGGCTTCGAGATGCCACACACGGTCCCGTTGCACAGCGTCTCTGGATTCAGTTGCTGGAGCAGGGCACACGTTGAGCGCGTGTTTGCTATCGCGGGGACGTGGGCATCAGAACCGGCTGGAAGTCAGTTGGTCGACGTCGTTGATGGAATCGGCTTAGTTGAAAGGCTTCGATCAGCCCGCACCGTCTCGCCTCCCTTCACCTGCTCCCGTCAGCATCAAAATGTAGGTGATCGTCGACACAACGATAACGCACACGCCGGCGAGGACCTTCGCCTGGTTGAACTCGACGAGGCCAAATACGCAAATAGCGATGCCGAAAGCCGCCATCAAAGTACCGACGGCCGCAAGCGCGACCCGCACTTTGTTCCCCGTCGTTTCCTCCGGATTTTCACTCGCTTCCACCTGATCAGGTTTCATGTGGGATTCCTACGCGACACGAGCGCGTGGCCTCCAGCTATCAATCACCGGCGGGGGAGATTCTTCAGGCAATCTGGCGCCCCTGCGTACCGGTACATTCATTGTAGAAAGCCTGGTTTACACATCAATACGCGTTGCGCCTACCTGGAACTGGTGTGCCGGTTTTCTACGTGAAACCGTTTTCAGCGGAGCGGGTGTCATGGATCCGATTCGGCGATGTCGCCGGTCAGTTGCCACATCGGCGAACGGCCGGATGATGAGTCAGGACTGGATGCCGGCGACGGCCGCCTTCTCGGTCGTCGCTAGCTCGAAACAGAATGCCGTGCCCGTTTCCGCGCGCTCGAGCAGACGTATCTGGCTGTGATGCAATTGCAGCATGCGCTGCACGATCAGCAGTCCGAGTCCGCCCCCGCGATGCGCGCCGCCTGAGCTGAACGGACGTTCGAACAGCCCCTCGCGCTGCTCCGCTGGAATGCCGGGACCGGTATCGCTGACCGTGACCGATACCTTGCCGTCCTTGTGCGCGAGATCGACGTCGATCGATCCTCCGGCGGGTGTGTGGCGAATCGCGTTGTCGAGCAGGTTCGTCAGCACGCGCTCGATCATCGCCAGATCGGCGTGGACGGCCGGGAGGCGATGGGGGAAGTCAGCGCGCAACTGGATGTGCCGCGCTTCCGCAGGCAACTCGAATTTCTGGAAGACGTCCTGGACCAGATCGACCAGCGAGAATGGCTCGAGCGCGGGTTGCACGTTGCCGTGTTCGAGCCGGGCCAGTTCAAATAGCGCCTGCGCGAGCCGCCCGACCTTGACGCTCTGGGCAAGCGCGATCGCAAGATAGCGTTTGCGCTCCGTTTCGCCCAGCGTGTCGGCTTTCAGCGACAGCGTCTCGAGGTAGCCGTGCAGCGAGGTTAGCGGTGTACGCAGGTCGTGCGAAATATTGGCGATCAGCTCGCGCCGCTGCTGATCCTGGCGCGTCAGCGCACGCCACTGGTCGCCGATGCGTTTGGCCATTTGCGCAAATGTCGCTTCGAGGACGGCGATTTCGTCGCGCTGTCCAGCAGGCGCGGAGCGTGGTACCGCCGGCTGGTTAGCGGGTTCGCCGTCGGCATCGAAGCGGCGCATGGCGTCGGTGAGGCGCCGCAACGGTCGCGTGATCAGGCCGAACGCCGTCAAACCCGCGAGCAATCCCAGCAGCGCGACCAGCGCCATTGACCAGAGCGTAGTGCGCAGCACCGAACTGGCGGCCACACGCGCGGCGAGCGCGTCGTGTTCCTCGCCGAGCAGGACGACGTAGATATAGCCGGATGGCGGTTGTCCGCTTAATTGCAGCGGCGCGGCACTAAACACTTTTTTCCCGTCGACGCTGCGCGGGTCGTCGCCGAGGATCGGCAAAGCATCGCCGGCGATGAATTGCCGGATCGGCGCGAGATCCACCTGCGCGCGCTTGACGTGGCCCGCGGGGGCGTCGTCGCCCTTGATACGTCCCTGGTTGTCGAGCAGGTACACCTCGACGCTCGGATTCACCCTCATTAACTGGCCGAACAGTTGGCGCACCGCGTCGGGCCGCAAACCGTTCGCGTCCATCAGCGTGGTGCGATGCGCGATATGGTCGGCGAGATCCTTCGACAGGCTCTGCACGACCTCCTTTTCGTGCAGGTCGTTCGAGCGGATCTGCAGCCACGCCGACGCGCCGCAGCACGCCAGCAGCAGCACGGAGAAGACGAGCGAGAGCCGCTGGGTCAGTGTCAGATTCACGGCGCGTCCTGATCTGCGCCGGCGGGCGCGTCGCCAGGCATGCCTGACATGCCTGGCATGGCCAGCTTGTAGCCGCGCCCCCAGACGGTCAGGATGCGCTCGGGCTGGGCGGGATCGGTCTCGATCTTCGCGCGCAGCCGGTTGATGTGGGTATTGACGGTGTGCTCGTAGCCCTCGTGCCGATAGCCCCACACCGCATTGAGCAGGTCCATCCGCGAGAACACTTTGCCAGGATGCTGCGCGAAGAAATACAGCAGGTCGAATTCACGTGGCGTCAGTTCGATGGGCTTGCCGTCGACTGTCGCCTCGCGCGTCAGCGGATCGATCGTCAGCCCGGCGAACTGCAGACTGCCCGCGTCGATACGCGAGTCTTTCGCCATGGCTTCGACGCGCCGCAGCAAAGCTTTGACGCGCGCAACCAATTCGAGCACCGAAAACGGCTTGGCGAGGTAGTCGTCGGCGCCGAGTTCGAGGCCGAGGATCCGGTGCACTTCGCTCGAACGCGCGCTGGTGATGATGATCGGCGTATAGCGCGTCATCGCGCGGGCGCGCCGGCAGATTTCCAGACCGTCGACGCCGGGCAGCATCAGGTCGAGGATCAGCGCGTCCCAACCGCCTTGCTCCAGCAGGCGCAGCCCTTCGTTGCCGTCGGCGCTGTGCACGACTTCGTAACGCTCGTCGCGCAGATGAAGGCTGAGCACGTTGGCGATGTCGACGTCGTCTTCAACGATCAGGATGCGCTTCGGATGGTCCATGGAGGGATTTAGACGCGGGTCAGGGCGTGGTTCAGAACGGTAGAAAAAGGCTCCCGCAAAAATCGGGCCGTTGCGCCATTGTGCAAAATTTCCGGGCGGCGAGTTATCACATTTAATTTAACTTTTCGTGAGGACTTCGACATCCCCCACGCCCTAGCATGTGGGCACTTTCCGCTGATCCGTACCGTACCCAACCGCGTACCGACCCTAACCGACTGACAACCACGCCCGGAACCGACATGCTACTTATCGTTCTCGCCTATCTTGGCGGCGCTCTGACGATCCTCAGTCCGTGCATCCTGCCGGTGCTGCCGTTTGTCTTCGCGCGCGCCGATCAGCCTTTCGCGCGCAGCGGGCTGCCCTTGCTCGCCGGCATGGCGCTGACGTTCGCCCTCGTCGCGACCCTCGCCGCAGTGGGCGGCGGCTGGGTCACGCAGGCTAACCAGTATGGCCGCTGGCTCGCGATTGCCTTGCTCGCCGTCTTCGGACTGACGCTGTTGCTGCCGCGTTTCGCGGATCATCTGATGCGCCCCCTGGTGAGCGCCGGCAATCGCCTGTCGAATTTTGCGCAGGGCGACGGTCAACAGGTTCGCGCAGGATCGTCCTTTCTGCTGGGCATCGCGACCGGCTTGCTGTGGGCACCGTGCGCCGGTCCGATTCTCGGCCTGGTGCTGACCGGCGCGGCATTGCGGGGCGCAAGCGTCGGCACCACGCTGTTGCTGGTGGCTTATGCGGCCGGCGCCGCGACTTCGCTGGCGGTGGCGCTGCTGATTGGCGGCCGGGTGTTCACGGCGATGAAGCGCTCTCTCGGCGCGGGCGAATGGATCCGCCGCGGGATCGGCGCGGCGATGCTAGGCGGCGTGGTGGCGATTGCGCTCGGGCTCGACACCGGCGTACTGGCGCGTGTATCGACCATCGCCACCGGTGGCATCGAACAGAAACTGGTCGACACGCTTTCGCCCGGTGCGACGCCGGGCAATCCGGGGGCGGCGGGTCATAAGACCAACGCGCCGGCCGACGCATCGGCCAATGCATCGGGCAACGACGCCGTGATGACGGCCAACTCTGCCGCCAATGCAAGCGACTCCGTCGACTCCGGCGCGATGACGCGTGCCTCGCAAGGCGCACCAGGCGGCGCGGCTGCGTTGCCCGTCGAAGGCGTGCTGCCGACCTTGAACGGCGCCGTCCAGTGGCTGAATTCACCGCCGCTGACGGTTCAGGACCTGCGCGGCAAAGTCGTGTTAGTCGATTTCTGGACGTACTCGTGCATCAACTGCCTGCGTTCGCTGCCGTATGTGAAAGCGTGGGCGCAGAAATATAAGGACCAGGGGCTCGTCGTGATCGGCGTGCATGCACCGGAATTCGCGTTCGAACGCAATATCGACAATGTGAAGAAGGCCGTCCACGATCTCGGCGTCGACTATCCCGTCGCGATCGACAACAACTACGCGATCTGGCGGGCGCTGAACAATCAGTACTGGCCGGCACATTATTTCGTCGATGCCAAAGGGCAGATTCGCTATCACCATTTCGGCGAAGGCGACTATGCGGAATCGGAAAAGGTGATTCAGGCGCTGCTGATCGAGGCAGGGCATGCGAACGTGTCGAAGGTCGCAGTCGGAATTGCCAGCACAAGCGCGCAAGGCGTGCAGGCAGCGGCCGACAACGCCGACATGCAGTCGCCGGAAACCTATATTGGATATCAACGTGCCGAGAATTTCGCGTCGCCCGGCGGCGAAACGCCGGACAAGGTTCACACCTACGCGGCGCCGTCACAGCTCGCGGTCAACGATTGGGGGCTGGCCGGCGCGTGGAAAGTGGACGCCGAACACGCGACCCTCATGGCGGCGTCCGGACGCATTGTCTATCGCTTCCATGCACGCGATCTGCATCTGGTGCTCGGTCCGGACAAGGACGGCAAGCCCGTTCGCTTCCGCGTGAGCGTGGATGGCGCCGCTCCGGGCGCCGCGCATGGCACAGACGTTGCTGCCGATGGCACCGGCACCGTCAACGGCCAGCGTCTGTACCAGCTCGTGCGGCAATCCGGCGATGTTACGGATCACACGTTTTCGATCGAATTTCTGGATCCGGGCGTGCAAGCGTATGCCTTTACATTCGGCTAATCTGAGGTGAACGGCGTGAATCAATCACGCCAACCCCAGAGGTCCCGAAATGGATCGTCAGCAAAAGCTTGCAATCGTCCGCCGAGCGTTTGCCAGGCAGCTCATGGCTTCAGCCGGCATTGCAAATCCGGCCGTTGAGGCGGCATTCGCTGCTGTCGAACGGGAACGCTATCTTGGTCCCGGGCCGTGGCCAATCTTGCGTTCCATCGGCTACATCCCCACGCCTGACGCCGACCCCGTCCATCTCTATGCCGATGTTTTGATTGGCATCATTCCGGAACGTGGCCTTAACAACGGCATGCCGTCCTACCATGTGCCGCTTCTCGCATGCGCCGATATTCGAGCCGGCGAGCACGTGGTTCATATCGGAGCGGGTGTCGGTTACTACACGGCCATCATGAGCTATCTCGTGGGTCCTGCTGGCAGGATCACGGCCATCGAGTTCGATGCCGGCTTGGCCGGGCGCGCGGCGACAAATTTATCGGATGCGAGGAACGTTCAGGTTCTTCAGGGCGACGGGTTCTCGATGTCCTTTGATCCGGCTGACGTGATCTATGTGAACGCGGGCGTAACCCATCCCGCCGACATCTGGCTCGATCGCTTGAACGACGGTGGCAGGTTGATTCTCCCCCTCACGGCGGAGAGGACCTGGCTTCCTGGTGGCGCGACCCCGATTTCCCCATACGGGGTGGTATTTCGAATTGAACGCGATGGCGATGAATATTTCGCCGCCTGGATCTCCGCGGTCGGCCTCTACCCGTGTGAAGGAGGGCGCGATGACGCGTCGGAAGCCGCGCTTGACGCCGCCTTTCAAAAGGGCGGCTGGCGTGCCGTGACACGCTTGTACCGCACCGGTGATCTGCCGGATGACCGATGCTGGTTGCGTGGAGCTCAGTGGGCCCTGGCCTACGACTGATCGCCTTATAGTCGTGACCTATCGACGACATTGCAATAATCGCCTTCTGTTGACGCTCACTCGCACCTATATTTTGAGTTGCAGTAGCTTGGCCGACGCGAGCCAACCTCGCCCAGCGCACACCACGACACCCGTCATCGGACGAAGAGCATGCGCGTCGGGTAATCGACAGTGGCGCACCCAAAGCGCCCACTATGATTTCCGGACAACCCTGCCTGCACGGATCGGCAATGCATCATAGAATCCAGACGCCGTAGCAGAACAACTAGTGGGTATGTCCTCTCAAGGAGATAACGCATGTCAAGCGAAGCAAAGTGCCCGTTCAACCATGCCGCCGGCGGCGGCACGACGAATCGTGACTGGTGGCCGAAGCAACTACGGCTGGACCTGCTCAGCCAGCACTCCAACAAGTCCAACCCGTTGGACAACGGCTTCAACTATGCCGAGGCTTTCAGGAGCCTCGACTTCGCTGCGGTGAAGAAGGATCTCGCGGCGCTGATGACCGATTCGCAGGATTGGTGGCCGGCAGACTTCGGCCACTATGGTCCGCTATTCATCCGTATGGCCTGGCACAGTGCCGGCACGTACCGTATCGGCGACGGCCGCGGCGGTGCAGGGCGCGGCCAGCAGCGTTTCGCGCCGCTCAACAGCTGGCCGGACAACGTCAGCCTCGACAAGGCTCGCCGCCTGCTCTGGCCGATCAAACAGAAGTACGGCCAGAAAATTTCCTGGGCCGACCTGTTGATCCTCTCCGGCAACGTCGCGCTCGAGACCATGGGCTTCAAGACCTTCGGCTTCGGCGGCGGTCGCGAGGACACCTGGGAGCCGGACCAGGACGTTTACTGGGGCGACGAAAAGACCTGGCTGGGCGGCGACGTCCGTTATGGCAAGGGGGCAGCCGGCAAGGACGAAGGCGTGGTCGTGGCCGACGAAGCATTGCACGGCAGCGAGGTCAGCCGCGACGACAACGGACGCAACCTGGAAAATCCGCTGAGCGCCGTGCAGATGGGCCTGATCTATGTCAATCCGGAAGGTCCCGACGGCAATCCTGACCCGCTCGCCGCGGCAGTTGACATCCGTGAAACCTTCGGGCGCATGGCCATGAACGACGAGGAGACGGTCGCGCTGATCGCCGGTGGCCACACCTTTGGCAAGACGCACGGCGCCGGTCCCGCCGACAACGTGGGGCCGGTACCCGAGGCCGCCGGCCTCGAGAACCAGGGGCTGGGCTGGAAGAGCAGCTTCGGCACCGGCAAGGGCGGCGACACGATCTCCAGCGGTCTGGAAGTCACCTGGACCAGCACGCCGACGAAGTGGGGCAACGGCTACCTGGAGAACCTGTTCAAGTACGACTGGGAACTGACCAAGAGCCCCGCCGGTGCCAACCAATGGGTCGCCAAGGGTGCCGGCGAAACGATCCCGCACGCTCACGATCCTTCGAAGAAGGTGCGGCCGACGATGCTCACCACCGACCTCTCGTTGCGCTTCGACCCCGCCTACGAGAAGATTTCGCGGCGTTTTCTGGAGAATCCCGACCAGCTCGCCGATGCCTTCGCCCGTGCATGGTTCAAGCTGATCCACCGCGACATGGGGCCGCGCGCCCGCTACCTTGGTCCGGAAGTGCCGGCCGAAGAGCTGCTCTGGCAGGACCCCATCCCCGCGGTCAACCACCCGCTGGTCGATGCGCAGGACATCGCTTCACTCAAGCAGAAGATCCTGGCATCCGGGCTGTCCGTCTCGCAGCTGGTCACGACCGCCTGGGCATCGGCATCCACCTTCCGCGGTTCCGACAAGCGTGGCGGCGCCAATGGCGCGCGTATTCGCCTCGCTCCGCAGAAGGACTGGGAGGTCAACCAGCCCGAGCAACTGGGCAAGGTGTTGAAGGTCCTCGAAGGCATCCAGAGCGAGTTCAACAGCGCACAGTCCGGCGGCAAGAAGGTCTCGCTGGCCGACCTGATTGTGCTGGCCGGCAGCGCCGGCATCGAGAAGGCGGCGGAGAAGGCGGGCCGTCAGGTAAGCGTGCCTTTCACGCCTGGTCGCATGGACGCTTCGCAGGAACAGACCGACGTGCAATCCGCCGCGGTCCTCGAACCGCTCGCCGATGGCTTCCGAAACTACCTCAAAGGCAAATACAGCGTTCCGGCCGAGGCTTTGTTGATCGACAAGGCGCAATTGCTGACCCTCACCGCCCCTGAGATGACTGCGCTCATCGGCGGCTTGCGCGCCCTGAGCGTTCATGCCGGGCAGAATCAGCATGGCGTCTTCACCGACCGGCCGGAAACGCTGACCAACGACTTCTTCCGCAACCTGCTCGACATGGGGACGGAATGGAAACCGGTCTCGGCGGCTGCGGAGGTGTTCGAGGGGCGTGACCGCAAGACCGGCGAGTTGAAGTGGACCGGTAGCCGCGTCGATCTGGTCTTCGGTTCGCATGCGCAGTTGCGGGCCCTGGGCGAAGTCTATGCAAGCGAGGACGGGCAGGAGAAATTCATCCGCGACTTCGTCGCAGCCTGGGTCAAGGTGATGAACCTCGACCGGTTCGAGCTCGCCTAAGCGGGCGCGGGGTTCCGCCAGGGTTGTCACCTTGGCGGGACTTTGCTTCGCATTCACTTCACTGGCGCGAACCCCGCCGCGTCCGCTGCCTGATGCGGCGGGCGCATAGTATCCGACCCTTCTGCAAAGACCTGCCAATGCGCGCATGCGCAAACCTTGCCCCGTTAATGAAGCTGTGCGACCAACGCGTCCGCGCCCTTGTCGAGGCCGGTCTTTGCGGCACTCAATGAGCCGAAGGCTGCTGGAAGATTCATCGCATTCGGATATTGCTTCGAAACGTATGCCTTCAGCAGTTGACCACTGGCGCTGTCATAGACTTCCACGGCGTAGGAAACCGAGCCGCTGAATGCCCCTTGGCCACCGCGGATCGACTGCACGCCGTTATAGAGGTTGCCCGCAAGGTCGAAATGCATGACCTGTCCAACCAGCAGCGTGGTCTTTTCGGCGCCCGTCAGTGTCAGCTTGACCCGCAAGGTGTTAGGGCCGGTCTGCTTCGCCACATTGAACCGTGTCGCCAGTTTTTCCGAAAACGTCTTTCCCATGTAATCGGCAAGCGCGGCTTGGTCGACGTCCTTCATGTCGCCGAACTGCTTGTCATTGCCCTGATAGACGACGACCGGGTCCAGCAGGACCTGTGTGTATCGCGACCAGACCACGGGGGCGGCGTATTTGTAGGGCACCTTGCTCGAATCGTCACCGTGGTTCTGCGTCAACTGCGGCGCAGAGGAGATGCCCGTATAGGCGACCGGCTGCACACCCGCGCACGCGGTCAAGGTCAGCACGGCTGCAGCGGCGAAAAGAAGCGGGACGAGGTTTTTCTTGAGCATTTTGTGTTCCTTGAAGGGCAAATCGGGGGTAGGGAGGAGTCCTGTTCAGGGCGGGACCATTGAGGCCGAACGGTAGCATCGCCGTTATTGTTTGTAAACCGTCTATCCGGGTTGTTTTTGCGGTGCCCGGCACGGTACAATTCCAATCCTCAGCGCGAACCCTCTTTGCGCCGACGGTTTGCGAGACTGCTCGCAGACCCCGATTCACTGCATCTACACTGCATCGAATTAGTTGCCAAACACCTTAGCTGCGCGGTCGTTAATGGGCCAGCGCCGCAATCATCGCGATTTCATCAATATCGATAATGGATAACCAGACCCGTTCGGAGATTTCCCGCAGAAGGGCGATTGAAGCCGCTTTCACCATCCTCACCCGGGACGGTGTCGGTGGACTGACGTTCGATTCGTTGGCGCGCGAAAGCGGCATCAGCAAGGGCGGGCTGCTGCATCAGTTCCGCACCAGGCAAGGTGTGCTTTGCGCGCTGCTGGAATATCAGCGGCAGCAGTTCGAGCAAATTGCGCGCGACTATATGGCGAAGGAAGGTGCGTCGAAGGCCGAACCGAACCTGGCAGCCCAGATTGCAATTTATCGGGAGTCCGTCAATCAGCCGCATTCCGTGGCACGAGCCATTCTCGCAGCGATTATCGAGAGTCCGACCTTGCTTGACGACATGAAGCCGTCTGACGCAGCGAAAATGAAGGCGTTGCAAGATGAGGCGACCGACCTCGATTTGTCGATGTTGCGATATTTTGCTGCCAGCGGTCTCGCATTTCACTCTCTGTTGGGATTGTCACCGGTGAGTGATTCGGCTCGCAACAGGATGTTCGATCGTCTCCTCGACGAAGAGAGCTGGCAGAGTCAGAAGTCGCCGCCAAAACGCCGTAAGCGGTCTGCGGGCTGACTCGCGCGGCTGTCCGCGATGCGCGACCTGACAGCCGCAAATGTCGAATGTCGAGTGAATAAAGGCCGAAGCGGCCGACTGGGAACTGCCATGTTGCGGTGAGCAGCATGGCTGCCGACTCTGACTCAGAGGCCCGGCTAACAAACAAACCGTCTAGCCGGTTTACTTCATTGAATTGCAGTGCTACGCTGGCGCCTCACATGAGTTGCCGCTCTGCGGCGACGGTACGAACCCAGTCGCGCCGATCGAATAGGGGCTGCGCGCTTCTGAGTGATGCGCCCGCAAACGGATACCGAAAATGAATGAAGCCAGGTTAATCGCGTGTCACGAATGTGATTTGCTCCAGTGGAAGGCGTCGCTATCTGAACGCGGTACCGCGCGCTGTCAACGATGCGGTGCGGCCCTCTATCGAAGCCTGCCGGCCACCTACGATCGCGCCCTCGCGTTCACCCTGGCGGCCGGGATCCTGTTCGTGGTTGCCAACTGTTTTCCGATCGTCGGACTTTGGGTCAAGGGCGCACTCGTCGAAACCACGCTGTTTGGGGCAGTTTCTTCGCTGTACGCCAACGGTATGTGGCCCATAGCAGGTCTGGTTTTGGTGACGACGATTCTGATGCCGGCACTGAACATAGCGGCAGTGATCTATCTGCTCTTGCCGCTGCATATTGGCGGTTTGCCCCAACGTCCCGAGATCGTTTTGCGTGTGCTAAGGCATGCCGCGCCTTGGGGGATGATCGAAGTGCTCATGCTTGGCATGCTGGTCGCGCTCGTCAAACTCCAGCACTTCGCAACCGTCGTCCCCGGCGTCGCGATCTGGGCATTCGGCGCGGTAATGGTGCTGCTCGCGGCAGCGGCTGTTTCGTTCGATCCGCGTGCTTTATGGGCGCGGATCGAAAGCGTGCCAAGTGGCGACGCCGTCTCACACGCGCTAAAGGCAAGTGCCAACGCGGCTACCGCCGCACGCGCCGGTCTATTCGTTTGTCATGACTGCGGCTTGTTGTCAAAACCGCCCGGTCATGTTCGCGGCGGGATTTGTCCGCGTTGCAGCGCAGTGTTGCACCTGCGCAAGCCCAATAGTCTTGCACGCACCTGGGCATTCCTGTTGGCCGCGTTGGTTCTCTATATCCCAGCCGTCCTCCTGCCAGTCATGGTCACCAGCACCTTATTTAGCGCGCAATCCGACACGATTCTAAGCGGCGTTGTGTTTCTCTGGACCTCGGGATCGTGGGCGCTTGCCGCGATCGTTTTCATCGCCAGCATCGTGGTGCCCATGCTCAAAATCCTCTCGTTAGCCTATCTCGCCTGGAGCACCCAGTTGCGCTCGTCCCTCATGCCGCGCAAGCGGACACGTATCTACCGGTGGGTGGAGTTTGTCGGCCGTTGGTCGATGCTCGATATCTACGTCATCACCATCCTGGTAGCGCTCGTGCAATTCGGTTCGGTTGCAACGATCGATGCGGGTCCAGGGGCGATAGCGTTCGGCGCGGTAGTCGTCCTGACCATGTTCGCCGCGCTGTCGTTCGATCCACGGCTCATATGGGATGCAGTGGAGTTAGACGGTGAATAAGTTGTCCGAACAGAACGATAGAGAAGATGCGAGCGACTTTCCAACAGCGATGACCGCGAAGCGGTCGAGGTGGCGCATGCAGCTTGTGTGGCTCGTGCCGCTTGTGGCCGTCCTGATAGCTGGCGGGTTGGCGGTGCAGTCGATCATGCAGAAGGGCCCAACCATTACCATCAGCTTTGCCACAGGGGAGGGCATCGAGGCCGGCAAGACGAAGATCAAGTTCAAGAATGTCGACATCGGCGTGATCAAAAGTCTCGCTCTGTCTGACGATCACAAGACGGTGCTTGCGAGCGCTGAAATGTCTCGCAACGCTTCCAGCATGCTTGTCGACGACACCCGCTTCTGGGTTGTTCGACCACGCATTGCAGGCGGCACCGTATCGGGAATCAGTACATTGATCTCCGGTTCTCACATCGGCATGGACATTGGTACGTCGCAAAAGGCGCGACGCGATTTCGCCGGTCTCGAGTCGCCGCCTGTCCTCGCTTCGGGGGCGCCGGGGCGAGAGTTCGTGCTTAAGAGTGGCAACATTGGCTCACTCGATATAGGTTCGCCGGTATTCTTTCGCAGGCTTCAGGTTGGCCAGATCGTTTCCTACGCACTCGACCCTGACGGCGCGGGAATGACTGTGCACGTTTTTATCAACGCGCCGTACGACAAGTACGTTACGGATGACACCCGCTTCTGGCAAGCGAGCGGCGTTGATGTAACTTTGGACACGACCGGCGTGAAGGTCAACACCGAATCGTTGGTATCTATCCTGATCGGCGGCCTCGCGTTTGAGAATCCACCTGACACGACGAGCAGGATTGAAGCGGACGCGAAGCGACAGTTTCAGCTTTTCGGCGACCGGGCCGAGGCGATGAAGCAGCATGACGCAATCGTCGACCAATACGTGCTGAACTTTAACGAGTCGGTGCGCGGATTGACCGTCGGCGCTCCCATCGACTTCCGCGGAATAGTCATTGGTGAGGTGTCGGCAATCTCGGCGCACTTCGATCCGGTCAGGAAGGAATTTAATATCCCTGTCGAGGTCAGCATTTTTCCTGAACGCCTGGTCTCACGCGGGAACTGGCAAGGCAGCGTTGGGAGTACAGCATCCGAACGAAAAGCGTTTGCGGACTATCTGATATCGAAAGGGCTGCGAGCGCAACTGAGGACGGCGAGCCTTCTTACGGGACAACTGTACATTGCGATCGATTTCTTTCCCTCGGCGCCGAAGGCGACCGTGAACTGGAGTAATGCGACTCCCCAATTGCCAACGGTGCCGGGTAACCTGCAGGGCTTACAAGACTCCATCGCAAGTCTCGTCGCGAAGCTCAATGCCATTCCATTTGAAGGAATCAGCAAGGACCTGCGCAAGACCCTGAGTGACGCGGATTCGCTGTTGAACACCATCAATACCGATCTCGGGCCTGATGCAAAGGCTACGCTGGCCGCCGCTCGTGAGGCACTCACAGCAGCGAATCGCACGATGCAAAGTGACTCGCCATTGCAACAAAGCACGACTGAAACAATGCGTGAGCTGTCACGCGCCGCAGCCTCGATTCGCGCGCTGGCGGACTATCTCCAACGCCATCCGGAAGCGCTGATTCGTGGCAAGACCGAGGATAAGCCATGAGCCGATTTTCGTCGTGTTCTTTGGGAATGATCGTGCTTACCCTTGTTGCGGGGTGTGCAACGTCGCCGTCGTCGCAGTTCTACACGTTGAGCCCTGTGCAAGTTGCCGAACTACGGCCGTATGTCAAACCGATGGCGATTGCGATCGGTCCGGTTACGGTTCCAGAATTGGTCGATCGACCACAAATCGTATCCAGGATTGACGTGAATCGCGTGTCTATCGATGAATTCGCCCGCTGGGCCGATCCGCTGAAGAGTCAGATTCCACGCGTACTGGCTGCAGATCTCACGCAGCTCATCCCGGGTTCGATCGTCTCCGTCTATCCACAACATGTGGACGACAATGCCTACCGCGTATCGGTCGACGTGCAGAGCTTCGATTCACCAACGAGCGGTACGGTGATGCTGGCAGTGATCTGGTCGGTGCGCCCGCCGAAGCGGGGGGAGCCGGTTAATGGGCGCACGGTGGTACACGAGGTCGTAAGCGCGCCTGGCTACGACGCACTGGTCAAGGCACACAGCCGGGCCCTCGCGTCCGTGGCGCGTGATATCGCTGTTGCTATGCAGTCCGCTGTACGGCAGTGAAACGACGCAATGCTTTTAGAGTTGCGGGGGTTTAAGTGATTCGAATTCGGTTCGACACGCGTTACTGAATGATCCCATGACGTCAATCGAACCATCCTCAATCATCTGTCGCAGTTCAAGGAAGCTTTTGTCTGGTGCAAGGTACGTATCGACGATCTTCTTTGCGATCCGGTCAGCCTCTTCCGCGACCGCCGGAGACGATCGAGTGCGCATTCGACTCACCAATGCGTAAAGCCCAACTAGCCTGGAAAGATCCGGTTCACTGTGCTGCAGCGCATCGATATAGCACCTGGATCCTTCCTCGATGAACTCCTTGTAGAGATCCTGTCGGTGCGTGCGGTCCTGCGCGAGCCACTCCGCCTTTACCTGAGTGTGTTGAGTGAGCCATGACGCGAGCACAGATGTCAGCCCGCCAATGGTGGCACCAAGCAGCGCTCCCGCTGCAGTAATGACCGATGCGTTCATCGCGTAACCTTGACGTCGTAAAGCACCAGTGTACCGCCACACTGGCGGAGCAAGACGTACCGCCAGGGGAGCATTGGTCGCGACCCGATTCAGGATTTCCTCCGATACAAAATTGTCACGCGACGTCCAGAGCACACTCATGCCTGGCGATCATCGGTCTCGGACTTGATCGGTGGTCATTGCCGCAATCGGCGAAGCTGATTTTCAGATGTTCCAGCCACGTTCTCACTTTGGCATCGAGAAACAACCTCGACGCGAACACCGCGTAGATGCCAACACGCTCGAACTGATAGCCGGGCAGCACATGCGCGAGCCTACCATGACGAAACGCATCGACAGCTGCCCGCATTGGGAGCAAGCCGACACCCATGCCGAGCTCGAGGGCGGTGACCATTGAATACAGTGAACTGATGCACATGTCGGGTTTAACAACAAGTGTTTCACGGCAGTCCGGCCCGTGGGCGATCAGTTCGGCATTCTCGGACCACTGCGGCGTGAGATAAATGAAAGTGTGACGCGAAACATCAGGCAGAGAATGTATTTCCTGAAGCGAGTGGATGTAATGCGGCGCCGCGCACAGAACACTGTGCGCATCGCCGAGCCGCGTGCAGACGAGTGACGAATCGCGTAACGCCTCTACTGCCATGATCGCAATGTCGAATTCGCTATTGAGCAGATCGATCGGTGCATCCGACAGTGTCAAGCCGATCTGTACGGACGGATGCTGCTCTCGGTAGGACTTTAACGCTGGAACGAGATAGTGCTGAGCCAGCGATTGTGATGCATGCACTCTGAGGCATCCGCTGGGACGCAGGTGAATCGCCCGGGCTTCGGCCTCCGCTTCGTTCAGGGTTTCGAGAATCGACTTGCAACGCGCGAGATAGCGGTTGCCTGCGGACGTGAGAGCGATACGCCGTGTCGTTCGATGAAATAGCCGAGTGCGTAGATGCTGCTCGAGCTCCGAAATGTGCCTGGATACAGCGCCGGTCGACATGTTCAGGTGGTGGGCGGCCGACGTATAGCTTTTGCTGTCGGCCACACACTCGAATATTTGCATGCTTCGTAACAGGTCCATAGTTCATCTCCACATCAAAATCACGACGACAAGCAAACGATGCCGTCAGTCCTTCTCTCGCAACGCGGGCAAGCCAGGCAGAACGTGGTCACGTTGCGCAGCCAGTTCGTCGGCGATCGTTTTTTTTGGCTCCCGCCTGCATGCTCACTACAACCGCCTGGTGATCGCCGCGCATGACATGTGCTCTTTGTGTGGGACGGCTTAACGACGGACCTCGGTCACATGTTGGGGTAGTTGGGACCGCCCCCGCCCTCCGGAGGTACCCAGGTGATGTTGGCGTTTGGGTCCTTAATGTCGCAGGTTTTGCAATGAACGCAGTTCTGAGCGTTGACGACATACTTCAACTCGGTTCCCTCGCCGACCCACTCATAGACTCCGGCGGGACAATAGCGTGTCGACGGGCCCGCGTAGACGTTATGTTCCGACGATCGTTGAACATCGGCATTGCGGACATGTAGGTGTACTGGCTGGTTCTCCGCATGGTTAGTGTTCGAGAGAAATACCGAGGATAGCCGATCGAAGCTGATCTGCCCGTCAGGCTTGGGATAGTCGATCCGTTTGCACTGCGCGGCGGGCAACAGCGTTGCGCTGTCCGGCTTGCCGTGACGTAGAGTGCCCAACAGCGAAAAGCCGAGCGTGTTGCACCACATGTCGACACCGCCCAAACCAACGCCTACGACGGTGCCCAGCTTCGACCACAGAGGCTTGACGTTGCGGACGCGCTTAAGATCCTTTCCGATTAGGGAGCTTCGCCAGCCGTTCTCGTAGGACGTTAGTTCATCATGCTCGCGTCCAGCGGAAAGCGCCGCTGCAATCTCGTCAGCCACGGCGATCCCCGAAAGGATCGCGTTGTGACTCCCCTTGATGCGGGGAAGATTCACGAAACCGGCTGCGCACCCGACGAGAGCTCCCCCGGGGAAAACCAGCTTGGGGACCGATTGCCATCCCCCCTCCGTAATCGCCCGAGCGCCGTAGGAGAGGCGTTTGCCGCCCGCGAACGTTTCCCGGATGCCGGCGTGGGTCTTGAACCTCTGGAACTCCTCGAAGGGTGAGAGCCAAGGGTTGTGATAGTTGAGGTGAACGACAAATCCGACACAAACGAGGCTTTCGCCGAAGTGATAGAGGAATGACCCTCCACCCGTCTTCAGATCCAGCGGCCATCCGAAGCTATGTTGAACAAGACCTGGTCGATGCTTTTCAGGTGCGACCTGCCACAGTTCCTTGATCCCGATTCCGAACTTCTGCGGCTCACGATCGGTGGCGAGCTTGAAGCGTTCAATCACGGTCTTTGAAAGGCTGCCCCGTGCGCCCTCCGCGAACACGGTGTATTTGCCGCGAAGTTCGACGCCCCGGGTGAAAGCATCAGTGGGCTCGCCAGTCTTGCCGATCCCCATGTCGCCCGTGGCGATGCCCGTGACCTCGCCATTTGCTCCATATAGCACTTCTGTGGCCGAGAACCCGGGGTAGATATCGACGCCCAAGGCGGTCGCCTTCTCGCCGAGCCAACGGCAGACGTTGCCGAGCGAGACGATGAAATTTCCGCGATTGCTCATCAAAGGCGGCATGAGGAACCCCGGCAGCGGCAGCGCACGATTGGCGGTCATCCAGAGGAACCGGTCCTCTACAACCGGTTGCTGGATGGGGCCTGGCTCGTCACGCCAGCCAGGCAGGAGGCGATCAAGACCGATTGGATCGATAACCGCACCCGAGAGGATGTGGGCACCCACCTCGGAGCCTTTCTCGACAACCACAATCGAGATATCGGGCGCTTGCTGCTTCAGTCGGATCGCCGCCGCCAGTCCGGCTGGCCCAGCGCCGACGATGACGACGTCAAAGTCCATTGCGTCGCGGGGGGCGGACGAATTAGGCATTGTTTACCTCGCTGTCTCTGTTTGCGCTTTCGCAGCGATTAGAAGGCCTCAGCGGGGAGGGCCATCATGCTGGCCGAACCCGCCGTGATGCGTGCCAAATAGGTCGTCGTTGCGGGCAGCATGTGGTCCATGAAGAACTGTCCGGTGACCAGCTTGCTGTTGAGCATCTGTTTCTCGCCATCGGCGCACGTGGCAAGTTTTCGGCTCGCCGCCTCGGCCATGCGGCACCACATGTAACCCAAGCCGACCAGCCCGAAAAGGTGCATAAATGCGTAGGATGCCCCGACGGCGTCGTCGCGATTCGCAGCGCCAGCCTTGCCCACCCAGGCCGTCGCCTGCTTAAGCCGCTCCAGCGCGTCTTGCATCGGCCTGACATAATCCGTCATCGCCGCATCGGCGGCGTGCTCCTGCAGATAGCTGGAGATCTCGCCCAAGAAAGCCATGACGGCCCGGCCACCGTTCAGGCCGAGTTTTCTTCCAACCAGATCGAGTGCCTGGACGCCGTTGGCTCCCTCGTAAATCTGACTGATCCGTGCGTCGCGGACGAATTGTTCCATGCCGTTTTCGGCAACGTATCCGTGACCGCCGTAGATCTGCTGCGCCATCACTGCGACTTCGAAACCCATGTCAGTGCCGAAACCTTTGATAATGGGTGTCAACAGTCCCATGTGGTCTTCCGCCTCTTGACGGGCCTTCTCGTCCGTCCCGCGGCTGGCGACGTCGTGACGCATCCCCGACCATACGACCAGAGCGCGCGCGGCTTCCGTGAAGGCGCGGCCGGTCATCAACATCCGGCGGACGTCGGGATGGACAATGATCGGGTCGGCAGGCTTGTCAGGAAACTTCGCGCCGTTCGGCGAGCGGCTCTGCAGGCGCTCCCGTGCGTAGAGCACCGCATTCTGATAAGCGACCTCCGCGATTGCCACTCCGTTGATGCCGACGGCCAGGCGCGAGTGGTTCATCATTGTGAACATGGCGTTAAGTCCACGATTCTCTTCGCCGACCAACCAGCCGGTGGAGTCGTCGTAGTTCATCACGCAGGTGCAGTTGCCGTGAATGCCCATCTTGTGCTCGATAGAGCCGCAAGACACATGGTTAGGATGCAGTGTCCCGTCAGCGTCTGGTCGCAGTTTGGGAACGAGGAACAGCGAAATGCCGTGAACGCCGGCGGGCGCTCCCTCGAGCCGGGCAAGGACGAGATGGACGATGTTGTCGGCCATGTCGTGGTCGCCGGCGGAAATGAAGATCTTGTTCCCAGTGATCGTGTAGCTGCCATCGGCTTGTTTCACGGCCTTGGTGCGAAGCAGGCCGAGATCGGTGCCGCAGTGCGCCTCGGTGAGGGACATCACGCCGGTCCATTCGCCGCTGACCATCTTGGGTAGGTAGGTGTCTTTCAGCTCCGGTGAGCCGTGATCATGCAGCGCCGCCACAGCTCCCTTTGTGAGGAGCGGATACATCGAGAAAGCGAGATTCGCGGAACCCAAAAATTCCGCTACAACGTCGCTGAGCACGTTCGGCAGATACTGACCGCCGTATTCGGCAGGGGCGGACATGCCCAACCAGCCACCCGAGGTGAGCTGCTTGAAGGCATCCTTGAAGCCGGTCGGGGTCGTTACGCTTTCGTCGTCATGGCGGGTGCAGCCCTCGATGTCGCCGACTCTGTTCAACGGAGCGATCGCTTGCTCGCACAATTTCGCCGCCTCCTCGAGCGTCGCCTCAAGGATATCCGGCGAGAGATCGGAAAAGCCGGGGAGATCAGAGTAGCGGTCGAAATGAAACACATCGTTCAGAAGGAACAAATAGTCCTTCTGCGGAGCCTTGTAGATTGGCATGGTAGAGGATTCCAAATTAATTCTGAAAAGTCAGCGCTGGATGCACCGCAACAAAAGGCTAGTGACCGATCTTCTTAAGTTCAGAGGACAGCTCCGGAAGAATCTCGTATAGATCGCCCACGATGCCGTAATCCGCTACCCCGAATATGGGCGCGTCAGCATCTTTATTGATCGCGACGATCACCTTCGAATCCTTCATCCCGGCGAGATGTTGAATTGCACCTGATATCCCCGCAGCGATATACAGTTCGGGGGCGATGATCTTGCCGGTCTGGCCGACTTGCCAATCGTTCGGCGCATACCCGGCGTCGACCGCCGCGCGAGACGCACCCATCGCGGCACGGAGTTGGTCGGCGATCGGCTCGATGTATTTGGCGAAGTTCTCCTTGCTCTGCAGGCCGCGGCCGCCCGAGATGACGATCTTTGCGGTGGCAAGTTCAGGCCGATCGGACTTGATGAGTTCCTCCGAGAGGATGCTCGATGTCCCGGGATCGACTATTGTCTCGATCGCTTCGATCGGTGCGGTCGCTCCGCTTCCCGCCGCTGGGAATGCCGTTGTGCGCACCGTGAACACCTTTTTGGCATCGTGCGATCGAACGGTTTCGATGACGTTTCCGGCGAAGATCGGCCGTTCGAAGGTGTCCGGACCGATCACCTTCATCATGTCGGAGATCTGCATGACATCAAGCAGGGCGGCGACGCGCGGCATGATGTTGCGACCGTTGGCCGTCGATGGCGCTACGAGTGCGTCATAGCCGCCGGCCAGCGATATCAGGAGTCCCGCAACGGACTCGGGTAGAAAATGCTCGTAAGGGAGCGCGTCGGCGAGAAGAACCTTGGCCACGCCATCCAATTTGGCGGCATCCTCGGCCACTGAACGGCATTGTGAGCCTGCAACAAGCAGATGAACGTCGCCGCTCAACTGCTTGGCCGCGGTCAGCGCCTTGGCGGTCGCCTCTTTGAGATGGGTGTTGTCGTGTTCGGCTAGCAACAGCGTCGTCATCACAGTACTCCTGCTTCGTTCTTGAGTTTTTCAACCAGATCCTGAGCGGTCTTAACCTTGATGCCGCCCTTGCGTGCCGGGGGCTCCGCCATCTTCAGGATTTCCAGCCGGGCGGCGACATCGACGCCAAAGGCATCGATCGGTCTTTTGGCGACTGGCTTCTTCTTTGCCTGCATGATGGCCGGCAGGGCCGCATAGCGCGGTGTGTTGAGGCGAAGATCGGTGGTGATGATCGCCGGCATCTTGAGCTTTACGGTCTGGTGACCGCCGTCGACTTCGCGGGTCACGATCACCGTACTGTCTTCGAACGACACTTTCGACGCAAACGTGCCTTGCGGCCAGCCAAGCAAGGCAGCGAGCATCTGTCCAGTCTGGTCGCAGTCGTAATCGATCGCCTGCTTGCCCAGGATGATCAGATCGGGGGCTTCCTCGAGGGCAATCGCCTTGAGAATTTTCGCTACCGCAAGCGGCTCCAATGCGCCGTCGAAACCGATCAGGATGCCGCGATCGGCGCCCATCGCCAAAGACGTACGAATGGTCTCTTCCGCCTGCGGCGGTCCGATGGATACGCAGACGATTTCGGAAACCAAACCCTTCTCTTTCAATCGGACAGCCTCCTCGACACTAATTTCATCGAAGGGATTGATGGACATCTTGAGATTGGCGAGGTCGACACCGGAGCCATCGGACTTGACGCGAACCTTGGCGTTCGGATCGACAACTCGTTTGACGGGTACCATGACTTTCATAATTAAGCCCTCACGCTATGTTGAATACTTTGGCCTGCCCTGGCTACGCTGATGGGCATGCTGATCTACTGGCATAGAGACCTCTTACGGGAACTACGTGCGCAATCGATCTCGCGAAATCAGGCGACGGGAATCGAGGTGACCTGAGCATCACTCCGCGGGCGCAGATTGCGACACCGCGCCAGTCGAACAAAATTTGTCGATCTCGTCTGCGGTGAAGCCTAGCTCGCGAAGCACTTCGGCACTGTGTTCCCCCAGCCTCGGCGCGCGGCCAGGCTTCACCTTCTGCACGCCTGCCACCTGCACGGGGCTGTTGACCGTGTGAGTGACGCCTGCGGTGGGCTCGGCCAGCGGAACGAGAATCTGGTTCTCGTGCATCTGCGGATCGTTGACGATCTCGTCCGCAATCTGGACCACACCGAAAATCACCCGGCCGGCGTCCAGAACCTGCCTCCAGTGCTGAAGCGGTTTGCTGGCGAATATCGGATCGAGGACTTCGACCAGTGCCGCTGCGTTTTGCGCACGTAGCTTGGCGTCGGCGAACCGCGGGTCCTGCAGCAGTTCCGGCAGCCCCATGGCTGCTACGAACCCGGGCCAATCCTTTTCCTGAACTGCAACGAGTAAGAGCCAGCGATTGTCCGACGTGCAATAGGGGTTCATCAGCGCGTTTGGCGGCCTCTTACGGTTATGCTGGCTGAAGAACGTGGCGCCGTTGAGCGCACCTTCTATCCATGCCGCCGCGGCCCACGCACCTTCGGCGATCAGGGACGTGCTGACATGGCTGCCTTTACCCGTCCTTTCCCTGCGATACAGGCCGGTGACGATTGCCGAATACAGGGTGCTGGCCGTGGCGTGGTCGCCGATTCCCACGATTGGTAAAGTCGGCGGGCTATCCTCGTCGTGTGTCACTGCCATCAACCCGGTGCGAGCCCAGTACGCGGTTAGATCGAAGCCGGGCTTGTCCGCCTCTGCGCCTCTTGCACCATAGCCGGTAATGTCGGCGTAGATCAGACGCGGATTGAGTGCATTGAACGCCTCATAAGACAGACCGAGCTTTTCCTTCACCTTGGGCGGGAAATTGGTCACGAGGACATCGGCCCATTTCACGAGGCATGCAAGCACGTCTTTTGCGGCAGGGGCCTTGAGATCCAGGGCAATGCTGCGTTTGTTACGGTTGGTCAGTTGCCACGTGTAGTTGTGCTCGCTGACCGGGTTGGGGGGCGTGGCATAGGCGTGACGATAGGGATCGCCGGTTTCGGGCGGTTCCACTTTGATGACAGTGGCGCCAAAGTCCGAAAGGATGGTGGTCGCGGCGGGGCCCGCAATGTAGCTGGCGAGGTCGACGACCTTCAGGCCCGTGAAGATGCTTTCCGAATGTGATTCGTTCATGGCGGGATTACCTGGTTACAAGCAAAGCGGCGATTAATAAGAATCCGGAGATGGAACTCAAGCCATACAGCCACTGTCCTGACGTCGAACTCATGCACGGTCGTCGCCGTAAAAGATCAACCGCAACTGTCGGTAACGCGCATTGGTCCGCATGGACTAACACGTGTTGCAGTGGCAATCAGCTTTGGATATAGCGTATTGCAGGCACGAGTGCGCTACAAATCATCGATCGAATGAGGAGGTCATATCATTGATAAGGTTTCCGATACTTTCGTATAGACGGCCACTTCGGCTCGCATTTTAGTTATCTCCAAGCCCTAGCGTATGGCCGAGTACTACCTCCTTAGTACGCAGGTATGAGGCGTTTTCACTATTCGGCACGACGATGAGTGGCACGCGCTCTTCGATACTTAATCCGAAGTCGGAGATGCCGCGATACTTGAGCGGATTGTTTGTCATCAGTCTCATCTTCGTCACGCCAAGATCTTGCAGAATCTGTGCGCCGACGGAGTAATCTCGCATGTCAACCTCAGGACCGAGTTTCAGGTTGGCCTCGACGGTATCGAGGCCTTCATCCTGCAATGCGTAAGCCCTCAGCTTCTCTGTTAAGCCAATGCCTCGCCCCTCGTGTCCTTTTAGATAGACCACGACACCGCGGCCCACAGCTGCGATTTGCGCCATTGCAAGGTCAAGTTGGCCACGACAATCACATCGGATCGACCCGAAGACCTCTCCGGTTAAACACTCGGAGTGAACACGTACGAGAGGTGACTCACCGCCTGCCAATTCGCCCATGACCAAAGCGGCGTGCTCCTGCCCCGAAATGATGTCTCTATACCCGTAGACAGTGAACACACCGTATCGAGTCGGCAAGCGTGCCGCCGAAATTCGTTCGACAATACGCTCCCGTTTCCGACGATATGCGATAAGGTCCTTGATCGTGATGATGGGCAGCGAATGCTGGCGCGCAAAGGCAATTAGCTGTGGCAGTCGCGCCATGGTGCCATCGTCGTTCACGACCTCCGCTAGCAAACCACCAGGGGCCATCCCTGCAAGTCTAGTCAGGTCAACGCCCGCTTCCGTATGTCCCGG
>NZ_WOEZ01000107.1 GCF_013177735.1 Paraburkholderia elongata | reverse complement strand
CGCCGGCCACGTCGAGCCGTTCGCCATGAGCATGGCCGCGTGCCGACGGCAGGAGCGCGACGCACAGCGCGTAGACGGCGATGCCAATCGGCAGGTTGACGAGAAAGATCCAGTGCCAGCTCAGCAGATTGGTCAGCAGTCCGCCGAGCAATACGCCGATGCTGCCGCCCCCCGCGCAGACAAAGCCGTACACGCCCATCGCCTTTGCCCGTTCGCCGGTCTCGGTAAACAGATTCATGATCAGCGACAGCGAAACAGCGGAGACGACCGCGCCGCCCAAACCCTGCACGGCACGCGCGCACACTAGCAGGATTTGCGAATTCGCCATGCCGCATGCGAGCGACGCCAGCGTGAACAGCGTGATGCCGCCGAGGAACAGCTTGCGGTGGCCGTAAAGATCTCCCAGCCGCCCGCCAAGCAGCAGGCAGCCGCCGAAGGTGAGCATGTACGCATTGACCACCCACACCAGCGAGGTTTCGGTAAAGCCGAGGTCCGCGGCGATCGACGGCAATGCAACGTTCACGATCGTCGTATCGAGCACGATCATGAGCACGCCGAGGCACAGAACGATCAGCGCTAGCCAGCGTTTGTTGCCGTGGATGGAATGGGTCATGCAGGGGCTCCTTTGCCTTGGTCAAGCGGGTACAGGCAGGTACAAGCGGATGCCGAACGTGCCGCCGCTCGGCACGAAATCGCAAACCCGGTCGGCAACCCGTTGATGGCAATGGGAAATTTTAGTCTAGCACCCGCGACTTTTGACCCACAACTACGAATTCCTGGGCGGCGTTGGCCGTCAATCGCCACTCAGTAGTTCGTACTTGCCGCCGCGCTCCAACGCTCGCTGATAGGCGGGCCGCGCGTGAATGCGCTTCAGGAAATCGACTACGGCGGGAATCTGCCCCTCCATGCCGCCGCGCGCGGTGGCTGCTTCGAGCGGGAAACTCATCTGAACATCGGCCGCCGTGAAATCGTTGCCGACGAACCAGCCGGTCGCGCTCAATTCACTATTGATGTAGCCGAGATGCAGCTTCAACTGCGGATCGATGAAGCTCGATTGCAGCGTCGACGCGATCTTGCGGGCGATTGGTTTGGCGAAGAACGGCATGGGCGCGTTGGCGATGCGCCGAGCTATTAGCTTGAGCAGCAGCGGCGGCATCGCCGAGCCTTCCGCATAGTGCATCCAGTAGGTGTGACGCAGCCGCTCGGGCGTGCCCGCTGCGGGCGCGAAGCGGCCTTGACCGTACTTGTCGACCAGATACTCGATGATCGCGCCCGATTCGGCGATGGTCTGGCCGTCGTCCGTAATGACGGGCGACTTGCCGAGCGGATGCACCGCGCGCAACTCGGGCGGCGCCAGCATCGTTTTCGGGTCGCGCTCGTAGTGCTTGATCTCGTACGGAACGCCGAGTTCTTCGAGCAGCCACAACACGCGTTGCGAGCGGGAGTTGTTCAGATGATGGACGATCAGCATGGGTCGAGGGACGTTGGCCTGTGGAGTGTCACATCATAGGGATGTTGCGCCGAGGTGGGGCTCTGGTTGCCCGCCTCTTCGACGAAAGAGGCGGCCATGCGGTGTGTCTCCTGCAGAAATGAGGGCCTACTTTAGAGGCTACTTGAGCGTACGCAATTCAAACCGTTTGAGCTTGCCAGTTTCGGTGCGCGGCAGCGAGTCGATGAAACTGATGACGCGCGGGTATTTATACGGCGCCACGCTATTTTTCACGAAATCCTGCAGTTGTGCGACCAGTTTGTCGTCCGGCTTATAACCTGGATTCAGCACCACGAAGGCCTTGACGATCTGCCCGCGCGTCTCGTCGGCCACGCCGATCACGCCGCATTCGGCCACCGCATCGTGCTGCAGCAGCACGCTTTCCACTTCCGGGCCGGAGATGTTGTACCCGGCGGAGACGATCATGTCGTCGGCGCGAGCCTGATAAAACACGTAGCCGTCTTCGTCGAGATAGACCGAGTCGCCGGGAAGGTTCCAGCCGTCGCGGACGAACTTCGTTTGCCTTTCGTCGGCGAGATAGCGGCAGCCCGTCGGTCCGCGTACCGCGAGTTTGCCGATCGTGCCGGGCGCAACGGGCTGCATGTCGTCGTCCACGGCTTGCACGACGTAGCCCGGCACCGCGCGCCCGATAGCATGCGGGCGGATCGCGTCGCCTTGCGCCGAGATGAAAATATGGATCAGCTCCGTACCGCCGATCCCGTCGATCATGTCGATGCCGGTGGCGTCGTGCCATAGACTGCGTGTCGAATCCGGCAACGCCTCTCCCGCCGACACCGTTTTCTCGAGGCTTGAAATGTCGTGTTGCGCAACAAGCGGCGCCATTTGCCGATAGAACGTCGGCGCGGTGAACATGATCGTCGCGTGAAAGCGTTCGACGGTTTGCAGCAAGGTCTCAGGTGTGAGCCGCTCGATCAGCACCGTCGACGCACCGACGCGCAGCGGAAAGCACAGCAAGCCGCCAAGGCCGAATGTGAAAGCGAGCGGCGGCGTGCCGCAAAACACATCGCTCGATGAAGGTTTCAGAACATGACGCGGAAACAGATCGCACATCGCCAATACGTCGCGATGAAAATGCATGCAGCCTTTCGGTGCGCCCGTCGTGCCGCTGGTGAAGGCGATCAGGCAGACGTCGTCAGCGGCGGTGTCGCACGCGGTGAAGTGGTCCGGTTTGTTGATCGCGAGCGTGTCGAGCGAATCGGCGGAATCATCATGAAACAGGCGTGTCTGCTTCAGGCTCGCGCAGTAGAACTCGTCCTGAGGATTGTTGCAGCGCGCGAGTTCATCGGTCAGGCGTGCGTCGCACAGCGCGGCGCTGACTTGCGCCTTCTCGATGATCTGCTTGAGTTCTTTCGCCCGCAGCAGTGGCATGGTGGGCACCACGACGAGGCCGGCCTTCAGTGCGGCGAGCGCCGTCACCGCCATGTGCAAGGTGTTCGGTCCGCGCAGCAGCACGCGGTTGCCCGGCTGCAAACCCATTTCATCGACCAGCACATGCGCGCTGCGATTCACCAAGGCAAGCAACTCGCCGTACGTGGTCGCCTGCGGCTTCCCGTCTACGTCCGACCAGATCGCCGGACGGTCGCGGTGTCCTGCTTCGATCGTACTGTCGAGCAATTCCGTCGCGCAATTGAAGCGCGCCGGGTAAGCAACGTCCGGGTTGTCGAGTAGCAAGACAGGCCATTGATCCTGCGGCGGAAGATTGTCGCGCGCGAAGGTATCGACGTGTGCTGACGGTTCCATCATTGTCTCCCGGTCGTTGAGCCGGCTGAATGCGTTTCGGTTGGCTTGGTGGCTAGGTGTTGCGTGTTTCGTATGCTTACTGAGGAATCACTGCCGTCGCTTCGATCTCGACCTTGGCTTCGTCTTCGATCAATGCGACGACCTGTACCGCGCTCATCGCGATGTCGTAGTCGCCGATCAGTTCGCGAAATGCACGGCCGATATCTTTCAGCGCAGCGAGATATTCGCGCTTATCTGTGACGTACCACGTCATGCGGACCAGATGCTCCGGTGTGCCGCCCGCTTCGTGCAGTACGGCGAGTACGTTCTTGAGCGCCTGAATGGCTTGTTGTGCGAAGTCGGTGGTCTGAAAACGCGCCTGTTCGTCCCAGCCGATCTGGCCGGCGATGAACACTTGCGTGCCGGTTGCTGCAACGCCGTTCGCGTAGCCGCGCGGCTTGATCCAACCGGCGGGAAGGAGAGCTTTTTTCATGAGCGATGCGCCTCAATGGATTCGGGCTGTGGGGCGAACGTCGCGAGTGCGCTCGCGATGTCCGCAGGAATGTCGATGGATGTGCCGTTTTCGAGCGATGTCGTCACGAGCACCTGTTTCGCGCGAAAACGGGTTTCGTCGCCGCAATAGCCAAGGATGTCGATGCTGATTGAGCGGCGGCCGATTTTGGTGAGGGCAAGTGACAGCGTGATCGTTTCGCCCATCTGACTCGGCCGCGAAAACTCGCAATCGAGCTTGACGATCGGCAAGCCGACACGGCGTTGCGCGATCATCTGCGCATAGTCGATCTGCAGGCCTTCGTTGAACCAGTCTTCGACCAACGCGTTGGTCATCACCAGATATTGCGGAAAGAACACGATGCCCGCTGGATCGCAGTGCGAGAAGCGGATACGGACCGGTCTTTCGAAGGTCGTGTTCATTTCGCTGCATCCTTGGTGACTTCCGCGGCGTGGGCCTTCAGGAGGTCGCGGCCGATAATCAACTGCTGCACTTCCGTCGCGCCTTCATAGATCCGCAATGCACGAATTTCGCGGTACAGCATCTCGACGGCGGTGCCGCTTTGCACGCCCATGCCGCCAAAGAGTTGCACGGCGGCGTCGATCACCTGTTGCGCGCCTTCGCTTGCGTGCCACTTGGCCATCGCGGCTTCACGCGTGACGTTTTCGCCCTGATCGCGCAGCCAGGCCGCGCGATAGACCAGCAACGCGCTGCTGTCGATCGTCAACGCCATCTGTGCGAGTTTGGCTTGCGTCAGCTGAAAATCACCGAGTGTCTGTCCGAACATCTTGCGCGACGACGCACGCGAGAGGCCTTCAGCCATGGCATGACGCGCGAAACCCAACGACGCAGCCGCTACCGACGTGCGGAAAATATCCAACGTACGCATCGCAAGCTTGAAACCTTCGCCGGGTGCGCCGAGCATCTGGCTGCGCGGCACGCGTGCGCCGGCAAAGTGCAGGCGCGCTAGCGGATGCGGTGCGATCACGTCGATGCGTTCGGCGATTTCCAGACCCAGCGTGTCGGCATCGACGATGAACGCAGTAATGCCGCGTGCGCCCGGCGCCTCGCCGGTTCTGGCGAACACCACGTAGAAATCGGCGATGCCACCGTTCGAGATCCACGTCTTGTCGCCGTCGAGTACGTAGAAGTCGCCGTCTTCACGCGCTGAGAGAGACATCGCGGCGACGTCCGATCCCGCTTCCGGTTCCGACAAAGCGAAGGCGGCGATGGCCGACCCGTTCGCCACACGCGGCAGGTAGCGCGTCTTTTGCTTATGTGTGCCGCCGAGCGAGATCGCGCCGGAGCCGAGTCCTTGCATTGCCAAAGCGAAATCCGCGAGACCGGAATGCTTGGCGAGCGTTTCGCGCAGCAAGCAAACGGCGCGTGTGTCGATGGTGTCGCCGTTCCCGCCATAGGCAACGCCGCCAACACCGTACTTCAGCCAGCCTGCCGCGCCGAGTTCACGGACCAGGCGGCAGCAGGTCGCATCGACGTCATCGTGCTCATCATGCGAGAGATTCGCGCGGCACCATGTTTCGATACCCTTAGCCAGTTCGCGATGGCGTGGTTCGAAAAACGGCCAGGCCAACGCGCTGTGCAGATCCATATCGCTTTGAGTGCTCAATTCAATCTCCCTCGAACACAGGCCGCGACTTCGCGGCAAACGCGCTATACGCACGTTCGAAATCGCGCGTGCTCATGCAGATTGCCTGGGCTTGCGCTTCCGATTCGATCGCTTCGTCGATGCTCATGCTCCATTCCTGGTGCAGCATCTTTTTCGTGATGCCATGCGCGAAAGTCGGACCGGCGACAAGATCGGCGGCGAGCTTTTGCGCGTCCGCGAGGAGCGCTGCCGGTTCGCACAGTCGGTTATAGAAGCCCCATGCGTGGCCTTCGTCGCCACTCGCCGAGCGGCCGGTAAACAGCAATTCGGCGGCGCGTCCCTGACCGATGATGCGCGGCAGGATCGCGCAAGCGCCCATATCGCAACCCGCGAGGCCGACGCGAGAGAACAGAAACGCGAGCTTGCTGCGCGCGGTGCCGAGCCGCATGTCGGACGACATCGCCAGAATCGCGCCGGCGCCGGCGCATACGCCGTCGACCGCGGCGATGATGGGTTGCGGGCAATGGCGCATCGCTTTGACCAGGTCGCCGGTCATGCGCGTGAACAGCAGCAGTTCCGGCATCGGCAGATCGATCAGCGGCGCGATGATGTCGTGCACGTCGCCGCCGGAGCAGAAGTTCTCGCCTGCGCCGTGAATCACTACCGCCTTGACGTCGGTCGCATAGGCGAGTTGCCGGAACAGATCGCGCAACTCCGCATACGATTCGAAAGTCAGCGGGTTCTTGCGTTCGGGGCGGTTTAGCGTGATCGTCGCGACCTTGTCGGCGACCGACCAGCCGAAATGTTGCGCCTCGTAACCGGCGAGCGTCAGGCGGTTGCCGGCCAGCAGGGCGTCGGCATTGGATCGTGTCATGAGTGTCTCCAACAGTTCGGTTCGGATCAGTCTTTCAGACTGTCGAGCAGATGTTTCTTGAGTTTGCCGAGACGCTGATGGGTGCGCGATTTTTCGTCGAGGCTCAAGCCGCCGAACAGTTCGACGACCCATTGCTCATGCGCGACGGCCATCTTGTCGAACGCCTTGCGGCCTGTGGGCGTGAGGCACACGCTGATCGAACGGCGGTCGTTCGGATCGGTGTCGCGCGAAACCAGGCCTTCTTTTTCGAGCTGATCCGTAATGCCGGTCACGTTGCCGCCCGTCACCATCAGACGGCGTGACAGCTCGGTCATTTTCAGACCTTCCGGATGACGCTCGAGTTGCGCCATCAAGTCGAAACGCGGCAGCGTGGTGTCGAATTCGTTACGCAGGCGCTTGCGCAGTTCGGCTTGCACGAGATTGGTCGTGGTCAGCATGCGCAGCCACAAGCGCAGGCCCATGTGACTATCGGCGCCGGTGCTCATTTCCAGATCCACGACGTTCTCCGCTGGTTTGGCGACGCCTTTGCGCGGCGGCTTGACGTCGACCGGCGAGGGCGTTTTCATGTTCGATGACTTGGTCACATTACCTCTCCACCGGAGATGGAAATGGATTGGCCCGTGATCGCGTCCGAGCCGGGTTGGCAGAGCCAAAGTACTGCGTTGGCGACTTGCTCCGGGCTCACGAAGCGATGTTGCGGATTCGAGCGAAGCAAGGTTTCGCGCGCCTGCTGTTCGGTGCGCGAGGTCTTGCGGGTGATCTGTTCGAGCGATGCGTGCAGCAGCTCGGTCTCCGTGTAGCCGGGACAGACGGCATTGACGGTGACGCCTTTCGTCGCGACTTCCAGCGCGAGTGAACGCGTCAGGCCGATTACACCGTGTTTAGCCGCGCAGTACGCTGCGACGTAGGAATAGCCGATTTGCCCCGCCGTGCTCGCGACATTGACGATGCGGCCGTGGCCGCGTTCGAGCATGCCGGGCAGCACGGCGCGCGTGCCGAGGAACACGCCCGTGAGGTTCACGTCGAGCATGCGCTGCCAGAGCGCCATGTCGGTGTGGGTGAAGGGCGCGGCTTGCGCCTGGCCGGCGTTGTTCACGAGGATGTCGATCGCGCCGGCTTGTGCGAATGCTTTCTCGACTGAGTCTTCGCTTGTGACGTCGACGCTGATGCAGGCGACCTCGCCCAGTGCTTTAAATTCTTCCCGCTGTGCATCGAGACGTTGTGCGTTGCGCCCCATCAAGGTGACGCGAGCACCCGCGCGCAACAGCGCTTCGGCCACGGCTGCGCCGATGCCGCTGCCGCCGCCTGTGACGACAGCGTGCTGTCCTGCGAGCGTTCTGGTGAGCGTGTTCACGTGGTTCCTTCTGCGCGTTGCGCGCGTTGTTGTGGCGACAGGCCGGCGTTCGCCGCAGCCTGGGCGCGTTCACGTTCGAGATTGCGCTCGAGTTGCGACTTGGCCGCCGTGTAAGGCTTCGGCCAATTCACGTCGAAATAGCCGATTTTTGCGGCTTCATTCAACGTCCACGCCGGATTTGCCAGATGCGGCCGCGCAATCGCGCAGAGATCGGCACGGCCCGCTGCGATGATGCTGTTCACGTGGTCCGCTTCCGAGATCGCACCAACGGCGATCGTTGCGATGCCGGCTTCGTTGCGCACACGGTCGGCGAAGGGCGTCTGGAACATGCGGCCATACACGGGCTTTTCCTGCTTGCTGACCTGACCCGATGAGACGTCGATTATGTCGGCGCCTGCCGCTTTGAAGGCACGGGCGATATGCACCGCGTCGTCGGGCGTGGTGCCGCCTTCGACCCAGTCGTTCGCGGAAATACGCACGGAAATCGGCTTGTCTTTCGGCCAGACTGCGCGGATCGCCTTGAAGACTTGCAGCGGATAACGCAGACGGTTTTCCAGCGAGCCGCCGTATTCGTCCGTGCGTTGGTTGGTCAACGGCGACAGGAAGCTCGACAAAAAGTAGCCGTGTGCGCAGTGCAATTCGAGCCAATCGAAGCCTGCCTCTGCGGACATTTGCGTGGCGCGTACGAATTGCGCTTCGATTTCACGCAGTTCATCGTGGGTGGCTTCGTGCGAGACCTGGCTGACGCCGCTCAAGTATTGTTGTGGCGAAGCGGACACGACCGGCCAATTGCCTTCGTCAAGCGGCTGGTCGATGCCTTCCCACGAGACACGTGTCGAGCCTTTCGCGCCGGAGTGCCCCAGCTGAATGCCGATCTTCGCGTCCGACTGACGGTGCACGAGATCGACAATGCGCTTCCACGCCGTGAGATGTTCCGGCGCGTACATGCCGGGACAAGCGGGCGTGATGCGCGCTTCGGGCGACACGCAGGTCATTTCCGTCATGACCAGCGCGGCCCCGCCCATGGCTCGGGCACCGAGATGCATCAGGTGATAGTCACCGGCAATGCCGTCGACGGCGGAGTATTGCGCCATCGGCGAGACGACTACGCGGTTCTTTAGCGTGACGCCACGCAACGTGAAGGGCGTGAACATCGGCGGAACGGAGTGTTTTTCAGGTGCACGTTCAATGCCTGAGCGGTGTGCGAGCCAGTCTTCGAAGGTCGAGAGATAGGTTGCGTCACGCTCGCGCAAGTTCTCGTGCGAAATGCGCTGCGAGCGCGTCAGCAGCGAATAGGCGAACTGCTCCGGTTCGAACGACGTATAGCGATCGACATGCTCGAACCACTCTGTCGAATTGCGCGCGGCGTTCTGAATGCGCAATACGTCGATGCTACGGACGTCCGTGTAGTGCTTCAACGCAGCGGGCAAATCACCCGGATGCGCGCCGATGCTGTTGGCGAGTTCGATCGAATCTTCGAGCGCCAGCTTGGTGCCCGAGCCGATCGAGAAGTGCGCGGTGTGCGCCGCGTCGCCCATCAGCACGATCGGCGTTTGCGTGCCATCGGCGTTGCCGCGCCAGTGCACCCATTCTTCGTTGATGACGCGCGGGAAGCGAATCCATTGCGACGACCCGCGCAAATGCGCAGCGTTCGATAGCAACGCGTTGCCGTCCAGATACTTGGCGAACAGTTTCTCGCAGAACGCGATGCTGTCCTCCTTGCTCATTTCGTCGAGACCGGCGGCGCGCCACACGCGCTCCGGTGTTTCCACAATGAACGTGGAGGTCTGATCGTCGAAGCGGTAAGCATGGGCCTGAAACCAGCCGAACTCGGTTTCTTCGAAGGCGAACGTGAAGGCGTCGAAGAGTTTTTTGGTGCCGAGCCAGACGAAGCGGCAGTCGCGCATGTCGATCGCGGGCTTGTAAGTGGCCGTGTGCTTCTGACGGATTGCGCTGTTGGCGCCGTCACAGGCGACGATCAGGTCGGCTTCGTAGGTTGTGTCTTCCGTGACTTGGGTTTCGAACACCAGCTTGACGCCCAACTCTTCGCAGCGCGCCTGCAGGATATTCAGCAGACGTTTTCTGCCGATGCCGCAAAAGCCGTGGCCTGACGAGCGAATCTGCCTGCCGCGGAAATTGATCTCGATGTCGTCCCAGTGATTGAAAGCATCGAGGATCGCGTCCGCGCTCGGCGCGTCGGCGGCGCGCAGGTTGCCGAGCGTCTGGTCGGAGAAGACGACGCCCCAGCCGAAGGTGTCATAGGGGCGATTGCGCTCGACCACCGTGACGTCATACGCCGGGTTCCGTCCCTTCATTAACAGGCCGAAGTACAACCCGGCCGGGCCGCCGCCGATACAGACGATACGCATGCTGCCTCCCTCACGTGGATGTTGCTATGGAGGGTAATTTAGGCTTCGATAGTTTAGATGTCAAGTAAATTTGAGCGGGGCTGGCGGGCAGGAGAGTTGCTGCTGATCCGATGGCGAAGCTTGGGGAGTGCGCTATCTCGTGGTCGACACGGGAAACTGGATGCGTGAGCGGCAGATACTGATCTCACCGTATTCGGTCAACGACATGGACCGGGAATCAGGCACCGTCCACGTGCATCTTACGCGACAACAGGTGCGGGACAGTCCGAACATCGATACGCATAAGCCTGTGTTGCGTCAGCATGAAACCGAGTACCTCCTGTACTACGGCTATCCGACCTACCGGGGTGGTTCAAACCTGTGGGGAATGGGCGCCTACCCCGCATTCGACGCAGAGGACGTATCGCCAGACGCCGCATCGGAGGCACTCCCACGGCCCGTCCTATCTTGTCGCGGAGTCCATTGCATATCTGCGGCAGTGCTCGAGATAGCCCCGTTCGTGCCTGCCCACAAGTTCGACGATGCTGGCCCACAGCCAGGAGGGTGCATCGAGCGTTTTTGAGCGATTGCACTGCAGTTCCACCCGCCAGCTCTCGCGCGTTGACGCGTCCATTTGCCTGGCATGGGCCCTTCCGACGACCAGCGCCAGGAATCGTGCGACTTTCATTGCTTCCTCACGCGCGAGTTGGTTGATTTCAACTTTCAGGTCTTGAGGAAGCAGTTCGCGCAGGAACACCGACCGGTCGAGAAAGCGTGACGCGCGCATGCGTTCGCCCAGGAATGGCGCCAGGTGGCGAGCTCCCTCGACGATGCGTTGGCCGTTGTCTCGCGGCATCCTGACCGCCGGGTATCGAGGAGCAGCGGCCTGGATGGCCTCCTTGATGTCCATCAGACAAAGGTCATTCCCGCGGGAAGAATCACGTCCGACGTCGAGAAGTACCGCAACGCGCAAGCGGCCAAGTGAACTGCAGCCTTTTACCCAGTAAGCGGCATCAAGCACTTCGACCGACGAGCCTTCGTCGCGCGAACGCAATAAGGTGGCCAGGCGTGCAACGACCTCATCGGCAAACAGCTGCTTGACCGCGCGTTTTTCTTCCCGGGACAAGGGCCAGAATGTCTTGCCTAAAGGAATCGTGGGCTTAGTGTTCTCGATGCGTTCCCTGGCCAGATTTTTCCACGTCCGCTTCCATGCCTGTCTCATCATTACCCGGGCGCACTCCGGACTTTCAATGGTTCCGTCGGCATCCTCACACGCCTTGTCGAAAGCGCGCTCGTAGCCCTCCATCATCATTTCAATCATGGTCGCGATAATCACGCCCGACAAATCGGAGCCGCGGGCGGCGGTAGCCAGCGACAATCCGAGGCGGATGAGGTCATGGACCGGGTTGCCGACAACCGTTTGGTCGAGGTCGCGAATCTGTATCTCGACGTGCCCCCGTGCGTTCGCGATGGGCCCCAGATTGCCTACGTGACAGTCGCCGCAAATCCAGACGGGAGGTCCTTCCGGTAACGTGTGGCTTTCCAGGCTTTCAAGCCATTCGTAAAATCTGACGGTATTGCCCCGGACATAGGCGTGTGCTGACCGCGCCATCTTCAGGTTCCGGAGCGCAATGAGTGCTGCCTGGCGCCCACGTGCGGGCGTCGGTCTGTAAGCGGTCTTCACGCGAGATCGAGCGGTCACGGCACCAATCCCTCGTAGTTGTCGGCGATCGTGGTGAGCGGCAATGCGCGGCACAACTTGACGAGACAGCGATACGGCTCGACACCGTTGATCTTGCACGCTTCGATCAGCGGGTTCAGGTTGGCACGGGCCTTTGCGCCTTCGACTGTGTCCGTGAACAGTCCACTCCGCCCTGCCTCGGATGAGCGGACCGCGCTCTCGCACGGATCGTTGTCCACTGGCCACCCTCCATTCCCCACGGTTCCGATCTTGTCCTTGTTGCGGTCATAAGGGACGGCCCGGCAACGGCTGCCCGCGAAGTGATCATCCAGACAGGAATTTTGCGCTTATATCCTGCCCAGTAGCAGCAACACGAGCACGACGACCAGCACAACGCCTAACAGGCCGCTGGGCATATAGCCCCACGAACGGCTGTGCGGCCAGGTCGGTATCGCACCGAGCAACACGAGCACCAGCACGACTATCAATATTGTTCCCAACATGGAGCTTCTCCTTTCGACTGCGCGTTTCGACCAGCCCGTTGCCGCTCTCTCGCCAGGTGCGCTGAATCTTCACGCTTTTCGCGAGGCATCTCCGCAACGTTCAATTTGCTGCAAGCAGACATCCGCACTACTCAGGACGGATCTGCCCGGTAGAGTGAGGGTGACCTTGATTTGCCATGCAGTCGGTACGGTGGTGTACATCGAGATATCCCGATTGTCGCCCCGTGTTCGCGAACACCGCGTGCCTGCGTACGGCCCCGGGGGCCGTTGCCGGTGTCACTCCGACTGCGCTCTGGCCGATCGCGAAATCGTTCGGCTCGATCCAGATGACGCTCTGCAACACACCGTCAAAGCACCGTATTCTGTTCTGCGGCGGTCCGGTCGCACTCGACGCCATGGGCAGGGCGCGAGTCATTGAGCGATCCGCGCCGTGCACGAATGACGCGCTTCTTATAGCGCCTTCAGATCAGGCAACAGCCGGTCGAACTCCCGCTTTACCACGCCATAGCATTCGCACACGCGAGTTTCGAGTCCCGGTCGATCCAGCACTTCGATGTGGCCATGACTGTAACGAATCAGCCCCGCTTCCTGCAGTTTCAGTGCCGCTTCCGTCACGCCGGATCTCCGCACGCCAAGCATGTTCGCGATCAGCTCCTGGGTCATCTTCAGCTCGTTTGACGGCAGGCGGTCCATGCTGAGCAGCAGCCAGCGGCACAACTGCTGGTCGATCGAATGATGCCGGTTGCAGACGGCAGTCTGGGCCATCTGGGTGATCAATGCCTGGGTATAGCGCAGCAATAGCCGCTGAACCGGGCCGGCACGATGGAATTCCTCTTTCAGGATGCGCGCATCCAGTCGATACGCCTGGCCTGCGCTTTGCACGACTGCCCGGTTTGGCGTCGTTTCACCGCCCATGAAGAGCGCAATACCGATGATCCCTTCGTTACCCACAATTGCGATCTCGGCGGACGCACCATCCTCCATCACATAGAGCAACGATACGATGGACGTTGTCGGAAAATAGACGTGATCAAGGTGGTCACCGGACTCGTACACGACCAGGCCCAGTGGCATTTCGACCGATACGAGATGCGGCGCCACGCGCGCCCGCTCTGCTTCGGGCAGAACCGAAAGCAGGTGATTTTCTCTGGAATGTTGCTCGTTTTCCATGTCTCGCTCCCCGACATCCTGTCCAGAAACCGTAGCGTTTCG
Organism: Paraburkholderia elongata; assembly: GCF_013177735.1. Lineage (GTDB taxonomy): Bacteria > Pseudomonadota > Gammaproteobacteria > Burkholderiales > Burkholderiaceae > Paraburkholderia > Paraburkholderia elongata. The sequence continues at coordinate 15,795 of NZ_WOEZ01000107.1, read as the reverse complement.
CTGGATTGTTCTTAACAATATCAGGTATCAAGGGCGGATACGTGAACGCGTCAGACGAATTGGCGCGAATGCCCCTGCAGCGCAGCGTGCAGCGGCGTCCTATGAACGCCGAGTCTGACTGAACCCTCTTGAAATTATAGTTCGCGCGCGCACGGTGGCACATCGCGGCGCGCTGTAACGGCTGCCAGCCATGGCTGGATGTGTCTTCAGTGGCAATTCTTTCGGTTGAAAGAAAGTGTGCCACTCTATGGCAGGCAAGCTGCGGCTGCAGACTGAATGATGCAACCCTTCTCCGGCGTGTATTTCACTGCGTTATGCAGGCGGTTGTCGACGGCCTGTGCGAGACGCACAGGATCGCCTTCAATGCGTACGGTCCTGTCGGCAATCTGCACGGTGAGTGTCTGGCCGCGTTGGGCGGCCGCCAGTGCGGCTGCAGCGAGCGGGGCGGCCAGAACGGCGACGATGTCGACACGGGCATCGCTCAGAATGTCTGTCTGCAGTCTGTTTGCAGCCCGAGGTCGGGTTACCTTCGTGACGGAGACAGTAGCAGTCGCAAAATCGATGACGTTGTGAGAAGAGGCAGATTTCTCGCGCCGGTACGCCACCGTACCGACTTCCGCCCGCAGCGCGAGCATCGTCATCGCAAGCCGCGTGTGTTTCTCAACCACAGCGAACGAAACAGTTTCGCGTGACGAGGCTTCTCTGACCGCTTTGTGCGCCGTCCCCATTTCTCCCGGAGCTGACGTCGCGAGATCGATCCGATCATGCGGATTGCTTCGCCGCGCCCGGCGCAGCAAGGCTCGCGGTAATCACGCTGCGCAAAATATTCGATTTCCGGACAGTCATGTGCGCGCTCAAGTTCAACTTTTCGCGCTCGCGTGTCGCGTTGCGGCGGCGTAGTGACTAACCGGGAAGCACTATCAGGCACGCACGAAAGCGTGCAAGGGACACACAATGTCAACCACTGATTCGATTCTGGAGGAGCCGCAGGCCTTCCTTCCGCACGCCAGTGTAGCGGCTTACGCCGCGATCTCCGGCATGGATGCCTATCGCGCGCTGGTCACCGAGGCAGAACGCGATTACGAAGGATTCTGGGCTCGCCGCGCGCGTGAGATGTTGGACTGGAAGCAGCCGTTTTCGTCGATTCTCGACGAATCGTACGCGCCGTTCTACGAATGGTTCAAAGACGGCACGCTCAATGCGTCGTACAACTGCCTCGACCGCCACGTCGAAGCCGGCGACGGTGACCATGTTGCCGTGATCTTCGAAGCCGACGACGGTACCGTCACACGTGTTACCTATCGGCAGTTGCTCGAACGCGTGAGCCGATTTGCTAATGCATTGCGAACCCGCGGCGTGAAGAAGGGCGACCGCGTGGTGATCTACATGCCGATGTCGATTGAAGGCATCGTGGCGATGCAGGCGTGCGCGCGCATCGGCGCGACGCATTCTGTGGTGTTCGGCGGCTTCTCGTCGAAGTCGCTCAACGAACGGATCGTCAACGTGGGCGCGATCGCGCTGGTCACCTGCGACGAACAGATGCGCGGCGGCAAAGCGTTGCCGCTGAAGAACATCGCGGACGAAGCCCTCGCGATGGGTGGTTGCGAAGCGGTGAAAAGCGTCATCGTCTATCGGCGCACGGGTGGCAAGGTTGCGTGGCGCGAAGGACGCGACCTGTGGATGCACGAGCTCACGCAAGCCGAAGCAGACGCGTGTGAACCGGAATGGGTGGGCGCGGAGCATCCGCTCTTCATTCTCTATACGTCCGGCTCGACCGGCGTGCCGAAGGGTGTGCAGCACAGCACGGGCGGATTCCTGATGTGGGCCGCGCAGACCATGAAATGGACTTTCGATGCGAAGCGCAGCGACGTGTTCTGGTGCACCGCCGATATCGGCTGGATCACTGGCCACAGCTATATCGCGTACGGTCCGACGGCAATTGGTGCAACCCAGGTCGTGTTCGAAGGCGTGCCGACGTATCCGAACGCAGGACGCTTCTGGGACATGATCGCCAAACACCGGGTGACAGTGTTCTACACGGCGCCGACCGCAATTCGCTCGCTAATCAAGCTGGCCGAATCCGATCCGAAAGTCCATCCAGATCGTTTCGAGCTGTCGACGTTGCGGCTGCTCGGCACGGTCGGCGAACCGATCAATCCGGCCGCGTGGACATGGTTCTACGAACACGTCGGCCATAGCCGTTGCCCTGTCATCGACACCTGGTGGCAAACCGAAACAGGCGGTCACATGATCGCGCCGATGCCGGGCGCCACGCCACTGGTGCCGGGTTCGTGCACGCTGCCGCTGCCGGGCATCATGGCCGCGGTCGTCGACGAAACCGGGCAGGACGTGCCGAACGGGCAGGGCGGCATTCTCGTCATCAAACGACCATGGCCGTCGATGCTGCGCAACGTGTGGGGCGATCCGGAGCGCTATAAGAAGAGTTACTTCCCTGAAGAGCTCGGCGGCAAGCTGTACCTCGCCGGTGACGGCGCGGTGCGTGACAAGAACACCGGCTACTTCACGATTACCGGCCGTATCGACGATGTGCTCAACGTATCGGGCCACCGGCTCGGCACGATGGAGATCGAGTCCGCGCTCGTGGCGAACCCGCTGGTGGCGGAAGCCGCGGTCGTCGGCCGTGCCGACGAGACGACCGGCGAAGTTGTCGTCGCCTTCGTGGTGTTGAAGGGCGAGCGGCCAACCGGCGACGTGGCGATCAGAATCGCGACCGAATTGCGTAATTGGGTCGGCAAGGAGATCGGGCCGATCGCGAAGCCCAAAGAAATCCGCTTCGGCGAGAATCTGCCGAAAACACGCTCGGGCAAGATCATGCGCCGCTTGCTGCGTTCGCTCGCAGCCGGCGAGGAAATTACCCAGGACATATCCACGCTGGAAAATCCGTCGATTCTCGATCAGCTCGGGTGATGGCTCGCGAAGGCCGCGAGATTGCCGGAACGTTTTTTATCTTCAGGAGCAGGCCATGGCCAGCGCACCGATCCGAACCACACTAGCGAACCCCGCGCCACTGGGTCTCGCCGGCTTTGCATTGACGACGTGGCTGCTCAGCATGATCAACGCCGGCTGGTTTTCGGGCGAGTCGATGGGCCTCGTGCTTGCCTGCGCGCTCGCCTACGGCGGGACCGCGCAGACCATTGCCGGGATGATGGAGTTGCCGCGCGGCAATACCTTCGGCGCGACGGCCTTTTTGAGTTACGGTGCGTTCTGGTGGTCGTTTGCGCTATTCGTGCTCTTTCTGCATGACAAGGTGCCCCCCGCGTTCGTCGGCTGGTATCTGTTCCTCTGGGGTGTCTTCACGTTCTATATGTGGCTGGCCACCTTTCGCTCGCCTCGCGCGCTGCAGTTCATTTTTCTGGCGCTCTGGATCACCTTCGGCCTGCTGGCTGGAGGAGAGTGGGCAGGTTCAGGTCTGGTGCGGATGGCAGGCGGCTATATGGGACTCCTCACGGCGGCGCTTGCGTTCTATCTGTCTGCAGCCGACGTGATCAACGAAGTGCACGGGCGGGTGGTTCTGCCGGTCGGCGATCCAAGGATACTTAGCCGGCATGCTGTGGCGCTCTGATCGTCCAAAGGGACGTCGGCTGCAGATTGTTTCGAGATCAGTTAGGCGGTGTGCGAATCGCGGGTGTCGAACACTAACCGCGTTGAATACGCGCGAGGTAAAGCGTCATGAACCTGTCAGGAAAAGTGGACGGCGACGGCTGGACTGTCACGGCTTGCGCACGCGCAAGCGGCACTGAATTCGGCTGTCTGATCGGCACGAGCGTTGCCGCGCCGGATGGCGTGGTCGTGCGTGAATTCACGCACGACCGAACCTTCAGCACGCCGCAGGAGGCAGTGCTGGATGGCTTGAAGCAAGGTATGTCGTGGGTGGGCCTGACGACCTCGAATACGATTTGCGCTGCCTAACGGCGCCGTATCTCCCAGCGTGCCCAATGCAACCGGAGTTACCGACAATGAAAGCGCTCGTTTATCTTGGACCTGGCAAGAAGGCCGTTGAAGAACGGCCCAAACCAGAGATCGAGGCGTCCACCGACGCCATCGTCAAGATCAGCAAGACGACAATTTGCGGCACAGACCTGCACATTCTCAAGGGCGACGTCGGGACCTGTCAGCCCGGCCGCGTGCTCGGCCATGAAGGTACCGGCGTAATCGAGCAGGTCGGCGCAGGCGTCACGGCGTTCAAGCCAGGTGAACGAGTCCTGATTTCGTGCATCAGCGCGTGCGGAAAGTGCATGTACTGCCGCAAACTCATGTATTCCCATTGCGTCAGCGGCGGCTGGATTCTTGGCAACAGGATCGACGGCACGCAGGCCGAGTTCGTGCGGATTCCGCACGCGGATACCAGTCTTTACCGGATTCCCGACGATGCCGACGAAGAGGCGCTCGTGATGCTGAGCGATATCCTGCCGACGGGCTTCGAGTGCGGTGTGCTCAACGGGAAGGTGCAGCCCGGTAGTACTGTGGCTATTGTAGGCAGCGGACCGATCGGACTCGCGGCATTGCTGACGGCCCGCTTCTATTCTCCCGCCGAAATCATCATGGTCGATCTGGACGATAACCGGCTAGAGACCGCAAAGCGCTTCGGTGCGACCACGGTGATCAACAACGCGGATGGCAATGCGGTGAAGGCGATCATGAAACTCACCTCCGGGCGTGGCATCGATACCGCCATCGAAGCGGTCGGCATACCTGCCACTTTCGAATTGTGCGAGGCGATCATAGCGCCGGGCGGGACGATTGCAAACGTCGGCGTGCATGGCGTGAAGGTGGATCTGCATCTGGAACACCTTTGGGACCGGAATATCACGATCACCACGCGGCTGGTCGATACCGTGAGTACGCCTATGCTGCTGGAGACGTTGCGCTCCCGCAGGCTTGACCCCACGCTTCTGATTACCCATCGCTTCAGGCTCGATCAGATTCTCGATGCCTACGAGACCTTCGAGCATGGTGCAGACACGCACTCGCTGAAAGTGATCATCGCGGCATAGCCGATTGCCGCGACGGTACTGTTGCCGCTCTAACGCAGCATCTCATACATCGCAGCGGCAACGTCGGCGTGGCCCGGTTTGGCTGACTCTACGTGCGTGGTTTGCGTCTGCCGGCTCGGCACCAGCAACACTGAACAGCAGGCACTGCGCACCACGCGCTCGGCGACGCTGCCGAGAAACAGACGCTTGAAGCCACGCCGGCCGTGCGTGCCGAGCACCAGCAGGTCCGCATTGAATTCGTTGGCCGTGATGCGGATGCGCTCTGAAATATCCTCGCCTATCGGCGCGACGTCCACCATCCGCGGCGTGCCGGCCACGTTTTCGTGTTTCATCCGTGCCAGTGCGTCCGCCAGCAAGCGCTGGCCTTCTTCCACGAACGCGTCACGCAGGATCGTCGGATCGTAGCCGGAGGCGTCGTACGCCATCAGCGGGTTGTCGACGACATAAAGCGGTTGCAATTGCGCGCCGCTCTCGCTGGCGAGTTGTAAAGCGGTATCGAACGCATGTTCAGACGTCTCGCTGCCGTCGATCGCTACCAGAATGCGTTTATACATGTCGGCCTCGAAGAGTTCGTTCGGACGGCGAGCGCCGTCGCGGGATTGAAATGCGTGCGCTCAGAGCGCCGCAGCCTGAACCTTGCCGTCGACGATGTCCTTGCCGAACGGTTTATTCCGCTGGGCTCGGCCCGGATATCGACGGCGTAACAGACGATCGGAAACAGCACAGTGAATAGCACTACCTTGCGCTCAATAGCAACGTAATGCAATGAACAGATCGTCTGGGATGCCGCAGTGCGGTACGGCACCGTACCGACTTCGATCGGTCCTGCGCGCACCGTGAATATGGAAGCTCTCCCGTCTGCCCAACATCGTCATTCCATTCGCTCAGGTGTTCGTTCACGCATCTGCCGCGCTCATTTCAAGTCCGGAGTGTCACGTCATGACCTTTCTCAAGTCCCCGCCAGCCACGCCCGATGCCGTCGCTGACGAATACGCCGCGACAATCTCCGGGTCTTCGCTCCCGAAGTACCGGATTCCGGAGACATCGTCCGACCGCCGCGCCGTATTCGATCTGATGCGCGACGAATTATTCATGGACGGCAACTCACGGCAGAACGTCACGACGTTTTGCACCACTTACGCCAACGACGAAGTTCGGCGCCTGATGGATCTGTCGATCGCGCTTTACCTGATCGCCTGCATGTTGATGTATGCGGCGGCGATCCAGTTGCGCTATTCCGCGCCTGCTCTGCCACGCCCCTTCACGGTGCCCGGTGGTTCAGGCGGTATGTGGTTGACGGCCGGCATTGGCTTTGCTGGGGTGCTGTTCAGTTTCGTCGTGTCGTTCTTCCCGCCGGACCAGTTGCCGGTCGGTTCGCCCTGGCTTTACACGGGGCTGGTTGTCCTCGGCATCGTCGTGTTCGCGGGCATTCCGTTGATCATCCACCACGTGCGCCGAAGCGACTGGGCGACCGTTCATGACGCGCCGCTTGTTCGTCCCGCCGTGATACCGCTGAAATAGGTGCGCGCGGCCTCTCTCATAGGTCTTCGATATGAAATACAAGGACTATTACGAAGTGCTGGGATTGCCGCGCAGCGCGACGCAGGACGATATCAGGCGTACGTATCGCAAGCTCGCTCGCAAATATCACCCGGACCTGAGCAAACTCGACGACGCGGAGCCGCACTTCAAGGAGGTCGGCGAGGCGTACGGCGTGCTCAAAGACACGGAAAAGCGTGCGGCCTACGACCGGATGGGCGACCAGTGGCGCAATGGTCAGGACTTCGAGCCGCCGCCGCAGTGGGACGAAGGCTTCGAATTCAGTGGCGGGGACGACCGCGGAGCCGAGGATGCTCGCTTCAGCGAATTCTTCGAGGCACTCTTTCGCGGTGAACATGCCAATGGTGACCGCGCCTCGACAAGACGCGCGCGGCACGCTGCCGGCGCCGGTCATGGCCGCGCAACTGCACAAGACATGGAGGATGCCTATGGCGGTGTGCCGCACTCGGCGGGAGGCCAGGACCACCATGCCAAAGTGGTGATCGATCTGGAGGATACTTATCGCGGGGCACAGCGCACGATTTCGCTTGAGACGCCAGTACTCGATGCAAGCGGCCGTGTCGCGCTGAAGTCGCGGACGCTTGATGTCTCCATTCCGAAGGGCGTGCACGGTGGGCAGCATTTGCGACTTGCCGGCCAAGGGGGGACGGGTTTCGGAGAGGGGCGCGCTGGAGACCTGTACCTGGAAATCGCGTTGCGCCAGCACGGACTTTTCAGCGTCGACGGCCGTGATGTGACGATCGTCGTGCCGGTCGCCCCTTGGGAAGCGGCACTTGGCGCGCGCATTACCGTGCCGACGCCCGACGGCGCCGTCGAAATAGCCATACCCAAAGATTCCAGCGGGGGCCGACGCTTGCGCTTGAAAGGCAAGGGAATCCCAGCGAGCGGTCCGGCCGGTACATCGGGCGATCTCCATGCGCAATTGAACATCGTTCTGCCGCTGGCTGACAGCGAGCAGGCACGCGCGGCTTACGAGACACTACGAGAGGCATGCGACTTCGACCCGCGCTCGCATTTTTCAGGTGATGCATCATGAACGAATCGCGCACTGGCTGGCTCGAATGCCTGATCGTCGAGGAGCAGGTGGAGTTCACGCTGTTCGAGTTGTGCCGGGCAACCGGCACCTCTGAAGATCAGTTGGCTTTGTGGATCGAACAGGGCGCCATTGAGCCGAAACACGTCAGCGAGAACGAGGAGCCGCGCTTTGACGGCGCGTCGTTGCGCCGTGTACGAACAGCCCGACGCCTCGCGCACGATCTCGAGATCAACGCCGCGGGCATTGCGCTCGCGCTCGATCTGCTCGACGAAATCGAAGTCTTGCGCGCACAGCTACTCAGGCGATAGCGGCCGATCGTGTCCGCCCGCGAGTACATTGCTCACGCAAACCACGAGATACCTGTTGCCACGACCGTGACCGCCATCACACCGGTCGCAACCCAGCCGAGGATGCGTAGCGTCAGCGTCAAGGGAAATCACATGGGAAGCACTTGCGAGTCAAGGCCGGATGACAGCAACGGCTCGCTCATTGCGCGTTGCAAAAGATGGCAGCAAGCCCAAGGAGGATAACCTGATGAACCATCGCTTCGCTGCCGGCATGACGCGCGTGAGCCTTCACCGACTCGGAGGCCTCGACAGCAACTACGCCATTGGCTGAACCCGGAACAGGTTCGCCAGGCGGCTGAGCATATTCACTGCAGGCAGCGCAATTGGATCGGCGTGCAATGGCGGGCTACACCGCATGCTGGTTCAGCCAGAGCCGGCCCGCAGCGGTCATATTGATGGCGCCATAGCTGTGCGACTCGTATGCAAGCCCGAGCGTCAATAGCTCCACCGCCACGGGGCACGGTGTCTGCGCCTGTGGATCTGGAATTCGGTCAAGCGATTTGAGAGTCTGGATGGCCTCGGGTGAAAGTTGCATGTACATGGTGGCCTCCTGTTATTGAGATCATCTTGATCCGGACGAAATGCTTTCGTCTGTACGGTAGCGTCTACTCGACTCCCTCTTTTGAGAATCGCTTGTGCAAACCTCACAAAGACATACTGCGGAAGCTGTTTCGACGGATATGTTACTGGTTTGCACAGCTGCCTGAACGGCGGGATCAATCAATCCATATCACGGCGTGTCAGGCAGTTTGCCAAAGACCCGCCGTTACTTATTGATGTAGACACCTGTGTATTTGCCAATTTGGGCTGCGTCGGTGCAGGTCGACCATGCCGATCCGGAACCAGTACGGCACCGTACCGACTACTGTTCGTGTTGCGCGTACCGTGTGCGTGAGTGTCGTGGACTTCCCATGACACGCCGCACAGAGAACGGCAATCTTCGATCGTTTGCAATGGCCGCTGCTGCCATTACGGCGAAACATTCAAGGAGAGCTGATTTGGGCTCTGCGGATGCGATGCATCAAGGCAATGCCGGCAATGGTGAACACCATACTCGTTAAAAGTTGAAGCACAGCGCAATGTGCGCATTCAATCTGATGTCGCGATGATCACACTACCCGAGGCATGAGCAGGCCGATGCGCCGCGGGATGGATGTGTTCATTGGAGTCTGACATGAAAAAGCGCAACGTCTTGCAATGGGTAGTGATTCTAGGTGTGGCTTTCGGCGTGAATCTCGCTATTGCGGCGGAGACGGACCTTCCGGCGATACAGCATGCCGGGGACGTAACATATCTATCGGGGGGAATCGGGAGCGACCAGGCACGAGCGATCAAAGACGTCATGCACAACTACCCCATGGTGTTGACGTTCGTCGGCAAGACGAGCAACCAGAATCAATATCTCTCGGATGTCCCCGTCACGATCACGGATGGCAAAGGGAACACCGTTCTGGAGACGAGTTCGGATGGCCCATTCATGCTGGTTTCTCTCCCCAGTGGACATTACACGGTCAGCGTTAGCTATAAGGGGCAAGCGGAACATCGTACGATGAATATTTCAAATGCCGCTCACGCGCGCCAGACGTTTGTCTGGGCAATGTAGTTGCCGCGCTTAAGCAGATGTCGCCGGCCGCACATGTACGCTGCCGGACCGACGGGAACCGGCAATTCGTGTAACAAGAAAGTGTCTACTGGCGGGCGAGTGAAACCTGTATCGGTGGCCCTTGGTGGCATACGCGTCGGATCGCGTCATTTACGTATATAGGTGGTATCAAAATGAACAGCACTCGCTTATTTTCAATAGGTACGCTAACGCTCATTGTCGCGATTGGAGGCTTGGGTTGCTCCGGCATGTCCCAGCGAGGTGTCGACACGGCTGCTGGTGCCGGGATAGGCGCCGTCGGGGGAGCGGTGCTTACAGGCGGTAGCGCGGTAGGCACAGTTGGCGGCGCGGTCGTAGGTGGCGTGGTCGGCAACCAGATCGGTAAATAGCCCGGCGCGCCTGGACGGAGTCAGATCATCCGTGGATATCTCCCCGGTGGGGTGACACCACGGTGGGAATGGAAGATGGTGACCGTTCAGGGTGGCGTCGCGCGCCGGTTTCGGAGTGGCGAGGAACTTTTCGACGTACAGAAGGCAAATCGGAGAAGAATCATGAGCAGTACCTATTTTTGCAGAACCGCAGTTCTCAACATGTTGATTGCGGTCGGTCTGGTTACCGGGGTTAGCATCGGCACGGCTGGCGCAGCCTCGGGGGATGACACCATCCCGCAGCCCCACAGCGACAGCGTAAGCGCGACGCTCACCGATACCGTCATCACGACCAGGGTGAAGGCTAAACTTATGGGTAATGACACCCTCAAAAAATCTGACATCAGCGTGACTACCACCAACGGCGTGGTCACGCTTGACGGCTCGGCAAGCAACTCAAACGCGAAGACCGTGGCTGAGGCGGCGACAAAGTCAGTCGATGGCGTCAAAAGTGTCGACAACAACCTGAAAACACCCGCGAGCAGCAAGGCATCGGCCCGGACGCACGAGGCCGTCACAAAGACAGAGCGGGTCGCATCTGATAGCTGGATTACCACCAAGGTGAAGTCAGGGATCCTTGCGGACAGCGTCAGCAAGGGTTTCGATGTGAGCGTGGAGACGATTCACGGCGTGGTGGTTCTGAAGGGGGCTCTGTCAAACCAGGACGCCGTCGATCACGTGAAAAACATCGCTGAGAAAGTGAAAGGCGTGAAGAGCGTTGACACGTCCGCCCTCACCGTCGCAGGCGGATAGCCGGTCGACCAGCAGGAGAGGAGCTATGCAAGGAAGCAATCGGGAGGCTGGACATGCTACGCGATTTGCTGGTGCATGTAGACGGGAGCGAGTCGGGGCGGCGCAGGGTGCGATTCGCCGTCGACCTGGCAATGAGCACGGGTGCGCGCCTTAGCGGAATACATGTGACCCCGCCGGTGGAGGTTCCACCCTTGTACAAACCGACTCGCGTGGCAGAAGTGGCCGCACATCTCTCCTCCAGGCTGGCCCTGGACGCACGGACAGCAACGACGGTCTTCAGGGAAGAAGCGATGGAGCGCCTGGCTGACGCATGCTGGCTCGAGGCGAAAGGCGACGTAGCTGAGGGCGTCAGCGACAGGGCCCGCTACGCGGACCTTGTCGTCCTTGGCCAATACGAATGGCAAGGCTCACCCGAAACCCATCCCTTGCCGATCGCCCACCCGGTCGCTGTGCGATGTGGTCGCCCGGTCCTGGTCGTGCCTGCCGCCATACGGTCGAACTCACTGGCCAGCGTCGCTGTTGCCTGGGACGGTAGCCGTGAATCCGTGAGGGCAATCCACGACGCCATTCCGCTACTGCGGCTGTCGCAGTCGGTTCAAATCATCACGATCATTTCCCCGTCTGCGGATAGCCGCGAGGACGACGCGGAGAGCCTCCTCGCGCACCTTGCCAGACATGCCATCGCGGTCGGACCAGGCGTGCTCCGGATCAGGACCGCAGAAGAGCATGCTTCACTGCGTGAACACATTGAGAAAGGGCCATACGATTGGTTGGTGATGGGCGGCTACTCTCGCCCCATGTGGATGGAATTCATTTTCGGCGGCGTCACGCAATCCATTCTCCTGTCGTCGAAGATACCCGTGCTGGTTTCCCACTAGCGAGGTGAATGAATGGACGTTAATGGACAGCAGGGACCGCAGCACACGAGCACTTTTTGGGTTCTTTTGCGGCGTCTGAAGGAGCACCCGCTATCGCAGGTCGGGCCAGGGCTCATCACCGGCGTCGCCGACGACGACCCTAGCGGGATCGCCACATATTCCCAGGCGGGCGCTCAATTCGGCCTGAACATGCTTTGGACGATGCCGCTGGCTTACCCTTTAATGGTTGCCGTTCAATCGATGTGCGCGAACCTCGGCAGGGTCACGGGGAAAGGACTTGCAGCCAACATAAAAACCGCATTCCCGCCGATCGTTGTAAGGAGCGTAGTGCTGCTACTGCTCATCGCCAATACGCTCAACATCGCTGCCGACGTAGCAGCCATGGGCGAAGTGGCGGAGCTTGTCTCAGGTGTCAATCGTCACCTCATGACGGCGTTCTTCGTGTTCGCGACGCTTCTGCTGCAGATATTCGTTCCCTACCATCGGTACGTCTTCTTCCTGAAGTGGCTGACCCTCTCCCTGCTTGCTTACGCGGCAGTTCTCTTTACGGTTCATGTTCCGTGGGGGCAGGTCGCACTGCGCACGGTCTGGCCCAGCTTCACACCAAATGCCAGCGCTGCCGCCGTGGTGGTCGGTGTCTTCGGCACGACCATCAGCCCATACCTATTTTTCTGGCAGGCGTCCGAAGAGGTCGAGGACATGCAGGCGAACCACGGCAGTGCGCCGCTTGTGCGTGACGCACGTGCTGCAGGCACGGAACTTCGGCGCATCCGGTGGGATACCTGGAGCGGCATGCTCTACTCCGACGTTGCCGCCTACTTCATCATTCTTGCGACCGCCGTCACACTCCATGTGGCTGGAATCACCGACATCAACACGGCGGCGGAGGCAGCCAGTGCGCTGCGGCCGCTCGCGGGTAACTTTGCATACATGCTGTTCGCCCTTGGCATTCTCGGCGTGGGTCTGATCGGTGTTCCAGTGCTGGCAGGTTCCGGCGCATACGCCCTTTCCGAGGTGATGGGTTGGAAGGAGGGGCTCGAACGCAGGGTGGGCGATGCGCGAGGGTTCTACGGCATCATCGCCGTCAGCGTGCTCGCCGGACTCGGTATCCAGTATTCGCCAATCAGTCCGATGAAAGCCTTGTTCTGGAGCGCGGTAATTAACGGACTCGTCGCCGTACCGCTGATGGTTGTAATAATCATCCTGGTCTCGAAGAAATCGGTAATGGGCGCTTTCACGGCGAGTCGGCCGCTTATTATTCTTGGCTGGATTGCGACAGCGATTATGGGCGCGGCGGCCGTGGCGATGTTCATCCCTGGATAGCCATTCGGTGCACGTTCCGTTCACATTGCGGCCGCCGGCTTTCGCCGAGCTAACGGACCGTCGCGGCCCGATCCTGTCCGGCGTGTCGTCGGCCATTGTGGTCACTAGCCGCCTGGCACTGGCGGCTCTTACAATGGGCCCCGCACGTGTTTTGCGACGTTGCGGTGCCAACCCTGTTTCCTTGCACCACCAAAGCTGCCCACGTCCTTCACGAAGCGCAACCGAAGGCCTGCGATGCCAGTCAACACATGACGACGCGCGGGTAGTGCGTCAGTGCTCGCTGCAGAAGATGGCCGTGAGCAGGAGGGGGACGACTTGCCGAACGACAGCGTCGCTGCCAGCCTCGCGTGCGCGGGCTTCTACTGCCTCGGCGGGGCCAAGGACTACAGCGCCATATGCTGACGGCGTAATGGGCTGGCCACTTCCTTGTTTGAATATTGTGTCGTCGCGCTCATACCCGAGAACGGCGTAGACACGGAACCCGAAAGCCGTCAGGTTGCTGTCGTGCGTCGGTCGAAATGCGTTGACCGAGTTCACTTCGACACGCATCGGATTCGGATCGATATATTGAGCGTTCAATAGCGGGGTGATGAACGCATGCGCGTTCGATTTGCAGTCGAGTTGCGCATCGAGCGCGTAGGCGCAGCACATCACTGGAATGAGCCCCGCGCCTATTGCAGTGAGCACGGTTAGCGTGTTGAGAGCGACCTTGGTCATGATGGAGGGCATCCGGTTCTATCCTGCGCCAGCGTCTCATGTCCGTCGGAAGATGTCTGTACGGTGGCGGCCGATGACCTGCAGTCCAAGCCCTGCCGCAACCGCTGAGGCGCTGCCCCGAATCGATCATGTGGCCTGTTCCCGGAAGCAGGCCGGTGAGCGGGTCGCCGGAAAAAGGTGTCGGCAACGGCGGCAGGTTCGGCGAATACGGCTGGCGCGCTTTACCAGGGCGGGCACGCAATTGAACCCTGGCGTGAAAGTGAGAAGTTTTTGTTCGCGACTGGACCGCTGCTGAACGGAATACCGCGCTTTGGCTGGTGTATTGCAGAGCGTCATCTGGATCGCGCCGAGCGATCTCCGGGCCTGTCAAAGTGCAGCCGGACTGACAGCCTGGCAATGCCCCCCGCGCGGGCGCATCCTGCATGCGGCAGTCGCGAACTCCAGGCGTAAAAAAAGAAATCCCGATGTCCACCACCGTACCGACTGCGTGGCAAATCAATGCCAGCCTCACACTACAGGGTGGGTCTTTTCCGGGTTGTGCGGAAGCCGGTCATCATCACTTTTTTTTTGCGAAGATACCTCGCGAAAGGCCTGAAGATTCCGGGCACGTGGTGAGAGAGCGGCGAAGGGCTCGTCGTAACACGGAGTCGGAAAGGAGTCGTTTCATGTTGAGCATACTATTGATAGTCGTACTGGCGTTCCTGTTGATGGGAGTGATGCCGACCTGGCCGCACAGCCGTTCGTGGGGCTATATGCCAAGCGGGGTGCTGGGTGTGCTGCTGGTCGTCGTTCTCCTGTTGCTGCTTCTGGGCAGAATATAAGAGCGCAAAATTCCAGTTTGGATGATCCGTTCACGGGCAGTCGTTGCCGCACCGTGCCCTCGGAAAACGAGCGGGTGGCAAGCGTCAGTAAGCTCGATCGTCCGCATTTTCAAGGAGCAATGTCATGAACAAGGATCAGGTGAAAGGCCGCGTCGAGGAAGCAAAGGGAAAAGTCAAGGAAGCTGTCGGCAAAGTCACGGGAAGCGAAACGACCCAGGTGAAGGGTAAGGTCGAACAGGTCGTTGGCAAGACACGGGCCGCGTACGGCGATGCAAAGGAGCAACTGAAGAAGCAGCCGTAGGCTGATCGCGCCGACAGGTTTTGAGGTGTCACGGACTGGGGCAAAGTGTTCGCGTGACGCCTTTCTCAACGTATGCTTTCGAACCGTGGGGGTGCACGATGAAACGGGTTATCACGCTGGTATCGGTGGCTGTGCTCGGAACGGCCCTGATCACGGGAACGCTGTGGGCTCAGGGAATGCCACAATCCATCACGGCGAAGCGCGTTGATGTCGTCCAGCTGGCGACGGGGTACCGGGCCTCCAGGATCAACGGATCGCCCGTCTATAACCGCAACAAGGACAACGTCGGAACAATTGACGATCTGATCGTCAGCCCAACCGATCGGGTTCCCTACGTCATTCTCTCGGTAGGCGGGTTTCTCGGGATGGGAACCCATCTCGTCGCTATACCGTTTGGCAGCCTTCAGGTCGTCGACAAGCAGATGCGGCTGCCGGACGCGACCAGGGAGTCCCTGAAGGCATTGCCAGAGTTCAAGTACGCGCCTGAGTAACGGCTGCCACCGGTTTTGATGTGACGCCGAGGGCGGCTGACGATCTGGGCGGCACCACCATGGACGAACGGTGTGGGACCATCATGGTCGGCATCGTCTGCGACACGCGGACTCGCCGCTTCGTCTGTTTTGGGCGCTACAGTGACTTCAGCTTCGTGATCTTCGTACCCTCGAGCGTGACGCCGGCCATCAACCCGCTGTTCGTGAGCATGAATCGGGGCAGTGGTTGGGTTTGCCCGCAGACCATTCAGTATGTGTCTCCGCCCCTTCCGGATATCCAGTAGCTCGATCCACTGCGCTTGTGTGATTTGAATGCGCTCGAATATTCCCGGGTAGTCGCGCTTATTTTTCACCAGATGCCACGGCACGTTTCGCCAGCTGGTCGTGACTTCAGGTCTTACATTCCGCAGGTCGAGGAGACAATTTGGCGTGAATTTCGTTGCCAGTCGGGCGGGCGAAATGCGCATCCGGCCCGCCGGGTAGCCTGAGCAACTGACGCTGCAAATCCGCGATTGGTATGAG
>NZ_WOEZ01000106.1 GCF_013177735.1 Paraburkholderia elongata | reverse complement strand
GGTCTGACGATCAACGGGCACGAAGCGACTCATCTATGGGCTCTCTCAGTGAACTGGCTGATTCATTAACGCCCAACGTGCCCGCCCGGATGACCAACCTCGGCGCAAACTCCGACAACCTCCTAGGCCACGCAGTGGCCGCAATCATAAACTGGCACGTCAGTTAAAACACGGTGACTGTCTCACGATTGCAACGCGTCCTTCTTTTCGCGAATCGCGCGATGACGCGCCGCTTATGCCTCCCACGTAATGTTTTTCGGAACGAACGCTCGGTTCTTGATGCCATTCGCGAAGAATTGCCGGCGCAGCCGATAACTCAACTATTGCCGCAGCAAAACCTATGTGTACACACGCACGTCTTGCAAGCTCGCAGGTACATCGATATACTTTTTATAACAATAATTGGAGAGAGCTTACACAAATGGAAGGCATCGCCCCAGCCGACATATTTGTCGCTGCGCCTCACATTGCCGGTCGGGTCACAGGTCAGTGGCTAGCGTGCTATCCGACATTTCAAGACGCCTTGCGACGCAGCGAAACTTCATTTGGAAAGCTCCCGCGACACGTAAGACTAGTGGCGCTCAAACGCACGACGGAAGACGCGGCGGAGGACGCGACTGTTGCGACAATCCTCGATGAGGTTGGCGCGTCGTTTGTGGAACTGTCCACCTACCTTGTAGAGGAGGCCGTTGAGCGGTACCTCGCAATGCAGACAGACAGCGCAAATTCGCATGCGGACCGCAATCACAAATTGCTTGATGACCTCGCCGAACAAATCGTAGGCGTAAGTCAGCCTCATGTTGCGAGACCGCCATGCGTACTTCGACCCGGGCAGGGTATTTTCCTTGACGGCTGGATGCGATTTTTTTCATATCGCGCTCGAGGCGACAAAACCATTCCGTTGCTTGCTATCGACTGGACAAGTTTCCATGAACGACTCTGTTCTATTCGTTCGTGAAGCGTTGTTGCATAAACTCAAACGCCGGCCGCCATGATAGGCAGCGAAGAACGACCAAACTGCACCGATTTCGGCTTACGCGATCCCGTCGAAATCGCCCTCCAATGTGTTGACCAATTCAACCACGTGATACTGAGGCCATCACAATTTGTATAGCAAGCGTCCATAAGAAAATGACAGGGTCCCTAAACAGGCTTTGCAAACCAAAACATTCCGGGGAAGAAATTAATGGAGCTGGTACGTACGCCGCCGCGCTACTCGCGGCAAACTCCCGCGCCGACGCAAGCGAGCGCGATGACTCACGTCGACATAGCGCTCTTCAATGGCTTTGCGCTGCCTACGGTCGCAACGATTATCGAAATATTCCAGAAGGCGAACGCGCTCGTTGCGGCGCAGCGATCGGGCCAAGCACGCTACGACGTCTCGCTGCTTTCGGCGTCGGGCGGCCGCATCTCCAGCTCGTCGTCGGTGTTCGTCTGGACGGAGAGCGTCGACTCGCACCGAGGCACCAACGACACACACCTGTTATTCATCGCCGGCGGTGCCGGCGTACAGCAGGCGTGCCGCGACGAGCGGTTGAGCGACTGGCTGCGCCGCAGGCATCCAATCAGCGAGATCGTGCATCCGATCGCGGAAGGCCAGCTGATTCTGGAGGCGGCTGGGCTTCCCAGTCGCTACTGTCCGCTACTCTATAGCGGCAATGAAGCGCGCGCCCCGTATCCGCCGCTGCAGCTGAGCGAAGCGCCGGCTGCCGTGCGTACGGCACTGCGCATCGTCGAAGAGGATCTCGCGCCCGAACTGGCGCGGCAGGTCGCCGACTCGGTCGCGCCAGAGCACCAAACGCCCTTCGGCTCGTCAGTTACCCGCAGCGTCGCGCCGAAGGTCAGCGAGAAGATCATGGCGTCGGCGCGCTGGCTGGAAGCAAACGTCGATTGTCCTATCTCCATCGACGACGCGGCGCAGGTCGCAGCGATGAGCGAGCGCAACTTCCTGCGCCGCTTCAAGAGCGAGATCGGCATGACGCCCTCCGACTATCTGATTCGCGCGCGTCTGAACCTGAGTTGCCGGATGCTTGTCGAATCGCGTTTGCCTGTCGACAAGATTGCACGGCGCTGCGGTATCGGCAGCGGCGGCCAGTTAGCGAAACTGTTCCGGAAGTATCTTTCGACGACACCCACCGACTACCGGGATATGCAAGGGAGGGCCTTCGGGCAGCGTGGGCTTTGTCGCGGTAAGGAGTAGCAACGGATAATGCAGGCGTTTGAGCACACGGGCCGCTGCCGGATTCAACGTCCTCATCGAGATTTCAGTCGTTCATCTTGTTCCGCACATCATCGCGGACCGCCTTACTGCAACAGACCCCAGACGTTTACCTCTGAGGAGGGAGCATTTGGCCCCCTCTCGCCAGGACGAGCCTGCTTTAATGTGCTGTTCAGTCAACATGTTGACCAAATCCGCCGCTTGCGTCCGCCACATGTTCCGATCGAATAAGCTCCGCTTCGGTCTTTCGAGGGGGGCTTCTCTGAGGCAACCCCACCCCTCGATCTTTTAGCCTGCCGCTCCCTCGGACGGCAGGTTCTTTTTCGTGGACCGCTTCTATACCAGGCGGCATGGATGACGTCGGGAACTACTCGTGTAGAGGTTCGCGAAACACCAGAGATACTGTCGATCAGGAAGCGGGATGGTCAGGTCGGCACACGCTCTGGTTCGTCAACGATTGCGACTGCCGTCCACGGCCATGAACGCGCCACGCGGCCGATTGTGCCGCGAGCTGTGGAGATGCCTCGCCTGACCCGTGCCGATGACGCCGTCTAATCGAACATTGACAGCAGATCGGCGATGTTCGTGTTAGGCAATCGCTTGGCAAGCATGTCCCAGAAGATCACATCGTGCATCGCGTTGGCATCTTCGGCCGTCTTCCACTCGCGCGCACCGACGATAGAGTCGGCCGTTTCGCGAGCCGCGGAAACAATTGTCTGAATGTCTTGTTTATGCATGAACCCGTTAACGGTCGCGCGCAGAGCTTATTTAGGTTCACGCGCAATCGTTTGCTAAAAATTTTTTATCCCCCGCGCGCCCGACTACAACGATGCCAGTGCGGTGAACGAACTGAACATCGCGCGTCACATGACACAAGCGTTCCCCGTGCGCAAGGGGACGGGAAACGCCTTTCGTGAAAATCCGGGCGAATCGCAAACGAACACCTGCTGAACGGCAGCAGACCACATACGCCAAAAAAGCCACCATTCGGCGGCTGGCGGGGCCCCAGAGTATTGAGCAATCCGCAAGGCGATCGGCAGGTTCAAAGCCTGGGGCCCGAACGACGCCGAGTCCCACGAACCCTGATCGTTGGATTCCGGCGTGACGGCAAAGCCGAGTCGGCTCGCGAGGTATCGCATTGCCTTAACGTGCAGATGCACCGTATCCCAGGACGTATCGTGATGCAGTGCCTTCGAAACCGGCACAAGGCCACTGCCCTACGGCGTAGCTGGGCAACGATACGCGTGGCACGCCTTTGCAAGGGCATATCCTGAGCGGCCGGGCGAAATTTTACCTCTTCCGGTGTGTCGCACCGTTTTGAGGCGTTTATCGGAAAACTTCTGTCCGAGAAGACCAAGCCGTTGGACGTCGCCCCACGAATGGCCTGAGGCACCTACTTTCCCGGCGTCGGCAGTGGCGCTTAGTGACAGCGTGCGACGCGGTGTAGCGAATGCACCAAGTTGGGTCAACATAGACCCAACTTGCATTACTTACGAGATATTTCGCCTGTAATGGTCAATTCACCGATATTGACAAACCACTATTCATCATCGCACATAAATTTATAAAAAGATTCTCTATACACTCCGTCTCAATTTGTTGAGATATGCACTGGACATTCGAAATCTTGCCAATTCGCGGGGTAGAATCATAAGCCCAGCAAGGCTACCCGCTATCTCGCTGCTCAGTGTCCTCAACAGCCAATGTGTTGGCTAATTCGGCCATTAAATACTGACAAGAGAATCATATGTATAGCATGCTCATATAAGAAAAAGACAGAGTCTTGGGGAGAAGACTTTGCAGACCACACATTTCCGGGGAAAACTAAATGGATTTGGTACATACTCTGCCGCACAGCGCGCGGCAAAGTGCCGTGCCGATGCAAACGAACGCGCTGACTCGCATCGACATCGCGCTGTTCAATGGGTTTGCACTGCCTACGGTCGCAGCAATCATCGAGATCTTCCAGAAGGCAAACGCGCTCGTCGCCGCACAGCGATCGGGCCGTGCACGTTACGACGTCTCGCTGCTTTCCGCCGCGGGCGGGCGCATCGCCAGTTCGTCATCGGTATTTGTCTGGACCGACGACGTCCAGTCGCACCGAGGCACGAATGAGACACATCTGTTGTTCATTGCCGGCGGTGCGGGCGTACAGCAGGCATGCCGCGACGAGCGGCTGAGCAACTGGCTGCGCCGCAGGCATCCGTTCAGCGAGATCGTGCATCCGATCGCGGAAGGCCAGTTGCTGCTGCAAGCAGCCGGGCTGCCCAGTCGCTACTGCCCGCTTCTCTATAGCGGTATTGAAGCGCACGGTCTGCATCCAGCGCGGTCGCTGACAGAAGCGCCGGGCGCCGTATCGACGGCGCTGCGTATCGTCGAAGAGGATCTCGGCTCCGATCTGGCACAGCAGGTTGCCGAGTCGATTGCCCCGCAACCCAACACACCGTTCAACTCGTCGATCACACTTGGCGCGGCGCCGCAGATCAGCGAGAAGATCCTGGCGTCGGCGCGCTGGCTGGAAGCGAACGTCGATCGTCCTATCTCTATCGACGATGCGGCGCAGGTCGCTGCGATGAGCGAGCGCAACTTCCTGCGCCGTTTCAAGAGCGAGGTCGGCATGACGCCGTCCGACTATCTGATTCGCGCGCGTCTGAACCTGAGTTGCCGGATGCTTGTCGAATCGCGTTTGCCTGTCGACAAGATTGCACGGCGCTGCGGTATCGGCAGCGGCGGCCAGTTAGCGAAGCTGTTCCGGAAGTATCTTTCGACGACACCCACCGACTACCGAGATGTGCAAGGAAAGGCCTTCGGGCCGCTTGGGCTTTGTCGCGGTAAGGATCGAGGGGCGAGCGAGATCGATATGCAGAGTACTGCTTATATTGCGAGGCCGTAGAATTGATCAACGGAAGGCGGCAAGCTAAATCTCTGAGGGCGCTACGAGGGAATCTCCAGAGATGACCGGTCACGATCATAGACCGACAGTAATTTATGACGGTCGGAGTGGCGGACAAGGCCACGGAATTGGCTGAAAGCGGCAATGAAACGAGCTAGCGGCCATACGACAGTTACAGTGTTTTCGATCTGAAAGAGACCTAAGCCGCCATTCCGGCTATCCGCGCACGCGTTCAAGGCCTCCGGTGACGATCTGCACGATCTCTCGATCTGATACGTCTTGCCAGACAGCGCCAGTTAGCACGCTGCCTGCGCTCCGATGAAGACTCCCGCAGCGCCCCGCTCGCGCAGGTAGTACCGGCTCGCGGCGTGCCAGATGCGGTCGACCTGCCACAGATGCGCTGGGGCGCAACGTCCGCGCCGTTTGTCAGCTACGCGCATCAATTTCGCTGACAAGAATTTCCTCCATAGGGGCAGGCACATGGACGAAGTACCCCTGGATATAGTCAACTCCCAGATCTTGCAGCAATGCCGCGACAGCTGATGTTTCGACGAATTCCGCAATCGTTCGCTTGCCGACTGCTTTTGCCACATCGCAGATACACCGGACCATTGCCTGATCAATGGGGTCATGTTCCAGATTGGTAACGAACTGTCCGTCGATCTTCAGATAATCCACGGGTAGCGCCTTAAGGTAACCGAACGACGACGCGCCACTTCCGAAATCGTCCAGGGCGAAGTGTATGCCCCGCAATCGCAGCGACTCGATGAATTCCGTCGCAACCGACAGATTCGTGATCGCCGCTGTCTCTGTGATTTCAAAGCAAAGCTTATGCGTGTCAAATTGCAAAGCGTCAGCCAGATCCCTTACGTATCGATGGAAGGCGCGGTCGCCAATGGACTGGCCGGAGAGGTTCACCGCGATGCTATCAACGTGGGCCAACTGGTCACGATGGTGCGTTATCCACGTGAATACGCATTTGACCACCCAGCGATCAATGCGTGAGGCCATGTGGAAACGTTCAGCCGCTGATAAAAAGACATCGGGCAGTACCAGCTTCCCATCCGGCTCGCGCAGACGCAACAGGAGTTCGCACCGAACGCGGTTCTTCTCCTCGCGACCAAGTGCCCGTATGCGCTGGGCATATAGCTCGAAACGGTCTTCGTCAAGGGCTTGCTCCAGACGTGTGATCCACTGCATCTCGCCGCGTCGTGCAAGTACAACCTGGTCGGCGTCAAACCAGGAGTGCACCTGATTACGTCCGGCGTCCTTGGCGGCGTAGCACGCACTATCGGCAGCCTGGAGCACAGCTGCAGTCGTCGGCCAGCGATCGTCAATCGGCACCAGACCGATGCTTGCACCAATATGGAAGCGTCTCTCGTTGTAAACAAATCGAAATTCGTCGAGGTGCTCACAGATCTGGGAGGCGATCCGACGAGCCCGCTCCGGGTCGCACTGCTCCAGGATGACACCAAACTCGTCACCTCCTAGCCGGGCCAGTGTGTCGGTTGCCCGGATACACGGCCCCAGTTGCTCCGTCACTTGCTGCAGCAGCTGGTCGCCGGCGATATGACCGAAGGTATCGTTCACGACCTTGAATTGGTCCAGGTCGATGTATAGCACGGCATGTCTGCTGCCCGCCTCGCGTGCATGGGAAAGCACGCGGTTAAGTTGCGTTTCGAACTCCGCGCGATTTAGCAACCCGGTCAGGGCGTCATGCGTGGCACGGTAGCTCATTTCTTTGGCGAGCCGACGTTCTTCGGTCACGTCGTGAAACACCAGTACGACACCCAGGACCTCGCCAATTGTACTGACGATCGGGGCAGCGGAATCCTTGATCCCATGTTCTGCACCACGCCGTGATATCAGCACAGTATTGTCCGTGCTACCCACGACGCGGTTCTCGCTCAAACACTGCGCAACGGGATTCGGAGCGCGTACGCGGGTTGTTTCGTTGCGCGCATCGAATACGTCCTCCAGGTCAAGGCCGCGCGCTTGAGCCATGGACCAGCCCGTTAGCCGCTCCGCCACTGGATTCAGGTAGGTGACGCGACCATCCGGATCGGTCGTGACGACGCCGTCACCGATTGAATGCAACGTTACCTGGAGGAATTCATGCTGTTCTGCCAGGGTCGCCTGCATCCACTTTCGTTCAGTCGTCTCGAGGACCAGAACAGCACACTGATCCGGACCAGGACGATATGCCACCATATCGAACCAGCCGCCGCCCGCTGCGGGTAGATCCTGCCGCGCAACTGGATCGCCAGTGAGTACAACCGAAGTTAGCGTGCCGAGCCAGTCCCATCCCTGGTCAGCCGGTCCCGCAAATACCTCAGAGACCTTCTTGCCGATCATGAGCTCGGACGGAATTTGGCTCGTCCTCGCAATTGCTGGGTTTGCCGCGATGAACCGGAAGTCGACAACCTTCGCGTTTGCATCGCTGACAATATCCAGCAATACGAATCCCACCTGCATGTGTTCAAAAAGCGCGCGATATCGGCGCTCGCTCTCGAGTAGGGTTGCCTCGATCTTCTTGCGCTCAGTGATGTCCTCGATAACGGCCACGGAGCGCCATGGTGTGCCATCGCTCTGCCTTTCGAGAAAGGCGGACAGCAATACGTCGATCACTTCACCGTCCTTGTGGACCATTTCGTATTCGACGTTGCGGCAATGGCCGACGCGGAAGAATTCGGGAAGCACTACCTGACGGGCATATTCGCGTGACGCGGGCGTCAGGAAATCGGATGAGGAGCGCCCCAGTACCTCAGCCCGGCTATACCCAAGCGTGCGAAGCCATAGGTCGCTCACGCTTATGAGCTTGCCTTGTACATCGATCGAATGAAGCATGGCCGGGGTGCGTTCGTAGAGTTCGCGAACCCTCCGCTCGCTTTCGGTCAACGCCTGTTCGACGCGCCTACGCTCACTAACATCGCGTCCCACGGCATGAATCGCTACGATCCGTCCAGCGATGTCTGTCATCGGCCGATAGTTCCAGCGCACCCAGCGCTCGACTTTATCCGTCGAGGCCATCCGGACGACCACCGTCGCGCTTGATCGACGCGTCATCACGTCGCGCAGAGCCGCAGCCACCGATGCGCGGTCGTCATCGGCAACGGTATTGAGCAGGTCGGCGCCCACAAGGCTCAGCGAGGAGCTGCCCATATAGCGTGCGAAGGCGTCGCTAATGTAGCCAATCTCTCCACCAGAACCGGCCAGCACGACGAGGTCTGCTTCCTGTTCAGGGAGTGTGTTCAGATTGAATCCATTTTCGGACAATGTACCGGCGAGAGCGCCCGTAGAGGGGTTGAGCAGACAGGCGCTGACAATGTGAGCCAGGCTGTCCAATGCAGCGCGTTGGATATGAGTCAGTTGTCGGGGCTCGCATGCCGCCACCGACAGCACACCAATGCAGTGTCCCGTCGGGAGAACGATCGACGCATTCGCATAGAACCGAATCTCGCGTCTATCGAAGATGAACGGATTCTGGGCAAGGCGCGGATCGTTAGCCGTGTCGACTACCTCTAATCCGTGATGGTCGCCCCGGACGAACAGGCAGAACACCGCTTCAGCGGCCATCCACTCTTCTGCGGATAACCCGACATCTGAATGGAGCCACCTCGAGTCTGGGTCCGGCAAACTCACCGCAGCGATCGGCACTTGGCAAATCGTGGCGGCCACACATACGACTTCCTCAAAAACCGATGCAGCTGTACCGGTGACAATGGCCGCATTGATATTGTCACCAAGATGCGCAGCCCGGTACTCAGGCAGACGGCGAGATGTCATGTCGTGTGCCCCCCCCGGAGATTGCACGACGGAATGCGAAAGATATTAGCAGCGTACGGTATTTTTTTGTTTCTGACGTTTCTGGAATAGATCTGGATCGATGGTCCCCTGGCGCACCGCTTCATTCGCATGTCCGCAGTTCGAGCCTGGCGTTCCAGGTGCAACGGGAAAATTCGAAACCTTTGCAACCTCTGTTGAACGCGGTATTGCTGTCGGTTCCAACTTGGCACGATCTCGCTTAGAAATCCTGTCTTATTTGATTTGGCGGCCAACAAAGCGTAACCAATAGCGGGGCTGCATTTTACGGGCGGGTACTTGCTGATGCCGTGTGGAGAAAAAGGAGCCTGCTCGCGCCGGGCGGCAGGCTCGAAACTCCGAGGGGTTCCGAGGGTCCGTCTGACCTCCCCTCGGAAGGCCAGGTGAAATCATAGGTTGACAGGCATGTATCGCGGACGCGATTGGCCGATCAAGACACGGTGTTGACCGAACCGGACAACAGAGAGCGTATCGAACGGAAGCATCGTAACTTTGTTCGAAACACGGCCTACGATAGAAACACGGAGACGCAATACGACATGATGCCGACTCGAAGCACGGCAGCCGCGTACCGTCTCATTTCCCTCAATACGCGTCGCCAGACAGCGTCCATTGATCTGCACTCACGACGCGAACGGATTTCAATACGAACGAGTCTGTTGAGATGCTGTATCACGGTCCATGTGGAATACAGAAAACCGAAAATCAGATAGACAATGATCCACGCAAAGCAAAGTCTGGAAAGCGTCGAAAAAGCGATACCCATACAAGCTCCCGTCCATGTTCCGCTCGACGAAGCGAGCAACTTCCCAACTGGGTTCATCGCGGATAGCCGTGAGTGAAGCCAGGCGACGCAATGTGCATTAGCATTGCCGTCTGGTATAAGCACACAAGAAAACGCCGTAACCCCTGTCGCATGAATGGCCGCATAGAGCAATGCCACTGAATCAATTGAAGGCGGAGACGCTCAGGATGGAATATTCCGGCTTTGATCTTGCCACGTCCGCCGAATTATTGAGGGATTTCGCCATTTGCGCGAAGCCGCGATGCAAGATCCACATGAAGCATTCTCAAATGGGCGAGCTAGCGACACGAGAAGGTACTCGCGCCGCCAGGGCTGCATTCGCCAATATGAGGTCCGATTCAGACACCCGATATCGAATTTTCTAATGGTTCTATAGGATCGAACCCAGCGATCGAGGCTCTCCAGATAACGCCCCCGATATCGGAGCGGTGAAAGATGTGCATTTGATGCGGGACGACGAAATAGCGAAGCAGTACCTTCCAGCGCTAAAGACAAGCGGTTGTCCCATAACAAGCGGTCACCTGGTCGAATTTTTGATGCCTGCATAGCTGCTTGCGTTGCATACCTTCGTGCGTGCCGGTGACAACTTTTTGTTCGAAAGAAGCTTGTGGCTTGGGGCGCACCCCGGTATCGGGTTGGCCTTGAGCCTGTGCAACGTGTTCACTATAAAAAGGGCTCAGCAAATTGCGCGTGAAACAACCTGAATTCGCCCCGCAAGCGCTTGCGCTCGGCGCCGCACTGGCATTCTCCGCGTCGGCGCACGCTATCGACCCAGCACTGAACTCGCTCGGTCAGGCAGGCGGTTTGTTAATTCCGTATGCGTTTGTATTGCCGGAAGGCACGATAGAGGCGCAGTACAACAATTACATCGATCCGCGCTACGGGAAGAAAGCGACGGGTTCGCAGATGTACTGGGGCGCAGTCGGATTGCTGCCGTATGTGGAGTTTTCCGGTGGACTCGCCAATTACCCGGCTGATGTCCCCGCACCATTCAGCAATGCGGACCACTTCCTCTTTCGTCACCTGATGGGTGACCTTAAGGTCGAGGTGCCGAAGTTCTTCAAGTATCAGCCAGGCATCGCATTTGGCGTGACCGATATCGGCGGCCAAACTCACTTTTTCCGCTCGAAATATGGTGTGGTGTCGCAAGCATTCGGACCCGTTACGCTTTCTGCCGGTTATGGACAGGGTGATCGTCTTGACGGGTTCTTTGGCGGTGCGCAACTGTCGCTTTGGAATACGGGCTTGTCGCTACTTGCCGAAGACGATTCGAAAACACCGTACGCCGGCGTTCGTTATCAGTCTCCACGCGTTAGCTGGCTGGCCGATGCGAATGTGATCGGTACGGTCATGCGTTCGATCCGCTCAACGAATGGTGTTTCGCCACGCACGTCGTTCTCAGTGGGTATTCAGATTCCGTTGGGTAAGCGCTTTAGCGCTGACCGTTGCGCCGATGGCTTATGCCAGGGGCCGCAAGTACCTGTGACCCATGCGGCGGAGGGCGAGAGCGATGGCGGATCGATCCGGCTTGCCAGCCTGCAGCCGATCGATACGAGTGCGGTCGCAAGCAATACCAATGCGCAGGTCGGAGCGCCGATTGCGTATGTGCCGCCACTGCAATCGTATGCGTCGGTGATGCTTAGCGACGCAACACCTGCTCGATCATCGGATGCGCAGGCGGCTGCTATTCCGGAAGCGCTGGATACGTCCGCGCTCGTCGATATTGCCCGGCAACTGTTTGTGGCCGGCCTCGAGCGTGTGCGTATCGGTGTCAGTGGACGCGATCTGGTGGTCGAGTACGAAAACCATCGCTACAACCAGAACGAAGCGGACGCGCTGGGCATTGTGCTTGGCGTGGCAAGCGTGAATGCGCCGCATGGTGTCGAAAAGATTCATGTCGTCATCAAGAAGGCTAACGAGCCGCTAGGCGAAGTCACCGTCGATCGCGACGCGTTTGCGCAGTTCGTTGCCGGCGGCGCGCCGTCGGCTGCAAGCGCGTCGCTAACGATGCGTACGCGTCCGACTTACGACGCCGACTCGATAGTGTGGTATGGCAATGAGCACAGCCACGGGCTGACGCGTATTCAGATCGAGCCGATTGTCAGCTACCTTTACGGCACCGAGTACGGCAACTTCGATGTTTCGCTGGGAGCGAACATTGAAGGGTTCGTGCCACTTTGGCGCGGTGCGGAATTGTATGCGAGCTATATCGCGCCGCTGTACAACACGAAAAACATGGACGAGGGCCGTGTTTTTAGCAACTACCGCTTGCGCGGCGGCCTGAATGCGGTCGCGCTGGCTCAAAGCTTCTGGATCATGCCGCGCGTGTTCAACGTGGCATCGGTGGGTAGATTCGACTACTCGTATGTTGGTGTGCAAAACGAAACGACGGTGTTCGTGCCCGGCCGGCCTGATTTGATCCGCTTGCGGCTTGCCTATTTGCATCACGAGCCAGGTCATGACGCATTGCCGAGCGAGAAAAACGCAGTGCTGACCTATCGCTGGGTGCAGCCGTCCTGGAAGCTGTGGATCGAAGCGGGTGTCGCGCGCTTTGTGGGCGGTGACAAGGGGCCGGTCGCGACGTTGACGCGCTGGTTCGACGATGTATCCGTCAGCGTGCATGGCGAACATAGCGGACAGGGCACGTTTGTGGGCGCCGCTATCAGCTTCCCGCTAACGCTGCGTCAGGGCATGAGGCCGGGGATCAGTCAGGTATACGGCTCCGAACAATTCGGGCTTGACTTCCGCACACGAGTCGGGTCGACGAACTATCTGACGGCGAACGCAGCGGAGAACATCAGCTTCCCCTATAGCACCCAGCAGTTCTTGCTGAATCAAGGACGCTTTAGCGGCGAATATTTTGCAACCCAACTTTATCGGATGCGCGATGCGTATCTGCGCTACGCACGGCCTGATAGCGACGTGACGAAGCCAAAGCCGCAAGTAGGCGCCCCCACGAGTTCGAAGGGTGCAGCGCTTGGGCATGGTGTCTGCGGCAACAGTTTGCAAGGCGTAAGCGACGGACAGGCGTTTGTGCCAGTCAATTGTGAGTGACTTCCTTTGGAGATTAGATATGAAGCTTCTTAACGGCGCCACGCTGCGCACGCTGCAGTTCGGATCGGTGGCTCTTGCGACCAGTGCGCTGGTTGCGTGCGGTGGTGGGGGCGATAGTGGTAGTTCGCCTAGCGCTACGATCAGTGGCACTGCTGCGGTCGGCGCACCTTTGGCGAATGCGAGCGTCGTACTGACGTGCAAGAACGGCACGGGTAGCGCTACGGCGAATGGTAACGGCGCGTATTCCGCCACGTTCGCATTCGATCCCCCATGCGCAATTACCGCATCAAGCGGTGCAGTCACGATCCATTCGATTGCAACAGGTCCGGGAACGTTCAATGTGACGCCGCTGACGGAGTTGCTGTTGAGCTATCTGGCTGGGCAACTCGGTACGACGGTTAGCGGGCTGCTGTCTGGGATCTCCAGCAATGCGACGTTTCAGAATGCGATGACGAATAGTACGGTGATCGCGAATGCTGAGGCGGCAGTCGTGCAACTGATAAAGACGAAGTACGGCATCACCGTTTCGTCAACATCATTTCTGACGGTCTCGTTCACTCCGGGGCAACCTGGCGCGGATGCGGATCTCGATACTCTGCAGACCGCGGGTGCGATTACTAGTACTGGGCAGCCGGCGGCTTCGTTGACTGCTGCCGCTACGGCGGCTGGAACTGCGGCGCCGATTTCTGGTGGCGGGACGGGTACTCCAACGGGTGGCACGGGTGGCACTGGCGGGTCGGGAACGGGGACGTAGACGAAGTGGCAGTTAATGGGCCAGACAATCGATCAGTGCCGCGTTTTATTGCACCCGGTTGCGGATACAACAGATTCATTTTGGTTCGAGTCTGTTGTGTTCGCCAGTCCAACAACGCAGCATTCAGTCAAAAGCTTAGCCTTGTCCGCCACTCTCGCCCCAATGCACTTCGAATAGCTAAGCTATCGCTTGGTCCTCCGAGGGGTAGGCAGATCAACCCCGTAACTCCTCGGATTTTTGCCTGCTCCTCTCCCCGGACGAGCAGGCTTTTTTACTCGTGTCGAGCCTGCACAGACGCAATCACCGGCGCCTCCAGTTCGGCCCGTTACATATGCAGTGCAGACAAGTTTGCCCCGTCTGGTCGCCAATCGCGACAGTCCGTTTTGGACAACAGGGGTAGATGCTCATTCAGGTACGCCAGAAACTCAACGCTTACTTCCGGGTGCCTCAGCGCGAATTCCACCGTCGCCTTCAGGTAACCGA
The DNA here is from genome assembly GCF_013177735.1 of Paraburkholderia elongata. Lineage (GTDB taxonomy): Bacteria > Pseudomonadota > Gammaproteobacteria > Burkholderiales > Burkholderiaceae > Paraburkholderia > Paraburkholderia elongata. The sequence goes on along the minus strand of NZ_WOEZ01000106.1, from coordinate 1,994 downwards.
GCTTGCTGCCACAGTCGAAACGCGTGCCATGGTACTTGTACGCGAGCACCTGCTCGTCGGCGAGCAGTGACTGGATTGCGTCCGTCAGCTGCAATTCGCCGCCCGCGCCCGGCCTCAGCGCGCGAAGATGTTCGAAGATCCGCGGCTTCAGCACATAGCGGCCCACGACGCCGAGATTCGACGGCGCGACAGCCGGCTCCGGCTTTTCGACGATGCCCGACATCTTGATGATCGAGTCTTCCCACTCCTTGCCGTCGACGATACCGTACGACTTCGTCTCCGCGGCCGGGATCTCTTCGACGCCGATCACCGAGCTGTGGTAGTGGTCGAACACCTCGATCATCTGCGTCATCACGGGCGGCGTGCCGTACAGCAAGTCGTCCGCGAGAATCACGGCGAACGGGTTGTCCCCCACCAGTTTTTCGGCGCACATCACCGCATGGCCGAGACCGAGCGCTTCCGGTTGACGCACGTAGAAGCAGTCAACGTGGCTCGGCTTGATGCTGCGCACCAACTCCAGCAGCTTGGCCTTGCCACGCGCCTCGAGTTCCGCCTCGATTTCATAGGATTTATCGAAGTGGTCTTCTATTGCGCGCTTGCTGCGACCCGTGACGAAGATCATTTCGGTGATGCCGGCTGCCATCGCCTCTTCCACTGCATACTGGATCAGCGGTTTATCGACGATCGGCAGCATCTCCTTCGGGCTTGCCTTCGTGGCAGGGAGGAACCGGGTGCCGAGACCTGCTACCGGAAATACCGCCTTTGTAACTTTCAGCATGAGAGATCCCGAATGTCATTGATGGGTTCGGTGTCGAAGTTCCGCATCGACGGGCTGCCGACAGCCGTCAGCTTCCTGCCCGGTCGCCGGCGGCTTGCCCGCACAAAGTGCGCGGACTTCGAGCGTTGTGGCATTCATTTGAATCTGTCACACCACAAGCTGGACTATTCACTGTTCCATTGCTAGAAATTCAAAGGACACACCGAAATTATTCACTTCTTACAGATAGCAAACGTTTGAACATGCGTCGCAATCGTTTGCGCACCAGTCGCGAGGCTGTCACCGTTTTTTTCGTGACTGTCAATTCAATAAGTTTATGACGTGTATAGCCTTCTGATTTCCAGAAAATACAAGTCGCAAATTATCAAATTGTATTTAAGCAGCAAAAATTGGCTATCGATTCGGTCGTTAAAACGCAGCCTATTATCCGTCATCGAATCGGTGATGCCATATGCATCACCGATGACTGAACTCTTATGCGAGACAATTACAATACAGCGCGAGGCGGCTCAGCGGCGACCCGTACCGCCGACCGCGAAACAAGTTCGACACCCGGACAAATCACTACCGGGCTCCTTACGGCAACTGAATCGACATGACTGATGACTTACGCCCGTTGCTACGATGTGCTCATGGGCCGCTTACTGGCGCGATACTCGGTTGGCGTTGTCGCAAGATGCTTGCGGAAGAGTTTCGCGAGCCAGCCACCTCCCCCGAGTCCACAACGACGCGCAATCTTGTCGATCGGTAGATTGGTTTCAACAAGAAGGCGGCAGCACATGTCGAGCCGCACCGACAACAGATAATCTGATGGCGTGACGCCCATTTCGATCTTGAAGCGCCGCAGGAAATTCCGCTCACTCATGGCGGCGACCTGCGCCGCCTCATCAATGGCGATCGCCCGGTCGCCGTTCGCCTCCAACCACTTGGCAGAGGCCTGAATCTGTTCGCTAACGTAAGCGGACGCGTTCTCGCCGACGGCGGGGGTGAAGCGCGTCCGCTGAGGCTGCGGCGCGACACGATCGGCGATCTGGCGGGCGATTTCAGCACCGAAATCTTCCTGAACGACCGCCAATGCATTGCGCAATGGACTGACGGAGACCGTCGAGAAGCCTACACCGGGCAAGTTCTTTGAGATTTCTCGGGCGTGTTCGCCGAAGCGCGGGCCGCTGGCCGCATCTCCGAATCCGATGGCTTCGAGGAGCAAGCGTCCGTC
>NZ_WOEZ01000105.1 GCF_013177735.1 Paraburkholderia elongata | reverse complement strand
CGGTCACTTCGGCATTTTTGACGTTTTCCCTGACAACGGCGGTAGGTTTGCGCACTTGACGGGTCATGTTCCCCGGGAACTCGCCAAGCATTCGCTGTCATTGCTGGGCAGCGTGCCGGATATCGGACTGCTCGACGTGGTCGAGTCTATGGGGCAGCGGTGATCGGTCGGTCAGGCAGACGGCAAACGAGGCCTGACAGGGGACCTTCCCAACAGGTTGGGGTGATCGTACTTTCCGTGGCAAATCTGGCGGTTTGATCCTGAAAATCCATGTGGATCAACAACTTGCAAAATCACCGAATGCGAGAAAGTCGCAGAGCGGCCGAGCCCAGCTGCAAGCGGTTCTTCACGCTAATACCGCCAGATTTTGCACGATTCGCACGATTACCCCTATGTGGAAGCGTTCCGCGAATTCGGTGAGCCGTTCGACCTATGTGGCCAGGTTGAATACGAATGTCCAAAAGCTGCGATGGCAGCGTTAGCGCTTGCTCGGACCACGGTCGTTCGCACCGCCGACGTCAGCGGCGCCGGATGGTTCGCGCAAGCGCAGGGGAGATTCCGCATGTATAAAAAAAGCCGCAGACATTGCTGCGGCTCAAACACACACGCTGCGCCAAGGGCGCTGACGTCGGTTCCATCCTACACATCCGCGTTTTTTGAAGCAATCAGGTATCTCGCCTGAATATTTGCGAGAGGCCGCCTTACCGCATTTACCGTGGAGAGCGGGCTGATGTCAAGCGCGGACGCAGGCGGTGCAGAACGGCCACGCGGCAGTCGTCCGGTGCCAGCATCATGTATTCGAACTTTCACTTGGCCGGAGTCCTGGCCGGTAGTTCGCTTTGTCGTGTCGATCAGTCAGTGTCCGAAATGGTCGACCTGGCAGATGGGCCGAAGCGTCAAGGCGGTCCAACCAGAACAAAGCGTCGTACGGCCTGTTATACCGGGCACAGGTTCTGAAGGGCCCCAAAGCGGATGGTGACAACCGGTCGAATCGGGGCGACTGCGGAAGTTCGAAGCAGACCTGGGTTGGACCAGGCCGCTTCGTATTTCGCAATGTCGGGCTAAGGATGGATAACCGCTTCAAATGGACGTTAGCCCATAAATACAATCTTCAAATATAAACTCATCCGATGCATTCAACATAAACTGGCACCATTAATTAGGTCATTGATTCACACATCGGTGTGTAGTCAGGATCAGCCATGGGCCATGCCAGTCAGGCATCCACTGGGATCGGCGGTGGCGTTATGCACAACATCGTGCTGCCATGCAATATACATAAATATTCATCAGACAAAATGGTTGTACCAATAAAAGCATTTCACATATTGCATTCGAAAATTGAGCAGTTATGATGACGTCTCGGTAAGGATTTCCTGAACGTGCTTTGCAAACGCCAAGGAAATATTTGCCGCCATTCGGCACGGAGAGGGTAATTAATGCTCGCGGCGCAGAAAGACTAAATCGAGGAGACGATATGCTGAGTCCCCATGAATTCGCTACCTTAATGCTCATCAAGGCCTCGCCGGATCAGATTGATCTAGGCCGCGCCGAGCTCGACACGCTGTTCGAGCAGCAACTCATATCACTGGAAAACCTCGCTTCAGGACGCTCGCGTCCTCATGTCACAAGCGACGGCGATTCCATTCTCAAGGCCGTCGCCCGGATACGCTAGACATCCGCGGCGTCCACCTCCCGACCCTGAATGAAACTGCGGCGTTTGCTGTTCCCATGTTCGACGCGAGCGCTGCTGCACCACACGGCGAGCGCGCCGAAGCAACAGTCATGAACGAAGCGTCGCAGTTGGGGTTTAAGTTGTAGTGCCTGTTGATGTAACGACCGACCGAAGTCCTTGCGACGCGTGCTGCCTGGCAGGCGTCCTTGCACTTCGATTTATCCATCATGACGATCCGCCGCAACACATCCGTTCGATCGGGGTTTCGCGCGCCGGACCGGATTTTGAGGAATTCAACAATGATTCTATCGAGTCCCGAACAAGTCGCCGCCGCGAAGGCCAACCTCGACGCGTTCTTCGGGTTGACCGGAAAGGTCTTTGAAGGCGTCGAGAAACTGGTCGCGCTGAACCTGCAGGTCGTCAGGTCCACGCTCGCCGAGGCGCAGGAGAACGTGACGAAGGTGCCCGGCACAACAGACCCGCAGCAGTGGTTCGCGCTGCAGGCAGGTTTCACCGGGCCTTTCGCAGAAAAATCGCTGTCATATGGCCGGCAAGTGTTCGACATCGCGTCGACCACGCAGGCTGAGGTGACACAGCTCGCTCAGGCGCACTACGAGCGGTATAACGATCGCGTGCAGGCACTCGTCGAGGGCGCGGCGAAGAATGCTCCCGCAGGTTCCGAAGCAGCGATCGCTGCGTGGAAATCCGCGATTACCACCACCACGACCCTGTACGAAACGCTGCAGAAAACGGGACAACAGGCCGTACAGGCTGCCGGAAGTAATTTTGATACACTCACGGCCACAGCGTCAAAGGCTGTGCGAAGCAATCCCCAGCAGGCTCCCGTAGCGGCGGGCGCGAAGCGATAGAACTGGCGCGGGCAGCGATGCCCGCGGTATGGTTTCTGTAATATATGAAGGATTCCTTATGGATAGGGAATCCCGCCTTCCAGTACATCCAGTTCCTGGACTGAAGGCAGTGTTGCTCCAGATGAGCATGACACCAGCTTAGCTTTTATGAGGACGATTCGATGGCAAAGCAGATCGCGGTAGTAACGGGTGGCATGGGTGGACTGGGCGAGGCGATCAGCATCAAGCTGCATGACGCCGGTTATGCGGTCGTGGTTACCTGTTCGCCGGGCAACACCGGTGCGAACGAGTGGCTCGCACGCATGGAAGCCGAGGGACGACAGTTCCGCGCGTACGCGGTCGACGTCGCCGACTACGACTCGTGCGAAAGATGCATGGCGCAAATCAGCGCTGAAGTCGGACCGGTCGACATCCTGATCAACAACGCCGGCATTACGCGCGACGCCAGCTTCAGGAAGCTCGACAAGGTCAATTGGGACGCGGTCATCCGGACCAACCTCGATTCGGTGTTCAACATGACGAAGCCGGTGTGCGACAGCATGGTCGAGCGTGGCTGGGGCCGCATCATCAACGTGTCGTCGATCATCGGCTCCAAGGGCGGGTTCGGCCAGACCAACTATGCGGCGGCGAAGGCTGGCATGCATGGCTTCACGAAATCGCTGGCGCTTGAGGTCGCGAAGAAAGGCGTCACTGTCAACACGATCTCGCCTGGCTATATCGCGACGAAGATGGTGATGGCGGTGCCCGAGGACATCCGCGAGACGAAGATCATTCCGCAGATTCCGGTCGGCCGGCTCGGACAGCCCGACGAAGTCGCCGCACTTGTGCTGTACCTGTGCTCGCGCGAAGCGGGCTTCGTGACTGGAGCCAACATTGCAATCAACGGGGGGCAACACCTGCAGTGAAGCGGATAGGTCTGCAATGGAGGTTCCGATGAGCGAAGCAGTGGCAATCGTTGTGGGTTCGTTCGTGCTGGCGATGGCACCCGTGTTCGTCGCCGCTCACTATTACCGGGAGCAAATGCGTCGAAAACGGCTCAGACAGCTGGATCACCATCACTACTGGCCGCACTGGAGCAACGCGCGGCATTGAACTACTGCGCTCGCTATCCTGTTGTTGCGGTACCGAGGGTGATCGCATCGTTGCCCAATGGATGGGCACCTGAATTCATCAGGAAACGCGCACTGGCAACACCTATGCGATGGCTGCCGCCGTTTCGTACGCCATGGCGGTAAACATCGATTCGCGCGACGATGAAACGGCGATATCTTGTGACTGGGTTGCCGCGCTCTCAGGCGCGGTGGCCGCCCTCGGATTCTGCTGGTCCTCTCAACCAGCAGAATCCCCTGAGCCAAGGCTTCACCGCCTTGGCTTTTTTGTGCGCCTGGCACGGGCGCACTCTTGTGGGTGCACGGCGATGTAAGAAACGGGGGATGGTAGTTCTCTGGATGCTGCCACACGCCATGGGCCGACTGCGGAAGTTCGAATCAGGCTTGGGTTCGGCCAAACCGTTTCGACATCGAACTTCCGGGTTCGGCCAACGAGAGATAGTCGCGGGGCATCGACGAATGACGGATCATCTGCCGATGCTGTTGGAAAAGTCGCTGTACGGCGTTTGCGACATGTCGAAAAGCGTCCGGGCAGCCGCGCATGCGGCACGATAGCGAGAGTGGCGGCGGTCCGTGCGCTCAAGGCGGCACGCAAGCGCTAGCGCAAACACAAACGCCAGAAGTAAAAAACCGCGCGCCAGGCCGGCTGCGCGGTGAAACCCTCCAGATCGGCAGAGCCGGTTCGGCCCTGCCCGCCATGCCATGCCGTTACGGCGTGCGCGGAAACTCGAACGCGTCGAACAGATCGCCGATTGCGGGCGAATTGACCGGCACATACGGATGCGTCTGCAGCTGGATCGGATTCGGCAGATTGTCGCGGCTTCTCTGCGTGATCGGCTTCAGATGCCAGTTGCGTTCGATGAACTTCAGGATCGACGCGTGATCCGAGTACTGATGCACGACACGGCCGCCGCGCGAGTATGCCGACACGACGATCATCGGAATGCGCGGGCCGTCGCCGAAGTAATCGAGCGGCTGGATGTAGCCTGAGTCGTAGTAGCCGCCGCCTTCGTCGGTCGTGACCAGGATCGCCGTCGAAGCCCACAGGCTCGGGTCGCGCTGTACCTTGTCGACCAGCTTGTGCACGAACGATTCAAAGAGCCCGAACTTCGACGACTCCGGGTGCCCGTCGAGCAGGCCGCCCGGCTTCACGAACGAAACCGCCGGCAGCGTGCCATTCGCAATGTCCGCATACAGATCGGTCGTGTCCTGCAGATGCGCACTGACGAGCGCGGGGTTCGTCATGATCGCGGTTTCATACAGGAACGGGTTGCAGATATTGCAGTAGACACTCGTGGCCGGTGTATTCACAAACGTATTCCAGCCCTCGCCGTAGTACTTCCACGAGATGCTCTTCTCGATCAGCGTATCGGCGATCGTGCGCACCGGCGACGGCGGGATCGTGAACGTACTTGTATTCACCGTGCCGTCCCCGTTGTAGCCGGGATTGTAGTTGTTCAGCAGGTAATACGTGTTCGGCTCGCACTTCGCGTCCGGCTTGTACGGCAAGCGGTCCAGATAGTGGCGCAGCGTACCGGCGCCGGGCTGATGACTGTCCGAGCAGTTGGTATACGTGCCGCCCGAATAGCCGTCCTGCGTGTAGTAGTTGTTGGTGCCCGGCTGCGGCAGCGGATTCTCGATCTGATCGGCGGGCGGTTTCGCGGCATTGCCGTTGCCGTCCGTGTAGTAGAGCGCGTCAGCCGTGCCGATCATGATGCTGTTCGCGCCCGTGCCGCCCATCACCGGCTGGTGATAGTTGTCGCTAATCGTGAATTGGCGCGCAAGATGCGTGAAGTACGGCATGTCGCCTGTATTCACGTTGTAATAGCCGAGCGCGGTTGCACCTTCGCCGGTGGTCTCGTCGTTGAAATTCGCGGGTTGCGGCTTGCCGTTCGAACCGGCGCCAATCGAGGTCTCGACCCATGCGAACAGATCCATCTGGCAACCGCTCGGATTATCGAGCGTGGCGTGATCGAGGCTGCAATCGGCCTGTTGCCAATTCTGGTAGAAGCGGTGCACCGGGCTATTGATGTACTGATCATAGTCGGGACCGACGCGCGAGATCTGATACGGTCCGTTCGGCAGGTTATACGTGTTCGAGCCGAAGCGCGTATCGACGCTATGCGTCGGCAGGCCGCTCGCACCGGTGGTCAAATGCACGACGTCCCATGGCTCCATCATCGTGCCCTCGGCGGCTTGCGCCGCTGCGAGCGTGGCGAACGGCGGCGGACTGGTATCGCTCGGTGTGCTTGCCGTAGAGCCGGTATTCGGTGCCGGTAGCACTGTATAGAGCTGCTTGCCGCCAGGCGCCATCTCGAAGCGCTTCGGGTCCGTGGCACTAGCCGTGTATTGCGCGGCCAGCGCGAAGTTCGGACCCGGGCGGCCGTCGGCCGTGATGATGCCCTTCGACAGCAGGTTCGCCACCGTCTGCCCCTGCCGCGGCGTGTAAGCGCCGAATACGTGATCGAACGTGCGGTTCTCTCCGACCACCACGATGACATGCTTGATCGGCGACGCAGTGTTCACTGCCGCAGCCGCTACCGCGGCCTCCTGCTCGCTTTGCGCGACAGCCGGGCAGATAGCTGCGGCAAGCGCGACGGAAACGGCCCCGCAAAGCAAGCCGCTTCTGAATGTTGGTGTACTGATTACATTGACAATTTTTTTCACGAACGCCTCCATGACGTTACTCGGACGAGCAAGCGGTAATGTGGCGTGTGGAAACGACGGGCAACTCCCTGCGTGGAGACGCTGCCTCTCTCTTGCAAAGCATTACGACCGAGAGAAATTATAGGTTGGCAATGACGATATAGAGACAAAAAGAAGTCGATGGCGTGTGAATTTTCTAACGAATAACTTTCAATGCGATCCGTATTGCATAATTCGCCCGCGGCACTGGATTGGACGACAACGATGTGCTCGCAACAAAGGTGCGCAAGCGCATCATTGACCATTGCCGTTATCTCGTCGCTTCAACAGGAACCGGCACTATACTTTCAAATGTCCTTATCGTTATTGCAGATTTCGACCACGCATTCGGTTTTTATTTGGCATTACTGTATGCAGACGGTCCATGATCGGGGGGGCGTGTCGGATAAGCGAATACCGCCGGCTTCGGAAGCGGCCGTTGTTACTCCGTCCTACCCTGTCGAATGACCGCAACGGCCGGTGAAGCAGCGTTCATCTTCGCCAATCGAACGGCCGCTTACTGGGTGGATCCGACATCTGAGCGTCCGAGCAACAGTGCGGGCGAATGACGCTTCATGGCCGAACCCCGAAGTTCGTCCGCGACACGAGGGCCGGTGTACCTTTGCCGACCGCGAATTTCCGTAGCCGACCCATTTCTGCCGTTGACCAATTTGCCGCACAAACGGCCGCAAACTGGTGCAAATCGGGCATTGGGAGACGTCTCGCTCGACGCTTCTACTCCTCCTTCTGCTGCCTGCCGAAGCTGTTGGTGACTTACGTGCCACATTGGACAGTCGCGGGGGCCGCAGATGCCGGAACCTGATCAGGTGTTTTTGTCTCCGTCGGTGCCGTGCCGGATTCGCTACATGGCGCGCCTTGCTGCTGACTTTCGCGCATTCAGCGTAAGAGGTCCAGCGGGTCGAGCGCTCAAACCCGAGCGATCGTTTAATCCGCTATCGAGCAAAGTCAAGTCAAGTCATCGCAATTTTGCATTGTCATTAATTTTCCTCGCTATTTAATAAGTTGAAAAAAGCACTCCATAGACTAGACTGGTCAATAACTTCTATCTGTGCACATTTTCTAATTTTCAACACGGGAAGCGGATAATGGGCGATCTCGTCATTGACCACGATGAACCATGATGGATCAGCTCTAATGTCCGGGTTGTGCCGGCCGGCAATTCGAACTAGCCATGTCCGCTTTCTGATGCAAGCCAGCGCAATTTGTCCTGATGCAGATGGGCGAACGGCATTTATAGCGGATTTTTTATCTACAAAAAACTCGACTTTCTATCGATCTGCGCCTACATCGAGACGCAAGGTGTACCCCGTTGTGCCGCACATGAATCGAAGTCGTGTCGACGTTTATGTCGAAGTTGGTGCATATGCCCCTGGCTGTCCCGTAGTGAGTCATTCAAGGTTCAGCCGGCTTTGGCAGGCGTTTGGTGCCTGCCTGCCCTTGGTCTCTCTTTGCTTGTGAGAGCCCGCTTTGGTTGAGACGGCAATAGGCCATGCTTCTGGATGGTTAAGATCGCTTTGCGTGGTCGCCCGGCAGTGCATGCCGCGACGCCCCTGTCCACGATTCTCATGGATTCCGAAATAGCACTGCACTCCTCTTATTGGCTGCGTCTTTGTCAAAATGCATTCGGCCGCTTATGGCCAGGCAGCCGATTGCGATCCAGGTTACGGCCCAGGAAAGGGGTTTACTATGCAATCCGCATTCAAGGTAGTTAGCAGTGTGCACTATGTTCGCCGCGCCCTGATTGTTTTCACCCTGCTCGCGGTCGCCGCATTCCAGCCTGCCGCAGGCCAAAGTTTCATCATCAGGGATCTCGGCGCGCTCCCCGGTGGCTTTAATTACAGCAACGCTCTCGGGATCAACGAGCGCGGCCAGGTGGTCGGCTATTCGATCACCGCGAGCGGGAAAACGCGCGCTTGTCTGTTTGAAAACGGGGGGTGACAGACCTGGGCACGTTCCCCGGTGGCAGCGATAGCACAGCTACCGCGGTCAACAATCGCGGCCAGGTGGTCGGTGGCTCGAGCACCGCACGCGGGAACTCGCACGCCTTTCTGTTCGAACACGGGGTGATGACCGACCTGGGTACGCTCCCCGGTCGCAACGACAGTAACGCTTTTGGGATCAACAATCGCGGCCAGGTGGTCGGCGAGTCGGATACCGGAACCAACCCGTACTTGCCGCACGCCTTTCTGTTTGAACACGGGATGATGACCGACCTGGGCACGCTCCCCGGGGACAACTTCAGCGAAGCTGTCGGAATCACCGAGGGCGGCCAGGTCGCGGGAAACTCCGCGTCGCACGCTATCCTTTGGACACGAGAAAAATGATTGCCGATCTCTAGTGGTTTACAAAAATTGTTGAAACTGCCGGACCAGCATAGCGCGTGGTCTCGCAGCGATTTTCGCCCTGACGTGCCGTGTACGGAGCGGTCACTGGCCGCCACTTACTTTCTGCGCCCAGGCGGCTTGCTTTGGCCGACGGGCGGCAACTGCCGTGGAAGTGCGACGGTCCGTTTTCTGGGCGAAGCCACCGTTCGCATGTCCGCGCGGAAGTTGGTGCCAGCGACCGTAGTTGGCCGCACCCTGCCTGTAGACGATCGGTGACACCCGACCCTGAAGAGACCTTTGCCATTCCGGCTCACAGCCGTCAGGTAACAGGTGGCTGAGCAGACGTTCGGAAAGCCAGCTTTGAAACCTGTAATTGGCCCAACCGACCGTTCGCGTAATGCCGATGGCCGCCATCCGCCGCGTTTGCTTCCGTACTTTGCGAACGGGCACCAGCCACATCTGGTCCGGAGCCGATCTGCCCGGTTTGTCGCAATCGGCCCAGGAATCGAGGCCGATCCGTGGCGACGAAACCATGCCACTTACAGTTGATTACAAGGTCCGGAGTTACCGGCGCGCGCCGTTCGTACAATCGAAGCATTCAGGTGGACTTCGGGAAAGCGAAAATGAAAACAGTGCAATGGATTGCTGCCAGCCTCGTGGCACTTGCGTCCGTGTCAGCCCTTGCGGCAGCGGGTGGCAATGGAGGCGGAAATGGTGGAAATGGTGGAAGCGGCGGAGCGGGAGGCAGCGGGGGGGGGCCGGGCACGGTGGTCTAGGCGGCAACGCGGGCGGCATGTCCGCCAGCCACATGAGCAGCAAGGGCGTCAGCAATACCAACGGCTTCAGTTCAGCCGACCGCGATGCCGGCCTTGCCCGCGCGGCGGATCGATCGGACACGCAGGCAGACCGTGCCGACGCGCAAACGAGCCGTAAGAGTCTTCATGCGGCTCACACAGATCACGCGCGTTCACACTCGCATGCGCGGGTGGGCGCGAAGCTCCACCACAGCCAGCAGGTCGCAATCAGCCATTCGACGTGATAGAACACAGAGGGCGCCTGCGGGCGCCCTCTGTGTTCCAGCTTTCTTCTCGTCAGCAATTCCCCTTTTTCGCCTGTCCCGGCGGACAGAAGCCGTTGCCCGGACCACCTTGGGGCCCGCCTTGCGGCACGACAACCACGCCCGGCGAATCAGGCACATACAGCGCACAGCCGCCCAGCAGGGCGGCGCCCGCCGTCAGGAGACAGAAGACTTTTTTCATGAGGTTCCCCGAGGAAGGGCTTGCGCCCTTCCTTCATCACGCGATGCTCGTTAGAAACTGAAGTTGACGTTGGCCTGATCGGATGCCGATACATTGACTGCGGACGACTGGGTCGCCCCGCTCACGCTATCGGCTTCTGCGGTGTACTGTCCGGCGGCGCTAGCGACGGGGGCCAGTGCGACCGGCAGGCTTGGTGTGTAGGTGCCGGTCAGTGGCGCAGCCGCGGGCAGGGTCAGCGCGTAGTTGCCGGTATCCAGATTGGCGTTCGCGCTGGTGATTTCGTAGTTAAGGCCGCTGATCGATTGCAGTGCCCGTACGATGGCCTGCGCACTGACCGGCAGAACTGTCCCGCTTGCGACGTGCATCACGGATGCAGGCAGCACGATCGGTGCCGACGACGTGGCCACGACTGTCGATGTATTCACAACGACAGGCACCGAGCGCACGATACCCGTTGCAACGCTATTCTGCACGATGACGACATCATAGTTGCCGTTAGTCGAACTCTGCTCGAGCGGCGTCAGCACGAACTGTCCGTTGCTGTCGGCAACGGTGCCCTTGATGACGTGGCCGTTCTGCTCCGCATAAACGACAGCCCCGGCTTCGGCCGGCGCGACGTAGCCGGAGATCGTACCGCTCACGACCGTCGGCGTCGCTCGACCAGCGTGTTGGGTTGAACCGTGAACGGCCGGATGATCTTGTAGCCACTTTGCGTGGCGCTTGGCGTGTCGAGCGACTGCTCGCTGCCGCCGGTCGGAACAATCGAATTCGCCAGCGTGTTGCCCTGATTCTGCGCGAGCACCAGACGAACCTGCTGATACTGGCCGGCGGGCAATGCGGTTTGTCCCAGGTCAGCCAGCACGCCGTTGGTCAGCGACAGCAGATCGATCTTCTGCGGGCTCGGCAATGCCACGTCAGTCCAGCTGTTGTTGGAAGCGGGCGAGCCGCGCATCGCACACCCGTTCACCGGACGGGTGTCTTGTCGTCGGTCAACTACGTGTATCAACTCCGCGGAGAAGAACTTCCTCCATGGGGGCGGGCACATGGACGAAGTACCCCTGTATATAGTCGGCTCCCATGTCTCGCAGCAATGCCGCGACGGCGGGTGTTTCGACGAATTCCGCGATAGTCTGCTTGCCGACGGCCTTTGCCACATCGCAGATACACCGCACCATCGCCTGATCAATGGGGTCATGTTCGAGATTGGTGATGAACTGTCCGTCGATCTTCAGGTAGTCCACAGGCAACGCTTTAAGGTAGCCGAACGACGACGCGCCGCTTCCGAAATCGTCCAGGGCGAAGTGCATGCCGCGCAATCGCAGCGACTGGACGAACTCCGTTGCCACCGACAGATTCGTGATCGCCGCTGTCTCTGTCACTTCAAAGCAAAGCTTATGCGTGTCGAATTGAAATGCGTCAGCCAGATCCCTCACGTACCGATGGAAGGCGCGGTCGCCGATGGACTGGCCGGAGAGGTTCACCGCGATACTGTCAACGTGGTCCAACTGGTCGCGATGGTGTGTCATCCATGCGAATACGTATTTGACCACCCAGCGATCAATGCGTGAGGCCATGTGGAAACGTTCAGCCGCTGACAGAAAAACATCGGGCAGTACCAGACACCCATCGGACTCGCGCAGGCGCAACAGAAGTTCGCACCGAAGGTGGTTCTCCTGCTGACCAAGCGCCCGTATGCGCTGGGCATATAGCTCGAAACGGTCTTCATCGAGGGCCTGCTCGAGACGCGTGACCCACTGCATCTCGCCGTGCCGCGCAAGTACGGCCTGATCGGCGTCGAACCACGCGTGCACGCGGTTGCGTCCCGCGTCCTTGGCGGCGTAGCACGCATTGTCAGCGGCCTGAAGCACGGCCGCAGTCGTTGGCCAGCGATCGTCAATGGGCACCAGACCGATGCTCGCACCAATATGGAAGCGCCGTTCGTTATAGGCGAATCGAAATTCGTCGAGGCGCTCGCAGATCTGGGAGGCGACCCGATGGGCCTGCTCCGTGTCGCATTGCTCCAGGATGACGCCAAACTCGTCGCCTCCTAGCCGGGCTAGTGTGTCGGTTGCCCGGATACACTGTCCCACCTGTTCCGTCACTTGTCGCAGCAACTGGTCCCCGGCGATATGACCGAAGGTATCGTTCACGACCTTGAATTGGTCCAGGTCGATGTACAGCATGGCGTGTCTGCTGCCTGCCTCGCGTGCATGGGATAGCACGCGGTTAAGTTGCGTTTCGAATTCCGCGCGATTTAGCAACCCCGTGAGGGCGTCATGTGTGGCGCGATAGCTCATTTCTTTGGTGAGCCGACGTTCTTCGGTCACGTCGTGAAACACCAGAACGACACCCAGAACTTCGCCAATCGTACTGACGATCGGGGCGGCGGAATCCTTGATCGCATGTTCTGCACCGGACCGTGATATCAGGACCGTATTGTCCGTGCTACCGACGACGCGGTTCTCGCTCAGACACTGGGTGACGGGATTCGGAGCGTGTACGCGCGTTGATTCGTTGCGGGCATCAAATACGTCGTCCAGCGGAAGGCCGCGCGCCTGGGCAATGAACCAGCCCGTTAGTCGCTCTGCCACTGGATTCAGGTATGTGACGCGACCGTGCGGATCGGTTGTGACGACGCCGTCGCCGATTGAATGCAACGTTATCCGGAGGAATTCATGCTGTTCGGCAAGGGTCGCCTGCATCCGTTTGCGCTCAGTGGTCTCGAGGACCAGAACAGCACACTGATTGGGGCCGGGGCGATATGCCACCATGTCAAACCAGCCACCCCCCGCTGCCGGTATATCCTGTCGCGCAACCGGCTCGCCAGTGAGTACAACCCCAGTTAGCGTGCCGAGCCAGTCCCATTCCAGGTCAGCCGGCCCTGCAAACACCTCGGAGACCTTCCTGCCGATCATGAGATCGGACGGAATATGACTTGTCCTCGCAATTGCCGGATTTGCCGCGACGAACCGGAAGTCGACAATCTTCGCGCTTGCGTCGCTGACAATATCCAGCAATACGAATCCTACCTGCATGTGTTCAAAAAGCGCGCGATACCGGCGCTCACTTTCGAGCAGGGTGGCCTCGACCTTCCTGCGCTCAGTGATATCCTCGATCACGGCCATGGACCGCCATGGCGTGCCATCGCTCTGCCTTTCGAGAAAGGCGGACAACAATACGTCGATCACTTCACCGTCCTTGCGCACCATTTCGTATTCGACGTTGCGGCAATGACCGGTGCGGAAGAACTCGGGAAGCACGACCTGACGGGCGTACTCGCGCGACGCGGGTGTCAGGAAATCGGATGAGGGCCGCCCCAGCACCTCGTCCCGGGTATACCCAAGCGTGCGAAGCCATAAGTCGCTCACGCTTATGAGCCTGCCTTGCACATCAATCGAGTGAAGCATCGCCGGGGTGCGTTCGTAGAGTTCGCGAACCCTCCGCTCGCTTTCAGTCAACGCCTGTTCGACGCGCCTACGCTCACTAACATCGCGTCCCACGGCATGAATCGCTACGATCCGTCCAGCGACGTCTGTCATCGGCCGATAGTTCCAGCGCACCCAGCGCTCGACTTTATCCGTCGACGCCATACGGACGACCAGCGTCGCGCCTGATCGACGCGTCATCACGTCGCGCAGAACCGCAGCCACCGATGCGCGGTCTTCATCGGCAACGGTATTGAGCAGGTCGGCGCCCGCAAGGCTCAGCGAGGAGCTGCCCATATAGCGTGCGAAGGCGTCGCTAATGTAGCCAATCTCTCCACCAGAACTGGCCAGCACGACGAGGTCTGTTTTCGGCTCGGGGGAGGCGTTCAGATTGAATCCGGTCCCGAACGGGGCGCTGGCGAGGGCACCCGCAGTGGGATTGAGCAGGCAGGTACTGACAATATGCGCCAGGCTGTCCAGTGCAGCTCGTTGCATATGAGTCAGTTGTCGGGGCTCGCATGCCGCCACCGACAGCACACCAATGCAGTGTCCCGTCGGGAGAACGATCGGCGCATTC
Organism: Paraburkholderia elongata; assembly: GCF_013177735.1. Classification (GTDB taxonomy): domain Bacteria; phylum Pseudomonadota; class Gammaproteobacteria; order Burkholderiales; family Burkholderiaceae; genus Paraburkholderia; species Paraburkholderia elongata. The sequence goes on along the minus strand of NZ_WOEZ01000105.1, from coordinate 1,311 downwards.
GCATAGAACCGAATCTCAAGTCTATCGAAGATGAACGGATTCTGGGCAACGCGAGGATCGCCAGCCGCATCGACCACCTCAACCGCTTGATGGTCGCCCGCAACGAGCAGGCAGAACGCCGCCTCAGCGGCCGTCCACTCTTCCGCGGATAACCCGACATCTGAATGAAGCCAGCTCGAGTCAGGATCCGGTAAGGTTACTGCGGCGATCGGCACCTCGCAAATCGTCGCAGCGAGGCGTGCGATTTCCTCAAAAACTGAGGTGACTGTGCCACTGACAATGGCCGAATTGATAGCGTCGCCACGATGCGCGGGCCGGTACTCAGGCAGACGGTGAGATGTCATGTCGGGGTTCCCCGGAAGATTGCACGACTGAATGCGAATGGTATCAGCAGCGTACGCTGGTTTTTTGTTTCTGCCGTTTCTGGAACAGATCTGGACTGACGGTCCCGACAAGGACCACAAGTCTGCACGGCAGGGTGAATCTGTCATGGATGCGATAACGCCTGGTTACCGTCGGCGCGCAGGCGAGCGGCGACGGCGCGATTCCGAAGGTAGGCGAGCAATGCGCATATCCGGTCCGGCGTGACCGCACAGAGGACCGAAAAGCGGGTCATGTACTTTTGCCTTGCGATACCATGTACGGATTGACGGTCACGCAGATAAGCGTCCTCCCGGCACCGATGGCCTCGATACCTCACGCTTAGCCGTCTGAACCTGAGAGTTGCCTTGATCCGGACGTTGGGCGAATCGACCATGGGACCGCGTCGTTGGCGGGCAGCTTTCTCCTCAGGGCTTGAAGGCATGCGGCCGTCGATGCCGTAGGCGATTGCGGGTCCGCATCAACTCGAGCGTTTCCGGGCGTCGACACTTCGACTTACTCGAGGTGCTGGCCGCCGTTGATGGCGATATTCGCCCCGGTCAGAAAACCCGCCTCACGCGAACACAGGTACAGGACTAGCGCTGCGACTCCTGCTGGCTGTCCCAGTCGTCCGACGGGTATCTGGGGGATGATCTTCGCTTCAAGGACGTCCTGTGGCACTGCCATCACCATCCGTGTTGCGATGAATCCAGGTGAGATTGTGTTCACGGTCACCCCTTTTTTTCGCGACTTCGAGCGCCAGCGATTTCGTGAATCCGTGGATACCTGCTTTCGCGGCCGCATAGTTGGTCTGGCCGAAGCCGCCTTTGGAACCGATGATCGAGGATATATTGACAATGCGTCCCCAGCCACGCTCGACCATGCCGTCGCAGACGGGCTTCGTCATGTTGAAGACCGAATCGAGGTTGGTGCGGATGACTGCGTCCCAGT
>NZ_WOEZ01000104.1 GCF_013177735.1 Paraburkholderia elongata | reverse complement strand
CCGCCAGTTCCGCCCGTGACAAGTGCGATCTGCTTCGTCATTTCCGTTACCTGATCATCGACAAACGGAGACAGCGGCGAATGGACGCCCTCAAGCCTTGAGGCATCGCCGCACCATGAAATCCGTCGTTCGCCCAGTTACGGTTGCGAACGTCCTGGCCGGAGGCAACGACTACTTCGATGTAGTGCGAGAAGCTGGCTCGACCGCCTGCCTGGTGGTTTTCGACACGGCAGCACTCACTGCTGCGGCATTGCTTTCGGCAACATGGATCGCCTGTTGAGTGGCCTTGTACGTCGTCTCGTACCAGGTGCCTGCGGCGGCAATCGCAGACTTCAAGGATGTAACGGCGGTTTCTGCAGCAGCCGGCACATGCCGTGCGGCCCCGTCAATCGCCTCCTGCAATTTGCGCTGCTGCCCAGCGACATACTCATTGGCGACGTTTGCAAACTCCAGTTGGGAATTTGATGCAATGGCGAATAATTGCCGGTAGTACGACTGGATTTGCGGCACGATCCGTTCCGCCGCGTCACTGTGCAGTGCGCCCCATGCAGACTGTTTCCCGATAGCGCTTTGAACACTACCTCCTTGGTTTCGGTGATACTCGACCTGGCGGTTTTCAGATTCAGTTCGATCATTTTCTGAAAGATCTCGACGGTCCTGTTTGCCAAAGCAAACGATGCTTCCGTACTGGCCTGTTGCGCCGCAGAGTTTTGCTCAGGATTCCACAGATTCATCGCTTGCTCCCAGAAGTGACAGGAAAGGGGTACGTTGAGAAAAGACCTTCATCCAATGAAGCCGGGGTGTGGCAAAAGATCTTCGACGACGGCGCGGATGACGCGTCGAATCGCCTGGTTTGCGGTTGTTGCGTCAAGCCATTCCGCCATACCTCAAACCCCGAAATCTGCACCAGTCTCATCGCATGAACACCGAGCAATACATGGCTGGCACTCACGGCATTCAGCGTGGCGGCGAGGCCATCCACCATCTATTCCGGTCCGGCCGCCGCGAGCGAAACCGACGCGTCTCACCGGTTTTCTTCGCCAACCGGTGAGGAAAGTTCGGCCCGACGCTCCCTGCTTGCGGAATTGCCAGCGGTCATCGCATCGAGCAGGCCTGTTCGAGTTCATGGATGGAGGCGTCTGGGCCGCATACCGGTAGCCGCGACGGGAACCCTGGACCTTTGCGTCTTCGCCCCTGCGCCTTGACGACCTGAGCATCTGGAACGCCGATATTGGCTTGTGCTACAGGTTCGAGAGGCAACGCTAAGTCGCCGGGACGCGCCGCTCTGTCTGTACTGCATCTGCAGTCCCGTTGGCCGAGCAGTACTAATTTCGGCTTGCTACCGGGTGCAGGGCGTCGTGGACGGCTCGGCTCGTCAGGCTGCTCCGCGTCGAACCGGTCCAACTGCAGAAGCAGGCTATCGATCGAGCATAACTGGACCTTCGTGAGATGGCACGAGTCGAGTAGCCGATAGAGCCGTCTGCGCCAATATTCGGCTGGCAGAATCGGACCGTCTTCAAACCCGCATAACGACGGACGCATCACGCACTCGATGTGCGCGATGTCCTCATCGATCAATATACCCATGCCCGCCCCCGGTGCATTTTCGAATACTGCTCAACGACGTGTTTTCATTCATGTGTGACCGGTACTATAGGTCTATCTATCTTCGAAATCCAATCTTGAATCGTGCATGTGGCGAATCGATGCCTATCCGTAAATAGTTCGATAGAAAATCGTTAAAAAAGAACGCGCGATTCAAACACCTTTTCGCTTTCGCATAGAGCCATAGGTCGAAGCAGGGGATCCCTGCGCGAGCGTAATTCCAGAGAATATGCAATGTGAATGATGTTCGCTGGGTGGCGAACGAATCAAATGACGTCATTGCCGCGTGGTGCAACAGTGAAGAGTCAATTTATTGACGAATGCAGCGCCTGTTACGTGCCGCACGATGGTGCAACCTGTGAATTCGGGCTCGTCGAATCGTGCAAATGGGTATAGGGCGGTGGAGCCTTGACAGCGGCTCAATGGCTCCTACTATCGATTGACTGACCGTGACCAGGATGAGTGCAAAGGCTGTTTTTCCTCTCCCTGGCGTGGGAAGTTGCGGCCGAAGGTGAGCTGCCGTTGCGGCGACCTGAGGTTGTCTGCGAGCAATGTATGTCCCTACACCCAATGCTCTCAGGAAGGCCGTTGAAATTTGCCTCGGCTGGATGATTGGGGTGCTGTCTCGACAAGCTCCGAATACGACTTGCTGCTGATTTTCGGATGCATAAGGTGGGTGGCCGATGCTGCGAGGGTGTACGGAGAAACGGCATGTTCACTCGATTCCAATCACGGTTCCGGGTCATTGTTCTGATGCTTGTCGCTATGTTTTGTACGTCATCCGAAGCAATAACTCAAACGACCGGCAACTCGTCACTCAGGTTGTCGACGAGCGGCAGACCATTGAGCTGACCGGCAACATCCGGCCCGAGGCAAGCGCGCAGAACGATCACGGCGGGTCCACGACACGCTTGTGCTCGACCACATGCAGCTTCTGCTCAAGCGCCCAGCCGAGACCGAAGCGGCTCTCGTGCGCTTCATCGATCTACTCCATGATCCGAAGTCGCCTTATTTCCATCAGTGGCTCACGGCCGAGCAATTCCGCGTGAATTTCGGTCCGGCAGATGCCGATGTGAGCATAGTCAGCAATTGGCTTTCGACGCATGGACTAACGGTGAACGGCGTGCAGGCAGGTGGCGTGGTGATCGACTTTTCGGGAACCGCCGGGCAGATCCGCGACGCGTTCAAGACAGAAATTCATCAGATCGACGTGGGTGGCGTCGGGCATGTCGCGAACATGAGCAATCCGCGGATTCCGGCAGCGCTTTCGGACGTGGTGAATGGGATCGTGTCACTGAATGACTTCCGGCCGCACACAAATTTCAAGTCCAGACCCGCATACACGTACACCAGTGGTAGTTCAACCTATCATGCAGTCGCTCCCGCGGATCTCGCTACGATCTACAATCTGAACCCGATGTTTCGTTCCGGCATCTCCGGCCAGGGCCAGGCGATCGTCGTGATCGAGAACACCAACGTTTACAGTTCAGCCGACTGGACGACCTTCCGCTCGACCTTCGGATTGTCCAGCTACACGTCGGGCTCCTTTACACAAATCCATCCGGCGCCGGCAAGCGGTGCGAACAATTGCACGAATCCCGGCGTCGTCGCCGGCAACGAGAGAGAAGCTGAGCTGGACGCGGAATGGGCCAGTGCCGCGGCCCCAGGCGCCGCCGTCGTACTCGCGTCCTGCGGGGACACCAGTACCACGTTTGGCGGCCTGATCGCGCTCCAGAACCTCGTGAACAGCAGCAACCCGCCGGCGATAATCAGCATCAGCTACGGAGAATGCGAGGCGATGAACGGGGCCACCGCCAATGCCGCTTACAGTTCGGTCTATCAGCAGGCGGTCGCCCGCGGTATTTCTGTTTTTGTCTCGGCCGGTGACGAAGGGGCCGCGAGCTGCGACGCAGATCTGGGCAATGCGACCCATGGAATCGGGGTTAGCGGCTTTGCCTCGACGCCCTACAACGTCGCGGTTGGGGGCACTGATTTCGGCGACACCTATGCCCGGACCACGGCTTCTTACTGGACCGCGGCCAATGGCACGACCGACGGCTCGGCGATATCTTACGTTCCCGAAATTCCGTGGAACGATTCCTGCGCCAGCGTGCTGATTGCTGCGGCGAACGGCTACCGCACGACCTATGGCACGACTGGTTTTTGCAACAGTCCGACTGGCAACGCGTATTTCCTGACAACGGCGAGCGGCAGCGGTGGGCCGAGCGGGTGCGCGGCAGGTGCGCCATCGGAAAGCGGTGTCGTGAGCGGAACGTGCCGTGCGTATGCCAAGCCGGCCTGGCAGTCGTTGCTGCTATTGCTGGGCAACCCCGCCGACGGTGTGCGTGATCTTCCAGACGTCTCACTCTTCGCGGCCAACGGCGTTTGGGGCCACTACTACATTGTCTGCGACTCTGACGTGCCGGATGGCGGCGCGGCTTGCACGGGAGCCCCCAGCGGGTGGGCCGGCGGCGGGGGGACGTCATTCGCCGCGCCGATATGGGCCGGGTTCCAGGCCCTGGTGAACCAGGCGACCGGGTCCCGGCAGGGTAATCCGAACCCGGTCTACTATTCGCTCGCTGCCACGGAATATCTGCTGGGCGGGACCAGCACCTGTAATTCGAGTCGCGGCAACGGCGTCGCCAGCAACTGCGTCTTCTATGACATCACGCTCGGCGACATGGACGTAAACTGCTCGGGCACGAATGATTGCTATCGCCCGAGTGGCAATTACGGCGTCCTCTCAACGAGAAACAGCAGCTATTCGAAAGCGTACGGCACCGGTGCGGGTTGGAACTTTGCCACCGGCATCGGCACGGTCAACGTCACCAATCTGGTGAACGCCTGGCCGCGTTGACCGGTTCGATAAGTGGGGGGTGTGGAGGCTACGCGCGCCGCGCAGGAAACCCCTTGGGGAAAGCGGCGCTCGCGTTCGCGCGTCGGTTGATGATTGTTTTCGACCCTGTTGTTCAGTCGGGCGCTGGCTTTGGCGAAGAGTGCAGCGCAAGCCGGTTAGAACATGCGGATCTGGTGCAAATAGGTGGCGTAGCCGAGATGTACCTTATAGATATGGATACCTTATCGATTGAACAGGACAAGATTCCAGACGTAGGGTGCAACGATGTCCTCGAGCGCGAAAGCGGAGAGATCGAACTGCCTCTTGCGAATGCGATGTATCAACTCGATGCCTGAAATCGTGGTCGCGGCACTCCTGAAACGTTTGAACCCGAGCATCATGTTCGCTCCGGACTTGATGTGACGATGGTCCTGGTCGATCAGACTATTGAGGTATTTCGAAGACCGCACCTCCGTGTCCTCGGGCAGCAGGCCATCAGTCTTCATCTCACGCACGGCCCGGTGCGAGGCGGCATACCCATCGAGCGTGACCGTCTCTGGTGGCCGGCCCTGATGTTTGATTGCCTTTCTGAAAAAGGATTTTGCCGCAGCCACATCGCGCTTTGCCCTGAGCATGAAGTCTACCGTCTGGCCGACCCGATCCACCGCCCGATATAGATAAACCCATTTGCCACGGACCTTGAGGTACGTCTCGTCAACCCGCCACGACCGTCCCGCAGGTGTTGCGAAACGGTTCCAGCGTTTGACGAACTCGTGCGTATAGCGCTGCACCCAACACAGGATCGTCGTGTGAGCAAGCGACAACCCTCGTTCAGCCATCCATCATCTCGACGAGATCGCGCAGGCTGAGCTTGTAGCGCAGATATCAGCGCACACAAAGAATGATCACGTCACGGTGAAAGTGACGGCCGGTGAACAGTCCGTCCAGACTCTTCAGCTTGCTCATCGCGGGCCGTCAAATCAGTCAGACCGACACTCTAACCGATTCGTTGATCGCTATTTGCACCACAGCCATCGTCGCTATGGAGGCTATCGGGTGCGAGTCGCGTGCAACCCCGCATCACGCGCCTTTTGCCGCGAGAGCAATTCCTGCTTCAGCATGAGTGCCTCGCTATTGTCCGGCTGCAACGAAAGCGCCCAATAGATCCCTGATCGGGCCATAGCCAGATCATTTTTCTCGAGACCGCTGTGCGCTCGCGCAAGCGCGAGCGACATCAGCCTGTGATTCCTGTCGCCATACCCCTTGTTGCTCGCTGTCGAGCTCGGTGACGAGGCTTTTTCGTCCTGCGAATGTGTCTCGCGATCCGGGATCGCAGGCGCAACGGGTTGCTCGGACGCTACCGAGGAAGCAGCTGCAGCAGGCGCCGCCGAAGAAGCGATCGCCGCTGCCGCGACAGCTGCGGCCGTCGCCGGGTCTTGCACCGCCGTCGGCCTTTGCGGCGTGATCGAGCCTTGCGCCGCCCCGGGGCCCTGGACCATCGTCGGCACCTGCGGCGGTGTGGAGCCCTGGTTAGCCTGGCTCCCGCCATCTGTCGTTACGCTGCCTTCCACCGTGCTCGACGTCGTCTGCTGTTCACGCGTGGCGGAGTCATCCCGGTGCAATAGCAACGTTCCGCCATAAATGGCGACGCATGCCAGCAACGCCAGCGCTACGCTCGCTTTCAATCGCCAATGACGGGCACCGCCAAGCGAATGCGGGCGCGTGTCGCCATATGGATCGGCATCGGCCGACGCGAACACGGGTCTCGACTGCGACGGCCACAGCAACTTGTCATGCGGAACGTGCGCACGCGCGCGCGCTGTGCTCGCCGTGGCTGCATCGGGCTTCTTCGTCCACGCACGATCGCCGAACGCAAACCACGCATGCGCGCCACAATGCGGACAGAAAGAAACCGCCTCCGAAACCCTGCCGCCGCAGCGCACGCAGGTTGCCGGAAAAATCGGGTCACGTGTGGTTTCATCGCCCATTGTTGAACCTTCCGTCATACGAAAACGCGAACGGTGCTTCGGGCGTGGACGATGGGGTCGAAAGGACAGGTACAAGTACCCGCTCGGTTCGACGTGGGTAAGCATTTATTGCCATGACGACAGGACCGAATCGATCTACCCGGCCAATATAGGTCAGCGACGAACCAGCGTCAACCCGTCGTTGGCAGATTTGCGCGCTCGATTTGTTTTGTACTCCTATTGAACTGACGAATTGCACATGGCGACCCCGATTGGTTGACGGGCAGACGCCGGGTGAAGGCTTCCTTGCGTCAAGTG
>NZ_WOEZ01000103.1 GCF_013177735.1 Paraburkholderia elongata | reverse complement strand
GGCGACGCTTCAGCTTCGTCTTCCCCAAAATCTCTGTCAGACATGATGATGCCCCGTAAGTCCTTGACCTACGGGGCATCATAAAGAATCAACCGCCTCAAAACAACACGCTAAGTGAGGGGCTGGGAGCAACTCAGGCGGGCTTTTTTTCGTGCTGTGCCGGACCAAGGCGGTCCGGCGATCCGGCGCAAGACTCAACGCAGCAACTTAATGTGCGCCAATGCCTTCGAGCACTTCGTCGTGCGTCTGACGCTCGTCGAGGTACTCCGAGCGATAGCCACTATTCACGCCCCAGTAGTAGAACACCAGCGAGAACGCGATCACCACTAGCATGTCCCAGCCGTACGGCAGGACGCCAAGGCCACCGAATTGTTTGCTACCGATCAGCGACAGAATCGCCATCACCGGCAGGTAGGCCACGAGCCACCATGCAGCCTTCAGGTCACGCCCCCAGCCGGCAAAGCCCGACTTCGCCTGGAAGTAGAAGTACACCGGCAGCGCGACGACCATCAACAGAATGATTTCGCCGGTCAGCGGCCACTTCGCCCAGTACAGGATCAGCGACGCGCACACGAAAGCGAACGGCGCAATGATCTTCATGCCCGCAATGTGCAGCGGGCGCTCCAGATCCGTTGCCGCGCGGCGCAGCGCCATCAGGCTGATCGGGCCAGTCAGGTACGAGATCACGGTCGCGACCGAGATTACCGCCGCCAACGAGCTCCAGCCGCGAAAGAAGAACAGGAAAATGAACGACACCAGCAGGTTGAACCACATCGCCTGACGCGGCACGCCGTAGAACGGGTGCACGTTGCCGAACATCTTCGGCATCGTGTTGTTGCGCTCCATTGCGTAGATCATGCGGGTGGTGGTCGCCATGTAGGTCGTGCCCGTGCCGCTCGGACTGACGAATGCGTCGACGTACAGCAGGATCGCCAGCCAGTTCAGGTTCAGCGCGATTGCCAGCTCAGCAAACGGCGAAGCGAAGTTGAAGTGGCCCCAACCCTTCATCACGTCGCTCGGGTTCACCGCGCCGATGTACGCGATCTGCAGCAGCACGTAGATCACCAGCGCCAGCAGGATCGAGCCGATCACCGCGAACGGCACGCTCTTGGCCGGATTGCGTGCTTCACCGGCGAGGTTGATCGGGCTCTGGAAACCGTTGAAGGCGAACACGATACCGCTCGTCGACACTGCCGTCAGCACAGCCGACCAGCCGTACGGCGCAAAGGTGCTCACTTCGCCGAAGTTTTCCTTGTGGAAGCCCGTCAGCATCAGACCAGCGATCGTCGCACCTGGAATCAGGAACTTGAAGATCGTGATCGCCGAATTGGCGCGCGCGAACAGCTTCACGCCCCAATAGTTCAGCAGGAAGTAAATGATCACCAGTGCGGCGGATAGCAATAGCCCATTGGTGGTTAATGATCCGTCCACGAATAGCGCATGCGCCCATGGATACGGCCACGTGCTCATATATTGAATGGATGCTTCAGCCTCGATTGGAATCACCGAGACGATGGCGATCCAGTTGGCCCATGCACTGATGAAGCCAACCAGCGCGCCGTGCGAATAGCGCGCGTAACGCACCATGCCACCGGACTCCGGGAACATCGCGCCGAGCTCGGCGTAGGTCAACGCAATCGCGAGAATCACAACTGCGCCAATGACCCATGCACAAATGGCCGCCGGCCCTGCAATTTTTGCAGCCTTCCACGCGCCGAAGAGCCAACCCGATCCGATGATCGAACCCAAGCCGGTCAGCAACAGCGCGAATGGCCCAATGTTCCGTTGTATAGAACTTTTCACATCTTCTCCTGTGTCGACCAGAGTTAGCGCTTTAGCTGTCGACCAGAGTTGGCGCTTTAGCGTTTACTCTGGTCCCATGCAAAGCACTTACTCTGGTCCCATACACCGTATGTCGGCCGGAGTTAGCGCTTTAGCACTTGCTCCGGTCCCATGCAGATTGCATCAGAAACATGTCGGCACCGCGTGACATCGCTTGTGGCGCTGGAGACGGGGTGACGCGCATGCATACGCGACGGCCTATTCCAATCAGGTGCAACCGACGCGCGGCGCGTAGTTTAACGGTTGCACCCTCACGTTGCGGCGGAACTAAGGGTTCTCCCTAGCAAAATTTTCGGACGAATAGCAAGGTTTGTAAGCAATTTCTACGCCAATCCATCAAAACATTGTAAAAATGGGATGAGAGTGTTGACCTTCGCCCGAAATCGCCGTATAACGTTCGGGCAGGATTTCAAGCGGCGAGTGAATTGGTCTTTCGTAGTTCGCCCATCAACGGTACTCCGGTTGGTCCCATTACCCCCTTCCTTGATTTTCATGCGCACCCATTGGGCTTCGGCCTTATTTACCATCTTTAGGAACAAGTAATATGGAAACCGGTACCGTCAAGTGGTTCAATGACGCAAAGGGCTTTGGCTTCATCACGCCGGACGGCGGTGGCGAAGATCTGTTCGCGCATTTCTCGGAAATCCGCACGGAAGGCTTCAAGACGCTGCAAGAAAACCAAAAGGTTACGTTTGAAGTGAAGACGGGCCCGAAGGGCAAGCAAGCTGCTAACATCAAGCCGGTGTAAGCAAGCACGCTTCCTTCTGGACGCAAAAAACCCCGCCTCGGCGGGGTTTTTTTATATCGATCGCATCTGTATGGCAACTGCATGCGGCGATTATCTTCGCAGTATGCAGTTGGTTAGTCTGAGATTCCGCCGCGAGATAGGCAAGTTTCCTTTGTGATTCAAGCGCCTGGCTTGAAGTCGGGGTTTGGTTTTCTGTCTACGGACGGATCGCCTGGACGAGCGCGAGAGCACGTTCGTGCC
>NZ_WOEZ01000102.1 GCF_013177735.1 Paraburkholderia elongata | reverse complement strand
CCTCTTCCATCAGATGCGATTCGTAGTCGAACGCGGCCGCGATCGGCTCATACTGAAAGTGAATCTCCCGCAAACCGGCTGAACGCGCCGCGGCTTCGAGCTGCTGCTGCGCCATGTGGTCCGCGCGCGGATCGTCGTCGACGAAGAACACCGGGCGGCCCAGCACAGCGCGGCTGATCGGGCCGCCGGTGCTCCTTTCGGCCGAGCGCTTCAGGTGGTCGACGAAAATCGCGATGATGTCCGTGTACTTGATCGCCGAGCCGTCGCCGAGATCGGTCGAATTCTCGGCGAGCGGCGAGCCGAGAATACTTTTCATCGAACGCATCAGACGGCCGTCGAAACCGTCAATGTACGCCGCCAACGCCGCGCGCCCGAACTCGCGGGTGTCTTCGTCGGTGTTGAAAAAGACGGCGGTCGGCAGCGTCGTATAGGCGCCCTCGACCGGCGCAAGCCTAAGCGCAGCGCCGTCAGGGACGGCCACGGCCGAATTGGAAGTACCGAAGTCAATCGCGCAATAGTTCATGGCAGGAATCGCCGCTCACGGCTGGCGCGGACAGAAAGGGGAGCGGCTTTGTATCACGAAAGCCCAATCAGCATCAACTGACGCTTTCCGGGACCCTCGCAACAATGTCCCAAACCCGCTCGACGGAACAAAAATTGCTGAATTCGACAGGATACGCCACCAATTTTCAGTAATCAGGAGACTTGCAACAATGAGCGCGCCGCCTACCGCCGTTGTCCACGAGAAAAACGCCGCCGTCATTGAAACCGACCTGCCCTCGCGGCTCGACCGTTTGCCGTGGGGACGCTTTCACTCGCTGATCGTCGTCGCGCTGGGTGTCACGTGGCTGCTGGACGGTCTTGAAGTGACACTGGCGGGCGCCGTGGCAAGTGCGTTGAAGTCTAGCCCATCGTTGCACTTTACGAACGCCGACGTGGGCCTCGCCGGCAGCGCTTACATCGCCGGCGCCGTGCTCGGCGCGCTCGGCTTCGGCTGGCTGACCGACCGGCTCGGCCGTCGCAAGCTGTTTTTTATCACGCTCGCGTTGTATCTGGCCGCCACCGCGGCGACCGCGTTCTCGTGGAATCTCGCCAGTTTCCTGCTGTTTCGCTTTCTCACCGGCGCAGGCATCGGCGGCGAATATACGGCGATCAATTCGACCATTCAGGAGTTCACGCCCGCGCGGATGCGCGGCTGGACCGATCTCGGCATTAACGGCACCTTCTGGGTCGGCGCGGGACTCGGCGCGGCGGGCTCGCTGATCCTGCTCGATCCAAATCTGCTGCCGGGCGACTTGGGCTGGCGCGCCTGTTTCTTCATCGGCGCGGTGCTGGCGCTGGCGATTCTGCCGATGCGCATCTGGGTGCCCGAAAGTCCGCGCTGGCTGCTGACGCACGGCGGCGAACGCAACGCGCGCTCGATCGTCGACGGCATCGAAGCGCGTTTTCGCGACGAAGGCCATGCACTCGCCGACGATAGCCTCACGCGTCTAAAACTGCGGGCACGCGGACATACGCCGCTGCGCGAGGTGTTTCACACGCTTTTCAATGTGCACCGACGGCGCGCGCTGGTCGGCCTGTCGTTGATGACCGCGCAGGCGTTCTTCTACAACGCGATCTTTTTCACTTACGCGCTGGTGCTGACCGATTTCTATCATGTGCCGGGCGACCATATCGGCTGGTATCTGCTGCCGTTCGCGCTCGGCAACTTCCTTGGACCGCTGGTGCTCGGCCGACTCTTCGACGTAATCGGGCGACGCAAGATGATCGCTTCGACTTACGCGCTGTCCGGCATCCTGCTGACGCTGAGCGGCTACCTGTTCGAGCAGCAGATGCTCACCGTCGTGACGCAGACGATCGCGTGGATGGTGGTCTTCTTCTTCGCTTCGGCGGCAGCGAGTTCGGCGTATCTGACGGTCAGCGAATCATTTCCACTGGAAATCCGTGCGCTGGCGATCGCGGTGTTCTACGCGTTCGGCACGGCGCTAGGCGGCATCATCGGCCCGGCGTTCTTCGGCCGGCTGATCGACACGCATCAGCGCAGCGAAGTGTTTTTGGGCTATCTGGTCGGCTCGGGGCTGATGCTCGCCGCCGCGGTGATCGCCGCGATCTGGGGCATTGATGCGGAGCGCAAACCGCTCGAGAAGGTTGCCACGCCGCTTTCGAGCGTTGAGGACGGCACCGAATAAACCACGCGCTTTGAGCGACGTGGACTGCGGGAAACGAACCACGCGCCTTGAGGCGTAGCGGCCAACGCGGAAATAAAAAACGCGCGGTCAGCACCGCGCGTTTTTTGTCACCACCAAGGCTGCAAGCCGCTCAGAAAACCTTCTTCCAGCCGCCGCCATACGCGATCTCAGCAAGCGGCAGACGCTGACGCACCGACTTCTCGCGCTCGCGCAGCACCGGATCGAGCTTGTCGACTTCACCGTAATGGCCGAGAGAAATGATGGCGATCACGTCGACATCGTTCGGCAGCTTGAATGCCGTGCGGAACGCGTTCGGATCGAAACCGCTCATCTGATGCGCGGCGAGACCGAGCGCATGCGCCTGCAGCACCAGCGCCATTGCCGCAGCCCCCGCGTCGTACGGCGCGCAACGGTTCACTTCGCCCTTGTTGGTGAGCGTATGCGTGGTCACCGCGATCAGCACTGGCGCCGGTGCATTCCAGCCCTGGTTGAACGGCACCAGCGTGGCGAAAGCCTGCTTGAAAGAGACTTCATCGACGCTGCGGTCGAATACGAGAAAACGCCACGGTTGCGCGTTATACGAAGACGGCGCCCAGCGTGCCGCTTCGAGCACCTGATGCAGATGCTCGCGGCTCACCGGCTCGCTCGAATAGGCGCGCGGGCTCCAACGACCTGCAATCAGCTCGTGAATGGCAACTGCGGTAGGGGCGGGTTTGTTGGTCATGCGCTTCTCTCGGTCGAAATTCATGATCGACGGGCGGCTGCCCGGGGTCTCATAGAATAACCGGGCCGAGCCTCTCACGCTCCAACAAGTGCACTTTAGTTTTCACGTCGGCTGCAATGGCAAACGGCCTCGCATGAGGCCGTTTGCACTGGGTCGCCTGGTTCAGCGCGCAGGGGCGCAAGCTTCACGCCGCTTGCGGCTCCGGCACCTTGGCCGATCGGTTGATCCGCAGCACGATCATGGCGGCAACCAGGCACAGCCCGCCAGAAATCATCGACGCCACCGTGTACGTGCCGAGGCTCGCGCGCAGCATGCCCGCGCCGAGCGCCGCGAAGGCCGCACCGAGCTGGTGGCCGGCGACCACCCAGCCGAATACGACCGGCGCCGATTCCTTGCCGTAGACATCGGTTGCGAGACGCACGGTGGGCGGCACGGTGGCGATCCAGTCGAGTCCGTAGAACACCGCGAACAACGGCAGGCCGAAGAAATCGATGCCAAAAGCGTGCGGCAGATACATCAACGACAAACCGCGCAGACCGTAATACCAGAACAGCAACATGCGGCTATCGAAGCGGTCCGACAGCCAGCCCGACAGCGTCGTGCCGAACAGATCGAAGATGCCCATGGCTGCGAGCAAGGATGCGCCCTGCACTTCGGTCATGCCATAGTCGCCGCACATCGCAATCAGGTGCGTGCCGACGTAACCATTGGTGCTCGCGCCGCAGATAAAGAAGCTGAAGAACAGCAGCCAGAAGTCACGTGTCTTGCTCGCCATGCCGAGCGTGCCGAAGGCGATTGCCAACGGATTCTGCTTCGTCAGGGCGGTGGCGATCGGCGCGTTGGCCGGTTCACCGAAGGGACGCAGCTTCATATCCGCGGGCCGCTCCGGCAACAGAAACGCGACCAGTGGCAATACGATCGCCGCCGCACCCGCGACGACCCACACGACCTGGCGCCAGCCGTAATGCTCGGCGATTGCCGCGAGCATCGGCAGGAACACCAGTTGACCGGTCGCCGAACTGGCGGTAAGAATCCCCATCACGAGGCCACGATGCGTGGTGAACCAGCGCGTCACCACCGTCGCTGACAGCGACAGCGCCGCCACCCCGGTCGAGCCGCCGACCATCACGCCCCAGATCAGAACCATCTGCCACGGATGCGTCATCAGCGACGACAACGCCACGCCCGCCGCCATCGTGCCGAGTGCGATCAGCAATGTAGGACGCACACCGAAGCGCTGCATCGCCGCGGCCGCAAATGGCCCCATCAGACCGTAGAGCGCGATGTTCACGGAGATCGCGAGCGAAATTGTCGCGCGGCTCCAGCCGAATTGATGCTCCAGCGGCACCATCATCACGCTCGGTGTGGCACGAGTGCCCGCCGCCGCCAGCAATACCAGAAACACCACCGCCGCGGTCAACCAGCCGTAGTGGAAACGTCCGCCAATCAGTCTCGCTGCCCAGTTCATCGGTTCTCCAATCAACGCCTGCCCGCAGGCCACGTCGCTCGCATTGTTACGACTTCGGTAAAGGACTTGTGACAGATCAGTCACAATGGGTGTTGCGATATTAGTTACTGGTCGGTAACATGTCAAGGCGTCAATTCAATTCAGGTGGCATGCCATGTCCAGCAGTGAAACCCTCAAGCCAGCCGGTGCACGGCGAGCGCGCGGCGCGCAGACGGCTGGCCCAGAGGCGCAGCAGCATCTGCTGCGCGCCGCGGACGAGCTGTTCTATCGCGAGGGCGTGCGGGCGGTCGGCGTCGACGCCGTGGTGGAGCGCGCGGGCGTCAACAAGATGAGCTTGTACCGCCAGTTTTCGTCGAAGGACGAATTGGTGATGGCGTACCTGGAGCAAAAGGACGAGCAGTTTTTCGGCTACGTGGAGAAGAGCTTTGCGAAACATCCTGGCGACCCGGCGAAGCAGCTTCAGCAATATTTCGACGACCTGGCGGTGCGTGCATCGATCGACGACTACCGCGGCTGTCCTTTCGTGAATGTATCGGTGGAGTTTCCCGATGCGACGCATCCGGCGCGGCAATTCGTGTTTCGCAACAAGGAACGGCTGATGGCGCGGCTTCTGGAACGGACGACCGCGGCAGGCGCTGATGATCCGGTGGCGCTGGCCAATGGGCTGGGTCTGATGATCGAAGGCGTGTACGCGGCCAGCCAGACCTACGGTCCGGGTTGCGGGCCGATTCTTGCCGCACCGAAGGTGGCTGCGCAGTTGATCGCCGCGGCGTGCGGCGGGGCGCGAGCGGGTTGAGGTTTTTGCCGCCCTGTTGCAGCAGAGCGCGGATCGGTGCCGTTCCGCGCCGTTAGAATGACACTTTCCCCTTTCGCTGCTTGCCATGTCGTCGTCTGCCGAATCTCATGATGCTGTTATCGCCGCCACTCGTCATTGGCTGACGGAGGCCGTGATCGGGCTCAACCTGTGTCCTTTTGCCAAGGCTGTGCATGTGAAGGGGCAGATTCGCTATGCCGTGAGCGACGCTGTGGATATGGAGGGGGTCTTAACCGATCTCGAAGCCGAGCTTCAGGCGCTCGTTGCGGCGAGTCCTGATGCGGTGGATACCACGCTTTTGGTTTTACCGCGGGCGCTCGGCGATTTTCTCGATTATAACGATTGCCTGTTTTTTGCCGAAAGGATGATCAAGCAACTTTGGCTGGAAGGCATTATTCAGATTGCGAGCTTTCACCCTCATTATCAGTTTGAAGGCAGTGAGCCCGACGATATCGAGAATTATACGAATCGGGCGCCCTATCCGATTTTGCATCTGCTTCGCGAGGAGAGTATTGAACGGGCG
This sequence comes from Paraburkholderia elongata, assembly GCF_013177735.1. Taxonomy (GTDB): domain Bacteria; phylum Pseudomonadota; class Gammaproteobacteria; order Burkholderiales; family Burkholderiaceae; genus Paraburkholderia; species Paraburkholderia elongata. The sequence continues at coordinate 71,438 of NZ_WOEZ01000102.1, read as the reverse complement.
GTTCAGGCTTTTCCCGATGCCGAAGCTATTTATGAGCGGAATCAGGACACCCTTCGGCGGATCGGCCTCAAAGGCTGGAATGATCTGATGAAAATGTAGTTCGCGCGGTGGCGATAAAAAAGCCACCGCCGCAGGACACGTCAGGCAGAGACAAAAAACCGTTCTTTCAGCTCCTCAATGCCGAGCGTCTCCATCACTTCATTAAGCCTCTCGGTCGGCCGCCGTCTCGGCAGATCCTTAAACTGAGCAATAATCAGTTCATTCTTCATGGAATGCTCCCACCCGACCAGCTCGGTCACACTCACCTGATATCCATGGGCTTCCAGCTGCAAGCAGCGCAGCACGTTAGTAATCTGGCTTCCAAATTCCCGGGTATGCAGCGGATGCCGCCATATTTCGGTCAAAGCATTTCCCAGCGATTTACCCTTGTTCTGCCGTAGAACCCCCGCCACCTCAGCCTGACAACACGGCACGACCACGATGTACTTCGCATGCTTTTCCAGAGCAAACCGGAGCGCGTCGTCAGTCGCGGTATTGCACGCATGCAGCGCCGTCACGATATCGATCTGCGCCGGCAAACGCTCGGAAGTAGTCGACTCCGCCACCGACAAATTCAAAAACGACATCCCCTTGAAGCCCAGCCGGTCGGCCAGCTCCTCGGATTTCGTCACGAGGTCCTCGCGCGTTTCGATGCCGTAAATGTGCGACGCCCCACCAGCGGAGTCCTGAAACTCCTTGAAGAAAAGGTCATACAGGATAAAACCTAGGTATGACTTGCCCGCGCCATGGTCGACGAGGGTCACCGCGCCCTGCTGCTCCTTGAGGTCTTTCAGCAGCGGCTCGATGAACTGGAACAGGTGATAGACCTGCTTCAGCTTGCGGCGGCTGTCCTGGTTCATCTTGCCGTCGCGCGTCAGGATATGAAGCTCCTTCAACAGTTCGACGGACTGGTTCGGACGGATTTCGTGGGTTTTGCTGGACATCGTGGGGGGACCGCCATTGATTGCTACGCGAACGTGCGACAGATGACGGAAAAAAAGAAAAGTTGCTGCCAGTTTACCGAAAGCGCGGGCCGCTCACCTAGGGAGCCGCGTCGACCCTACGAGAAACGCCATAAACCTGGAACACTTCCTGCTCAAAAAGCAGTATGCGGGACGTTTTCCGACGTGGCTTGAAAGCATCTTGCGGGCCGGCTCATCCGATGGCGTAAGCCGTGTCGCGCAGAACAACAGGCCGCCGGCCGTGGCTTCGATCACGCGAACCGAATGCATGTGGGGAGGACGGTCCCGGAACACGGACCGAACGTTACGTAACCAGCAACGCGCCGCGATCTCAAACGGACGCGCGCCTGGATAATAGAAGAGGCAGCAATGGACACGGTACCCAACGGAAACGTCGAGCAGAAATTTCAGGAAATGCTGGCGAAGCTCACGGCCGCGCCCGCGTGGTCGGAAAAGCAGCAGCTCGAACTGGAAATGGCACGCGACATTTCCACCGAAATGCTGCGCCTGGCCGAAGTCATGCGCGATGGCAGCGTCGACATGGAAACGTGTCTGACGATGCTCAAGTACGCGAAAGTGCTCGACTTCGTGATGACGACGCTTGCTTCGCGTCGCGACATCAAACCGCAAACACTGCGGGTCATTTTCAAGCTGGCCGGCCTGAAGGTGGATGAGGCTTACCCCGGCTAAGGACGTCCGGGCAATGCCGCGACCAGCGCGAGCGGCTCGACGCCGCTCGAACTGATCAGCCGGCCTCCGCCCTCAGGGAAAAGGACGACGAATCACGCGCGCGACGCCTCGGCCGGTGGCGTGCCTTCATGAAACAGCGTCTTGAGTTGCGCGCGCAGTTCCGGCGAGTCCGTATGTTTGTGCACCGTCACGGCATGCTGCACGGCCGCGTCGAGCAATTCGCTCTCGCTGTCGGCGGATAGGGCAACCGTGCAATTCATTTCACTCGGGAACTCGCGGCAGTCGATGTATTTGCGAGTCATGGCAATCTCCTTAATCAAACGTCGAAACATTCAGACAAACAGCAGGCGCGCAAACCACGTCGCCAGCCGCGACGCGGCAGCATTGGCAACGTCGGGCGGAATGAGAGCGATAGGTTAGTTTGACGCGGGGAAGACGCGGACTGCGTGCGATGGAAGGTGTTTGAAAAGTATAGTTCGCGCGTGGGGATTGCAAAGAAACGCGCGCAAACTGGGCGGATACGAACCCGCCCGAACCCAGCGTTTTTCAGCCGGTTGATCCGGCATGCGGTCGTCCGTTTGCCCTGCGCTGCCCACGGTGTGAAAATAGCGCCCTTCGCGCCGCCCGATCGTCAGATCAACCGGCGCGCCGCCATTCCGCTCATCCGCAGGACCGCATGTCATCCTCCTTCGATTCCGCCCGCGTCGCCGTGATCGGCGGCGGCCCCGCCGGCTTGATGGCCGCCGAGGCGCTCGCCCGGCATGGCGTACAGGTCGACGTCTACGACGCGATGCCGTCAGTTGGCCGCAAATTCCTGATGGCCGGCAAAGGCGGCATGAACATCACCCATTCGGAACCGCTCGAGCCGTTTCTTGGCCGCTACGGCGCGCGCCGCGAACAGATCGCGCCGCTACTCGACGTGTTCGGTCCCGATGCCTTGCGGGCATGGTTGCATGGGCTTGGTGTCGAAACGTTCGTCGGCAGTTCGGGGCGGGTTTTTCCGACCGATATGAAAGCGGCGCCGATGTTGCGTGCGTGGTTGCATCGGTTGCGGGAAGCGGGCGTGCGCTTTCACATGCGCCACAAGTGGACTGGCTGGGACAACGATAGCGGCGACACCGCTGCCCACACGTTGCGCTTCGCAACACCGGACGGCGAGCAACGCGTGAACTGCGACGCAGTCGTGTTCGCACTCGGCGGTGCAAGCTGGCCGCGGCTCGGATCGGACGCCGCCTGGGTCCCGCTACTGAGCGCGCGCGAGGTGCCGGTTACGCCGTTGCGGCCCGCGAACTGCGGCTTCGATGCGGACTGGAGCCCCTATCTGCGCGAACGTTTCGCCGGTCTGCCGGTGAAATCCGTGGCCATCAGGCTCACCGATGTGGACAATAAAGTCCACAATCGACAAGGTGAAATACTTCTGACCGAAACCGGCCTCGAAGGGAGCCTGATTTACGCGCTGTCGGCCGTTATCCGGGAGCGGATTTTCGCCGACGGCGACGTCACGATCACGCTGGATCTGGCGCCAGGCTTGACGTTGGAGCGTGTGGTGGCCGAGGTCACGCGACCGCGCGGCTCACGTTCCATGTCGACTCACCTGCACGGCAGAATCGGGATTAGCGGCGTAAAACTGGCCTTGCTGCATGAGATTCTGTCGAAGGAAGCCTTCGCAGATGCAAGCGGTCTTGCGCACGCGATCAAGGCACTGCCGGTGCGGCTCATGCGCGCCCGGCCTATCGCGGAAGCGATCAGCACGGCCGGCGGCGTCTCCTTCGAAGCGCTCGATAAGCATTTGATGATCGAGCGTCTGCCCGGCGCGTTCTGCGCGGGCGAAATGCTCGACTGGGAAGCACCGACCGGCGGTTATCTGCTCACCGCCTGTTTCGCCAGCGGGATAGTTGCTGGACGCGGGGCATTGGCTTATCTCAAAGCGCGCGGCGTGCCGGTCTGACACGCCGCTCTCTAGTGGCGCGTTGTTGCGCCTAAATGCGCCTCATCGCGCGTCATCATTTAGCGCGCCTTCAGACGCCAGAGCGACGTCACTTCAGCCACGCGCGCCGTGTGCAGCGCGTCGGTTTCATCGGTCGACTTCGGGTGCCGCGGACGAATATCCTCGCGGCCGACCACAGTCAGCCCCGCCTTTTCAATGGCAGCAAGCAGCCACTCGCGTGTACGCAAACCGAGATGCTCGGCGAAATCCGACATGATCAGCCAGCCTTCCCCGCCCGGCGACAAATGCTCCGCCAGGCCGTTCAGGAAACCGAGCAACATGCGGCTTTCCGAATCATAGATTGCGTATTCAATCGGCGATGCGGGTCGCGCCGGCACCCACGGCGGATTGCAGATCACCAGCGGCGCACGGCCCTCCGGAAACAGGTCGGCCTGCACGACCTCGACCTGCTGATCGTAGCCAAGACGCGTGAGGTTTTCTCGTGCACAGGCAAGCGCTCGCGGGTCCTGGTCGGTCGCGACGATTTTCTTCACGCCGCGTTTGGCGAGCAGCGCGGCGAGCACGCCAGTGCCGGTGCCGATATCGAACGCCTTGTTCAACGACGGCAGCGGTGTACGCGCAACCAGATCCACATACTCACCGCGCACCGGCGAAAACACGCCGTAGTGCGGATGGATGCGCTCACCCAGCGCGGGAATTTCCACGCCCTTCTTGCGCCACTCGTGCGCACCGATCAGCCCGAGCAATTCGCGCAGCGACACGACCGAGGGTTCGTCGGCAGACGGCCCGTAGGTTTCAATGCAGGCCTGCTGCACTTCAGGCGCGCGGCGAAGCGGGATGCCGTAAGCGGCGTCGAGCGGGATCAAAATCATGCCGAGCGTGCGGGCACGTTGCGACTGTGCCTGACGATGCAGGTTGAACGCGTCGATCGGAGTTTCGCCCTGCTTGCGCGGCTTGCGCTCCAGCCGGCGCGTGACCGCCTGCAGCAGTTGGCGGGCGTTCTGAAAATCGCCGTTCCACAACAGAGCTGTACCTTCGCATGCGAGGCGATAGGCCGAGTCGGCGGTCGTGCGGTCGTCCGCGGCGACGACGCGCTTGGGCGGCGGCACCGCGGCTTCGGAGCGCCAACGCGCAGTGCGGGGGCCGTCGGCTTCGGGCCAGGTGATGGTTGTGGGGCTGGTCATGGTGAAGGTGGGGTCTGTGTTGCGGGAGTGACGCGGTGAAACATCGCGTCTCGGGGGGCGTTGCCCGCCGGAGTGATTTCTTTCGATGCCGACTGACGCCCGAATAGTACCTCTGTCGGTCGGGTTCGCGGGACGGTATCTGTTGGCGGCCACCCGGAACAGCCCAATGCCACCGCCTTCTGCTGCGGTCTACCGGCAAATAATGAGATCGCGTGGACTAAAATGTCCACAATCGACAAGGTGAATGAGATATGGCAAAAAGGAGGCTTTTTTCGTCTCACCCAACACCCTGAATCGACTCGCCTGCTTCCCACCCCAAATTTTCCGCCCCAAATAAAAAAACGGGTTTCTGAAATGATTCAGAAACCCGTTTTCGTACTACTGGTGCCGGCTGCAGGACTCGAACCCGCCACCTCATGATTACAAGTCAAGCGCTCTACCTGATGAGCTAAGCCGGCATGAGGCCAAGATTCTACTTCATTTCACGATCTTGAGGCGAGCCCTTCCGCCACCTTTCGATCCATCATCGTCAGGCTGGGGGCCATCCGTCGCGCTTTCCGCTTTGGCAGAAGCGGCATCAGCAGCGGAAGACGACGTTTCGACCGCACGCGGCGCCACGCTGACAGGCGTAGCCGGCGCTGCCGTTTCGTCTGCCGGTTCCGCATCGGCGCCCGAATCCTGCGCTTCGCCGCCCGCCGATTCGACCGGGAACGCCATGCCCTGCCCATTTTCGCGCGCGTAGATCGCGAGAATATTCGCGATCGGCACTTCGATTTTGTGCGACTTGCCGGAGAAACGCGCGCTGAACTCGATCCATTCGTTGCCCATCTGCAACTGGCTGGTCGCCTCGAAGCTGATGTTCAACACGATCTCGTTATCGCGCACGAACTGCCGCGGCACGCGCGTCTGGTTGTCGACCCGGACCGCAATATGCGGCGTGTAGCCGTTATCCGTGCACCACTCGTACAGCGCGCGCAGCAGATAAGGCTTGGTGGAAGTCTCTTGCATCAACAGTCCTCTTACCGGGTTGGGGCGCACACGGAAAACAATCGAGACGCGGCGCCCTCACCCCAAAGCCAAACTCAACGACGCATCACCTTTTCCGAAGGCGTCAGCGCTTCAATATAAGCCGGGCGGCTGAAAATGCGCTCGGCGTACTTCATCAGCGGTGCAGCATTCTTCGACAGCTCGATGCCGTAGTGATCCAGACGCCACAGCAACGGCGCGATCGCGACGTCCAGCATCGAGAACTCTTCGCCGAGCATGTACTTGTTCTTCAGGAAGATCGGTGCGAGCTGCGTCAGGCGATCGCGGATCGCGAGACGCGCCTTTTCGTGATTCTTCTCAGCGGCCTTGCCCTTTTCGTTTTCGAGGGTGCCGACGTGGACGAACAGTTCCTTCTCGAAGTTGAGCAGGAACAGGCGGGCGCGGGCGCGCTGAACCGGATCGGCCGGCATCAGTTGCGGGTGCGGGAAGCGCTCGTCGATGTACTCGTTGATGATGTTCGATTCGTACAGAATCAGGTCCCGTTCAACGAGAATCGGCACCTGACCGTACGGATTCATCACAGCGATGTCTTCCGGCTTGTTAAACAGGTCGACGTCGCGGATCTCGAAGTCCATGCCCTTTTCGAACAACACCAGCCGGCAGCGCTGGGAGAACGGGCAAGTTGTGCCGGAATACAGAACCATCATATTTACGTTTCCTCAAAAAGCTGAAAGGCCAGCGCGCGGAAAAACCGTTCAACAGGTTTTTCCTGGCGCCGGCCCCACGCCGGGTGACGGCGTGATTATTTGATATGTTTCCAGTACGCGGCGTTCAGTCGCCAGGCGAAAAAGCTCAGAATGCCGAGGAACAGCAGTACCCACACGCCAAGCTGTTTGCGGGTTTTCTGCGTCGGTTCGGACATCCATGACAGGTACGACACGAGGTCGGCCACAGCAGAATCATAATCTACCGGCGACATCGTCCCCGGCGTGACCTGTTGGTAGCCGACAAATTTGTGCACCGTTTCGCCTGTTTTTTCGTCGGTTTCGTCACCGAACTTCGCGGTACGTTGCCCCTGAAGCTCCCACAGCACGTGAGGCATGCTCACGTTCTCATACACCAGATTGTTCCAGCCGGTCGGCCGCGTATTGTCGCGATAGAAGCTGCGCAGATACGTGTACAGCCAGTCCTTGCCGCGCGCTCGCGCTTCCACCGACAAATCCGGCGGACTCGCGCCGAACCACGCTTTCGCGTCGTCCGGGCGCATCGCCACGGTCATGGTGTTGCCGACTTTATCCGTGGTGAACAGCAGGTTCGACTGGATTTCGGTCGGCTTGATGCCGAGGTCGGTCAGCCGGCTGTAGCGCATCAGGTTCGCGCTGTGGCAATTCAGGCAGTAGTTTACAAACAATTGTGCGCCGTGCTGCAACGAAGCAAAATTCTCCGCGTTATCGGGCGCGCGGTCGAGAGGGAAATTCTCGTCCGCGTGCGCCGGTCCGGCCAGCACCGCGAGCAGTGTCGCGCCGATCAGCGCGCACGTCGAAAGCAGTTTTTTCATCTTCGTGTTCTCCTGGCTCGCGATTAGTGGGGCTTGAACCGCACCCGCTCGGGTGGCTGCTTGAACGTGCCAAGCCGCGTCCAGACGGGCATACCGAGGAAAAACGCGAAGTAGATCAGCGCACACACCTGGGCGATCAACGTCGAGGCAGGCGACGGCGGTTTGGTGCCGAGGAAGCCTAACGTCAGGAAAGCGAGCACGAAGATTCCGTAGAACACCTTGTGAAAAAACGGCCGGTAACGGATCGACTTCACCGGCGAGCGGTCGAGCCACGGCAGGAAGAACAGCGAGATCACCGCGCCGCCCATCACCACCACACCCCAGAACTTCGATTCGGTGAACGCCATGGCCACAATCACCAGCACCGCGAGCACCGGCAGGCCAAGCTTCCACTTGCCGCGCGCGCGCACCAGAGCGAACAGGCCGAGCAGCGCGATGATGATCATCAGCACGATCTTGAATGGATCGGTGGTGGCGCGCAACATCGCATAGAAAGCCGTGAAGTACCACACAGGCGCAATTTCCGGCGGTGTTTGCAACGGATTGGCGGGAATGAAGTTGTTTGCTTCAAGGAAGTACCCACCCATTTCCGGCGCGAAAAAGATGATCGCGGCGAAAATGATCAGAAACACCGAGACGCCCATGAAGTCGTGCACGGAGTAGTACGGATGGAACGGAATGCCGTCGAGCGGAATGCCGTCCGGGCCCTTCTTCGCCTTGATCTCGATGCCGTCCGGATTGTTCGAGCCGACTTCATGCAGCGCCACCAGATGCACGACGACCAGCAAGATCAGAACCAGCGGAATCGCGATCACGTGGAACGCGAAAAAGCGGTTCAGCGTGACGTCGGACACGACGTAGTCGCCACGGATCCACAACGACAGATCCGGCCCGATGAACGGAATCGCCGAGAACAGGTTCACGATCACCTGCGCGCCCCAGAACGACATCTGGCCCCACGGCAGCAGATAGCCGAAAAACGCTTCGGCCATCAGGCTCAGGAAAATCGCGCAGCCGAACACCCACACCAGCTCGCGTGGCTTGCGATACGAGCCGTACAGCAGCCCGCGGAACATATGCAGATACACGACGACGAAGAACATCGACGCGCCCGTGGAGTGCATATAGCGGATCAGCCAGCCCCACGGCACCTCGCGCATGATGTACTCGACCGACGAGAACGCGAGCGTCGCGTCCGGCTTGTAGTTCATCGTGAGGAAGATGCCGGTGACGATCTGATTCACCAGCACCAGCAGCGCCAACGAGCCGAAGAAGTACCAGAAGTTGAAATTCTTCGGTGCGTAGTACTCGGAGACATGCTTCTTCCACGTCGCCGTCATCGGAAAGCGCCGGTCGATCCAGCCCGCCAGCCCGGTCGTCTCCACTTCGTGTTCGATCGCCATTTACGCTTCTCCTTTCTCGTCCTTGCCAATCACGAGGGAATTCGCCGACGTGAACATGTAAGGCGGGACGTCCAGATTCTGCGGCGCAGGTTTGTTCTTGAAGACGCGGCCGGCCATGTCATAGGTCGAGCCGTGGCAAGGGCACAGGAAGCCGCCTGGCCAGTCGTCGGGAAGATTGGGCTGCGCGCCCTCCTGGAAGCGCGGCGTCGGCGTACAGCCCAGATGGGTGCATACGGCGACGGCGACGAAAAGATTCTTGTGGTCGGTGCGTGAACGGAATTCGTTGTTGCAGTACTCCGGCAACGCCATCGAAAAAGGATTCGTGGTGTGGGGATCCGCTACTTCGTTATCAGCTTTCTGGACATCTGCGAGCATCTTGTCGGTGCGGTTGATGATCCACACCGGCTTACCGCGCCAGGCAACGGTCTTCATGTCGCCAGGCTTGAGGTCACTAATATCGACTTCGACCGGGGCACCTGCTGCCTTGGCCTTTTCAGATGGTGCAAACGAACTAACAAAGGGTACGACAGTGGCAACGCCTCCTATGCCACCTGCTACGGTCGTCGCTATCAGCCAGATACGGCGGCCGCCGTCGACGCGTTCATCTTCCTTGTCTCGCATTACACGCCCCACTTCTGAGTTGGATTTTTCCTTCACGTCGCTTCTACCGCCGCTAGTTTGCGCGAATGGAGTCGGCATTTACAAGGCCCCATTGCCAAAATCCGTGCGAAGCCCTTGATAAGTCAGGGTTTCTCCGTACGGATCGCAAACTTTTTCGCACCTCCTTTTAAGTGCCCTCTGCGTTATTCGTGCCTTTTTCTTATCTAATGCCGATTTTCAATTCAGACGGGATTAGGGATATCGATAAACAGATGTTCGATATCGAACTGCTCCGACAGATGCTTACCCACCGCCTGCACGCCGAAGCGCTCGGTCGCGTGATGGCCGGCCGCGAGGAACGCCACACCGCTTTCCGCCGAGGTGTGCATCACCGACTCCGACACTTCGCCGGTCAGGTAGACGTCGGCGCCGGCATTGATCGCGGCGTCGAACATGCCTTGCGCGGCGCCCGTGCACCAGCCCACGCGGCGCAGTTCGCGATCCGGGTCGCCGAACACGAGCGGCGTGCGGCCGAGTGTGTGCTCGACTTGCGCGGTGAAGTGCGCGAGCGTGATCGGCATCGGGAACGTGGCGAGCCAGCCGAGATCGTTCTCGCCGAAGCGCGCGTCGCTGATCCAGCCCATCTTCGCGCCGATCTGCGCGTTGTTGCCGAACTCGGGATGGTCGTCGAGCGGCAGGTGGTAGGCGAACAGGTTCAGGTCGTTGGCGATCAGCAGCTTCAGCCGCGCGTGTTTGCGCCCCGTGATTTGCGGCGCCTCGTTGCGCCAGAAGTAGCCGTGATGGACCAGCACCGCGTCCGCGCCCCAGTCGAGCGCGGCCTCGAGGAAGGCCACTGAAGCCGTCACGCCGGTCGCGAGCTTATTGATTTTGCGGCGCCCCTCCACCTGCAATCCATTGGGGCAATAGTCCTTGAAGCGCGCGGTTTCAAGGAGATTGTTCAAGTACAATTCAAGTTCGATCCGATCCATATAAACCTCTAGTCTTCAGATGCTTAGACGCTTTTGGCTGTTCTTTGCCCAAGCGGTGACTGTGCTGTTGGCGCTGATGTTCATCATTGCGACCCTCAAACCGCAGTGGCTCCAGCGTCAAGGGCAATTCGGCAAGCAACTCGCCGAACCGATCGTCGCCCTTCGGGAAGTGGCGCCAGGCATCGGCACTGGCCCTGCACAGGCGTCCTATGCAGACGCCGCGCAAAAAGCCATGCCCGCGGTGGTCAACGTGTTCTCCAGCAAGGATGGCTCACTCCCGCCCGATCCGCGTGCGAAAGATCCGTTGTTCCGCTATTTCTTCGGCGACAAGAACAAAGGCAAGCAGCAAGAGCAACCCGCGTCGAATCTCGGCTCGGGGGTGATAGTGAGTTCGGAAGGTTACATTCTAACGAACCAGCACGTCGTGGACGGCGCCGATCAGATCGAAATCGCCCTGGCCGATGGTCGCACCACCAATGCGAAGGTGATCGGCGTCGATCCTGAGACCGATCTGGCCGTGCTGAAGGTCAACATGACCAATCTGCCTACCATCACGCTCGGCCGCATGGACCAGACGCGCGTGGGCGACGTGGTGCTGGCGATCGGCAACCCATTCGGCGTCGGCCAGACGGTGACCATGGGCATTGTCAGCGCGCTCGGGCGCAATCACCTCGGCATCAATACGTTCGAAAACTTCATTCAGACCGACGCGGCCATCAACCCGGGCAATTCCGGCGGCGCTCTCGTCGACGTGAACGGCAATCTGCTCGGCATCAATACCGCCATCTATTCGCGCTCGGGCGGCTCGCTCGGCATCGGCTTTGCGATTCCCGTCTCGACCGCGCGCAGCGTGCTGGAGAGCATCATCACGACGGGCTCGGTCACGCGCGGCTGGATCGGCGTGGAGCCGCAGGACGTGACGCCGGAAATCGCCGAATCGTTTGGGCTCGAGCAGAAGTCGGGCGCGATTGTCGCGGGCGTCCTGAAGAACGGACCTGCCGACCGAGCGGGCATCAAGCCGGGCGACATTCTGGTGAGCGTGAATGGCCAGGAGATCACCGACACCACACGCCTGCTGAATGTCATCGCGCAGATCAAGCCAGGCACGGCTGCGAAGGTTCACCTGGTGCGCAAGACCCACGAGATGGATCTGGACGTGACCATCGGCAAGCGCCCGCCTCCGCCGAAGCAACCGGCGGAAGACAACGGCGGCGGTGATCAGCAGGACGACGAGGGCGGTTGAGAAGACGAGCGCAGCAGCCGGTGGCATCGCGACGGCAGCTGAGACACAGCACAGTGGCAAGCAGCACAGCGGGGGCACCGCGACCTAAGCCCAGCGCGGCGGTGCCGTTGGCCAAAGCCGGCAACACTTCAAGCCAAACAGCAACGCTGCAGCAAAAAGGGCAGTCCATTACGGACTGCCCTTTTTGTTTGCCTGGCCCTGCCTGCTACTAGCGTGACTAACGCGGGAGATGCATAACGCCGTCAATTCGGCGGACTTGCGTCTTCGGCAACCACCGGCTGCTTGCCGACAATCAACCGCGCCGCGATGATGCCCGCCTCGTACAGCACGATCAGCGGAATCGCCAGAATCAGCTGCGAGAACACGTCCGGCGGCGTCACCACCGCCGAAATCACGAACGCGCCCACGATCACATACGGACGGATTTCCTTGAGCTTCTTGATGGTCAGCACGTTCATGCGGACCAGCAGCACCACGACAATCGGCACTTCGAACGTCACGCCGAACGCGATGAACATGGTGAGCACGAAGCTCAGGTAATTGTTGATATCGGTGGTCATCTCCGCACCGAGCGGCGCGTTGTAGTGCGCCATCACGCGGAAGATGGTCGGAAACACCACGAAGTACGCGAACGCCATGCCGCACAGGAACAGCGTGTAGCTGCTGCCCACCAGCGGCCCGACCAGCTTCTTCTCATGCTGATACAGACCCGGCGCGACGAACGCCCAGATCTGGTACAGCACGATCGGCAGCGCGATCACGAAGGCGACCAGCATGGTCACCTTCATTGGCACAAAGAACGAGCCAGTGACGTCGGTGACGATCATCTTGCCGTCCTTCGGCAGATTCTGCATCAAAGGCCGCGCCAGCAGCCGGAAGATGTCCGGCGCCCAATACACGAGCCCGACAAACACCACGATGACGGCAAGGCCGGCGCGGATGATACGGTCGCGCAATTCAACGAGGTGGGAAATGAAGGTCTCTTCAGTGCCTTCGTCCTGGGTTTGCTGGGGGTCGCTCACGCCGGCCCTCGGTTAGAGATTGTCGTTCTGATCATCAGAAAAACCGCGTCGGACGACGCATGGTGGCCGGCGTATGCCGCGCCACGCGCGCCGCGCCCGACTGCACGCGCGTGCGGCGCGTGGTGGCGCGCTTGTACCAGGTGGGCATGGCGGTCTGCTTGACGCGCCAGTTCTTGCGTTTGGGGCCTGCCGGCGGCGTGGTGGTCTGCCACGGCGAATTGCTGACATCTTCGAGCGCGCCGCCGGCAATGCTCGGCGACACCGACGTGCCGCTATTCCACGCGTCGTTCAGTTCGGTTTCATGCTTGCGCAGATTGTCCTGAACGCTGGTTTCGACGTTGCTCGCCGCCGCTTCGAACTCGGTTTTCATGCGACGCAATTCGTCGAGTTCGATTTCGCGGGTAACTTCGGCCTTCACGTCGTTGATATACCGTTGCGCGCGGCCGAACAGCGCGCCGGCCGTGCGGGCGACGCGAGGCAGGCGCTCAGGCCCGAGTACGACCAGCGCGACGACGCCGATCAGCGCCATCTTGGTTAGACCGAGGTCCAGCATGAAGTGGAGTGTCCGTCAGTAACGCGGTTGGGCCGCGGCTTAGCGGTAATCGCCGGAACGCGGCGTCTTTTCCTTTGCATCCACATCTACCGTGCCGTTACGCGGCAGTTCGCGCTGCTGTTGCGCGTCAGCCGGCGTTTCGGCTTCCTTCATGCCTTCCTTGAAGCCCTTCACCGCGCCACCCAGATCGGTGCCGATATTGCGCAGCTTCTTCGTGCCGAACACGAGCGCCACGATCAGCAACACGATCAGCCAATGCCAAATGCTCAACGAACCCATGACTACTCTCCTTAACCCCGACACCGCACCGTGATGCGGAAAAACTCGTGCGCCTTGCGGCGTGAATCGAAGCGCGTACGCTCCATCTATACGTTGCCGCGAGCTGTTCCGATTCAACCCGCGACACGGTGTGCCATTCTGACCTGACGATCGCGTCGGCGTCGTTACAGTGCAGCAAAAACTACGGCCCTGCTATTGTCGGCGACCAAAACTCGCCGCGCGCCTCGCAGCCCGCGGTTATTTATGAGCCTGTGGTGTCTGCCCTTCTATCAGCCCATTCGCTGCCACGGACGCGGCCCTGCAAGAATGTGCGCGTGCAGGTGATACACCTCTTGCCCGCCGCCCGGACCCGTATTGATTACCGTGCGAAAACCGCTTTCGCCACCGGTGTACGCCACGCCCAGCTGCTCAGCCAAACGCGCCACCAGAACAAGCATTCTACCAAGCAGCGGTGCCTCGCTTTCGGTGCAATTCGACAGTGTGGCGACGTGTTTGCGGGGAATCACCAGCACATGCGTTTCAGCTGCCGGACGGATGTCGCGGAAGGCAACAAACTCTTCGTCTTCGTGGACTTTGGTAGACGGAATCTCGCCGGCGGCGATCTTGCAGAACAGGCAGTTCGGGTCGTGACTCATCGTATTCCTGACACAGTATGGCTAGAGCGCGAAGCGTGGTGCCGCACGGTTCATGTCTCGCCCGGCCACAACCGGACTCAACTCAAAACCAGCCACGCGGATTCGCGAACGGCTTGTTATCGTACAGATACAGCCAGCCCTTGATAATACGGTACAACATCCAGATGCTGACGGCCCACAGAACCGGAATGCCGATCAACACGAACAGCAACACGCCACCGATTGCATAACCCAGCAAGGCCATCCAGAACGTGCGGATCTGCCACTCGAAATGCGCCTCGTAGGGCGTGCCCACCACATCGGGCCGCTTCACGTAATTGATGATGATCGCGATCAGAATCGTCAGACCACCCGTCAGCCAGTGCACCGCATACAGCGCGTACAACACATGCGTGAGCGTGCGCAGACTGCGTTCGCGCTCAGGCTCGATCGCGTTGCGATAGACCGGCGGCGGATAATTTCCTTGCGACTGTTCCATGCTTGCGTCCTCCCGAGGATGCGATCCTATGCGTGCAGTGCAATGTGGGTGCCGACGTTCGCCACTTCAAGACGTGGCGACAACGCGGCAACAATCAGTCGCCGTTCTCTTCGCGCTCGCGGCTCTTGCGCAGCGCCTTTTCCTCGATGCCCGACAGGCCTTCACGGCGCTCGAGTTCGGCAAGCACGTCAGCCGGGCTCAGGTCGAAATGCGACAGCATCACGAGGCAGTGAAACCAGAGGTCCGCTACTTCGCCGACCAGCGCTTTCGGCGCGCCGCCTTGGCGCACGTCTTTGGCGGCCAGCACGACTTCGGTGGCCTCTTCGCCGATCTTCTTGAGCACTGCGTCATCGCCCTTATGGAACAGGCGCGACACGTACGAGACGTCCGGATCGCCGCCCTTGCGGCTGTCGATGATGGCCGCGAGGCGCAGCAGCGTGTCGTTGGTGGACGAGGAGGGTTCCGTGGATTGCGTCATTTGTAGATGTGTTCGGGGTCTTTCAACACGGGATCGACGGCGACCCAGCCGCCATCTTCAACCGTGCCTTCGAATTTCTGGAAAAAGCACGAGTGGCGACCGGTGTGGCACGCGATACCCGACACCTGCTCGACCTTCAGTAGCACGACGTCTTCGTCGCAATCGAGCCGCACTTCATGTACATGCTGCACGTGGCCGGACTCTTCGCCTTTGAACCACAGGCGCTGGCGCGAGCGCGAGAAGTACACCGCGCGGCCGGTTTCGACGGTTTTCGCCAGCGCTTCGCGGTTCATCCACGCGAACATCAGCACGTCATTAGTCGACGCTTCCTGCGCGATCACAGGCACGAGGCCGTTCGCGTCCCACCTGACCTTGTCGAGCCAATCTACTGCAGAGGGATTCGCCACGTCACAACCTCACCGAAATGCCTTGATCGGCCATAAAGCGCTTGGCCTCGCCCACGGTGTGTTCGCCGTAGTGGAAGATGCTGGCGGCCAGCACTGCGTCCGCGTGGCCGCTCTTGATGCCGTCGGCCAGATGCTGCAGCGAGCCGACGCCGCCCGAAGCGATCACCGGAATCGACACCGCGTCGGACACCGCCCGTGTGAGCGCGAGATCGAAGCCGCTCTTGGTGCCGTCGCGGTCCATGCTGGTCAGCAGGATTTCGCCCGCGCCCAGTTCGGCCATCTTGCGCGCCCATTCGACGGCTTCGAGGCCGGTGGCCTTGCGCCCGCCGTGCGTGAAGACTTCCCAGCGCGGCGGTTCGCCGTCCGCGGAGACGCGCTTTGCGTCGATTGCGACGACGATGCATTGCGAGCCGTATTTGTCCGTCGCGTCGCGCACGAGTTGCGGATTCGCGACCGCCGACGAGTTCATGCTGATCTTGTCGGCGCCCGCATTCAACAGACGCCGCACGTCTTCGACAGCGCGCACGCCGCCGCCGACCGTCAACGGAATGAACACCTGGGAGGCGACCGCTTCGATGATCGGCAGAATCAGGTCGCGCTGGTCGGAGGTGGCGGTGATATCGAGGAAGGTGAGTTCGTCGGCGCCCTGATCGTCGTAGCGGCGCGCGATTTCTACGGGATCGCCCGCGTCGCGCAGTTCGACGAAGTTGACGCCCTTGACCACGCGTCCAGCCGTGACGTCGAGACAGGGGATGATGCGTTTAGCTAGAGCCATGATCTTGCAATTCTGCCAATACCGCTGATGAGGCCGCTCGCCTGAATCTTCACGAGCGGCACAGTGCCGGCGCGGCTCGCCGCGTCAGGCCGCAAGGGTGTCGAATAGAAACACCTGCGGCGTGACGCGCTTTCGGGACGCGCCGTTGCGTCCGCTTTTAGGTCCACTACTGCGTCGATTCGGGGTCGACCGCGACGCTTCAAGCGTTGAACCTTAAGCGTCGTCCGATTCGCGCAGCCGGTCCGCGAGGGTTTGCGCAGCCGCGAAGTCCAGATCGCCCGAGTAGATCGCCCGGCCGCAGATCACGCCTTCGATGCCCTCGTCCTCGACTTCGCACAGCGACTCGATGTCCGTGAGGTTCGACAAACCGCCGCTCGCGATCACCGGAATCTTCACCGCGCGTGCGAGACGCACCGTCGCTTCGATGTTGATGCCTTGCAGCATGCCGTCGCGGCCGATGTCCGTGTAGATGATCGACTCGCAGCCGTAATCTTCGAACTTGCGCGCCAGATCGGCCACTTCATGGCCGGTCAGCTTGCTCCAGCCGTCGGTGGCGACCTTGCCGTCTTTCGCATCCAGCCCGACGATGATATGGCCGCCGAAAGCCGTGCACGCATCCTGCAGGAAGCCCGGATTCTTCACCGCAGCCGTGCCGATGATGACGTACGACAAACCGTCGTCCAGATAGCGCTCGATCGTGTTCAGGTCACGGATGCCGCCGCCCAGCTGGACGGGGATCTCGCCCCCTACTTCCTCGATGATCGCGCGAATCGCGTCTTCATTTTTCGGCTTGCCGGCGAACGCGCCATTCAGGTCGACGAGGTGCAGACGGCGGGCGCCGCGGTCGACCCAATGCCGGGCCATCGCCGCCGGTTCCTCGGAAAATATCGTCGCCTGGTCCATATCGCCCTGTTTGAGGCGTACACAGTGACCATCTTTCAGGTCGATGGCGGGAATCAGCAGCATAGCAATCGGGTGTTGTCTGGGAGGTGGTTGAAGGTCGGCGGCAGGGGCTGACAAACCAGCCCGCTACGACGCCGTTTCGCTAGTTTAGTACAACTCTTTCGACGCCCTTGCGGAGCGCCATATTGGAGCGCATGGAGCGAAATCGTCTTGCTGCGGTTGTAGCGCACGGCCGACGCCCCGCTTGTGGCGGAACGACACACGGCAACGGGATGAAGAAAGGCGCTCACGGGTTCCAGTGCACGAAGTTGCGATACACGCGCAGCCCCGCTTCGGCGCTCTTTTCCGGGTGGAATTGGGTCGCGAAGATGTTATCCCGCGCCACCGCCGAGGTAAAGGGCACACCGTACACCGTTTCGCCCGACGTGTGGGCGGCGTTGTCCGGCACGACGTAATAGCTATGCACGAAGTAGAAGAACGCGTTGTCCGCGACGCCGTCCCACAAGGGATGCGGCTGCGCCTGGCGCACGCGGTTCCAGCCCATTTGCGGCACCTTGAAGCGCGAGCCGTCGTCCTGCACCTGGCCTTCCAGGTCGAAGCGCAGGACCTTGCCGGGCAACAGGCCCAGGCCTGGCGTATCGCCCTCGGCGCTCCAGTCGAACAGCATCTGCTCGCCGACGCACACGCCCATCAGCGGCTTGGTGCGCGAGGCTTCAATAACCGCTTCCTGCAGGCCGGATTCGGCCAGACTGCGCATGCAGTCGGGCATGGCGCCCTGACCGGGCAGCACCACGCGGTCGGCCGAGCGGATCGCTTCGGGCCGATCGACGATCGCCACGTCCGCCTCCGGCGCGGCTTTGCGCAGTGCCTGGGCGACCGAGCGCAGGTTGCCCATTCCGTAATCCACAATCGCTATCGAAGTTTTCATTTCAAGTTAGGCAGCAATGCCTTCAATCCATCGACGATGAATTCCACCGCCAGCGCCGATAACATCAAACCCATGAGCCGCGTGCCGATGTTGATACCCGTGCGACCTACCCAGCGGGCAATCGGTTCGGCGAGCCGCAGCGAAAAAAAGCAGATCGCCGCCAGCACCGCACCGATCGCGATCAGACTCAGCCGGTCGTACCAGTGTGTCGAGCCGGCCGCGTAGATGATCGTGGTGCTGATCGCGCCCGGGCCGGTCAACAGCGGGATTGCCAGCGGCACGACCGCGATGTTGTCCTTCTGCTCGGCTTCGTGGCGCTCTTCCGGCGTCGAACGGCTGTTGCCGATCTGCGCGTTCAGCATGTTGATCGCCATCAGCAGCATGATGATCCCGCCGCCCACTTCGAGCGACCCGACCGAAATGCCGAAGAAGCTGATGATCTGCTGTCCGAGCAGCGTAGTCACCGCAATCACACAGAACACCGAAATCGCCGCGATGCGGATGGTTCTGCGCCGCTCGGCGTCGCCCTGATGCGCCGTGAGGCTCATGAAGAACGGGATGGCGCCGACCGGATTGATCAGCGCCAGCAGCGAAATAAACGACTTCAGAATATCCATCGCACACCGGGCGCGCGAGCGCAACCGGTCCTGGTTCTAATTCTGGTAAATGAGCTGGTAAATGAGCGCTTAAAGGCTGCCCTTGGTCGACGGAATCTGTCCCGCCGCGCGTTCGTCCAGTTCGACGGCCATGCGCAATGCGCGCCCGAACGCCTTGAACACCGTTTCCATCTGATGATGGGCGTTCAGGCCGCGCAGGTTGTCGATATGCAGCGTAACGCCGGCGTGGTTCACGAAGCCGCGGAAAAATTCAATGGAGAGATCGACGTCGAATGTGCCAATGCGTGCGCGCGTGAACGGCACATGGAATTCGAGGCCCGGACGCCCGGAAAAGTCGATCACGACGCGCGACAGCGCTTCGTCGAGCGGCACGTAAGAATGACCGTAGCGGCGAATGCCCTTGCGATCGCCGATTGCCTTCGCGACGGCCTGGCCGAGCGTGATGCCGACGTCTTCGACCGTGTGGTGGTCGTCGATATGCAGGTCGCCATGCGCTTCGATGTCGAGATCGAACAATCCATGCCGTGCGATCTGGTCGAGCATGTGATCAAGAAACGGCACACCGGTAGCCAGCTTCTGCTGACCGGTGCCGTCCAGATTGATCTTCACACGGATCTGCGTTTCGCTGGTATTGCGAACGACTTCCGCAAGGCGCATGGTAATTCCTCGAATCTAGCTAGAAAGCGATAGTAGTGTGGGATGGGAAAACGGCGGGCCGCGCGCGCCTTTCGCAGTAGGGAAAAGCGCTCACGCGGCCATTTGGCACGCCTCTCAGTGCAGCACGAGTTTCAGTCCGGCGATCAATTGGGCGTTTTCTTCGGGCGAACCGACGGTCAAACGCACACAATTGACCAGCAATGGATGCATTTTACTCACGTTTTTGATCAGAACCCGTGCTGCCAGCAGCGTTTCGAACATAACGGATGCGTCAGGCACTCGCACCAGCAGGAAGTTGCCGGCGCTCGGGAACACTTCGGCGCCCGGCAATTGGGCCACGGCTTGCGCAAGTTTCGTGCGTTCTTCGCGCAACTGCGCGGCCTGGGTGTCGAGCACATCGACGTGGTCGAGCAGGAAATCGGCGGCGGCTTGCGTCAGCACGTTGGTGTTGTAGGGCGGGCGCACCTTGTCGAATTCGGTGAGCCAGGCGGGCTTGCCGACCAGATACCCCAGGCGGATGCCGGCCAGACCGAGCTTCGACACGGTACGCATCACCACGACGTTATCGAACGCATCGGCGCGCGGCAGCCAGCTTCGCTGCGCAAACGGCTGGTACGCCTCGTCGATCACCACAAGGCTTTTGTTCGCCGCGGCGATGATGCGCTCCATGTCAGCGTCGTCGTACAGCGTGCCGGTCGGGTTGTTCGGATAGGCCAGATAGATGATCGCCGGTTCATGCTCGGCGATCGCCGCCAGCATCGCTTCGGTGTCGAGCGTGAAATCGGGCTTCAGCGGCACGCCGATGAATTCCAGATTCGCCAGCTTCGCCGACATCTGATACATCACGAAACCCGGCATCGGCGCGAGCACCTTGGCGCCCGGCTTCGCGCACGCCACCGACACCATGCTGATGATTTCATCCGAGCCGTTGCCGAGCAGCACGTCGCAACCGGCGGGCACGCTCATCACGCGCTTGATCTTTTCGATCAGCGCTTCCGGGCGCGGCGCCGGGTAGCGGTTCAGCGCAACACCGGCCAGATGCTCGCCCAGATGGGCGGCAAGCACCGGTGGCAGCGGAAACGGATTTTCCATCGCATCGAGCTTGATATAGCCCGTGGCGTCCGGAACCGGATAGCTCGTCATCGCGAGTACGTCGCGGCGGATGATGTCTTGAGGTGTCGTCATAAGTCAGTGGACCGGGCCGCACGGGAGACGCCGGCCGGGTATCGGCGGCTTGCGGATTGCCTCGGGTTGGTCTGTATTGTCGTTATTTAACGGGAAACCGCGCGAAATCCGTCGGTCAAGTTCGCGAGCATCGGTTCGATGCTCGCCTCGCGCCTGACCGGTCAGCCACGCTCGCCGCTTTGCCGCATCCGGTATTCGGCGCTGCGGGCATGCGCCTGCAGGCCTTCGCCGTAGGCGAGTTCAGCGGCGATCTCGCCGAGCGTCTGCGCACCTTCCGCACTGACCTCGATCACGCTCGAACGCTTGAAGAAATCATAGACGCCCAACGGCGACGAGAACCGCGCGGTACGCGACGTAGGCAGCACGTGATTCGGCCCCGCGCAGTAGTCGCCAAGGCTTTCGCTAGTGTAGCGGCCGAGGAAAATCGCACCGGCATGGCGGATCAGCTGGCCCCATTGATGCGGCTCCAGCGCGGAAATTTCGAGGTGTTCCGGTGCGATCTCGTTGGCGATCGCGCAGGCTTCGGCCATATCGCGCACCTTGATCAACGCACCGCGGCCTTCGAGCGACGCGCGGATCACGTCCTGGCGCGGCATGGTGGGCAACAGTTCGTTGATCGCGTCGCGCACGCGGGCGATGAATGCATCGTCCGGGCACAGCAGGATGGATTGCGCGAGCTCGTCGTGCTCGGCTTGGGAGAACAGATCCATCGCGATCCAACGCGGGTCCGTCGTGCCGTCGCACAGCACGAGAATTTCCGACGGCCCAGCGATCATGTCGATACCGACCGTGCCGAACACACGGCGCTTGGCCGACGCGACATAGGCGTTGCCCGGGCCGCAGATCTTGTCGACTGCGGGCACCGTTTCCGTGCCGTACGCCAATGCGCCCACCGCCTGCGCGCCGCCTATCGTGAACACGCGATCCACGCCGCCCAGCAGGGCAGCCGCCAGCACCAGCGGATTTTTCACGCCGTCCGGCGTCGGCACGACCATGACGATTTCGCGCACGCCGGCCACGCGGGCCGGAATCGCGTTCATCAGCACCGACGAGGGATACGCCGCCTTGCCGCCCGGCACATAGATACCCGCGCGATCCAGCGGCGTCACCTTCTGGCCGAGCACGGTGCCGTCGGCTTCCGTGTACTGCCAGCTATGACTGCCGCACTCGATCTTCTGCTTCTCGTGGTAACCGCGCACGCGCGCCGCCGCCGCTTCGAGCGCCGCACGGCGCTTCGGCTCGAGGCCTTCGAGCGCCGCTTCGAGTTCGGACATCGGCAATTCGAGCGCATCGACGCTCTTCGCCTCGACACGGTCGAAGCGGTTCGTGTACTCGAGCACCGCAGCGTCGCCGCGCGCCTTCACGTCATTCAGAATCTGCGCGACCGAGCGCTCGATTGCTTCGTCCTCACTCGCCTCGAACGCGAGCACCGCGCGCAGCGCCTTGTGAAAATCGGGCGCGCTGGAATCGAGTTTGCGAATCTTGATAGACATACGGGTATCCGTTTCGGTAAGGCGCGCGTTAAAGTTTGACCACGCGCGTGGTCAAACTATTCAGGCCGCCGCAGCGCCGGCCTTCGACGCGCGTTCGAACGCATCGAGGATCGGCCGCAGCGCAGCGCGCTTGAGCTTCAGCGCCGCCTGGTTCACAACGAGGCGCGACGAAATCTGCATGATCTCTTCCACCTCGACAAGATTGTTGGCGCGCAAGGTATTGCCCGAACTCACCAGGTCGACGATCGCGTCGGCGAGGCCGACCAGCGGCGCCAGTTCCATCGAGCCGTACAGCTTGATCAGGTCGACGTGCACGCCCTTGGCGGCAAAATGCTCGCGTGCGGTTTCAACGTACTTGGTCGCCACGCGCAGGCGTGCGCCCTGGCGCACCGCGTTCGCGTAGTCGAAACCGGCCGCCACTGCGACCGACATCCGGCAACGCGCGATATCCAGGTCGACCGGCTGATACAGCCCGCTGCCGCCGTGCTCGAGCAGCACGTCCTTGCCTGCCACGCCGAAGTCGGCTGCGCCGTATTCGACGTAGGTCGGCACGTCCGTGGCGCGCACGATGATCACGCGCAGGTTCGCGTCCGTAGTGGGCAGAATCAGCTTGCGCGAGGTTTCCGGATCTTCGGCAACTTCAATGCCGGCCGCGGCGAGCAGCGGCAGCGTCTCTTCGAAGATACGCCCTTTCGACAAAGCCAGCGTGAGCGGTGCGCTCACGGCCGGCGAAGACGAAGTTTGCGGCATCGAACTCATGCCTGGCTCCCGGCGACGCGGCGCACCTTGGCGCCGATGGCGTTGAGCTTGGTTTCCATCCGGTCGTAACCACGATCCAGGTGATAGATACGGTCGATCAGCGTTTCGCCTTCGGCGCGCAGCGCGGCGATCACGAGGCTCGCCGAAGCACGCAGGTCGGTCGCCATCACCTTCGCGCCGGACAGCTTCTCGACGCCGGTCACGAGCGCGGTGTTGCCATCGATCGTGATGCTCGCGCCGAGGCGGTTCAATTCCTGCACGTGCATGAAGCGGTTTTCGAAGATCGTCTCGACGGCTTGCGAGGTACCGTCCGCGATCGTGTTGAGCGCCATGAATTGCGCCTGCATATCGGTCGGGAACGCCGGGTATTCGGACGTGCGGAAGCTAACCGCGCTCGGACGCTTGTCCATCCGCACGCGCATCCAGTCGTCGCCTTCTTCGATCGAGACACCGGCTTCACGCAGCTTTTCGGTCACTGCTTCAAGGATTAGCGGACGCACGCGACGCAATGTGACATCGCCGCCGGCAGCAGCGACCGCGCACAGGAACGTGCCGGCTTCAATGCGATCCGGAATCACCGTGTGCTTTGCACCATGCAGCTTGTCGACACCCTGAATCACCAGACGGTCGGTGCCGATGCCTTCGATCTTCGCGCCCATCTCGACCAGCAGATGCGCGAGGTCGCCCACTTCCGGCTCACGCGCGGCGTTCTCGATGACCGTCTCGCCCTCGGCCAGCACCGCCGCCATCAGCAGGTTTTCGGTACCCGTCACCGTAATCATGTCGGTCACGATGCGCGCGCCCTTCAGACGCTTCGCACGCGCTTCGATGAAGCCGTGCTCGATCGTGATCTCGGCGCCCATCGCCTGCAGACCCTTGATGTGCTGATCCACCGGACGCGCGCCGATTGCGCAGCCGCCCGGCAGCGACACCTTGGCGTGACCGAAGCGCGCAACCAGCGGGCCGAGCACCAGGATCGACGCACGCATAGTCTTCACGAGTTCATACGGCGCGACGAGGTTATCGACCTTCGACGCATCCAGAGACACGCGCCCCTCGCCGCTCTCGATGCGCACGCCCATCTGACCGAGCAGCTTCAGCATCGTGCGCACGTCCTGCAAGTCGGGCACGTTATCCAGATGCACCGGCTCCGCGCTGAGCAGACTCGCGCACAGGATCGGCAACGCCGCGTTCTTGGCACCTGAGACGACGACTTC
Organism: Paraburkholderia elongata; assembly: GCF_013177735.1. GTDB lineage: Bacteria > Pseudomonadota > Gammaproteobacteria > Burkholderiales > Burkholderiaceae > Paraburkholderia > Paraburkholderia elongata. The sequence continues at coordinate 47,449 of NZ_WOEZ01000102.1, read as the reverse complement.
ACCCGACAGCGGGTAGCCACCTTCAATGACGAGTTTATCCATGCCTGTCAGTTCCTGATTGACCCGGACTTCAGCCGGGCCTGCTGTGACTGTGTTCGACGCGCCGCTACCGGCGTCGCGCCCTTCTTGAGTAATTCGCACTAAATTTCCAGATTACGCGGTCTGCCATTCGGCGGGCGTCAGCGTCTTCATGCTGAGCGCGTGGATTTCTTCGCGCATGCGGTCGCCGAGCGCCGCGTACACGAGTTGATGGCGCTGGATCAGACGCTTGCCTTCGAAGCTCGGCGAGACGATGGTCGCAAAGAAATGCTGACCGTCGCCTTCGACTTCGAGATGCTGGCAAGCGAGCCCAGCCGCGATGTATTGCTTGACCTGCTCGGGAGTCGGCAACATAAGAGATGCTCCTGATCAGTGGCGCAGTTTGTAGCCGGAAGCGAGCATGCGCATCGCCACCACGGCCAGCACCACAAAGAAACCGGCAACGATCGCAAGGCTCACGAGCGGATTGATATCCGACATCCCGAAGAAACCGTAGCGAAAGCCGTCGATCATGTAGAAAAAGGGATTGAGCCGCGACACTTCGCGCCACACCGGTGGCAGCGTATGCGTCGAGTAGAACACGCCCGAGAGGAACGTGAGCGGCATAATCAGAAAGTTTTGGAATGCAGCAAGCTGATCGAACTTTTCGGCCCAGATGCCTGCGATCAAACCGAGCGTGCCGAGAATCGCCGCGCCGAAAATCGCGAACGCGATGATGTAAAGCGGCGCGCTGAAGCTGACCGGCACGAACCAGATCGTCACGATGAACACGCCGAAGCCGACCGCCAATCCGCGCGCCACGGCAGCGAGCACATAGGCGCCGAACATCTCGTAGTGCGAGAGCGGCGGCAGCAGCACGAACACCAGGTTGCCGGTGATCTTCGACTGGATCAGTGAAGACGAGCTATTTGCAAACGCGTTCTGCAACACGCTCATCATCACGAGGCCGGGAATCAGGAAGCTCGTGTACTCGACGCCAGGATAGACCTCAACGTGACCGCGCAACGCGTGGCCGAAAATCGTCAGATACAGCAGCGCGGTGATGACCGGCGCCAGCACGGTCTGGAACGACACCTTCCAGAAACGCAGGATTTCCTTGTAAAACAGCGTGCGAAAGCCGCTCATGCCAGCCCCTCGATCACTTCCGGACCGTTCATCACCTGAACGAACACATCTTCGAGGTCGGCTTTGCGGACCTCGATTTCTTCGAATGTACAGCCCGCTGCGCGGCACAGCGCGAGAATCCGCTCGACGTCGTCATAGCTCACGAGCCGCAGCAGATGCTGGCGGCCGTTGCCGTTGCCCGCGCCGCCTTCGGCTTCGAGCGGACGCAGTTCGGCGGGCAGCACGCCTTGCGCGAAGCGCACGAACAACTGCATGCCCGCGAAGCGTTGCAGCAAGGTGCTGGTGCGCTCCAGCGCGACGACTTCGCCGCGGCGCAGCATCGCAATCCGGTCGCACAGCGATTCGGCTTCTTCCAGATAGTGCGTGGTCAGCACGATCGTGTGCCCTTCGCGATTCAGGCGCGAAATGAATTTCCACAAGGTTTGACGCAGCTCGACGTCGACGCCCGCGGTCGGCTCATCGAGCACGATCACCGGCGGCCGATGCACCAGCGCCTGCGCCACGAGCACACGGCGCTTCATGCCGCCCGACAGCGCGCGCATGTTGGCGTCGGCTTTGTCGGTGAGGTCGAGATTGGCCATGATCTCGTCGATCCACGCGTCGTTATTGCGCAGCCCGTAGTAGCCGGACTGGATGCGCAAGGTTTCGCGCACAGTGAAAAACGGATCGAACACGAGCTCCTGCGGCACCACGCCGAGCGCGCGGCGCGCGTCGCGGAAATCGCTGACTACGTCATGCCCGTGCACCGCGATGCTGCCTTCATCGGCGCGCGCGAGACCGGCAAGGATGCTGATGAGCGTCGTCTTGCCCGCGCCGTTCGGACCGAGCAGTCCGAAGAACTCGCCTTCTTCCACCGTGAGGCTGACGCCCTTGAGCGCCTGCAAGTCCTTGTAGCGCTTCTTGACGTTACGAATTTCTATGGCTGACATGACTGTGGGCCGCGTGCGGAGCGGCGCCTAAAGGAGCCCTGAGGGGGCGCAAAAGTGCTGGAACGGACGAAATTGGGGCCGGTTATGTGCCCCAAAAAACGTTTGATTATAGGGCAAAAATCGGCAGCCCCGGCTGAGCCGGGGCGATTGGAAGTGACGCTATTGGAGCGTCAATGTCGCGCTGATAAGAGGGTGCCGACGCCGTAGGCTTGCGCGAGGCTGGCGAGACCAGCCGGCAGGTTGACGATCTCGAACGCGATGCCGCGGGCCTGGGCGGCACGCTCCCACGCGAGCAGGACGGCAAGCGCGGACGAATCGAATTGCGCGAGCGGCGCACAATCCACGCCGGTCGCGCCCGCAGCGATGCGCTGCAAACCCGCCTCGAGCGCGGCTTTCGCGCTCCCGAGGGTCAGCGTCGCGCCGCTTTCGAAGCGGCTTACGACGGCATTCAGCACTTCGCTCACGACTGCTTGCCCGCGGCGAGTTGCTGGTTACGCTGCGTGAGGAACTGGATCAGTCCGTCCACGCCTTTCTGCTGGATCTGTTCGTTGAACTGTTGCTGATACGCCTGAATCAGCCACGCGCCGAGCACGTTGATGTCATACACGCGCCAGCCGTTCGGCGTCTTGTACAGACGGTAGTCGAGTTCGATCGGCGAGCCGTTGTTCATCACGACCGAGCGCACCACCGCGTCGGTGTCGTCCGGGTTCATGCGGAACGGCTTGTACTGGATCTGCTGGTCGCGGACCTGGGCGAGCGCGCCCGAGTACGTGCGGATCAGCAGCATCTTGAACTGCTCGACCACAGCGCTCTGCTGCTCCGGCGTCGCGGTGCGCCAGTTGCGGCCCATTGCCAGTTGCGTGGTGCGGCGGAAATCGGTGTACGGCAGGATCTTTTCGTTGACGAGCTTGGTGATGTGGGTGATGTCGCCCTGCTGGATCGACTTGTCGGCGTGGATCGCGTCGATCACCTGCTGGGTGACGGTCTTGACCAGCGTATCGGGCGAACTCGAGTCGACAGTTTGTGCCGATGCACCGGCACTTCCGAACGAGAACAACGCAACGAAGAACGGAATCAGGAATAATTTTTTCATTTCGAGCCTTGCCTTAAAAATAGTGCAACCGTTTGAGCCGACATTAACACGCGAGTTCAGCAACAATCCATGCGCAAACTGCGAGAGTCGTATCGAGGTGTTACGGCAGCACGATCAACGCAATTTGAATGACGGAAAGTTGAAACGCGTCGGCGGGACCAGCTGACCGGCCGGAATCTGCGTGGTTTCCGGACCGCCGTTCAGGTCGAGCGGCGGCGTTTCGACGCTGCCGGAAGCGGCTTCCGGCGCAGCCGCCGTGCCGGTTGCACCTGTGGTGGCGCCAGCCGCCGAAGCCGCTTGCGGCGGCGTTGCGGCGGTCGCACCGGACGCGGCCGATGCTTTCGCGGCAGCACCCTGCGTGCCTGCCGGCGCAGCAGCCGCGCCGCCGTCGACGTCTTCGTACTTCGGCAACCCTGCTTCATCGCCGTAGTTCGGCAGCGACTGCGATTGCTTGCCGTCCGACAGCAAATACTGGCGGCGTTGCAGATACGCGTTACGCACGAACGAATACTTGTCGAGCGCGGCGCCTTCCAGCACGTCGCTCGCATTCAACAGATTCGCGCGCGTGTTGACCACGTTCAGGCCGTACAGCGCCCAGCTCAGACCCGGCGGATTGATGTAACTGAGCGGATTCACATAGTAATTGCCGATCGAGCCGACCGCGTCGCGCACCGTGCTCGGCCCGAACAGCGGCAGCACGAGGTACGGCCCCGCCGGCACGCCGTAGTGGCCGAGCGTCAGGCCGAGGTCGTTGTCGTGCTTGGGCAGCTTGGCGAGCGTCGCCACGTCGAACAGGCCGCCGACACCGAACACCGTGTTGATCACGATCCGCATGATGTCTTCGACGCCATCGGTGATCTTCAACTGCAGCAGATTGTTCGCCGCGATGTAGACGTCGCCGATGTTCGAGAAGAAGTTGGTGACGCTGTCGCGCACCGGCTGCGGCGTCGCCCAGACATAGCCCTTCGCGGCCGGTTTCAGCGCGTACTGGTCGAGCTTGTCGTTGACGGTGAAGATCGTGCGATTCAAGCCCTCGAGCGGGTCGCCCTTGGTCGGCGTCTGCACGGTCGAGCAGCCGGCGAGCGTAGCAGCCGCGAGCGCGAACGTCGCTATCTGGACGGTGCGCACGCCTCGTTTGCGTAGGGTCTGCATTTTTATTCTCCTTATTGACCGGCCGCACCAGAGGCGGGCGGAGTCGGCGCCACCGGCGCGGGCGCCGTGGCGGGGGCAGTCGCAGGGGCGGCCGAACCCGCGCCCGGCTTGGATGCGCCCGAGTCCGCGGCCTTGCTATACAGGAATTGTCCGATCAGGTTTTCCAGCACGATCGCCGATTGTGTCATCGAAATCGTGTCACCCGCTTTAAGCATCTCGCTATCGCCACCGGGTTCGAGCCCGATGTATTGCTCGCCCAGCAGACCCGAGGTCAGGATCTTTGCCGAGGTGTCTTTCGGAAACGGGTATTGCTTGTCGATATCGATCGTGACGACAGCCTGATACGCGTTGCTGTCAAAGCCGATCGAGGCAACCCGGCCGACCGTCACGCCCGCGCTCTTCACCGGCGCGCGCGCCTTCAGTCCACCGATATTGTCGAACTTGAGCTTGACCGGGTACGTTGCCTGAAACGACAACGAGCTCATGTTGCCGGCCTTCAGCGCGAGAAACAGCAACGCCACGAAACCCAACACCACGAACAGGCCGACCCAGAAGTCGAGAGCAGTCTTTTTCATCGTCATCCCAAAGTGAATCCGCCACGCTGCTCCCGCTCCCGTCACGCGCAACCCGAGGCGCGCCCGCCGAGCGGAAACGTGCAGCGCAGTTTTAGCTGAACATCAGTGCGGTCAGCAGAAAATCGAGGCCGAGCACCGCAAGCGACGCGTACACGACCGTCTTGGTCGTGGCGCGCGACACGCCTTCCGGCGTCGGCTTGGCTTCGTAGCCCTGATACAGCGCCACGAAGGTCACCGCGAGGCCGAACACCACGCTCTTGACGACCCCGGCACCCACGTCGCGCCAGACATCGACGCCGCCTTGCATCTGCGACCAGAACGCGCCGGCGTCGACGCCGATCAGCAGCACGCCCACCACGTAACCGCCGAACACGCCGACCGCGCTGAAAATCGCTGCCAGAATCGGCATGGAAATGATGCCCGCCCACAGGCGCGGCGCCACCACCACCTTCACCGGATCGACCGCCATCATTTCCATCGCGGTCAATTGCTCGCCCGCCTTCATCAAGCCGATCTCGGCCGTGAGCGACGTGCCGGCGCGGCCTGCGAACAGGAGCGCCGTGACCACCGGCCCGAGTTCGCGCACCAGCGAAAGCGCGACCAAGAGCCCCAACGCCTGCTCGGAACCGTAGCGGTTCAGCGTGTAATAACCCTGCAAGCCGAGCACGAAGCCGACGAACAGCCCCGACACGGCGATGATCACCAGCGAATAATTACCCACGAAGTGGATCTGCTTCGTGACAAGGCGCGGCCGGCGCAACAGCGGGAAAAACTCGAGCAGCAGCCGGAAGAAGAAACGCGTGGCGTGGCCGGCCGTGCCCATCCCGTCGATCACCCAGCGACCAAGCGCACTGATCATGACTGACCTCCGCCGATGCCGAAGTCCGCCGCGAGCGGCGTCTTGCTGGGGTAATGGAATTTGAACGGGCCATCCGGCGCGCCGTCGATGAACTGGCGCACCGTAGGATCGGTCGACGCGCGCAGTTCGGCCGGCGTGCCTTCGGCATGCACCCCGCCGTTGGCGAGGAAATAGACGTAATCGGCAATCGCGAACGATTCCGGCACGTCGTGCGTGACGAGAATCGAAGTCGCGCCAAGTGCCTGATTCAGCGCGCGAATCAGGTTCGCGGTGATGCCGAGCGAGATCGGATCGAGGCCGGCGAACGGCTCGTCGTACATCATCAGATCGGGGTCGAGCGCAATTGCACGGGCCAGTGCCACACGCCGCGCCATACCGCCCGAAATCTCCGACGGCGCCAGGTCGCGCGCGCCGCGCAACCCGACCGCGTTGAGCTTCATCAACACGAGGTCGCGAAGCAGTTCTTCGGGGAGGTCGGTGTGCTCGCGCAGCGCGAAGGCAACGTTTTCGAACACCGACATGTCGGTGAACAACGCGCCGAACTGGAACAGCATGCCCATCTTGCGGCGCAGCGCGTACAGGCCTTCGCGCGTTTGTGCGCCGATGTCCTGGCCTTGAAACAGGATCTGGCCGCGCTGGGCGCGCACCAGACCGCCGATCAGGCGCAGCACTGTGGTTTTGCCGCAACCCGAGCCGCCCATGACCGCGACGACCTGGCCGCGCTTGAAGCGCAGATTCAGGTTCGACAGGACGAGCCGGTCGCCATAACCGAAGTCGACGTCACGCAACTCGAGTAAGGTCTCGGGGGAGGAAGACACGAAACTGACAGTCCTTTTACACGGAAGGCCGAATTATAGGGCCATCATGCAAAAGCTGCCGTGAGGTGCCCTGTCCCTTTACTGAACTTGACGATTATTGCGTAAACGCATGTTGCAACGCAGAAACCGCGGCAGCCGGGTCGGCAGCCTCGGTCACGGCGCGCACGACGGCCGCGCAGCCCACGCCCGTCGCCAGCACGTCCGGCAGCACCTGCAGATCGATCCCGCCGATCGCCACCAGCGGCACGACGCCATCGAGCAGGCGGACATACCGTGCCAAACGCTTGAGGCCCTGCGGCGCGGTCGGCATGACCTTGGTGGTGGTCGGGAACACTGCCCCCAACGCAATGTAGCTGGGCCGGAAGTGCAGTGCCTTCAGAATCTCGTAGAAACCGTGCGTCGATAGACCGAGCCGAATGCCGGCTGTGGCGAGCGCCGCCAGATCGGCCGTGTGCAGGTCTTCCTGGCCGAGGTGAACGCCGTAGGCGCCCGCTTCCAGCGCGGCTTGCCAGTGATCGTTGATGAAAACCTGGGCATCGCGCGCGCGGCCCGCAGCGACACAGCGGGCGATTTCGCGCTTCAGCTCATCAGCGGGTTCGGCCGATTTGCGGCGCAACTGGACCGTTTTCACGCCGAAGCCCACCACCCGTTCGACCCACTCCGCGGTCGGCAGCACCGGGTAAAGACCCAGCCGGTCGGGACAACGCGCGAACGCTTGCGCCGGCGCGGCCGGCAGGCCAGCGAGGCGCGGGAAGCGCGCGATATCCGCCGGAAATGCGTCGTCGGCTTTGGTTTCGTCGCCGTCGCGCCACGCCAGAGCCAGCACCAGCGCGTCATGCGGGTCGAAACCGCAGTCTAGGAACGCAGCCAGCGCGGGAATCCAGTCTTCCGCCAGATGACCTTCCATCTGGTATTTCTCGCCGCCCAGATGGAGCACCGCCGTATTTTCCGCGGCGACGATCACACCGGCGCCCTGCACCAGCCAGCGCGCCACCTGCTCGCCATGCGGCTGCGCGTCGGCGACGACGATCAGGTCACCGCCGTTCGGCTCGTCCGGCGCGGTCAGGCAGATGCGCCACGGCGCATGCGTCGGCGGCCACTCGCCCAGCCGGGCGCGAATCCGCTCGGCCGCTTCGGTGAGTTCATCGGCGGGCGGCCAGAAGAGGTCGCGGCCAGTTAAAGGCAAAGTTTGCGTCATGCGGCGCTCCCGTCTTGATGCCAGAACGGCATGCCGACCACCGGCGTGCTCGCGTGCGCGCTTTCACGCTCGGCCATCGGCCCCGCCAGAAAAGCCTGGCGGCCCGCTTCAACGCCCAGCGCAAAGGCGCGCGCCATTGCGTCGGGATGGGTCGCCTGCGAAACGGCGGTGTTCAGCAGCACGCCGTCGAAGCCCCACTCCATCACTTGCGCCGCGTGCGACGGCACGCCGAGGCCGGCGTCGACGATCAGCGGCACATCCGGCAGGCGTTCACGCAACACGCGCAGACCGTACGGATTGATGACGCCCTTGCCGGTGCCGATCGGCGCGCCCCACGGCATCAGCGCCTCGCAGCCCGCATCGAGCAGACGGCGGCCGATCACCAGATCTTCGGTGCAATACGGCAGGACCTTGAAGCCGTCCTTGATCAACTGTGCAGCCGCTTCGATCAGGCCGACCGGATCGGGCTGCAGTGTGTAGTCGTCGCCGATCAGTTCGAGCTTGATCCAGTCCGTTTCGAAGATTTCGCGCGCCATGTGCGCGGTCGCCACCGCCTCGCCGACGGTCAGGCAGCCAGCGGTATTGGGCAACAGCGGTACGCCGTGGCGCTTGAGCAGGTCGAAGAAACCGGCTTCGGCGCCGCCTTCGTTCATCTGCCGGCGCAGCGCAACGGTCACCATGCCAGGCCGTGCTGCGTCGATCGAATCGGACAGCGATTGCAGCGACGGATAGCGCGAGGTGCCGAGCAGCACGCGGCTCGCGAAGGTTTGGCCGTAGAGCGTGAGTGCGTCGGCGGTTTGGGGGGCAGTCATTTGCATAGTCCTGGTCTCCGGCAATGCGTGGCGCGGGGCTTAACCGCCGGCCACGGGTTGCACGACATCGAGCTTGTCGCCCGGCTGCAGCGCGCGCGCCGCATGCTGGGTGCGTGCGACGAAATCGCCGTTCAGTGCGACCGCGAACGGCGGACGCGCGCCGAACGCGGCGAGCGCATCGGCGACAGTCGCGCCTTCGGGCAGCGACAACGGCTTCTGATTGATATGAATGTCCATGGTGTTCGAATACAGTTCAATCGATAGCGGTAGCGGCACGGCGCGCGCTTGTTTGCCTGCGGTTATTTCACCAGCAGGCGCGCAACGCTCATGCCGGTTCCCGCGTGGAATCCAGTTGAAACAACTCGCTCCAGCGTGCAGCACTTTGCCAGTCGGCGAAGGCATCGGCGTCGCCGATGCGGCCGTCGAGCAGCGCCGCGGCGAAGCGCACGGCTTCGTCGGCGACTTCGGGCACGATCATGTAGCCGTGCCGGTACAGGCCGTTCACGCGCAGCGTCTGCGCGCCATCCCACAGCAAGGCCGGACGGTGGTCCGGCAAAGTCGGGCGGCACTGCGAATTCAGTTCGAGGATGCGTGCCTCGCCGAAGCCGGGATGCACGGAAAACGCGGCGCTCAGCAGTTCGAGCGCCGAGCGCACGCTGACCGGCGACATGTCCTCGCCTTCCACTTCGGTGGCGCCGATCACGTAGAGATCGTCCTGCTTCGGCGCGATATAGAGCGGGTAGCGCGGATGCAGCAGGCGCACCGGCCGCGTCAGCTTGATACCGGGCGCATGCACGCGTGCGACTTCGCCGCGGATGCCACGCAGCGTCGGCAGCACGGGCTTCGCGCCCAAACCCCGGCAGTCGATTGTGATGCGCGCGGGCGGCAGCGCATGATCGTCGACCGGCGTGTTCCAGTGCGTGTCGACACCGCGCTGGGCAAGGCCCGCAGCGAGCGCGGCCAGCACCTGACGGTTATCCAGTTGGCCTTCGCGCGGCAGCAGCCACCCCTGATTGAAGCGACCCGCCAACGCGGGCTCGGCCGTGCCGAGCTGGGCGCCGGCCAGCGTCACGAAGCCGCCGTCGAGCAATTCAGCCGGCGCATTAGAGCGCACACGACGTTCGAACAACGGCGCTTCAGTCCGGTCGGCGTGATGCCATACAACGAGCGTGCCATTGCGCTGGAAGAACACTGGTTCCGGCAATTCGGCCAGCACTTGCGGCCAGGTGTCGAGCGAACTCGCACCGAGACGGGTGATCAGCAGTTCAGCACTGGCGGCTTCGGCCAGCGGCGCCAGCATAGCGGCGGCGACCCAGGCTGCAGCTTGCGAGCCAGCGGCATCGCCGCGCTCATAGAGCGCCACGCGATGGCCTTCACCAGCGAGACGCCACGCGACCATGCGCCCGCACAGCCCACCGCCGAGTACTGCGAAATCGGGTTGAGTAGAACGATTCATCGCGCCCACTCCGAGTCGCAACGGCAAGCAAGGCTAATGCAGCACGGCGCGCCGACACAACCGACGAGAGCGTGGCGACGAGCAAAACACTTGTATGAAGAATAGGCGGTCATCGAGTCCTTTCCGTACGGCCCAAAAACGCACGTACCCAGGACGAAACCGGCGGGTGAGGCCGGCCGGGCATTAAGCGCATCCAATGACGGACGCCGCCCGGCGGGGAATGGAAGATTGGCTGCTTCCTGAAACTTCCCGCGCCGGTATTACCCGGATCGGGTGCAAAGGGTCTCTCTCAGCCTCGCCGCCGCCACATGAAAATCACGCAGCCTGTGGGCAAAGCACCCCTGTTTCGTCGAAGGTCATTAGACCATAAAAGACGCGGCGCCCGCAAACCAGCGGGACGCACAGTCGCGCTCAGTTGATCCGGCACCGTCTTTCAATTCATCAATACGGGCGGGGGCTGCGCTCTGGCACAATGCCAAAACCGGATGCCGCAGAAGCCGCACGCGGGCAGCACGCCTGGCCGCCCGCGCGGAAATTAATTTCCACTTAAGGGCTTCGCGCCAGAATCGGACGCTCACCCGGACGTGCGTTCGTCGAGCAAGACGCCCGGGGCACGCACCGCAAACCCGCCGTGGGACCGGCCCGACCGAGGCCAGCCCGACACGGGCCAGCACTTCATCAGGATGCTCATGACATCGAATACCGCTTCCAGCCCCGCGCTGCCGCCGGACGAAAAAGTCTCCGCCTGGAGTCTGATCAAACCTTACTGGGTTTCCGAAGAACGAAAAACGGCGTGGGGGCTGCTCATCGCGATCATCGTGATGAATCTGCTCGTCGTATGGATCAACGTGCGCCTGAACCGCTGGAGCGCCGACTTCTACAACGCGCTGCAGACCAAGAACGTACACGACTTTCCGCACCTTCTAATGGTGTTCTCGGGGCTCGCGTTCGGCTTCATCATCCTTGCCGTGTACGGCCGCTATCTGCGCCAGATGCTCGGCTTCCGCTGGCGCCAGTGGCTGACTACGCGTTATCTCAACGAGTGGCTGCACGACAGCGCCTTCTACCGGATCGAACGCGACCGGCTCGCCGACAACCCCGACCAGCGGATCAGCGACGACCTGCAATCATTCGCCACCACCACGCTCTCGCTAACGCTCGATCTGCTGTCCACGGTTGTCACGCTGGTCTCCTTCATCACGATCCTGTGGTCGCTGGCCGGTGCGCTGACCGTTTCGCTCGGCGGCATGCCGGTGCAGATTCCGGGCTACATGGTGTGGGCCGCGGCGCTGTACGCGGTGGTCGGCTCGCTGATCATCCAGAAGGTTGGCCATCCGCTGGTGTCGATCAATTACCAGGCGCAGAAAGTCGAGGCGGATTTCCGTTTCGGCCTGATCCGTTTGCGTGAAAACGCCGAGCAGATCGCGTTCTACGACGGCATGGAGACTGAGAAGAAGAACACACACTCGCTGTTCGGCCGCATTCGCGACAACTGGTGGCAGGTGATGAAGTACACCAAGCGGCTCACCTTCGTGCTGAGCTTCTATGGTCAGATCGCGATCATCTTTCCGCTGGTGGTGGCAGCGCCCCGTTACTTCGCGGGCGCGTTCACGTTCGGCGTGCTGATGCAGATTTCGAGTGCGTTCGGCACCGTCAGCGATTCGTTTTCGTGGTTCATCAACAGTTACGGCACCCTGGTCGAGTGGCGCGCTACCGTGAACCGGTTGCGTGAATTCAGCCGCGTCGTGCATGCGCCGCGTCTGAAGGAATCGGTGTCGCCCGCCACTGCGCATGGCGGCATCAACCTGCATTTCGTCGACGAAGACAAGCTCACCACCGACGGCCTCCAGCTTGCGCTGCCGAATGGCAACCCGCTGTCGCGCATCCGCGATATCGCGATCACGCCGGGCTCACGCTGGCTGGTGCGTGGTCCGTCCGGCTCAGGCAAGAGCACGCTGATGCGCGCGCTCGCCGGCTTGTGGCCGTTCGGCGACGGCTCGATCGACGCACCGGTCAACGCGCGCATGATGTTCATCCCGCAGGTCAGCTACATGCCGATCGGCACGCTGAAAGCCGCGCTCACCTATCCGTCCTCTGCGGACACCTACACCGACGAAGAATGCCGCGAAGCGCTCGTCCACTGCCACCTGTCGGAGTACGCCGACCGCCTGCAGGAATCGGGACACTGGACGCGCATTCTCTCGCCGGGCGAACAACAGCGTCTCGCCGGCGCCCGCGTGCTGCTACACAAGCCGGACTACCTGTTCCTCGACGAAGCGACCAGCGCGCTCGATGCGGAAAACGAATCACGTCTCTATCACCTGTTCACCGAGCGGCTGCCGAAGGCGGCGATTGTCAGCGTCGCGCACCGCGAATCGCTGGCGGCGTTCCATGGCGAAACGCTCGACGTCGAGCGCTCGGGCGAACCGATTGCCGCGTGAACAGCATGAACACCGTAGGCGACATGAGCAGCACGGATGACGCGAGCAGCACGCTTGGCGTGATCGGCGCCCAGCTCGATCGCGTCGTCCTGATCACCGGCGCGGGCTCCGGCATCGGCGCCGCACTGGCCCGGCGCATCGCCGCGCCGCGCACCGCGTTGATGCTGCACGCACGTGGCGCCGATGACGAAGCGCGCCAGCGTCTTGCACAAGTCGCCGCCGATTGCAGCGCGAACGGCGCGCGCTGCGCGACGGTGTTCGGCGATCTGGCCGAACGCGGCGCTGCCGAACACGTGATTCATCAAACGCTCGCGAGCTTCGGCGCGCTGGATCAACTGGTCGCGAACGCCGGCCACGCGCAACGGCAAACGCTCAACGCACTCGACGCGGATGCGTTAAGCGCCGCCTTCGCCGCCATGCCGGCCGCGTTCGCCGCGCTCGTCAAGCGTGCGACGCCCGCTTTGGCAATCTCGGAGCGAGGCCGCGTGGTTGCGCTCAGTTCGTTCGTCGCGCATCGCTATCGCGCGGATGCACCGTTCGCCGCTACGGCGGCCGCGAAAGCGGCACTCGAATCGCTGGCTAAAACCGCTGCCGCCGAACTGGCGGCGCATGGCGTGACGGTCAATTGCGTGGCGCCCGGCTACACCCGTAAAGATCGCGGTCCAAGTGCCGATAACGCATCGGTGTGGACCCGCGCCGCCGAAGCGACGCCGCTCGGTCACGTCGCCGAGCCCGCGGATATCGCCGCGCTGATCGCGTTCCTGCTCTCCGACGAAGCGCGTCACATCACCGGGCAGGTGATCCATATCGACGGCGGCCTCACGCTCGGCTAGGCAGCACGCCGCCGGCCCACGCGCCGCAACATCCGGAAACACGCGAGAACAGTTCGAAAGCATTTGCGAAGCGGGCAAGCTGTTCTCCGCTTTGAAAAGCCCCTGTAGCAGCGACGATAGTCGTGTGGACCGTACCACGTCCGGTCCACACGCCCCTCACTGCTACTGGACTCTCCGCACATGTCATTCGATCGCCGCTCCCATCTTTTGACCCAGCGCGCAGCGCTTGCTCTTGGCGCAGCCCTGCTGCTCGCGAGCACCGCGCACGCGGCGCTTGCCGCTCAGCCCAACGAACCGGCAGATGTATGCCCAGCGCTCAAACACATCGTCGACGCACCCGACTTCAAGCAATTGCACGCGCAACCCGCCGCGCAACTGCCGGGTGTGTCGGCCGCGGACGACTGCCGCGCCAATACGCATGCCTACGATTGCCACTGGCGCGCGCACTGGCAAGCTGACGGCGTCGTCAACGATCCGCTCGAAGAATTCGGCGCCGATATCGCCGCCTGCTTCCCGAATGTCGTGCACGACGTCAACACGCCGACGCGTCAGCATTTCATCGTGACCACCGATGACCGGCGCGTGAACGTCACGGCAAGCGTGCAAGGGCAAAACGAATTACGCCTGCGCGTCACGCGCTGAGCGTGAGCCCTGCTTGCCACCATCCACCGCGATCCGCTGCGACCCGTTGCGACCCGTTGCGACCCGTTTTTACGCCGCACTTCTTCTCCGCCACCAGGCACCGCATCATGACCTCTATGCCGAGCTTGCGCGCTTACGCTTTCACGCGAGCCTCTTTGGCTGCGTGGGTCATGTTGCGGCGGCCCGGCGCCTGGCTCGCCGCCTCGGCCACCCTCGCGTTAGGTCTGAACGGCTGCGCGTGGACACTGATCTCAGCGGCCGACGCCACCGGCTCCGTGATTCAGGCAGGCTACGCGATCGCGGCGAACTACTCGTCGCCGACCTTCGTCAACGGCCGGCCGGCGGACGTGCATAACGTCTGCATTGAAGTGAATCAAACGGTGTCGGTCGGCGATTTCGTGCCGGCGCTGCAACTTGCGCTCGAGCGACGCGGTATTCGTTCGGATGTCTACAATCCGGGCACCTCGCCCGCCGGATGCGAGGCGCGTCTCGTCTACAACGCCGCGATCGATTACGGCCGCCGCTCGTTCAGCGACGAATCGATCCAGTATCTGTCGATCATCGATCTGACACTGATCCAGCATGGGCGCATTCTCGTCACCGCGCGTTATCAGACCGGCGGTCTCAACACCGACCGCTTTTCTACGGCATCGACCAAGCTCAATGGTTTGATCGCCAAGATGGTGGTCGATCAAACCGACTTGGCCCGGCAGCCGATGCAGACCATCCAGACGTCGCTGGCAAACTAGGCGCCCAACCTGCTTGCTTTCTCTTACACGAGAAAGGATTCGAAAGCCTTGCGCGCTTTGCGCTGCTCGCGCGGATCACTAAGATGACCTGATGAACCAATCCATTCTGGTCGTCGACGACGACCCCGTCGTACGCGAGCTCGTCAGCGAATATCTGCTAGGGCGTGGCTTCAAGGTGTCCACGCTCGAACACGGTTTGGCGCTGCAGCGCACTTTGCAGGACGAACGTCCCGCGCTGGTGGTGCTCGACATCATGATGCCGGAGCTCGACGGTATCAGCGCGCTGCGCGCATTGCGCGTCGCCGGCGACGATATCCCCGTGATCCTGCTGACCGCGCGCGCCGATCCGATCGACCGTGTGATCGGCCTCGAACTCGGCGCCGACGACTATCTCGGCAAGCCCTTCGAACCGAGCGAGCTGGTCGCGCGGATTCGCACGGTCCTGCGCCGCCGCGGCACGATTGCGCCGAGCGCGCCGGAGCAACGCGCGCCCTATCGCTTCGGTCGTTTCGAGGTCAATTTTCCGGCACGCGAATTGCGTCACGATGGCGAGCGCATCCCGCTGCGTTCGAGCGAATTCGCGATGCTCAAGGTGTTTGTCACGCACGCGATGACCGTACTCACTCGCGCGCAGTTGCTGGAGAAACTGCACGGCAATAGCGAGGCGCATCGCAATCGCAGCCTTGACGTATCGATCTGGCGTTTGCGTCGGCTGATCGAAGTGGACCCGTCCGAGCCTCGCTATGTGCAAACCGTCTGGGGACGCGGCTACGTGTTCGTTCCGGACGGCGAAATCGGCGCAGCGGAACGCGACGCGACGCCGCTTGCCTAGTGCTTAAGAGAACGTACGCGGCGGGTCGTGCACCTCATGCGCACCTGGCGTGCACCGCGCGCCTATCGCGCATCGACGTTAAAACGTCAGCACGCTCAGAAACATTCTCTGCAGCCAGCCCATCGTGGTGGCGTCGGACACCATCCCCACGCCGGCCTGCTCGATGCGCGCATTCGCGACCTTGCTCGACGCCACATAATTGCCTGCTTCGATGTCCTTTGGATTGACGATGCCCGACAGGCGCAGGCGGTCGCGGTTGCCGCTCATCGCGATCACCTTCTCGCCCGACACCACCAGATTGCCGGTCGACATCGTGCCGATCACGGTCACGGCCAGCGTGCCGGTCATGCCGCTGATATCGGTGAGACTGCCCTGCCCTTTGTAGTCCGTACTGGCCAAGCCGATATTGAACAGCCTCGCGAGCCGCGCAGCGGCGTTGGTCGACTGATCGGCGGCGGTCGCGGTGATGCTGCTCGAACGGGTCGCGGCAGCGGTCGCGCTATTGTTGCCGCTGTATGACTCCGACAATCGGATCGTCAGCACGTCGCCGATATGCTGGGCACGCGGCGTTTCGTAGAGCAGCAAGGGCGAGCCGGCCTGATAGATCGCCCCCTGCGTATTGACGTTCAGCGGCGCCGACGCGAGTGGTGGCGACATGGGTGTTTCGACGATTGACGGCTGCTGGCTGCTCGCGCAAGCCGCGAGACAGGCCGCCGCGCCTAGCGCGACAGTGAGACGTAGCGCAGTCATGCATGCTCCTTGCCTTGGCCGGATCGGCCACATAAAAAACGGACTGTGCAGTCGCGGTGCCGGCGCGTTGCTCAACGATGCAATCATCGAAGCCACGCATGAGCCCGCAAACAGCGCAATGGATGAGGCGGCACATCAACCCGCCTCGGCACCGCTCGCCTGCCATTGCCGCACGACCGATTTCACCCACGCGTCCGAGCCCTTCAGCAGATAGGTGAGCGTGCCGTTGCGAGTCCCAGGCAGAAAGCACAACGTGATCGAACTCACCGCGTTGTCCCACACGTAGACCGGCATTGCGCCCGGCAACGACACGCTTTGCGTCACCAGACGCGGCGTGCCATAACGGTCCGCGAGCGCTTCACGCAAGTCCTCGGCGGTGATCTCGTCGATCACAAAAGAAATCTCGTACAGACGCAGTGCGTTCTGGCCGTCGACACGCGCAAAGCGCAGCACATGCTCCTGTGCCGGCACACCGTCCACGACCGCTTGCGACACCGCCCAGCCATCGTCCGTGCGATGCGCCCAGCGGCACGCAACCGTCAAACTCTCGTGCGATTTCAACCGCATGCCGAGCGCGCCCGCCTGCACGTCCGTCTCGCAGACGGGCACACTGCCGACCGGCGTAGCGCGCACGGTCGAGCCGTCGCGGAATTCGTCGAGCGTGGTGCCGAGCGCTATGCCGCGAAAAGCGAACGGCGTGTCCTGCGAACGCCGGCGTGCCTCAGTTGAAGTGCCCTTCGACGCGGTGCTGGCCGCATTCGCTTCGCGCGCGACCGGCTGCGCCTCGGCAGCCATCGAGAACACGCCGCCTAGCAGCGCCAGCGCGCAGGCAATCAGTTTGAGCGTCATGATTCAGTCGATGGCGGATGAACACATGTCGAACGGCGTGGCCGCGGCATGGCCGACGACCGGGATGATTTTCAGCGTGGCCGACGTCAGCCGGCACGGCAGCGCGGCGACGGCGCAGCCGCCGAGTGGCAGCAGCGCCGCGCCGAGCGTCAACCACGCAGTGACACGGATGAAGCGGTCAGGAATGCTTGGGGTCGACACACGGGCCTCGGTGCGTCAGGCAGTCGTGTTGACGTGATGGCCGATCAGCCCCGACGGCAGCGACGGGAGCGCCTCGTTAGCGGACTCCCGTGCCCGCGGCGCAGCCGGCGAGTTGTTTGAAGTTGCGGGCTTTTCCGCCGCCGGCATGGGCGCGAGCGAAGAAAAGCGGGTTGAACTGAGATTGCTGTGAACGGTCATGATGAGCCTCGCGTGGCGTTAGGTTTCGATTTCACGCCGCCTGTCGTGGGCCCAAGGCGTTAGGCTGTTTTCGACATGCGGCGCGACGTACTGCAAGACGAATCATCTCGCCGCGCACGCGGTGGCGATGCACGAAGGAAAGCGCGCTTTCCGGCGGTTCTTACGACCCGTTGCGTCCCATTGCCAGCAGTAGCAATTGCGCGCAAATTCTTTCATCGGAGGAATTTAAGCGACGCAAAATGACTGCCGCGCCGCGCTGCACGTTGCCAACGCGTTGCCGGCGTATTGCCGAATATGCAACGCTGAAATAGGCCGTGAGCCTTTGGTGACGGGCCTGACACCTAAATCGGTAAAGACTGTGCGAGTTTACGTAAGCATTGGTAAGAAAACAGTCGGTCGCGTGTCACGCGCGCCAGTCTAGAATTTCGCCATGAATCCACAGGTCCTTATCGTCGACGACGATCCGGTCGTACGCGATCTGCTTTGCAAGTTTCTGCAGACGAACGGCTTCGACGCCTCGGTGCTGCACGACGGCACCCATCTGCAGCGCCGGCTCGAACGTGAACGGCCGTCGGTCGTCGTGCTCGACATCATGATGCCGAACACCGACGGCTTGCGCGCGCTCACCGCCTTGCGCGCCGCCGGCGACGACATTCCGGTGATCTTCGTGACGGCGCGCGGTACGGTGGCCGACCGTATCGTCGGGCTTTCGCTCGGCGCGGACGACTATCTGACCAAGCCGTTCGACCCACGCGAGCTGCTCGCGCGCATCCATACAGTGCTACGCCGCCGTGGGCCGTCCACCACGAGTGCCCCGGAAGCCCGCAAGCCTTATCGCTTCGGCCCGTTCGAACTCGACTTCGCCACCCGCTCGCTGTCACGCGACGACTCGAAGCTGCCGCTGCGCGACAGTGAGTTCGCGCTGCTAAAGATCTTCGTCAACAATCCGTACAAGGTGCTGTCGCGCGTGCTGATTCACGATCTCGTGCATCGCGACAATCTCGCCTTCCGCGACCGCAGCCTCGACGTACCGATCTGGCGCCTGCGCCGCGTGATCGAAGACGACCCGTCCAATCCCTGCTACGTGCAGACGGTGCGCGGCAAAGGCTACGTGTTCGTGCCCGACGCCGACGGCACACCGTTCGCCGACGAGGCTGCCTCAAGCGCATGAGAAACCCGCTGAACACGCTGTTCGGCAGAATGGCGTTGCTATCGACAGCGGTGTTGTTCGCGATTCAGGCCGGATGGTTCGTGCTGGTGGTGATGCAGCCGCCGCGCCACGAAATCGACGGCTTCGCGCGCGGCATCCTGCTGGTGCTGCAGGCCATCAACGGCGAGCCGATGAAGGGCGCCGCGCTCGCGCCCGCCATGCGTGTGCACCTCGTGCCCACTTGGAACATGCCGTCGAGCGTCCATCTGCGCACGCCCACCGCTCATCCGCTGGTCGAATTGAGCCGGCATTTGCACGAGAACCTGCCACCCGGCACGCAGATCGCCGTCGACGACCTGCATCCGCCGCAGTTATGGGTGCTGTTCCCCGGCAAGTCGAACTGGGTCGTCGTGCCGGTGGACGTACCGCCGCGCCCGCGCTTCCTGGTCGAATCCATCTCGATGCTGGCGGCCGCGCTGATCCTGTCGCTGTTCGCGGTCTGGCAGATGCAGCGGCCGCTGTCGCGCGTGGCCGACGCCGCTCGCGCGTTCGGGTCAGGCGGCCGGCCGGAACCCGTGACCGAGCAAGGCCCGCGTGAACTGCGCGATCTGATCGGCTCCTTCAACGACATGATGCGGCGCCTGAACGAGGCCGGCGACGACCAGGCGGTGATGCTGGCCGGCGTCGCGCACGATCTGAAAGCGCCGCTCACGCGGCTCAAGTTGCGCGCGAGCGTGCTGGTCGCGGAAAACGAGCGGGCCGGTCTGATCCGCGACGTCGACTCGCTGACCAACATCGTCCAGCAGTTTCTGGAGTTTGCCGGCCAGTCCGCCGACGCGGGGCCACCGGTCGAAGTCGACGAATTCCTGCAGGAACAGTTTTCCGCCAGCGACAGCACCGAGACGCCGCTGTTCACGCTCGATCTGCGCGCCGGTTCGTCGTTCACGCTGCCGCGCACCCTGCTCGACCGGCTGGTCACGAACCTCGTCGACAACGCGCTCGAGCACGGCGCGCCGCCGGTGAATATCGCCACGGCGCGCAATGACCGGCATTGGGTCATCAGCGTGCGCGACCACGGCCCGGGCATTCCCGATGACCGCATCGCGGCGGCGATGAAACCGTTCGTACGGCTTGACGCCGCGCGCGGCGGCGAAGGTCATTGTGGCCTGGGTCTCGCGATCGTCGCGCGGCTCGCGCACCATCGCGGCGGACGCTGCCATGTACGCAATCACGCGCAAGGCGGGCTGGAAGTACGGATCGAATTGCCGGTTGGGCCGGCGCAAGCGTAAGGATGGTTGAGAAGGGTTGAGCGGCGTTGAGTATGGGCACTTATGGTCACTTACGCGCCCTTACTGGATGGGGTTTCGCGATCGCTGTGGCCTTATAGTCGCCCCCGGCAACCTCGATGCCGCCCTTCTCTGTCCGCCCAGTTACTTGGGGCGGACTTTTTTTCGCCTGTTTTTTTCGTCGGCACCTGCCGACGTGTTCCGCGCAACACTAGGCGCGGCGAGCGCGAGTCAGACGACGAGGCGGTCGCGCAACATGTCGATCGTTGCTTGAGACAAGCCAAGGCCTTGTGTCAGATAGCTCGCCATCGTGCCGTAGCTCGCCTGCACCTGATCGAACCCCGCTTGCAGATAACTTTCCTGGACGTTGAACAAGGGCGACTCGACCGTTGCGACCGCGTCGCCATCCTGCGCACGCAGCGTGGCGGTCTGTGCCTCGATCGATTGGGCCAGGTAAACGTTACTCAGCAGATAGTCCTGCGTGATGACGTCGAGCGGCACGTTGGCGATGCTGAGCAGGAGTGCCGCAACCCAGCCGGCACGATCCTTACCCGCGTTGGAATGAAACAGTTGCGCGCCGGCGCCATTGGCGAGTCGCGTGAGGACCTCGCCGTAGCCGACGCGCTGGGCAGCGCCGGTGACATAGGCGCGCGCCTCCCCTTCCATGAACGCGACGGCGGCGCCTGCCGTATCGAACGTTGGCGCGACGAAGTCGCTGATACCCAGGACGTCGAGCGCTTGCGACGTCGCGCCGGTCGGCAGGATATCCGCAGTGCGCGCGATTTCGCCGGGCGTGCGCAGATCGTAGACCGAGGCGATGCCGAGTTTGTCGACGGCGGCCGCGTCGGCAGCGCTGAGAGTCAGCGCGTTCGAGCGATAGAAGGCGCCGCGGCGCATCTGCTTGCCGTCGACAGTGGGATAGCCGGCAGCCGCGCCCGCCACATCGCGAAAGTTGTTCACCGACGCGATGCGCGGCGTTTCCGGCTGATCCGTGTTCAGATTTCCGCCCCCGCAAGCCGATAGCAGCGAACTGCTCATACCGGAGAGCAACAGCACGCTTGCCGAGGATTTCAGGAACGCGCGGCGCGACTGATAGGCCCGCAAAGACGTACTCGCGGAGCGGCGAGATGGCGAGCAGGTTTGTGCGGTTGCGGGCATGAAGGGTGGCGAGATGGCGAGCGCGGGCGTGAGGAGGATTTTCGCAGCTTGAGCGCTACCGGCGCAGTTTAACGGCGGTCAATGATTTTTGGGTTACACGGTAGTAGTTCGTAAGGAACCGGAATGGAGTTTCTTACCCCGTCGCCATTTTTGACCACAACTGGCCGCACAACACCCCATCCCCTTAGAATACAAAAACCCACGATCAAGCCGCCGGAAGGCAAAAACCGCCTGGAGACCATAAAAAAACATGCCCTCTCTCCAATGGTTCACCGAACTGACACAGCGCGAACGCCGCACCCTCTACGCTGGCTTCGGCGGCTACGCGGTCGACGCCTTCGACTTCATGATCTACACATTCCTCATTCCGACGCTGATCGCGACGTGGGGCATGACCAAAAGCGAAGCCGGCATGATCGCGACCAGTTCGCTGATTTCGTCGGCGATCGGCGGCTGGCTCGCCGGTATCCTCGCCGACCGCTATGGGCGAGTGCGGGTCCTCCAGTGGACCATCGCCACCTTCGCGATCTTCACCTGCCTGTCAGGCTTCACCCACTCGTTCTGGCAACTGCTCACCACCCGCACGCTGCAAGGCATCGGCTTCGGCGGTGAATGGTCGGTCGTGACGATCATGATGGCCGAAACCATCCGTTCACCTCAGCATCGTGCGAAAGCCGTCGGCACCGTGCAAAGCAGCTGGTCGTTCGGCTGGGCCGCGGCGGCCATCATCTATTGGGCGTTCTTCGCGCTGCTGCCGGAACAGTATGCATGGCGCGCCTGCTTCTGGATCGGCCTGCTGCCCGCGCTGTGGATCATCTACATCCGCCGCAATGTGAGCGACCCTGAAATCTTTCTCGAAACGCGCCGCGCTCGCGAAGGCGGCTTCGATACTTCCCACTTCCTGCAGATTTTCTCCTTTCCTCACCTCAAAACGACAGTGCTAGGCAGCGTGCTCTGCACCGGCATGCTCGGCGGCTATTACGCGATCACCACCTGGCTGCCGACCTATCTGAAAACCGTGCGCCATCTGTCGGTCTTCAACACCAGCGGCTATCTGATCGTGCTGATCGTCGGCTCGTTCACCGGTTATATGGTCGGGGCGGTTCTGTGCGACAAGATCGGTCGGCGCGCGTCGTTCGTGCCATTCGCGATCGGCTCGTTCGTGCTCGGCATGGTCTACACGATGCTGCCAATCACCGACGGCATGATGCTCGCGCTAGGCTTCCCGCTCGGCATTGTCGTACAAGGGATTTTCGCGGGCGTCGGTGCGTATTTGTCCGAGCTCTATCCGAATTCGATCCGGGGCTCGGGGCAAGGCTTCTGCTACAACCTGGGCCGCGGTCTCGGCTCGTTCTTTCCGATCCTGGTCGGTACACTGTCGCAAACCATGACGCTGGTTAAGGCGATGGGCATCGTCGCCGGTTCGGGCTATCTGCTGGTGATCGTCGCCGCAGTGTGCCTGCCGGAAACCAAGGGTAAAGTGCTCGGCGTGGCTCGTCCTGCCGCCTGAAATCGCCGTACAACCACATGAAAACGATTGTTCTGGGCGGCGGCGTGATCGGCGTCGCCACCGCGTTTTATCTGCGCCAGCAAGGCTGCGACGTCACCGTGATCGAGCAGGAGCCGGACGTCGCGCTCTCCACCAGTTTCGGCAACGCCGGCGTGATCGCGCCGGGCTATGTGACGCCGTGGGCCGCGCCCGGCATGCCGGCGAAGATCCTCAAGTATCTGTGCAAGCCGGCTTCGCCGCTGATTTTCCGTCCCACCTTCGATCCGGCTCAATGGCGCTGGATCGCGCGCTGGCTGCGCGAATGCGACCTCGAACGCTTTCGCGTCAACAAGCAGCGCATGCAACGCATCGCTTATTACAGCCGGGAGTGTCTGCACGAATTCCGCGGCCGTCATCCGTTCGACTATGGCCGCAGCCTTGGGTATCTGCAGTTGTTCCGCAGCGAGTACGACGTCGAACTCGCGCAGCCGGCGTTGGCAGTCTTGCGCGATGCCGGCATCGCGCATCGTGAGGTCAGCGCGGCGCAGTGCGTCGAGATCGAACCGGGTTTGCGCTGGGCGCGTCAGACGCCGCTCTCGGGTCTCTATCTCCCCGACGACGAAGCCGGCGATTGCGCCCGCTTCACCCGCGAACTGCGTGCGATCTGCGAGCGCAACGGCGTGCGCTTTCGCTTCGATACCCGCGTGAGCTCGCTCGACGTACGAGGCGGTACGGTTCGCGCGGTGCATATCGAAAGCGAACGCGGCAGTGAAACGTTGCGAGCGGAGGCGGTGGTGGTGGCGCTGGGCGTCGACAGTGCTGCGCTGCTCGCGCCGCTCGGCGTGAAGGTGCCGCTCTATCCGGTCAAAGGCTATTCAGCGACGCTGCCCGTCACCGACGAAGAAAAAGCCCCGCGTGCGGCACTCATGGACGAATCGCTGAAAACGGCGATCACGCGCTTCGGCAACAACCTGCGCGTGGCCGGCACCGCGGAGCTCGGCAATCGCCAGACAACCTTGCGCGAGCAGGCCTTGCAGACGCTGATGAAAGTGCTCAGCGACTGGTTTCCGCACGCTGCCAATCCGACCTCCGCGCACTTCTGGGTCGGCCGCCGGCCAATGACGCCCGATGGCGCGCCGTTGCTCGGCCCATCCGGCGTGGACAATCTCTGGCTGAACGTCGGACATGGCTCGACGGGTTGGGCGATGTCGATGGGTTCGGGCCGGGTGGTCGCGGATTTGATTACGCAGCGCAAGCCGGAGATCGATCTCGATGGGCTGACGCTGGAGCGCTACCGGAAGTAACGCCGCGTGATAAGCCGCCGCGTGCAGCCCGCGATCTCACGTTCGCGTCCGAGCGGGCAACGCACAGTCACGCCGCACAATGCGAGCCCGTGAAGTAGTCCTTGAGCGAACGCGCAATGAGCCATTAGCGCGAGGCAGACATGAAAAAGCCGGGTCACCCTCTCAGGTGCCCGGCTTTGTTTGTTACCGCTTTGGCGTACTGCTTAGGTACCGCTTATATACCGCTTTGTCGTCTCCACCTCGTCCTGCAAGTATTAGCTGGTTTCTACGCCATCGGGCGGAAACCAGCAGCAACCGTGTTGCATGGGACCAGAGTAAGTGCTTTGCATGGGCCCGGAGTAAGTGCTGAAGCACTAACTCCGGCCGACAGCTAAAGCGCTAACTCTGGTCGACAGAGACATTAGCGCGGCAGTTCCGAATGACCCATCAGGAATGCATCGACCGCACGTGCGCACTGACGGCCTTCACGAATCGCCCACACCACCAGCGACTGGCCACGACGCATATCGCCCGCGGTGAAGACCTTGTCCACCGACGTGTAATACGCCTTGTCGCCTTCGGTCGACGCACGCACGTTGCCGCGCGCATCCTTGTCGACGCCGAACGCTTCCAGTACCGGCGAGACCGGTTGCGTGAAGCCCATGGCCAGCAGCACCAGATCGGCCTTCATTTCGAACTCCGAGTTCGGCACTTCCTGCATCTTGCCGTCCTTCCATTCGACGCGCGCGGCAATCAGCTTCTCGACCTTGCCGTTCTTGCCTTCGAGGCGCTTGGTGGCGACCGCCCAGTCACGCGAGCAGCCTTCGTCATGCGACGACGACGTGCGCAGCTTGATCGGCCAGTACGGCCACACGAGCGGCTTGTTCTCTTCTTCCGGCGGTTGCGGCAGCAGTTCGAATTGCGTGACGCTCTTCGCGCCATGACGGTTCGACGTTCCGACGCAGTCCGAACCCGTGTCGCCGCCACCGATCACGACCACATGCTTGCCCTTCGCAAGCAGCTGGTTCGCGACCTTGTCGCCGGCGTTGACCTTGTTCTGCTGCGGCAGGAATTCCATTGCGTAATGGATGCCTTCCAACTCGCGGCCCGGCACCGGCAGATCGCGCGGCGTTTCCGAACCACCGGCGATCACGACCGCGTCGAACTGTTCTTTCAGCTCGGCCGGCGTGATAGTTTCCTTCGACGTGTTGCCGATGTGCTCCGGCAGCGAATCAGCCTTGCCGATGAACACGTTGGCGCGGAACGTCACGCCTTCAGCTTCCATCTGACGCATGCGGCGGTCGATCAGCCACTTTTCCAGCTTGAAATCAGGAATGCCGTAACGCAGCAGGCCGCCGATGCGATCGTTCTTCTCGAACACGGTGACATCGTGCCCCACGCGCGCGAGTTGCTGCGCGACGGCCAAACCGGCGGGGCCGGATCCGACCACGGCGACCTTCTTGCCGGTCTTGTGCTTCGGCGGCAGCGGCGCGACCCAACCTTCGGCCCACGCTTTGTCGATGATCGCGTGTTCGATCGACTTGATGCCCACCGGGTCGTCGTTGATGCCGAGCGTGCACGCCGCTTCGCACGGCGCCGGGCAGATGCGGCCCGTGAACTCGGGGAAGTTGTTCGTCGAGTGCAGCACTTCGATCGCGTTCTTCCAGTCCTGATGGAACACCAGGTCGTTGAAGTCCGGGATGATGTTGTTCACCGGGCAGCCGTTGTTGCAGAACGGAATGCCGCAGTCCATGCAACGCGCGCCTTGAATCTTGGCTTCGTCGTCGGTCAGTGCCGCGACGAATTCCTTGTAGTGCTTCACACGCGTGAGCGGAGCTTCGTACGCCTCGTGGCGGCGCTCGAACTCGAGAAAACCGGTTGCCTTGCCCATGTGGTTCTCTTCTCTATCTGTATCAGGTGAGGTGATCTACACCCGCCGCGCGTCGAACAATCGAGCGGCGGCGGGTACGGCTAAATGTGACGTCTTCTGCGCTGACGATCAGCGAAGCGGCTATGCGACAAGTCAGGCGGCGAGCACTTCCTTGTTCGCCTTCTTCGCTGCCATTTCGCCCAGCGCGCGCTTGTATTCGGTCGGGAACACCTTCACGAACTGACGGCGCGATGCATCCCAGTTTTCGAGCAGCGCCTTTGCACGCGGCGAACCCGTGAACTGGAAGTGACGTTCGATGAGACCCTTGAGCAGGGCTTCGTCGGTCGTGGCGCTGTGCCACAAGCCCTTGTCGACCGTACGTTCCTGTTCGGCCTGTTGCAAGACCGGATCGAGCGCGACCATCGACTTGTTGCACTTGCCCGCGAACGTGTTGTCCGGGTCGTACACGTACGCGATACCGCCCGACATACCGGCCGCGAAGTTACGGCCCGTTTCGCCGAGCACGATCACCGTGCCACCCGTCATGTATTCGCAACCGTGGTCGCCCGTGCCTTCGACAACCGCCGTCGCGCCGGAGTTACGCACGCAGAAACGCTCGCCGGCGACGCCGCGGAAGAACGCTTCGCCTTCGATCGCCCCGTACATCACCGTGTTGCCGCAGATGATGTTTTCTTCCGACTTGCCGCGGAAATCATTCGTGGGACGGATGATGATGCGGCCACCCGACAGGCCTTTGCCGACGTAGTCGTTACCGTCGCCGACCAGATCCAGCGTGATGCCTCGCGCGAGGAACGCGCCGAAGCTCTGACCCGCGGTGCCCTTCAACTGGATGTGAATCGTGTCGTCAGGCAGACCGTCGTGGCCGTACTTCTTCGCGATCGTGCCGGACAGCATCGCGCCGACCGTACGGTTCACGTTGCGCACCGGCTGGATGAACGAGACGTGCTCGCCCTTCTCGATCGCGGCCTTGGACTTCTCGATCAGCGTGTGATCCAGTGCCTTCTCGAGACCGTGGTCCTGCACGTCGACGTGCTTGCGTGCCACGTCTGCCGACACCTGCGGCTGATAGAACACACGCGAGAAATCGAGGCCCTTCGCCTTCCAGTGTTCGACGCCCTTCTTCATGTCGAGCAGTTCGGCGTGGCCGATCAGGTCTTCGAACTTGCGAATACCCAGTTGCGCCATAAGTTCGCGCGCTTCTTCCGCAACGAAGAAGAAGAAATTGACCACGTGTTCCGGCTGGCCCTGGAACTTCGCACGCAGTACCGGATCTTGCGTCGCGACGCCGACCGGGCAGGTGTTCAGATGGCACTTGCGCATCATGATGCAGCCTTCGACGACGAGCGGCGCCGTCGCGAAGCCGAATTCGTCCGCGCCGAGCAGCGCGCCGATCACGACGTCACGGCCGGTCTTCATCTGACCGTCGGCCTGCACGCGGATACGGCCGCGCAGCTGGTTCAGCACCAGCGTCTGCTGCGTTTCCGCCAGACCCAGCTCCCACGGCGTGCCGGCATGCTTCACCGACGACAGCGGCGATGCACCCGTACCGCCGTCATGGCCGGCGATCACGACGTGATCGGCCTTCGCCTTGGCGACACCGGCTGCCACCGTACCGACACCCGATTCCGACACCAGCTTCACCGAGATACTCGCTGCCGAGTTGGCGTTCTTCAGATCGTGAATCAGCTGCGCGAGATCTTCGATCGAGTAGATGTCATGGTGCGGCGGCGGCGAGATCAGGCCGACACCCGGCACGGAGTAACGCAGCTTGCCGATGTATTCCGACACTTTGTGGCCCGGCAACTGACCGCCTTCGCCCGGCTTCGCGCCTTGCGCCATCTTGATCTGGATCTGATCAGCCGACGCCAGGTATTCCGCCGTCACGCCGAAACGGCCCGACGCCACCTGCTTGATCTTCGAGCGCAGCGAATCGCCTTCCTTCAGCGGAATGTCGACGATCACTTCGTCGCCGATCACCGACTTCATGGTGTCGCCGTTCTTGATCGGAATGCCGCGCAGTTCGTTGCGATAACGGTTCACGTCCTCGCCGCCTTCGCCGGTGTTCGACTTGCCGCCGATGCGGTTCATCGCAACAGCCAGTGTGGCGTGGGCTTCAGTCGAGATCGAGCCCAGCGACATGGCGCCGGTCGCAAAACGCTTGACGATTTCCTTAGCCGGCTCGACTTCGTCGAGCGGAATTGCCTTCGACGGATCCAGCTTGAATTCGAACAGGCCGCGGAACGTCATGTGGCGCTTGGTCTGATCGTTGATCAGATGCGCGTATTCCTTGTACGTCTGGTACGAGTTGCTGCGCGCCGAGTGTTGTAGCTTGGCGATCGCATCCGGCGTCCACATGTGTTCTTCGCCGCGCACGCGGTACGCGTACTCGCCGCCCGCGTCGAGCATGTTCGCGAGCACCGGGTTGTCGCCGAACGCGTCGCGGTGCAAACGGATCGCTTCTTCCGCGACGTCGAACAGGCCGATCCCGCCGACCTTCGATGAGGTGCCATTGAAGTACTTCGACACCAGGCCTTCAGCCAGGCCCACGGCTTCGAAAATCTGCGCGCCGGTGTACGACATGTAGGTCGAAATGCCCATCTTCGACATGACCTTCTGCAAGCCCTTTCCGACTGCCTTGGTGAAGTTGTAGACGGCCTTTTCCGCCGACAGGTCACCCTTCAGGCCCGCTGCGAGCTGGCCGAGCGTTTCCATCGCGAGGTACGGATGCACGGCTTCCGCGCCGTAGCCCGCGAGCAACGCGAAGTGGTGCGTTTCACGCGCCGAGCCGGTTTCCACGACGAGGCCCGCGCTCGTGCGCAGACCATGCTGCACGAGGTGCGTGTGGATCGCGGCGGTAGCGAGCAGCGCCGGAATCGCGACGTTGTCGCGGTCGGTCTTGCGGTCCGACACGATCAGCATGTTGTAGCCGGACTTGACCGCATCCACAGCTTCCGCGCACAGCGAAGCCAGACGCGCCTCGATGCCTTCCTTGCCCCAGGCCACCGGATAGCAGATGTTCAGCTCGTAAGAACTGAACTTGCCGCCCGTGTACTGATCGATCGCGCGGATCTTCGCGATGTCCTTGAAGTCGAGCACCGGCTGCGACACTTCGAGACGCATCGGCGGGTTGATGTTGTTCGTGTCCAGCAGGTTCGGCTTCGGACCGACGAACGACACCAGCGACATCACCATGTTTTCACGGATCGGGTCGATCGGCGGGTTCGTGACTTGCGCGAACAGCTGCTTGAAGTAGTGATAGAGCGTCTTGTTCTTGTTGGACATGACCGCCAGCGGCGAGTCATTGCCCATCGAACCGACGGCTTCTTCGCCGGCTTGCGCCATCGGCGCCATCAGGAACTTGAGATCTTCCTGGGTATAGCCGAACGCCTGCTGGCGATCCAGCAAGGCAGCCGCCTCGCGGCGTTCCGTCACGACGTCTTCGGCCTTCGGCTCGATTTCGTCGAGCTTGATACGCACGGCGTCGATCCAGCTCTTGTATGGCTTGGCGTTCGCGAGGTTGTCCTTCAGTTCCTTGTCGTCGATGATGCGGCCGTGCTCCATGTCGATCAGGAACATCTTGCCCGGCTGCAGACGCCACTTCTTGACGATCTTCGACTCAGGGATAGGCAACGTGCCCGCTTCCGACGCCATGATGACCAGGTCGTCGTCGGTGACGATGTAGCGCGCCGGGCGCAGACCGTTACGGTCAAGCGTCGCGCCGATCTGACGGCCGTCGGTGAAGGCGATCGCGGCGGGGCCGTCCCACGGCTCCATCATCGCGGCGTGGTATTCGTAGAACGCGCGGCGGTTGTCGTCCATCAGCGTGTGCTGTTCCCAGGCTTCCGGGATCATCATCATTACGGCGTGGACGAGCGGGTAGCCGGCCATCACCAGCAGTTCGAGACAGTTGTCGAACGATGCCGTGTCGGATTGGCCCGGATAGATCAGCGGCCACAGTTTCGGCAGGTCGTCGCCGAGCACGTGCGACGCGATTGCGCCGGTACGGGCGTTCAGCCAGTTGACGTTGCCCTTCACCGTGTTGATTTCACCGTTGTGGGCGATCATGCGGTACGGGTGAGCCAGTTCCCACGCCGGGAACGTGTTGGTCGAGAAGCGTTGGTGCACCAGCGCCAGCGCCGACACCGTGCGCTCGTCCTGCAGGTCGCGGTAATACACGCCAACCTGGCCAGCCAGCAGCAGCCCCTTGTAGACGACCGTGCGCGCCGAGCACGACGGCACGAAGTATTCCTTGCCGTGCTTGAGCTTCAGCGCCTGGATGCGGTGGCTCGCGGTCTTGCGGATCACGTACAGCTTCCGCTCGAGCGCGTCGGTCACCATGATGTCCTTGCCGCGGCCGATGAAGATCTGGCGGATCAGCGGCTCGCTCGCCTTGACGGTGGGCGAAATCGGCATGGTGTGGTCGACCGGCACATCGCGCCAGCCTAGCACGACCTGGCCTTCGGCCTTCACCGTGCGCTCCAGTTCCTGTTCGCAGGCGAGACGCGATGCGTGTTCCTTCGGCAGGAACACCATGCCGACGCCGTACTCGCCGTGCGGCGGCAGCACGACGCCTTGCTTGGCCATTTCCTCACGATAGAAACCGTCCGGGATCTGGATCAGGATGCCCGCGCCATCGCCCATCAGCGGATCGGCGCCGACGGCGCCCCGGTGGTCGAGGTTCT
This sequence comes from Paraburkholderia elongata, assembly GCF_013177735.1. Lineage (GTDB taxonomy): Bacteria > Pseudomonadota > Gammaproteobacteria > Burkholderiales > Burkholderiaceae > Paraburkholderia > Paraburkholderia elongata. Next base: position 16,959 of record NZ_WOEZ01000102.1, on the reverse strand, counting down.
CGAGAATCTTCAGGCCTTGCTCGATGATCTCGTGGCTTTTCTTGCCCTTGATGTGAGCAACAAAGCCGACGCCGCAGGCGTCATGTTCGTTTTGCGGGTCGTACAGACCTTGCGCGGCGGGAACCGGGTGAGTCGGTTGCTGGTGGTCGTTCATGGGGACACCGTCTGTGAGGGGCCGGACAGGCCGTTAAACCGTTTTTCTATTGCCGCAGTTCGCACCGCAACCACGTCGGCGACTCAGTACGCTGGAAGCTACGCGCATCAAAAAGCGCCGGAATTCGGAATATACGCGACGAATCAACGGAATAGCAAATAAAACGTGGTGATTGAACCCCAATTATCAAGTTGGTGCATTGCGGTTAGTTTTTATTGGTGCCATATCAAAAGTGGTGCAAAGAAAACGGCATCCGAAGATGCCGTTCCGGGTACAACCCTTTGATGCGAAACGCCTTATTGTGTCTGCGGCGTTTCGCGCACCTTGCGCGGCCGCCCGCGCGGCAGCGGCGAAACGCGCCGGTTGGCGGCTCGCGCCGCCCATTCGCGGTAGGTATCGCTGCCCAAAACCCAGCCTTTCAGGGTGGCCTGCTGAAGCTGACTGGCTTCGCGTTCGTCGAGCGGCTGCTCGCACAACTCGCGGTATGCGCGCTGCCGTTCGAACGGCGTGTTGCCGAGCGACCAGTACAACGGGTGATCGGTAATCAGGCTGTCGAGCGTCAGGCCGATGTGGTGGCGGTAGCTCGACCAGCGGTAGTCCTCGGGCGCGCTCACGAGCCCGGCGCGCACCGGGCACATCTCGACGACCCGGCTCGCGAGCAGGAAGTAGCGCTCGCCTTCGATCACCGTGGCGCGGTAGCGCCCTTCCCATAAGGTGCCACGGCGCGCGTAACGCCGGTTGAAGTGCGCCACGTAGCGGCGCCCCACAGCTTGCATCGCCTTCGGCAGGCTCGACTCTTCAGTCGGCGTGACGAGCAGTTGCACAGCGCCAGGCATCAACGCATACGCGTGGATGGATAAGTGATGGTCGCGCGAAGCCGCTTTCAGACAGTCGATGAAAAGCTCGTAGTCCTGGTCGTCGACAAATGCGGGCTGCTGATCGAGTCCACGGAGGATGACGTGCTGCGGCTGGTCAGGGACATAGAGACGTGCAAGCCGTGCCATGCTGAAGTATCCAATAGTCGCGTTGGTATATACCCGAAGGTCCGAAAAGCCGCATGGGCGCTGGGTTCGGCGCGGCGCGGCTTAGCCAGAAACCGCCCGGCGCTTAGGGAGAAAGCTCTAACTGCCGCGTATGGTTTGTTTCAAACGTTGTGGTCATAATGAGCGGGCCTTTTTTGGAGGAGCACATATGAAATTAAAACAGGCCATAACGGGGATCGCGGCGCTCGCCTGCATGACGGCAGCTCACGCGCAATCGGCCGGCAGTTTTTACGCTACGACAGGGTGGTTCCATTTCGCCCCCCAAGACAGTAGCGATCCGTTGAAGGAAACAAGTGTCGGCGGGACACCCGTCAACATCTCGCTACCCGGCACGGGCGCTGGCATCGACAGCTCCGACACCCTCGGGTTAAGCCTAGGCTACTTTGTCACCGATCACATCTCCGCGGAAGCCGAAATCGGCATTCCGCCGAAATTCAATCTGCTAGGCACAGGCTCCTTCGAGCAATTCGGTACGCTCGGCTCCGCGAAGCAATGGAGTCCTGCTCTCCTGTTCAAATACTACTTCAACGACGCCACCGCAAAGTTCCGACCGTATGCCGGCCTCGGCGTCACGTACGTCTGGTTCACGGACGCGAAGATCACCAACACTGCGTTTGAACAAGGCGTACTGCATGGTCCGACCTCGGTATCTACGGATCGTTCCTGGGCACCTGTGTTTAATCTCGGTTTCAACTATGCGTTCACCAAACACTGGTTCGCAGGGCTCTCCGTCTCATACATACCCCTCAGCGTAACCGCGAAACTGACCTCGAACGCGGCGACTCCGGTCGGCAACCTGACCGTGACGTCTGAGGCAAAAATCAGGCTCAACCCGATCGTTACTTTCGCGAAGATAGGTTACGTCTTCTAGGGAGGCAGGCTGTGCCTGCATGGATCGAACCGTCGCGAACAGTCCGCACCTCGGCCAAACGCCGTCACACATGTGACGGTGTTTTTGATTTTATGCCTCTGTCACCTATTTTGGTAAATGCCAGATGCATTGTAATTTTGACCACCGAGCGACCTTTCAAGTGCAATTTCTGCCGCTAGAAACCGTCGGCACGCGTGCGATGATCTTGCTGGAACACCGCGCAGCCTTTGGCATTGAAGTTGCGTGACGCAGCAAATTGGGCAAGCGGCTCGAAGTTGCGCGCCCGTCTGAACGACACCCGCGAAGCCATGCGCCAGCGTGCCGAAGTGACGATCTCGGACGCCCAAGAGTATGTGCGCGAAAATCCATGGCAGACGATTGCGATCGTCAGCGGCGTCGCGCTAATGGCGGGCACGCTGTTCGCGTCGCGACTGCGTTAAGCGGCAGCCGGGTCGCCGCCTCGGTGGCGGCATTGCACGACGGGCATGCGCACCGGCGACGCATCCCCGCGCCGATGCGCATCGGCGCCAACCCAATCAGTTGTCGTCGATCACGAACAGCCGCTGATACTCCTTCACCGCATATCGATCCGTCATGCCCGCGATGTAGTGGGCGATCAGGCGCGGTTGCTGCGACGCGTCCGTGGATTGATAGCCGGGTGGCAATAGCCGCGGATCTTCCGTGAACGCGTCGAACAGGCCGGCCACTACGCGGCGCGCCTTGTTGGCCATGCGCATGACGCGATAGTGGCGGTACAGGTTCTTAAATAGAAAGCGCTTGAGCGCCGCCGCCTGCGCGGCGATCGCTTCGCTATGCGCGACCAGCGGCGGTGCGGCGCGCACGGCGTCCAGCGAGACTGGCGCGTGTCTTGCAAGATTGAGCGAGGTTGTATCGATCAGGTCGACGATCAACGTGTTGATGATGCGGCGCACGGTCTCGTGAATCAGCCGGCGCCCTTCGATCTCCGGAAAGTCGCCACGCGCCGCCGCGTAGTGCGTCTGCCATAACTCCACTTCGGCAAGCTGCTCCACGGTGAGCAGGCCCGAGCGCAAGCCGTCGTCGACATCGTGATTGTTGTACGCGATCTCATCGGCGACATTGGCGATCTGCGCTTCGATGGAAGGCTGCCGCCCCTCGAGAAAACGCTCGCCGAGCGCACCGAGCCGCCGCGCGTTCTCGCGCGAGCAGTGCTTGAGAATGCCCTCCCGCGTTTCGAAGCAGAGGTTCAGGCCATTGAACGCGCCGTAGTGCTCTTCCAGATCGTCGACCACCGCGAGGCTTTGCAGGTTGTGCTCGAAGCCGCCGTGTTCGCGCATGCATTCGTTCAGCGCGTCCTGGCCCGCATGGCCGAAAGGCGTATGGCCAAGGTCGTGCGCGAGCGAAATAGCTTCGACGAGGTCTTCGTTGACGCGCAGATTGCGCGCGACCGAACGCGCAATCTGCGCGACTTCGAGGCTGTGCGTAAGGCGCGTGCGAAACAGATCGCCCTCGTGATTCACGAACACCTGAGTTTTGTATTCAAGTCGGCGGAACGCCGTCGAATGGACAATGCGGTCGCGATCGCGCTGGAATTCGGTGCGCGCGCTCGGCGCGGCTTCGGGATAGCGGCGGCCGCGCGACTGGGCGGAATGTGCCGCATACGGCGCGAGATGCGCTTCGAGTGCTTCCTGCGATGGCACGCCGCTCACGGGCGTGCCTGCCGGGTCATTCTTTACATCGTCGTTGCGCCTGTCAGTCACCGGATTCTCCGAAACATGGGCGGCGCCTCGTGACGCTGGTGCGTATTGCCTTGCTGCCAAGCCTTCGCCGAGTCGGTCTAGACGGCGGCGGCCAGCGTGGCGTGCACCTCGGCGTCGGGTGCCTGGGTGATGAGCGTCTCACCGAAACGCTTCAGCAGAATGAATTTGATCGCGCCGGCTTCCGCCTTCTTGTCGACCCGCATGAGGTCGACGTAACGCGAATCGCCAAGCGCGGGCGCCCGAATGGGCAAATGCGCGGCAACAATCACGTCGACCAGACGCTTGCGCGCCGCTTCATCGAGATAACCCATGCGCACTGACAGGTCCGCCGCCATCACCATCCCGCAGCCGACCGCCTCGCCGTGCAGCCATTCGCCGTAGCCAAGTCCGGCTTCGATCGCATGGCCGAAGGTGTGGCCGAAATTGAGGATCGCGCGCAGTCCGCCTTCGCGCTCGTCTTGCGCCACGACCGACGCCTTGATCTCGCACGAGCGCTTGACCGCCTCGGCCAGCGCTGCGGGCTCGCAGCGATTGAGCGCCTCGATGTTCGCTTCGATCCAGCTGAAGAAACCGGCATCGGCAATCGCGCCGGTCTTGATCACTTCGGCGACGCCCGCTGCCAGTTCGCGCGCCGGCAGTGTGCGCAGCGCGCCGATGTCGGCGATCACTGCTTGCGGCTGGTAGAATGCGCCGATCATGTTCTTGCCGAGTGGATGGTTGATACCGGTCTTGCCGCCCACCGACGAATCGACTTGCGACAGCAAGGTGGTCGGTACCTGGATGAACGGCACGCCGCGCATGTAGCAGGCCGCGGCAAACCCCGTCATGTCGCCGATCACGCCGCCGCCGAGAGCGATCAGCGTGGTCTTGCGATCGGCGCGCGAGCCGAGCAGCGCGTCGAAAATCAGGTTCAGCGTGTCGAGGTTCTTATACGCTTCGCCGTCCGGCAAAACGACCGTGGACACCTGCTTGCCGAGCGGCGCGAGCGCCGCGCGCAGCGTGTCGCCATAGAGCGGGTCAACCGTGGTGTTCGTGACGATCGTGACCGAACTGCCGGCGATATGCGGCGCGAACAGCGCGGTCTGGCCGATCAGATCGGCACCGATATGGATGGGGTAGGCGCGCTCGCCCAGTTCGACATTGACGGTAATCATACGATCCATTATGACGCAGGATGTTTGGCGACGCCGGCCATCTCGAGCTGCATCAGAACCATGTTGACGAGTCCGTTGACCGAAGGCCGGCCGGTTTCGATCACAAAGTGCGCGCATTCCCGGTATAGCGGATCGCGTACTTCGTAGAGCGCTTCGAGGCGCGCTTTGGGGTCTTCGGTCTGCAAAAGCGGGCGATTCTTGTCGCGCCGGGTGCGCAACCACAAATCGTGCGGATTGGCGCGCAAATAGATCACCAAGCCCCGATTCCGCAGCGCTTCGCGATTTTCCGGCCGCAGCACCGCGCCGCCGCCCGTGGCCAGCACGATATTTTCGCGCCCGGTCAGCTCGGAAATCACGTGCGCCTCGCGTTCGCGAAAGCCCGCTTCGCCTTCCAGCTCGAAAATCACCGGGATGCGCGCGCCCGTGCGCGCCTCGATTTCATGATCGGAATCGAAGAACGGGCGATCGAGACGGCGCGCAATGGCCCGGCCCACGGTGGTTTTGCCTGCCCCCATGAGCCCTACAAAAAATACATTGGCGTGTGCGTCCCGCGCTTGCAACGGTGTCCTCTGGCTAATCCGGTATGGTTCGTGCCGCAGCTTACTGGCAAAGCGGCTGCCTTGTCGAGCCTGCAGGCCGCCGCTGGAGAGCGGAGGCAGCATGCCCCTAATTTGTCTGAACGACGCGCGGCGTGATGAAAATGGCCAGTTCACTGCGCTGGTCCCGATGGGCCCGATGGCGAAAAAGCGCACCTAAAATGGGTATTTTGCCCAGGACCGGCACCCGCGTCACATCGTCCCGGTCGTCGGTCGCGTAAATTCCGCCGATCGACACCGTACCACCATCTTCGACTTCGACGCGCGTTTGCACGTGTTTGGTGTTGATCGCGGGTCCGGCGTCGGTCTGCTCGCCCACGCTGTCTTTCGCGACATCGAGGTCCAGCACCACTCTGCCATCCGGCATGATTTGCGGCTCAACCTCCAGTTTGAGCGTGGCGCGGCGAAACTGCACGCCCGACACGCCCTGCCCCACTTTCGCCTGATAGGGCAGCTCGGTGCCCTGCTCGACGACCGCTTTCATCCGGTCCGCCGTCACGACCCGGGGGCTCGAGACGATTTCGCCGCGCCCTTCGGCCTCCAGCGCGCTCAGCTCGATGTTCAGGAGCCGCGTCGCCCCGGCTGCGAACAAGGTCAGCCCGGCGGTGGCGGCGTCAAAACCGGAAATCGGCCGCGCCGACAGATCGTATAGGGTGCCGTCCTTGCCACCCGTCAAGCCTCGGGCGGTGCCGTCAGCGTTGGCGGCCGCCATGGAAAGCCGCACGCCGAGATTGCGCGAAAACCCATGCTCGCCCTCGACGATACGCGCTTCGATCAATACCTGACGGGTGGGCCGGTCGACGGAGGCAAGCAACGCCGTGATTTGCGCAAGGCGCCCTTCGAGATCGGTGACGAACAGCAGATTGGTGCGCGGATCGGCAGTCGCGGCGCCGCGTTTGGACAGTACGCGCTGGTTGCCGGCGCCGGTCAGCAGGCGCCGCACGTCTTCGGCGCGAGCGTAGTGCAGCTGGAACGTGCGGCTTGCGAGCGGCTCAAGATCGGCGGCCCGGGCGTGCGCTTCGAACCGCTGCCGTTCACGCGCGGCCAGATCCGCAATCGGCGCGACCCAGATCACGTTGCCATGGCGCTCCATTGCCAGCCCGTTGACGTCTAGCAAGGTATCGAACGCGGTACGCCACGGCACCTTGTCGAGTCGTAGTGAAACGGCGCCGCGCACTCTCTCGCTCGCTACGATGTTCAGTCCGGTGAACTGGGCGAACGCGTTGAGCACCGCGCCGAGTTCGGCGCGCAGGAAGTTAAGCGAGATCGGTTTATCGTCAGCGGCGAGTCTGGCGTCTGCAGGCGTTTTCGGTGCGTCGCTCAGGCGCGCAAGCGGAGGCAGCGGCACCGGCGGTCCTTCGAGCGCCGAGATTCCGGTGATGTCGTCGCGCGCCGACGCTGCGGATTGCCTCCGCAGTGGCACTGAACCGTCTGCGTCACCGGCCAGGTCGTCGGCACGTCCGATCTCGGCGGTTGCCGCCGCTCGCGATACGCCGGGCTCGTCTGCGGAATCGTCGCGGAATGGGTTGGGCACTTCAGCAGCGACGCCGCGCGGCAGCGGCGGTACGTCGTATCGAGCATCGAGCGGCGCAATGGCGCCGTCGAGCGGCATGTGCGCGGGGAGCGGCGGCAGCGGTGGTGGCGAGGCGTGCGCGATGCCGACACTTAATGCCATGCCGGCGAGCAAGCTGCAAAGAAGGCTGCAAAGCGGACTGCGAACCGGACTGCAAAGCGAACTGCAAAACGCGCCACCACGCGTCCTTGCAGGCACGCCGCGGCACACACCAAGGCCAAAACACACACGACCGCCAACGCGCGACGTGGCGAGACCGAACGGCTTCATCAGCCTCATCAGGACGCCTCCGCCAGTGCCAGCGTGCGTGTCGCGCCGCCATTGGCCAAGGTGATGCTGAGCGCGTCAAGCCGCGTGACACGCTCTGTACCGAGTTGTTGCCCGGACACGACCGTGGTCGCGCCATCCGGCGTATCGAGCAAGGCGAGTCCGCGTGTGCGATCGTGCAGCAAGCCGACGAGGCGCAGTTGAGAGGCGTCAGGCTGCTGCTCGCCGGACGCGAGCATCTGCGGAAGCGAGAACGGGTCAAAGAACACGATGTCTTCTTCGTCGTCCGAATCGAGGCTCTCGTCGGCAAACGCGTCCGCAGTGGCAGTTGATGGCACCGGCCTCAACGCACTGAATACGTGCAGCGTTGCCCTCACCGCTAACGAAGCAGCATCGCGGTTGACCGTCACGTCTACAGGAACGATCAGCACCGGCAGATCCGATAGGCCGCGCAGAAATGCCATCAGGTGGACGAAATCGGTGTGCGCGGTGAGCTGTATAGGACGCATGCTTTCGGCACCCGAGCCGCTGGCGGCGCCCGGCTCTACCGAGAGCAACGAGACGCTGTTCTGTGCCGCGAGTTCGGACACGATGCGCACATCGTCCGCGGATGTCCATGACGCAGGCAACCGTGCGCCCGGCATGGCGGCAGCTTCCCGGCGCAGCGCGGGCAATTGCGCCAGCGCGCGGCGCGCATCCGCGAGATGCCGCGTGGCCGCCTCCAATGCCGTACGGCTCGCCTCGACCCCGCCGAGATCGGCCACAACCCAGCCATGCGCGCCAAGTCCGAACACCACTGCAGCGATCAGCAATGCGGCCACCCACCGGCGCCGACGACTCCAGGCAGCAAGCGGCAGGCGCATACGCTTGATCCACTGTGAAAAAGAGGGCCGCGCGCTCGCCGCGCCGCCGAACTCGACAAAAGTCGTACTCATTTCGTACCTCCTGATTGTTCAGACTTCATGGGACGTTGCGCCGCAAGGCCGGACGTATGGACCGTTTTCTTGCGCGGGTCGCCCCAGCGCAGATGCGCTCCGAATTCGATCGGGCCGGTCACGTTGGCCGCCGCAACCGCACCGCTGCGTGGCGCGGAGCGACGCAGCTCGTTTACCTCCGCGCCCTTCACGCCGCGGATCGCGCTCAAACGTTTGAGCCACTCGGCCGACGCGATATGTCCGCGCGAGGTCGCGAGCAACTCCGTCTCGTACTCGCGCTGGCGCAACTGCTGCAGCACCACGCCATCACCGGGTTCAAAACTCAATGCATTCAGCAGATCGCGCAAATGCGTAAGCGGCTCGGACAAGTTCATCGCACGCGCCGCGCCGTTGCGTTGTTCGTCTTGCGCGCGCAGTAACCTGGCGTGCTCCGCGAGCGGCATGGCCAGATGCGTCAGCGATTGTTCGATCGACGCGCGCTGTGCATCGAGCCGCGCCCTTTCGAACGCTTGCCACCCGGCTAACGCGAGCACGGCCGCAAAACCGGCGAGCGCCGCGGCAACCCATTCGAGCAGACGCCGCCGGCGCGCGAGCCGCGCGTTGCGTTGCCTATACGGCAGCAGATTGAAACCGCCGAGCCACGGCGGTGCGAAGCGCGCGCCACGCGTAGAAGCCCGCTTGTTCGGGCCCGCCGGATCCAAACCGAAACGCAGGCCGCGCATCATTCGAGCACCCCACGCAATGCAAGTCCGAAGGCAACCGCGGCGGCAGGCTCGTGCAACAACGGGTCGTGCAGTTGACGTGCGAGCCCACCAAGCGCCGCACATTCGAACGGCAGCACAGTGCAGCCCAACACGTCGGCTATATCCGCAATCGAGAAACCCACGCCGTCGAGCAAATTGACCTCGCCACTCAACAACGCGCAGTCGAGTACGGGGCCGTGGACGAGATCGCGCAACGCGTCGGCGAGATCGGCGTGCTCGGGCGCGGGGTAACGCATTTCGCCAACCAGGCAGTCGTCGACGATGCGCCAGCCGTACACGCCGTCCGTGCCGATCCAGAGCGCGACATAGGGCTCGTGCGGATCGAGTTCGTGGCTCGCCGCGTAGCGCATGGCGCGCAAAGCCGCATGCGGCTCGCCATCGATCGCAGTGAGCGAGATACCGGCGGTCGCCGCGCATTCGATACGTGCCTCGAGATGCTGGCGTGCGGTTGCGGCGATCGTCACGGAACGGATCGGCGAACGCTTTTCGTCGACGAACCAGTCGACCGCCAACGCATGCCGCTCGAGGCCTGCGATGCGCTCGACTTCGCTCATCACCGCCGGTTCGAGTTCGGCGAGTTCATGGCCGCCGTCTTCCGTACAACCGGCGAGCGTGGCGAGCCGTGTGAGCGGCACGGTGGTTGTCAATGTGGCCGAAGCGGGCAGCGCCATCGCGCATCGCAATGCATGCGTCGCACACGCGCGCGGCAGACCGGCGAATGCGTCGCGCAACGCACGCGCCACCGCATGCCGGTCGGCGATCTCCGTGCCGGCCATCGCGCCGGCGCCAAGCGGCACGGTGCCCGCGTATTCGATATGCAGCGCGGCACGTGCGCGCGAATGCTGACTCACCACGACCAGACGCACCGCCTGCGAACTCACATCGATCCCCGCTGCAAAACGCTGCGCACCGAGTCGCACACTTTGAAGCCACGAACTTTTGAACGTCATCACGCCCTCCCTCAGACTCACGCGACGAACCATTCGAACGCGCGTAACGAGGAAGAATTGTGCGTAGCCGCGCCGCCGCGCGACACTCAGCCAAATGGCTAACGTTGCGCGACGCGCGCCCTCTCCGCCATCAAAGCGTCTACAGTGAAGTCATTCCTGCGCGGCGCGCCGACTTGTCAAGAACTGTCAGTAAGCACGCCGAAAGCTGAAAAGCGAGGCGGCTATAATCGCGGGACTGTATTTTGGTGCCCATATGCAATCCACGTCTCCTACGTCCCCGCCGCCTGCGCCGCCGAAGCGCAAGCGCCCCTTGTGGCTCAAGCTCATCATCGGCTTTGTGGGTCTGATCGTCGCAGGCATCCTGTGCGTGCTGCTGGTGCTTGGCTATGCGCTGGTGGTCGCGACGCCGAACCTGCCGTCGCTCGACGCGCTGACCGACTACCGGCCGAAGGTGCCTTTGCGCATCTATACGGCCGACCACGTGCTGATCGGCGAATTCGGTGAAGAGAGGCGCGACATCGTCCATATCCAGGACGTGCCCGACAGCCTGAAGAAAGCCGTGCTGGCAATCGAAGACGCGCGCTTCTACGATCACGGCGGCGTCGACCTCACAGGCATCGCGCGAGCCGGCTTTGTCGCGCTGACCAATGGTCACGCCACGCAAGGCGCCAGCACGATCACCATGCAGGTGGCGCGCAACTTCTTCCTTTCGAGCGAGAAGACCTACACGCGCAAGATCTACGAGATGCTGCTCGCGTACAAGATCGAGTCGAAGCTGACGAAAGATCAGATTCTCGAGGTGTACATGAATCAGATCTATCTCGGGCAGCGCGCGTATGGCTTCGCGAGCGCGGCGCGGGTGTATTTCGGGAAAGATCTGAAGAACCTGACTCTGGCGGAATCCGCCATGCTGGCGGGGCTTCCGAAGGCGCCGTCCGCGTATAACCCGGTGGTCAATCCGAAGCGCGCGAAGATCCGTCAGGAGTACATCCTGCAGCGCATGTACGAATTGCACTACATCACTCAGGAACAGTACGACGAGGCAAGCAAGCAGCCACTGGTCGTCAAGGGCGCGGGCAAGGAGTTCAGCGTGCACGCGGAGTATGTCGCGGAAATGGTGCGGCAGATGATGTACGCGCAGTATCGCGAGGAGGCATACACGCGCGGCCTGAACGTCGTGACCACCATCGACTCGGCCGATCAGGACGTTGCTTACCGGGCGCTGCGCAAGGGCCTGATGGACTACGAACGGCGCCACGGATATCGCGGCCCGGAAGCGTTCATCGATTTGCCGTCCGATGCGGACGACCGCGAACAGGCCATCGACGACGCGTTGCTCGAGCATCCCGACAACGGCGAAATCATCGCCGCGGTGGTGACGGCGGCGAGCCCGAAGCAGGTGCAGGCCACCTTCATCGACGGCAACGTCGCGACCATTCAGGGCGATGGCCTGCGCTTCGCGCAGTTCGCGCTCGGCACACGCGCGCAGCCGAATCAGCGCGTGCGGCCCGGCGCGATTATTCGCGTCGTGAAGGATGACGACGGCAACTGGTCGATTACGCAGTTGCCGCAAGTGGAAGGCGCGTTCGTTTCGGTGGTGCCGCAAGATGGCGCGATTCGTGCGCTGGTCGGCGGCTTCGACTTCAACAAGAACAAGTTCAACCACGTGACCCAGGCGTGGCGCCAGCCTGGTTCGAGCTTCAAGCCGTTCATCTACTCGGCCTCGCTCGAAAAGGGGCTCGGACCGGCCACGGTGATCAATGATGCGCCACTCTTTTTCAGCGCGGCGGAGACAGGTGGCCAGGCGTGGGAACCGAAGAACTACGGCGGCGGTTTCGATGGTCCGATGACCATGCGCACCGCGCTGCAGAAGTCGAAGAACCTTGTGTCGATTCGCATCCTGAACCAGATCGGCACCAAGTACGCGCAGCAATACATCACGCGTTTCGGCTTCGATGCGGATCGCCACCCGGCTTATCTGCCGATGGCGCTCGGCGCGGGTCTCGTCACGCCCTTGCAGATGGCCGGCGCGTTCTCGGTGTTTGCTAATGGCGGCTATCGCATCAACCCGTATCTGATCGCTGAAGTCACCGATCAGCGCGGCATCGTCGTGGCGCGCGCGCAACCGCTAGTCGCCGAGCAGAGTGCGCCGCACGCAATCGAACCGCGCAACGCGTATGTGATGAACAGCCTGCTGCAAAGCGTCGCGCAACGTGGCACGGGCGCGAAGAGCAACGTGCTGAAGCGTACCGATCTCGGCGGCAAGACCGGCACGACCAACGACTCGCGCGATGCGTGGTTCGCGGGCTATCAGCACACGCTCACGGCCATTGCGTGGATCGGCTACGACAATCCGCGCAGTCTCGGCGATAAGGAAACGGGGGGTGGCCTCGCGTTGCCGGTGTGGATCGAATACATGGCGCGCGCCCTCAAAGGCGTGCCGGACTACAAGATGCCGATGCCCGACGACGTGACCGAGCTCGGCTCAGAACTGTATTTCGACGATTTCACGCCGGGCCACGGTTTTGTCGCGACAGTCGGTGTCAGTCAAGCGGCACTGGATGCCGAGGCGAGCGGTGCGACCGCGGCGGCGCCCGAGCAAGTCGGCGAACAGGAAAAGCAGAACATCATGAACCTGTTCCGCGGGCACTGAGGGAGGCCATCGAAAGATGGCTCCAAGGTCCGTTAGAAAAAAACCGCCGCGCTGAACGCGCGGCGGTTTCGTTTGGACGGTGGCTTCAGCCGCTGGCTTTACGCTTCGAAGTGAACCGGCTCGCCAGCCTGCTGCGTCGCGTACTCCGACAGCGCGGCGAAAAACTCCGTGCCGCTGCGCGTATCGCGCCACTCACCGTCGACGAAGCGGAAGTGGAAACCACCCGCTTTCGCCGCGATCCAGATCTCGCTCATCGGCGGCTGCAGATTGACAATGATCTTCGAGCGGTTCTCGAATTCGAGGGTCAGGACATTACCGCTGCGCTCGAGTTCGATGTCGGCTTCCGTGTCGTCGAGCGCGCGTTCGATGGCGGCTAGCGCGGCTTCCGCGCGGGTCAGGTAATCACTATCGGACATGCTAAACTCCATCGATTATTTATTCAGGGACAGTCATGCGAGTCGTATCTCGGATGCGCGCGGCGGCGCCCGGCCGCGCGATTGTAGCGGGTTTAGCCATTCTCGCAGGTTGTGCACTTGCCGGCTGCGGACAACGCGGTTCGCTCTATTTGCCCACCGTGCCGCCGCTACCGGCCAAGCCGATCGATCGCACGCAACCGCCGCCGTCACCGTCATCCGGTGAAGTGAAACCGGGCGCGCAAACCGCCTCCCCGATCGGTGAGGTACCGGACACCACCGGCGCGCCGCTCTCGCTGTCGCCGGAAAGCGAACTTGCAGCACCGCCCGCGCCTGCCGCATCCGCTGCTGCGCCTGTGCAACCTGCCTCCGCTGTCACTCCCGCTCAATAAGACTTTCGCATGACTCGATCCGCATTTGACTACGTCGACGGCGTATTGCACGCCGAGGGCGTGTCCGCCGTCTCACTCGCCGAGCAGTTCGGCACGCCGCTGTACGTCTATTCGCGCGCCGCGCTCACCGAAGCCTGGAATGCCTACGCAGGTGCTTGCGCCGGCCGCCGCGCGACCGTGCACGTCGCCGTCAAGGCCAATAGCAATCTCGCGGTGCTGAACGTGTTCGCGCGCCTCGGCGCCGGCTTCGACATCGTGTCGGGCGGCGAATTGGCGCGCGTGCTGGCCGCGGGCGGCAAAGCGGAAAACACCGTGTTTTCCGGTGTCGGCAAGAATGCAGACGAGATGCGTCAGGCACTCGCCGCCGGCGTTAAATGCTTCAACGTCGAATCGATTCCCGAGCTTGACCGCCTGAATGCGGTTGCGGCGGAAATGGGCAAAAAAGCGCCCGTCTCGTTGCGCGTGAATCCGGACGTCGACGCGAAAACGCATCCGTATATTTCCACCGGCCTGAAGTCGAACAAGTTCGGCGTCGCGTTCGAAGACGCGCGGGCTACGTACCAAGCCGCCGCGGCAATGACGCATCTCGACGTGGTCGGCATCGACTGCCATATCGGCTCGCAGATCACTGAAGTCGCACCGTATCTGGACGCGGTCGACAAGGTTCTCGAACTGGTCGAACAGATCGAGCAGGACGGCGTGAAGATTCGCCACATCGACGTAGGCGGCGGTCTCGGTATCACGTACGACGACGAAACCCCGCCGGAAATTGGCGACTTCGTGCGCACTGTGCTGGATCGCATTGAAGCGCGTGGTCACGGGCATCGTGAGGTGTATTTCGAACCGGGCCGTTCGCTGGTCGGCAATGCGGGTGTGTTGCTCACGCGCGTCGAATTTCTGAAGCCAGGCGAAGAAAAGAACTTCGCCATCGTCGATGCGGCGATGACGGATCTCGCACGCCCCGCGATGTACGAGGCGTATCACGCGATCGAGGCTGTCGTTAAGCGCGACGTGCCCGCTCACGTGTACGACGTAGTCGGCCCGGTTTGCGAAAGTGGCGACTGGCTGGGTCGTGAGCGTCTGCTGGCGGTCGAACCGGGCGATCTGCTGGCGATTCGCTCGGCTGGCGCGTATGGCTTCGTGATGAGCTCGAACTACAACACCCGTCCGCGTGCGGCCGAGGTGATGGTTGATGGTACACAAGTGCATGTCGTTCGCGCTCGTGAGGAGATCAAGCAGCTGTTTGCGGGCGAAATGATCTTGCCGGCGTAAACATCAGAGCTTAAGCGACATATAAAAGGCGATGCCACTGCGGCATCGCCTTTTATCATTTGCGCGCTCTGCTCCTAGCGGTCAGGTCAGCGCGTCTTTAACCTCCGCTCGCGCAGCCATATGATCAAACGCCACCCCAACAACGCGACCATGATCGCGCCGTAGATCTTCGGCAAAATCAGGTCGTGCTTGCCCGCCTTCATCCACCAGAAGTGCAGAATCGCGAGCCCGCCGATCGCATAGATCGCGCGATGCAATGTCTGCCAGCGGCGTCCGAGTTTGCGCACCATCGCGCGCGGCGACGTAACGGCCAACGCGATCAGCAGCACGAACGCAGCAAAGCCCACGGTGATGAACGGCCGCTTGCCGATGTCCTTGAGAATCGCGGCGACATCGAACCACTTGTCGAACCACAGGTACGTGGTGAAATGGAGCGTCGCGTAGAAGAATGCGTAAAGGCCTAACATCCGGCGAAACCTGACCAATGCAGCGATGCCGGTCAGTCGACGCAACGGCGTCACGGCCAACGTGATGCAAAGAAAGACGAGCGTCCACAGCCCCGTCGAGCGCGTAATGAACTCGATCGGATTCGCGCCCAGCCGATCGGTCATGCCGAACAGCACGATGCGCGCGAGCGGATACCAGGCTGCGATAAACACCGCGATCTTGGCTGGCACGATCCAGCGCGCGCCACTTGCGGGGCGCTTTGCCGTGACTGTGGCCGTAGCCGACGCCTGCGCTGCTCGCGGCGCTTTGCGTTCGGTTTGAGTAATTGGTTGCGTATCGGAAGCCATGATCGCGCCGTCGTTCAGAAGTTTTTCTTCAGGTCCATACCCTGATACAGCGACGCAACCTGATCGCCGTAGCCGTTGAACATCAACGTCTTGCGCTTGGGCGTGAAGAAACCATCTTCGCCGATGCGCCGCTCGGTGGCCTGGCTCCAGCGCGGGTGATCGACGTTCGGATTCACATTCGAATAAAAGCCGTATTCGTTTGACGCGTATGTGTTCCAACTGGTCGGCGGCTGCTTGTCGAGGAAGCGGATCTTCACCAGCGACTTCGCGCTCTTGAAGCCGTATTTCCACGGCACCACCACACGGATCGGCGCGCCATTCTGATTCGGCAGCACTTGGCCGTAGAGGCCCATCGTCAGCAGCGTCAGCGGATTCATCGCTTCGTCCATCCGCAGACCTTCGGTGTACGGCCAGTCGAGTACCGGCGTCGACAGGCCGGGCATTTGCGACGGATCGGCGAGCGTGATGAATTGCACGTACCTGGCATTGCCGGTCGGCTGCACGCGCTTGATCAACTCCGAGAGCGGCACGCCGATCCACGGAATCACCATCGACCAGCCTTCGACGCAACGCAACCGGTACACGCGCTCCTCGAGCGGTGCGAGCTTCAGCAATTCGTCGATGTCGTACACCTTCGGATTCTTGATTTCGCCCTCAACGCTCACCTTCCACGGATGAGGGCGCAACGTACGGGCGTTGTGCGCGGGATCCGCTTTGTCGGTGCCGAACTCGTAGTAGTTGTTGTACGCGGTGATGTCCTTGTACGGCGTGATCTTGTCGAGCGCGACGAACTTCGCGTTGGTCTTCGCCGCGAGCTTTTGCGCCTTCGGATCCGGCGATGAATACGCTGCCAGCGCTTCGCCATTCACGCCGATCAGACTGCCGAGCGCTAACGCACCCGCGGCCTGCAACACGCGCCGCCGGTTCTCGAAGACCCGCTGCGGCGTGATTTCGCTGCGCGCGATGTCATCGCCGATGAGTTGAATTCTGTCGCTTCGCTTGATCCACATCGTGCTGCTCCTTGCCGGCCCATCGGTTGTCTATCTTACGGGGCCATATTGATGATCGGCTCGTTTGGCCACTCGCCCAGCCATCCGTAGGTACTGCTCTAACAAACACCCTGGATTCAGCGAATATTCCGCCAGACGTAAAAAAACCGCCGGTGCGAAACACGCGGCGGTTCTTAGTCGGCTCAGGACGGCAGATCTTACAGCTTGCCGTAGCTATGCAGCCCCGACAGGAACATATTAACGCCGAGGAACGCGAAGGTCGTCACCAGCAGGCCGGTCAGCGCCCACCATGCCGCCACCGCGCCGCGCAGGCCCTTCATCAAGCGCATATGAAGCCAGGCTGCGTAGTTCAGCCAGACGATCAGCGCCCACGTTTCCT
>NZ_WOEZ01000101.1 GCF_013177735.1 Paraburkholderia elongata | reverse complement strand
CCAGGCGCCGAAGACCTGGACCGAAAAGGCCTATCACAACCTGATTTACTTCAACAAACCCGAAACGGGCGGGCACTTCGCGGCATGGGAAGAACCGATGATCTTCGCGAACGAAGTGCGCACGGGATTAAGGCCCTTGCGCGCCTAAAGTGCGAAGCGCTCCGACGCGCATGCGTCGGAGCGCTCCTCGATGTAATCGTGCTAGTCGGGTCCATGCGATGTTGTTCGCATCGATCTGCCGTTTGGTTCGGCCCCGGGTCCGCTTGCGAATCACGGGTTTTCGACGAAACAGGTCGGATTGAGGCATTCATGAAGGCGGCCCGGGCGTTTGACTTGCTTCGGCCATGCGGCGCCATCCGCCCGCCTCGTTCGACGAACACTGGCGCGCATGTCTGATATTCCTCGAAAGATGGCAATATTGCCACTCCCGCTCGTTTCGGCAAAGCCCGATAATTAGGCCACTTTCCATTTCCGGAACCAAAACATGACTGGAAACGCCTTCTTCTCGACAAACCTGCTGCTTGCCTATGCAGCGTATTTCGTTGGCACCGCGAGTCCCGGGCCGAGCAACCTCGCAATTATGTCCATCGCGGCCAGTCACGGCCGGAAAGCGGCGTTGATGTTCGCACTCGGTGTCATCTCGGGGTCGATGTTTTGGGCGACGGTGGCAACGCTAGGCGTCTCGGCTGCCCTGAACGCCTATTCTCAATTCATCATTGCAGTCAAGATTTTTGGTGGTCTATATCTCTTGTGGCTAGCCTTCAAATCCGGACGCAATGCGCTTGCGACAGCAGCTGCATCCGTACTGAAGGTGGAACGAACACCGACATTGACGGGCGTCTACGCCCGCGGAGCGATGCTCCATCTCACCAATCCGAAAGCCATTCTCGTTTGGGTTTCAATTGTTGCTCTATCGTCGAACAGCACGGGATCTGCCCATAGTGCTGTAATTGCAGGCTGTGCGGCCATTGGATGTTTGGTGTTCGGCGGTTACGCCGTACTGTTTTCGACGGACTCGGCTCGCAGGTTGTACGTGCGGACCCGTCGTGCCCTGGAAGGATGCCTGGCCGTAGTATTCGGGATTGCCGGCATCAGACTTCTTGCGTCGCGTGTCTAGCTAGTTTAGGTACCTTCGCTTGTCCGACTACCTGTCAGGTCCGGTCTAGGCTAATACACGTGAAGGACAACGGCTCGTGCCTAGCCGGGCATGTCGGCAAGCAACGCCCATCGCTCATGGTCTCGCCATTCGCCATTTATGCGGAGATAGCGTGGTGAAAAACCTTCCTGTTTAAAACCCAACCGACGCACAAGTGCGATCGAATTCGGATCGATACTCATCAACGCCCGACACCCTTTCGCAAGGTTTCGAAAGGTCTTCGTCGGCTGCGTCACATGACTCACGTGGCACGGACATTTTTCCAACCCGCGCTGGACACACAGCAAGCCTAACTTTCTCTCCGATGTAACGCGCGGTAATGCAAAGCAACGCTCGGTAAGCGACGCATGGCGCTCGCTGCCGCTCGGTGCGCCCTGTGTCAATCCCCGTTTGGAGAGATCCATGAAGCGTATTGATAACGTCCCACGAAAACCCGTCCTGCAAGCCATTCTGACGTGCGGCGCAGCTGCACTAGCGGTCGGCACCGCACTCTACCCGTCCATTTCCGCCAGTCAGCAGACTAACGCGCCCGCCGTTCAAACGACCTCGCCGATCAAGCATGTGATCGTAGTCGTGGGCGAAAACCGCACCTTCGATCATGTGTTCGGCGCCTATACGCCGCGGCATGGGCAAACGGTATCGAATCTGCTCTCCAAAGGCATCATCACAGAGGACGGCAAACCGGGGCCCAATTTCGCGGTAGCCGCACAGTACACCGCCGACGCCGACAACCCCAACCGCTTCGAGCTGAGCCCTTCCGGCAAAAAGCCCTATACCGTACTGCCGGCACCCAACACGGGCTTTGTGGCGACCGCCCCGAGCGACACCAGCCCGCCGCCCTTTGCAACCCTTGGGGCAGCTCAGGCTGCTGAAGGGTCGACACTCTTCGCAAAAGACCTCGTGCATCTGACGACCGGCGCGTCGGGCTTGCCGCAACAGGTACCGGATACGCGCTTTGGTACAAACACCTTCAACCTGCCGAACGGCCCCTATCAGATTTCGCGAGTGGGTCCTGACTACGATCAGTACATGAATAGCCCGGTGCACCGCTTCTATCAGAACTGGCAGCAGTCGGACTGTAACGTCTCGCATGCGACGTACGACAATCCCAGCGGTTGCAGAATGGACCTGTTTGTGTGGGTCGAAACGTCGATCGGCGCCGGCTCGAACGGCAAGCCGAAGCCAGCCAACTTCACCGACCAGACCACGAACGAAGGATCGACGGCACTCGGCTACTACAACGTGAATACCGGCGATATGCCCTATTTCACCGAACTCGCGCGTCGATATACGATCAGCGACAACTATCACCAGCCGGTGATGGGTGGCACGGGTGCGAACAGCATCATGATCGGTACGGCTGACGCGCTCTACTACACCGACGGCAACGGTAACGCCACGACCCCGCCTGCCGATCAGATCGAAAATCCGCATCCCTTGAAAGGCACCAACAACTGGTACACACAGGACGGTTACTCAGGCGGTACCTACAGCAACTGCTCGGACCCGAAGCAGCCCGGGGTAGGCGCGATCCGCCATTACCTGGGCACACTGCCCTATCACCCCGACCCGAACTGCGCGGCCAACACTTACTATCTGCTCAACAACTACAACCCGGGCTATAACGGCGACGGCAGCTTGAACACCAGCAGCGCCTTCACGATTCCGCCTTCGCCGGTACGCACGATCGCGGATTCGCTGCTGGCGAAAAACATCTCGTGGAAGTACTACGGCGAAGGCTGGAAGACGTTCGTCAGCAATCCGTCCAAGAGCGTCTATTGCAACATCTGCAATCCGTTCCTCTATGAAACCGCGATCATGAACAGTCCGGCGCTTGTCGCTGCGCACTTGCAGGACACAACCGACCTCTATGCGGATATCGCGGCCGGAACCTTGCCGGCCGTCTCGTTCGTGAAGCCGGGTGGTCTGCTGGACGGGCATCCCGAATCGTCGAAGTTCGGGCTGTATGAGGCGTTCGTGCACATGCTTGTCGATGCGGTCCAGGACAACCCGGCGCTGTGGGCGTCGACGGCGATCCTGATCACCACCGACGAAGGCGGCGGCTACTACGATTCGGGCTATATCCAACCGGTGGATTTCTTCGGCGACGGTCCGCGCATTCCGATGATCGTGGTGTCGCCGTATTCCCGCGGCGGTCGCGTGGTGCATGAATATTCGGATCATGCGTCGATCGTCAAGTTCATCGATCGCAACTGGTCGCTGTCTCCGATCACGCAGCGCAGCCGCGACAATCTGCCGAACCCGGTGCAGCTCTCAGGCAACCCGTATGTACCGACCAACGCGCCGGCCATCAGCGATCTCTTCGGCTCGTTCCAATTCGACCGGGATCACAACGACGATCATCACGACGGCGATGGACACGGTAAGGATGGTGGCTTTGGCTGGTGGCCGTTCTGATAAGGCTTGAACCAGTCTAAGCAAGTGGCAAACTCTGCGGCATGGCGCGTGGCCGTGCCGCGGAGTCGTGTCACGATGGTTTCCGCATAGCGATCTCTTTGGCCCTGATCGCCTTACTGCGACAGGGCCGTTCCGACTCACTTGCGCTTAAGTTGCGAGAGATCCCGCACCGCGCCGCGGTCGGCCGAGGTCGCCAGCGCGGCGTAGGCCTGCAACGCTTGCGACACCACGCGTTCACGATTCACCGGCATCCAGGCCTTGTCGCCGCGTGCCTCCATGGCCTCGCGACGGCGTGCCAATTCAACGTCCGACACCGCCAGGTGCATCTTGCGATTAGGAATGTCGATCTCGATCACATCGCCGTCTTCCACGAGACCGATCGTGCCGCCCTCGGCCGCTTCCGGCGAAGCATGCCCGATCACCAGCCCTGACGAACCGCCCGAGAAACGTCCGTCGGTAAACAGCGCGCAGGTCTTGCCCAAGCCCTTGGATTTCAGATACGACGTGGGGTAAAGCATTTCCTGCATGCCGGGGCCGCCCTTGGGGCCTTCGTAACGGATCACGACCACGTCGTCCGCCACGACCTTATCGCCCAGAATCGCTTCGACGGCGTCGTCCTGGCTCTCGAAGACGCGCGCGCGTCCGGAGAAAATCCATTGCGATTCGTCGACACCCGCGGTCTTGACGATGCAGCCCTTCTCCGCGAGATTGCCGTAGAGCACGGCGAGGCCGCCGTCTTTCGAATACGCGTCCTGCTTGCTGCGGATACAGCCGGTCTTGCGGTCGGTATCCAGCGACGCGAACGTGGCTTCCTGGCTGAACGCAACAGTGGTCGGAATGCCGCCCGGGGCCGCACGGAAGAATTTCTGCGCTTCTTCGCCCGCGCCGCCGGCGACGTCCCACTTGGCGATGGCGTTGCCCAGCGTGCCGCTATGCACGTTGCCGCACGACAGGTCGAGCAGATCCGCACGCGCCAGTTCGCCGAGAATGCCGAGAATGCCGCCGGCACGATGCACGTCTTCGATATGGTATTTGTCGGTGGCGGGCGCCGCTTTGCACAGGCACGGCACTTTGCGCGAGATGCGATCAATGTCGGACATCGTGAAATCGACGCCGGCTTCCTGCGCCGCTGCCAGCAGGTGCAGCACGGTATTGGTCGAACCGCCCATGGCTACGTCGAGCGCCATGGCGTTCTCGAATGCCTGCTTGCTGGCGATGCTGCGCGGCAGGACCGACGTGTCTTCTTCCTGATAGTAGCGGCGGCACAGGTCCACCACCAGGCGGCCGGCCTGTTCGAACAGGCCCTTGCGCCATGCATGCGTGGCGACAATAGTGCCGTTGCCGGGCAACGCCAGACCGATCGCCTCGGTGAGGCAATTCATCGAGTTCGCAGTGAACATGCCCGAGCAGGAGCCGCACGTCGGGCAGGCGCTGCGCTCGACTTCCGCTACTTCCGCGTCGCTGATCTTGGGATCGGCCGCCTTGATCATTGCGTCGATCAGGTCGATCTTGGCGATCACCTGGCCATCTGTCGGCGATTTGACCTTGCCCGCTTCCATCGGACCGCCGGAGACGAACACGACGGGGATGTTCAGGCGCATGGCGGCCATCAACATGCCCGGGGTGATCTTGTCGCAATTGGAGATGCAGACCATGGCGTCGGCGCAATGCGCGTTGACCATGTATTCCACCGAGTCGGCAATCAGTTCGCGCGAGGGCAGCGAATACAGCATGCCGCCGTGACCCATGGCGATGCCGTCGTCCACTGCGATGGTGTTGAATTCCTTGGCCACGCCGCCGGCCGCTTCGATTTCCTTCGCGACCAGCGCGCCCAGGTCGCGCAAATGCACATGGCCCGGCACGAACTGGGTGAACGAGTTCACCACCGCAATAATGGGCTTGCCGAAATCATCGTCCTTCATTCCGGTGGCGCGCCACAAGGCGCGGGCGCCGGCCATGTTGCGGCCATGAGTCGAAGTTCGTGAACGATAGTTAGGCATCTGTATCCTCAGGGATTGCTGTCATCAAAATTAGAATTGCGCCCAGGCTAGCCAATGCACCGTTGCGGACGGTGACGGCACGCCGATAGTCCGCACGCGGTGGCCCGCGATAGCGTGGACGATGTGCGCTGGAAAGGTATGAATAGTGCGAGAGCGCCGGTAAGACGTCCAATATATTTTTCCGACGCAATTAGGTCGCAAAAGATATTAATTGACAGTCGACCGAGGCAAGGACGAGGCGCTCGCTCTCAGCTGAGCGCGCGACTCTTGAGTGATCATGGGTAGCGTGCAATTGCGGCGCCGCCTTTTCGCGACGCCGCTCGCCTGGTCGGACTATTTTGTCTGCTCGAAATCGCCCAAAGCGAATTGGCCGTCAAAGTAAGGCTGAAGCGGACCATACAGCCGGAAATAAGCGAACCACGCCTTCCAGGGAACAGAGGGAATCCAGTTCTTTTCTTTCCCCGTTGGCGCGTCAGGGCCGACGCAGAGATCGACACTGCCGTCCGCGTTCTTCACCAGGTCCTGTCGTGAAGATTTGTCCGCAACGCCCTTCCCGTTATCGATAAGGACGCGCTGGTCGGTGTCGTACACGGTCAGAGACCAGAACAGCTTGGCTGGCGGGTTCGCCGGCACATGCAGAACGTAGTTCTTGCTGCCGTCGAGCACCTTGCCGTCCTTATCGCTGTAGGCGCCAAGATAAGCCTGCCCGACCCCCGGCGTCTTCGTCGTCATCCCCTTCGAAGTCGTCACAGCTTCATAGAAGTAGTCGGCACGCTCATCCACTTCGGTGTAGTACTTCGACTCCTGCGAAGGGTCGAACAGGATGACGTAGCGCCACCTTGCGTCCGGCCGATATTGCGCACCCGGCGTCCGGCTGTTGAATGCATTCGCCTGTGCGAAGAGTTCGCCAACTTGTGCGCCATCGGCGAGAATCCTGCGTTGCCGCTCATCCGGTGCGAAGGGCTTGCCCTTCTCGATGCCCAGCGGCTTGAGCATGCCCATCATGACGCGGTCGCGCTCGATAACCGGTTCGCAATGAAACGACCGGATGAGCGCGTCGGCCTTGGCGGGGTCCGCGTCGAGCGCCCGAAATGCCACGAAAATATTGAAGGTCGGCGATTGAATCACCCGGTAGCCTTTGACAGCCGGTATCGCTTGTCTTGGACCGATGACCAGATACTTCGCCCCTTTGCCCATGTCCGGGCCGGTTTCACCCATGTCTGTCAGTGAGCGCTGCCAGAAATCGGCAATGCCGCCAGCAGAACTGCCCGCCGGATAGTCGATTACCAGCGGCCCGGTCTTCGACAGGTCGGGAAAGCCGCCGATGTAAGGCGTAGTTGCATTTGCGGTGAGAATGCCAAGTTTGTCCTGCACGGACTGGTAAATCACCATGTCGGTATCTTTCGCCCCGAACACGGTCCGCGCGTCATATTGCCATTGAGCAAAACCTACGATCGGCAGACCCCAGACATAGGCCTGCGAGGCGCGCTGAAAGTCCGATTCGTCGAAGAGCTTCTGAACCATCGCAGCGTTTGCGGGCACCCCTTCTGTCAGTTCGATCTTGCCAATTCTGGTATCGACCGTTTGAGCCCATGTCACGCCCGACTGCGCGAGGATGACAGCGGCGGCGAAAGTAAACAGCGGCACGGCGGCAATTCGGCTCATTCGATCTTCCTATTTTTGTTTGCCAGATATGGACACTGATGCTGAAGCAGACATTCATCGCAGATGGCTTATTGCACCGCCATGATCGGCGCTGGGAACCATTCACCTTGCTGGACTTCCTGCTTCGGCACATACGCGCGGAAGGTCAGCGAGAATCCCTTGCCCTCAGGCGTAGGCAGCCAATTGCTTTGTGGCGCGTTCTTGGGCCGTACGGGCGCCAGCCAGATACTGGTGCTGCCGTCCGCGTTGGCCTTGAGATGGGACACGTTATTCAGGTTATAGCGGTGGATCGCGTTGGGTACCACGCGGTAGTCCGGCACGCTGTACAGCGTGACTGACCAGAATCCATTCACGTGCGCGTCCGGCTTTTCGCCTTTAGCAAACCGGATTTCATAGGTCTTGCTGCCATCAAGCGGCTGCTTGTCGCTGTCGGTCAGACCTACGAAATAGATTGCCTCGCTAATGGCGTTTGCCCACAGACAGCCGTAGTTGATGATGTCGCGCGCCATCACGTCATTGCCAAACTTGCCTGCCACGTAAGAGACGGACCAACCGCCCTTCTGTGTGCCGAAGCCCTTGGCGCCGGCCAGAAAGCCAGGAATCGCCTTGGTCCTGATCACATCGTCGACCCGCTTGCGGGCGCCGTCGTTGCCCTTCATGTAGTTGGCAACGTTGATTGCCGCCGCCTGATACTCCGGCGCCTTCGGCATGGCGTCCGGATAGGTAGCCAGTACTTCGGTTACGTGATCGAAAATCTCGGCGCGGATAGGAACAGCCGGCGTAAAGGCCGCTACGGATAAGGGCGGATCAATCGCGATGTCAGGAGAAGCTTGCACCTTGAACTGGTGCTGCAAATGCACCGCTGTTTTCGGGGATCCCTTCAGTTCCACGCGCGCGAGCAACTTCGCCTTGGCAGAAGGCAACTCAATCTTGATGGCATCAGACGGTACCGGCGGATTTGTTCCTTTGATTACCAGCGCGAACTTTCCATAGGGGTGGTCGGGATATGTTCGCTCGTTGATATTGGTAATGACTTCGCCCCATCCGTCGAGCAGCTCAGCCGTGTAGTAACGCCCCTTGACTCGAGGCACGTTCAGGATGACGGCATGATCGCTGTCTGCGGCGAGCCATGCCTCAAGGTAGGCTACGTCGAGGTTTGGATTCACAAACTGGGCCGATCCCAGCGGGTTGTATTTAATCTTGTTGTAGCCGACCTTCTCGACATTGATGTCGTAATTCTCCTGCTGCAACACCAGATAGCGCCCATACAGGTAGTCCCACGCGGACACGATCTGGTCATCCGTGGGGACGGCCGCATTCGCGGCCGCACTGTTCCCCGGCGACGTGCCAGACGAACTGCAGGCTGCGATGCCCACCCCGATCAAACCAGCCGCGATCCAGGAAGAAATCCATTTCTGCGCTTTCATGGTATTCCGCATTAAATTGACCCCGATAGTAATGGACCGGGAGAGCTTACATTGAACTTGTAATCGTTGATAGGGTTGTGACGCCATTTCAGGCAATGCCACATAACGGTATGCAATCTAAATATTTTTAATCGATATATACGGTCGTTTTTTATGAAGAGAAACGTTCGGCGGTGCCTTTTGGGTATTAGAGAATGTCTTTGATAACCGAGTCATTTTCGAATGCCTGCGCGAGTTGAGCTCGATTAACTGAAATAGATTCATGGCCCTGTTTGCATCAGGAGGCGCCATGAATGAATTTGTAAGTGTCGCTATCCGGCTGGCTGGATCTGTGTTCCGCCCCCAGTCGCGTGACGAACCGTGACAATGGCCTGCGCCAGTCATGCGGCATCCTCACCTTGAGGTCGCGGTTGCCGCTCTATTTTCACCAACCGTTCTTTCCCTCGTGCGTCTCGAGCCGATTTTAGTGATCGATGATCGGCTGCAGCTGCGTTCGCCGCATCGCCGGTTCGCCGGTTCGCCAGATCCAGGGAAATCCCTCGCCATGGAGGTGGCTGCCTGAACGACCGTCATGCGCATTGACTACGTGATCTCGTGCGGCGCGCGCAGCAATCGACCATGCTAGGCTACGCGTAGATATCGTCCCGCATGGTAGATCCCAGCGTCGGGAAAAGAAGCATCAAAAGTTCACGTTGCCTGAATATCCGCGTCCGCTCCTTCGTTTAGGCTGAACGCAGGCGATATAAGGTGGATCGATGATCGACTTGAAGCAGCGTATTGTCCGGCGGCGGCGCCTGTGCGTCGCGCTTTGCGGCTGCGCCGCAGTGGCCGGCTGCATGGTCGGCCCCGACTACCGCTCTCCCCCCGCGCCAGCTACCGACACCTACACCGCTTCGCCGCTACCCGAGCAAACAGCCTCTTCTCCGGGGGCCGCCGGCTTGCCGCAGCGCTTTGTGCCGGGACAGGACATTCCCGCCGCCTGGTGGGCGCTCTTTCATTGCGAGCCGCTCGATGCGCTGATCCGTCAGGCGCTCGTCAACAGCCCTAACATCGCCGCGGCGCAAGCCGCATTGCGGCAGGCGCGCGAAAACTTCTCGGCGCAAGCCGGCGGCACCCTTCTGCCGAGCGTCGACGCGCAACTTGGCGCCACCCGCGAAAAATTGAACGGCATCGCGTTCGGCCGGCCTGGCGTCGTCGATGAGTTCAATCTCTACAACGCATCGGTGAACGTGTCGTACAAACTGGATGTGTTCGGCGGCGCACGGCGCGAACTCGAAGCGTTGCACGCGCAAGTCGATTACCAGCGCTTCCAGTTGCAGGCCGCCTATCTCGCGATGTCCGCCAACATTGTGACCGCGGCCATCAAGGAAGCGTCGCTGCGTGCACAGATCGAGGCAACCGAGCGGATCACCGCCGAGGAGGACGAGCAACTGGGCGTACTCGGCAAGCAGTTCGAACTGGGGGGCGTGGGCCGCACGGCGGTACTCGCGCAACAGACCCTGGTGGCGCAGACCCGCGCGACGCTACCGCCGCTGCAACAACAACTCGACCAGGTGCGTCACCAGCTCGCGGTGTTGACCGGCAAACTGCCCAGCGACGCCGCGTTGCCCGAATTCAAGCTCGAGATGTTTTCGTTGCCCGAGACGCTGCCTGTGAGCCTGCCGTCGGCACTGGTGCAGCAGCGGCCCGACATCCTCGCCGCCGACGCCGTACTGCATCAGGCCAGCGCGCAAATCGGCGTGGCGACCGCGGCGATGTACCCGCAGATCACGCTGTCCGCCAGCTATGGCGCCGAGGCC
>NZ_WOEZ01000100.1 GCF_013177735.1 Paraburkholderia elongata | reverse complement strand
GGTCAGCGGGCTGGCGGTGCATCCTTCGGAGCCGGTGATAGCGACCGCAGCGCCACTGCCTCGCCAACCGGCGCTGGGCGCGCGCATCGAGTTGTGGGACAGCCGCAGCGGCACGAAACTCGGAGAGCTCGCCGGTCATTCGACCGGCACTAGCGCACTGGCTTTCTCCGCCGACGGTCGCTGGCTGGTCAGTGGCGGCCTCAACGACGGCAGTGTTGTGCTGTGGGACTGGCGCGCCCGGCGCGCCGAACGAACGCTGTCCGGACCGACTGACCGGCCGAGCACGGTGCACCTGCTTCGCTTCACGCCCGACGACCGGGCGGTCGTCGCCAGCCTCGAACCGTTGAACTGCCGCACGGACGCTGGGTTGTGTACGCTGATCTATTTCCCCCGTACTGTCGAGTTGCTGCCGCTACACGAAGGCGAAGCGCTGCCGTCGCCAGCGCAGCACGACCACCGGAGCATGGCCGCGACCGCTGGCGGGCCATGGCTGGGCGACGGTAAACAAATCTTGCGAGAGGGCGACGGTGCCCGCGCGGCGGCGCCGATCGAGCTGAAAGACAACGATGCCGCGGTCCTGGCCGTATCGCCCGACGGCAAAGCGGTCGCCGCCGGCGGCGACAAAGTACAGATCATCGAGGCCGCGAGTGGACGCCTGCTTTTCACACTGCCGGCGCAGCCCGGCCGGGTTACGGCGCTCGCCTACTCGTCGGACGGCAAGCTGTTGTTCAGCGGCCATGAGGCCGGCGTCATCCACGCGTGGTCGACCGACGGCTACCAGCGCGTCGGCACCTTCGAAGGCCATCGCGACCGCGTTCTCGCGCTTGCCGCGGCGCCGGCGGCAGGACAGGTGGTCTCGGCGAGTGCCGACGGCACGGTGCGGCTCTGGGACGCCGCGCAGCTGCGGCCGCAGGCACAGAGTACCGGCTCGTCACTGGTGGTCGCGCGCCAAGGCACGCTAGCGGCGTCCAGCGACGGCGGCTCCAGCGTCGGCAGAGTGATCGTCGGCTCCGAGACAGGGCTGCATTTGTTCGACCTGGAACTGCGCCGCGACGTTGCCGTTGTCGCGGCGGCGACTGAACACCACGAAGGGCTGGGCTTCGTGGCCGATGGGGAGTCGTTCTTGTACCGCGACGGCGCGACTCAGCGACTGGCCCAGCTGGGGATCGGCAGTTGCAAAGCTCCGCTGGCGGCAAGTGCGGCCACCGGCGCGTCGACCTCGGCAGGCGCCGTAATGCCGGGCCGCCCGCTCGCGCTCGCGAGCGAACGCGGCCTGTTGCTAACGCTGGCAGACGACGGCGCGCTCGAGCTTCATGACCTAGGCGCCGGAACCGAGGTCGCCCGCGGGAGGATCGCAGGGCTAAAGGTCGACGACGCCGTCCTCGACCCTAAGGGGCGGCTTTTAGTCGCGCGCGAACGCGGCGCTGCGAGCGCGGCGGTGGACGTCGCACCAGACTGGATGACCCCGCGCGAGGTGTTCGGAAAAGTGGCCGGAGTTGAGCTTGCGCCTGACGGCGGACGTGCCCTGCTTTGGACGGAGGCCGAGCGCGCCGCCGCAGGGTCGCCGCCGCGCCCGCTGCTGCTCGAAATTGAGAGCTCTCGCCACTGGCTACTCGACCCAATGCTGGTATCAGCGGCGACACTCGGGCCTGACGGCCGACGGCTGGCGCTGGCCGACAATCAGGGCACGGTCCATCTGTACGAGACGCCGGTCGGCCAAGCACCAAGGAAGCTGGCCCTGCTGAAAGCCGACCTCGAGCCGGTGCGGGCGCTGGCCTTCTCGGCCGACGGGCAGCGCCTATTCAGCGGCGGTCCAGAGGGACGGCTGCGGATCTGGGATGCGATCCACGGGCTCGAGGTCGGCAGCGTCGACCTCGGCTTGGGCCCAATCCTCGCACTCGCGCCGGCCGAGCGCGCGAGTGCGCTCGGAGTGGCGAGCTTCCGCGACGACGTCCGCAGCGTGCGCTGGCTCTATGTACCCTCGGCTGGCGACGTCGAGTTGCAGCGGCTTCGCGAGAGCCACCCCGAGGTGGACCGTGCTTGGGCGCAGGTGCTCGCGGCACCAGGGGCGGCGTCCGCCGCTGCGCTGCAGCGGGCGCTCGCGGCAACAGATCTTCCGACCGCGCAGCAGGCGTCGCTCGCGCGCGATGCGGTTCGGCGCGTATTGGCGGCGCGGGCGCGCGCATCGCTCGACGCGACCGGCGCCGACGGCGCCGACTCTCTTTTCGCGGCCTCCGACGTGCAGGCGCTGCTGGGCGCGGGCGGCGCGGCCCGTCTCGTCGCGCGCATCACTTCAGCGCGAGCGCTGCACATCGGCGCCGACGCGCGGTCACTCGAGCGCGAGGCCAAGGCGCTTGCCAACGCCCACCGCGACGACGAGGCCGAGCGCGCCTATGCCAAGGCATTGGCGGCGATGCAGCAACAGCGGCGGCTGACAGGCTGTCCGCCGCCCCGGCTCGTCGAGGCGCTGCTGGACTTGGGTGTCTTGCGCTATCTCGACGGTCGCCTCGCCGCTGCCGGCGAGGCGTGGCAGGCCGCTGCCGACGTGGCGCCCGCCGATCCGCGGCCGTTGAATAATCTTGGTTTCTTCCACTTCGAGCAGTCGGACTTCGATCTGGCGTTGAAGGCCTTCGATCGCGCGCTCGCGCTCGACCAGGCGTTCGTTGACGCACTCGGCGGCAAGGCGATCACGCTGTGGCGACTGGGACACGACGAAGAAGCGGCGGCAGCGATGCGGCTGGCCATCGCACGCGACCCCAGCTACGGCCGCGTACAGGACCTGCGCAAGGTGGCGCAATGGTCGGAGGCTCAAGCGCGGGCCGCTGGTGAGCTCCTGGCCACACTGCGTTAAGCGCCGTCCAGGCGAGGTCTCGCGGGACGCCAAAGAAGAGCGAACTTAGCCGGCGGGAGTGCGTTGGATCTCGGTCGCTGGATCCGCTGCGTGGCGCCGCGCGATCTCGAACACACGCATCCGCGTGCCGTACAAAATCTAATGGAAAAGGGTGCGATATGGATGCACCTGCTTGGGTAAGTTATGTCGGCCTGGTCGGGGGCCTCATAGGTACGATCACTGGGTGCTTAGCTTATTGGAGCACCCCATACCGGTCCAAAGACCCGCCTACTCGCTGCGCTTGAATTCCTCTGTGACTGCATAGTCTGCCCGCCCGCTCGCGTCGGTGAAATGCGTAAGAACATCAACCTCCAATGTGGTCTTGTCTAGCAACCTCAATCGGACCTGCCTTTCCGCAAAGCCTTGGTGAAAATTCGCTTCCAGCATTGCGACACCGACACGGGCTCCTGCCCTTGATGGAACTTTTTCTTTAAAAGGTGCCGCGATCACCGTTCCCCAGTCACAGTCGCTCGGATTGCAACGGCCCCATATTTGCAAGGCCAGACCGGAAGAGGATCCCCGCAGGGAGACCCGTGTCACGCTCCGACTCTTCGGATTGGCGTTGCGCCATTCACCGATGAAATCCATCTCGTTTGCCACAAGGGGCTGTGACGCGGATGGCGCCTCGGGAGCGTTAGCCGCGTCGGGAACTGCCAAGGAGGAACCGGCTGTCTGCTGGGCAGCCCTGTTCGCCGCCGTCTGGTCAACCGCCGCTTGCGGCGCAGTAGTGGTAGTCGTCTGCGCCGTAGGCGTCTTCGCGAGGATCTGCTCGAGCGTACTCACCGTGGCGGCTACCTTCCCTGCGGTCAGACTCGAGGCAGCCTGGCCGGCTGCCGGTTCCGAAGCAGCGGGTGTTTTGGCGGCGGGCTTCTTCGAGGTTGCGTTCCCGGCAGCGAGCAAATCGGCCGCGCTCTTTGAAGCTTCCTTCTTCTTCTGAAGAGGGGATTTCCTAGAAGCTTGCGAAGCGCCGGTTTCCTCCGCAACGGCCGTCGCCGCGGAAGCCTGGTCCGCAGCAGCTTGCAAGGCAGCGGCGCTCGCTGAATCCGCCGCGGCTTTCTTAGCGGCGGTCTTGCGCGCGGAAGCTTCCGCGGCAGCCTTCGAGGCAGCGGCCTCTTCCGCGGCCTTCCTCGCGGTTGCATGCTCGTAAAAAGTCCTGACGCTCACCGCAGTCGCCAGCGCGGCGACCAGCAAGACGCTACCAGTCAGCCATCGGCTTGCGGCTGCGCGCCTCAGAAGACTACGCTGCGTTTCGGCCGTCGCCCCTTCATCGAGACGCTGGGGCATGTCTTCCTGCGTCGAAGTCTTCGGTCTTTCGATTGCTTCGAGTTCGAGATCCAGTATCCGTCGTGCGGTTTCGTCCGCGGTCGAATACCGCCGCCTTGTCGGGGCCGCAAGTCCCATGGTCCCCGCAAAGTGGGTCGCGAGGACCATGTTCCGAACGTCCGGCGGGGCGCTATCGACCGCAATGGCGATGACACGCGTGAAGCCCTCCATGCCCACGACAGCAGCCGTTACACCCATTTCCGGGGCCGCAGCTTTCGTCCAGAGCTCCGGAGTTCCCACCAGCACCAGCTCGCGTTGCTCGCGTGCGTTCGTGGATAGCGGCGCGCTCCTTCGAACCGCCCGACGGAACCGCCTTACGACGAGGGTCGCGTCTTCACCGCCCAGCCGATCCCACCACCGGGCGAAAATCTCTGTCTTCCATAGAATCCGCCACGGCGGAATCATGGGGAGCAGCAGCTTCAGGTGCCAGGCTCCCATGAGCGGTACCAGTTCGGCGTCGATCAAACGCCCTTCGATATCGCGTCGCCCAATGAGCGAGCGGAGCAGCAATCCCGCCGCGTACCGGCTCTGCGGGGTGCTGCAGACTATGAGAATGCGCCGGCTTTCGACAGGCTTTGCGTGCGCGCGAAGCTGCGCGGCCAGCTCGGCGGGCGACGTATCCGAAACGCTCCCCAGCATGTCGACGCGCAATCGTTGCAACGGCGGGGCTATGAAGTCGCCCGTCAACCCCAGCGTCCGATTGAGCGGAACGATGGGTCGAAGCGCCTCGAACCGCTTTCTCGCATCCCGCGCGTTCACCGGATCATGACTCTCGGCGACGAGCACCACCCAGGTTTGCGGCGTGAGCAAAACGCGAAAACATTCGGGCCAGACGGCATCTGCGGCATAGCACTCGCGCACCGGAAGCGCTTTCCAGTCCGCTTCCGCCGTGATGCGCGCCTGCGTTTCGGCGAGCGCCACGGCCGAACCTGGAAACAACGTCTTCAAGCAATCGGCGCGGGCAGCCGTGCGCGCGTGCATGCCGCAGAGTCTGCGAGCCGCCGAGGCCGGCGCGAGCAAGGTCACCGGACCATCGCTCCAACTGCCCGCGAACCGCCCGATCAACCCATAGAGGAAAGGTGCACTGTCGGACTCAAGCATGACGATGATGAGCGGTGTAGGCGTTGCCACCTCTGGCCGGGACAGGAGAATGCGTGACGTCACGAATGCCGCCACCGCGAGCCACGCGCTGCCGAACAAAAGAAAGGTGTCGGGGGGCGTAAAAAACCGCGAGATCACCCAGGGAGTCGCTCCGGCGACGAGCGACCAGCCCACGCCGGCGAACCACAGGCTTTCCTGCGCCGCGGTGCTCGAAAGCCGGCCTGAAAGCTGCAAGCGCGCGATGAATCCAGGCAGGGCAAGCATGAATGCGACAAGGAAGCTGCCCACGAGCAGCGCTGCGCCAATCCGCAGTCCTGGGAGCATGCCCTCGAGCGGAGTCGAAACCAGGCTGACTGCCGCAGCCTCGTACAGGTCGTCGGCAAGCCTCAGGGCAATGCCCAGCGCCAGCAGGGAGCCGCCGCAGTAATACAGAATGGACCACAACCGCGCCAGAACGCCGCCGCGCAAGGGCCGGCGGCCCTGCGCAAAACACAGCAGCATAGTCACGAGCAAGGCCGTCACTATGGACACGAGGCTTGCGACTGCGGCGAGCGCCGCTCCTTTGAACAGGCCGAGTACGGCCGGACTGGCCGACAAGCACGACGCCAGCATCGCTGCGAGCCGGGCTGAGCGCTTGGTCAATCTTGCCGGGGGCATGGAGTCCGATTGCGCGCCGGTCTCGGAGGGGATCGGCGTCATGAGCGGTCGCGATGCTGGATGACTATTTCACGGCGGAGGCGGCGGCCAAGACGATAGTCGAAGATCCACGCGACGACCATGATGAAGCCGAGCAGAACGGCACGCGATTCCCGCTCGTGCGCGGTGATCCAGCCGAGCGCGAGCGCAGCGAGCGGCTGGCGGCGAAATCGCGGGTCACCCGCGGGCTGCTGAACATCCGCGCCCCACAGTAGTGCAGTTTGATCCGCGGAGCCCGTGACCACTCGAGCG
Source organism: Paraburkholderia elongata (assembly GCF_013177735.1). GTDB lineage: Bacteria > Pseudomonadota > Gammaproteobacteria > Burkholderiales > Burkholderiaceae > Paraburkholderia > Paraburkholderia elongata. The sequence continues at coordinate 41,092 of NZ_WOEZ01000100.1, read as the reverse complement.
CCGTCGCGAGCGAAGCTGGCCGAATAAATCGGGCCATCCTGCATCATCGGCATGCCCAATGGGGTGCCGGTTGCGGCGTCCCAGAGCCGGGCCGTGTGGTCGGCGGAAGCGGTGAGCACGCGCGCGCGGTCGGGACTGAAGATGGCGGAGTACACCGACCCGCGATGCCCGATGAGTTCCGCCACTTGCTTCCCTGTTGCTGCGTCCCAGACCCGGGCGGTCCGGTCAGCGGAAGCGGTTACCACGAGCGTGCCGTCGGGGCTGAAAACGGCAGAATTCACCACACTGATGTGCCCGTCGAGTTGCGCCTGTTGCTTCCCGGTAAAGGCATCCCAGAGCCGGGCCGTCCGGTCGGCGGAAGCAGTTGCCACGCGAGTTCCGTCCGGGCTGAACACAGCGGATTCGACCCGGCCAGCGTGGCGCATCGGCACGCCGAGCGGTTTGCCGCTCGCGGCGTCCCAGAGCCGGGCCGTCGCGTCGTCGGACGCCGTGACGACGCGACGGCCGTCGGGACTGAAGGCAACGGAGTTCACCGGGTAAGAAGATTCGTCGCCGAGCTGCGTTTTCTCCCCACTGCCGGAAGCGTCCCACAACACGGCAGTCCCGTCATCGGATGCCGTCGCCACGAGCGTACTACTCGGGTTGAATGTAGCGGCGTTCACCGCTGCGCGATGCCCGTTGAACTGCACGAGCTGCCTCCCGGTGGCCGCGTGCCAAATCCTGGCCGTCGCATCGCTCGACGCCGTGACTACCTGTCGGCCATCAGCGTTGAACGCCGCGGTGTTGACCGGGCCACCGTGCTGCATGGGCCGGCCCACTGGCTTGCCCGTCGCAGCGTCCCATAGACGGGCCGTCCCGTCGTCCGAGGCCGTGAGCACGTACGCCCCATCGGGACTGAACGTCGCGCTGCGAACCGGACCTCGATGCCCGTATCCGACGCGGTGAGGCTCCTCGGCGAACAAAAATGAATTGAGTCGATGCGTTTGCGTGCCAATCTCCGTGAGCCCCAGCACACCCACCAGGGCGGCCCAAAGGATCAGCGCCCCCCCGAACAGCCAGAAGGTTCGGCGTGCCCCGCCGTAAGCAATGCCGTCGCGAAACGCCAACCGCGCCCAGAGACCTCCTAACACGTCCGCCACGACCCTCCGGTAGTGGCGCCAACCCGGCATGCCGGCAGGCCGCGCGAACCGGATCCGATTTAGCCACTTCGACCACGACGCGGGCGCGCGCATGGCCAGCTGGCGCGCCGTCAGTCCGCTCATATAGCCCAGGTAGAGCGCATCGCCACTTCCGGGCTCACCCGCTCGATTCCGCTCTCGCCCGGGGGGCGGCTCGATGTCGAGAACCAGGCCGGGCCCGGTTTGTGGCGTGAGGGGGTCGAGCAGGCCGCGGACCACGTCGCGAATTCGGGCCTGCACCTCGTCCGAAAGCTCCGCGAGCAGACGCAGGCGCAGCCAGTCCGGTAGCCTCTGCGCGCGGAGCCAGGGCAAGCGGGAAAGCCGGCGATAGTTGCGGGCGATGAGGTAGCGCAATTCGGATTCGTGCTCCACGCCACCGAGACGAAACAGGCGTTCGCCCAGCAATAGCGTCAGTTCCCAGCGAACAATCGGTGCAACGGCACAGGCAGCGAGCCACTGAAAACCATTTTCGCCCAGATACAGTTTGAGTTGTGCGATCAGCGGATCGATGATCCGCTCGTTCGGATCATCGCTCAACACGTCTTCCTTCCCCTCGAACAGCAGGCGCGGATAGCGCTGCGGATCGGTCAGCACGATCTCGGGCAGCTCTCCCGATGCAAGCAGCTTCGACCATGCGCGCAGGGCGTCCTCGTCGAGCGGAAGGACGAGAAACCCGGGATCTGCCGCGCGCTGGGGACGCTCGAGCGATTCTTCGCGCGCCCCCCACTCGCGTGGTTCAGTCGGTGTGAACACGACGCGCTCGCGCCAGCGGTAAAATCGCGCCCGCTGAGCCCAGGCTTGCCAGCGCCCGCTCTCATCGGCGAAGGGCTCCGCGTTGGACACCACGATCAGCCGCTGGCCGACGGGAGGGTCCTCGAGACGATCCAACGGGCGGCCCGCGCGCCCCCTGTCTCGCACGAGCTGCGCGCTGGACGGGAACCAGGCCGGTGCCTCCGCCGCGTTTTTCGACCGGATGAATTGACGGATGTCGACGTGCAGCCCCTCCGTGCGCAGCCGCGATGCCCATACGTAAAAGAGGCGTCCGGAGGGATCGTCCTCGCCTTCCACATCGATCAGCAGCAGGTACGACGGCCGAAGGTGCGTATGCCGGTAACGCATCTGCGGCACCCCCAGATTGCGCAAAGTGGCTTCGACGGAACGTCGCAAATGGATTGGGGCACGCCGCGCAAGCGTGCCGTGCGCGGAGGCGTCGGCGCGGACGTGACGCTCGAGCAGCGCCGCAATGTCCCCGGCAAGCGGAGGTACGATGCGGCGCGCCTCATTGCGCAACGGGCCGTTGTCGAGTTGCACCCGCCTGTCGCCGCGCCGTGCGCGGCCACGGGCAATGAGAATGGCCGGAAGCGTCACGCCCACCAGCAGGGTGAGCGGTATCGCAAGCGCGCCCCACGCCCAGACGGGACGCAGCTCCCGGTTGTAGCCATATGCCGGGTAGTAGGCATCGATGTGCCTCTCCAGAGGCGGAACCAGGTTGACGAGCGCCGGCCACCTCCCGGGCGCCGTCGCGTTGGATCCGGATGTGGTGACAACAGGCGGCGGGGCGGGAGGGGGCCAGTAGTACGCGATCATCGCGATAGCGCACGCGGCGAGCAGCACGATGATGCCGAGGACCCGCAGCACGCGGCGTCGATGGTGACCAGTCACCTCGTTCGTCGCCGATTCGGCCGGCGACGTTGTGGAATCCACCGTCCCTTGCGCCTGCCCGGAGTCGCGCGTCTTCGCCCATCCGTCGAAGGCCCGGTCGAAGCGCGCCTGGTCGTCGCGAGACTTACAAAAGATCGGTCGCAACTTTGCGCACAACTCATCCAAAGGCGGCAGCCTCGAACCATCGGCAAGGTAACGAAGCAGCCGGCCCGCGTCCACGAGCTCGGATGCACCTACCACGAAGCCCGCCGCGCGCAGCGTCCGGACCAGGCCCATGAGGGCGGTGTCTTCAGCGACGCCGTCTGAAGCGCCCACAGAATCGCTCATGCCGGCTTCCAGGCGTCGATTGCATCCAGAAGAAGCTTGCGATCGTCCTTGTGCTTGGCGACCGAGCACAGGGCACGCTGCACACGGGGCCGGTTATCGGCGATCGTGGCGTCCGGTCGTATTTCACTGTCACGCCGCAGGGCTCTGGCCCAGTCCACCAGTTCGGACGTTCCTGACCGGTACTGCAGTTCGTCGCCGCGCCGCTCGCGGTAGTCGAGAAAAAACTCGAGGAGGTCCTGGTAAAGCCTGAACCGGGTATCGTCGACGCTGGCTGCGCCAGCTCCGCCGCTATCGCCGCCTTCGGCATCGCGAAGGGTTTCCGGGAACACTCGGGCCAGCAGGATCATGCGTAGCGTCTCGACGCTCGGGTCTTCGATATGGAAATAAACACAGCGGCGCAGGAATGCGTCCGGAAGGTCACGCTCCGAGTTGCTGGTGATGATGACGATCGGCCGCAGCCGTGCGTCGTCCGGCACCGCGACGAGTTTGCCGCGGAGTTCGCGGATCCGGAATTCCAGCCGTTCGATGCCGTTCAGGAGGTCATTGGGAAAGTCGCGGCTCGCCTTGTCTATCTCATCGATGAGCACCACGCTCGGTCTCTGCTGCGGCGGGCTCGTGCGAACCTCCCATGGCAAGGCCTCTGCCAGCAAATCTTCATTTCCCATTGGAGACGCGCGCAAGATCGCCTGGCCCAGCGGTCCGAACGTGATGAAACGCAAGGGGTCCGTTTCCGTCCAGCTGTGCCAGCCCGGCTCCGGCATGGCGGAAGATCCTTGTTGCACGGCCATTCGAGCCTTAAACAGTTGCACGGCGCCAAGATGCGCCACCAGGTCGAACCGGTAGAACAGGTCCTGCGCTTCACTGAGTGAAAGGGCTTCGAACCGCAACACGGGCGAGAGGTTGAATTCCCACGCAATACGGTCCGCCAACTGGCTCTTGCCGGTGCCGGGGCGCCCCGTAAGCAAGAGCGGTTTGCCGAGGATGATGGCTGTGTTCACCGCTTCCGCGAGGTCCGGGCTGGCCGTATAGCCCGCCGGGTGATCGAGGACGTCGAACTCCTTGGTGATGTCATCCAGCGCGGCCCTGCGGCGCCATGGGCCGATCGCCCCTCCCCAGGGCGGTCCGGCTTTCTTGTTTGCGGCCAACTCGGCGCCGCTTCCGTGACCGATGAAGTTAAAGATGGGACCAGTCGTCATCATTCGGCGTTCGCTCCTATTGAGTGTCGTTGCGGGACCAGCGGCGACCCCGGAGCAGCAGCGCCATTGCTTGCGTGCCGCGAACGAAGGACGCTCAAGGCGCGCAAGAGGGACATGTTTCTGGCGAGTGATGCAACATGAGCTCTATAGCATCTTCGACCTCGTCTTTCAAATACTCTTCCTTGCCATGGTCGGTGGAAAATCTTGGCTTGCCGGGCAGCAACTGATGCCACCAGCTCAGCCTGGTTGTGATGATCGGGTAGCGCCTCAGATTAAGCTTGTCCACGGGCGCAATCCACATGGCGAGTCCGCCGCATTGCCCGGCTTTTTGCTCGTCGATTTTGCGATTCAGGAAAAATCCTATCTCCGAAGCCAGGTTCGACTGTGCGTCGCCGTTTCGAATGAAAAAGTTGTCGGTGAGAAAACCAACGACGTCGGTTACCGCGTAAAGTCGCTCGGCTTTCAGGGCGGGTGCTGTGGGAGCTCCCGGCACGCCCGCGGGCTCGCTTTCCATCACCGTGATGGGAGCGTCGAAGTAGTCGCACGGGATGGGCGTGAGCTTTAGCTTGAAAACCTCAACGCACCGGTCGGCCAGGTGGTAGTTGTCCGGAATCCAGGACATGAACAGAACACGCCTCTCTCGAAGCTTTTTCTGGGCTTTCATCTTAGGCATCGGGCTCGCGCCTCCACGCACGTCTAATATGGTTATCCGGCTTTCAACGTGATTTCGATACGATCCACCAATTGCGCGAGCTGATCGCTCAATCTGCTCGCGTCATTCCACTCCAGGCGCTCGAGGCGCAATTTATCGTCAAACGGGCCCAGAAAATGGACGTCGCTCACCTTTTCAAGCTTCTTGTTTTTTCCGCTCAGGGTGCCGCTTTGGCGTGCTTCGTCAAAAGTAAGATATTCAGGCCGCATCATTTCGACAAGTACGAACAGAAGCCGCGGCACCTTGCTGGCTTCGTAGCGCTTTACGGCATGGAGGAGTTCTCTCTGGCACTGTTCAGATTCCCAGTATTCATCGCAGAGCATTGCAATGAAATGAGTGCTCTTTTCGAGCGAATGCTCGACTTCGTCACTCCAGAGGTCACCACCCTTGATTACCTTGTCGTCCATGAAGAGCTGAAATCCCATCCCTTTTGACACGGCGCGCAGACGGGTATGAAAGCGTTTGGCGATCCTGGTCCAGGGATCGCCGTGTTTGTACGACAGGAACACAAAGGGAGTAGCCATAATCGCAAGCCTTTGAATGGTCTGCCCTGCGACTGCTTAATTAACACCGCGCCAAGGGTATTGTCATATCCGCTTTGGTTTCAATTTAGCACAGCGCAAACCGTGCAGACCTGCAGACCGTTACGATTCTGATCATATCGGGCAGGAACTGGATATTCGTTTTTACGGGCGCCCGTTGTACGGGGGTCGTGTCGGACTTCGCGAGAGCAAGCAGCGCAGTGGGGGCGTTCATGTTTCGATGCGGGCGTTAACTTGACCATAGTGCCGAAATTGCGCTGGACCATCTTTCCGAGAGAAAACACTCCGGCAGCAACGATTCTGCAGCCCACTCTGGGGGAGCAGCCGAGCTTCGGCATCTGGGTCGAATTCGCATCGGCGTCAACACACTTTGAGGCAACCGGTGCGCTTACCCCTGGTCGCTCCGTGCCTCCTCATTGGGGAACGCTTGAGACGGGCGAAAGCTGTCACTACACTTGAGCCGTTGCCACGACACCTCGAATGGCGGCTTCATTGGCCGATGACCCGACCAACATCATCCGCGTTCGAATGGGCGTCCGTTGTCTGGTCGAGGGCGGTCCTTCAGAATCGGCGAATATTGCACGATCTCCGATTGTCGAGTGGTTAGTCTAGATGGTTAATCTCGTCAACCCACTGAATTTTATGGAAAGCGCGCGATCTGCAAAGTTGCCTTGATCGGTGTGAAAAGGACTGACTTGAAAAGCCGAGATTTTGACTCCTCCAGGTAGAACCGTTCCGACAGCCCAAGCGACCCGGGTGCTCAGGCATTGCAATAACGTACTGGCGTCGTTCGGAGGGTAAAGCGTCCATTGGCCACAGACGAATTCGCTGCCAATCCACCTGACATCGGCGCCGAACACGCGGTGCTTGGGTATGCGCTGAAGGGCCGCGTTCGGAGAACTCGGATTACTGCAAAGCGTCGCAGGAGCGGCTCATCGGCCCCGTCAAGAGCGCGGAGTGTTAATCGACGAGTGGTTAATCTGAATGGTCAATTCGAATACCCGTACATGTAATGCCTCCACCTGCTAACGTTGCTGTTCCAGCGACTCCTTGGCTTCACTCACCGTCTTTCGCGGTCGCCCAGGACCACCTAACCGTTTCTTACGGATCATGCCCATCGTCAACAGCCTTGACTTCACCTTGGGCTTCATCCTCACGCGCTGACCATCCTTGGTGAAATACCACCCCGCATACCGAGCGAGCTTCCTGACCTGCGACGGCTTATTGCCATTGATACGACCGACTGCCCATCGCCCCTGCTTTTTCAACTCCTCCTTCTTCGGATTGATGTGGCAGTTGTGCACATAGCCACGATCCCGCGTGATCTTCTTCCAATAGCGCTCGATGCGCTTGACCCAATACTTGACGCTTTGCACCTTCTGACCATCGAAGAAGAAAATGCAGTGAAAGTGATACGGCCCGTCATCTGAGCGCTCCAGCTTCACGATATATCCGATCAAGTGCTCGAATAGATCCTTGTCTGCCCCGTATGGGTTACTGAAGAACCGTGTGCGGTCTCTCAATGCAATCTCGACGTCGATTCTTGCCCTATTTTCCGCCTGCATCGCTCCTTCTCGCTCAGCATCAATCGCCGCTGACCACGCGCTCGCATCCCCCATCTCCCAGGCCGCACGCACATGCGTGGCTTCTTCATTGGGTGCTACCGTCAAGTAGCCCATATCGACCCGTACAGCCAATATCTTCGAGTACACCCTGGCTAATTGCACGACGTATTTCCGAATCGACTTTTTCTCATCCTTCAATACGGCCTTCCAGTCAGCCATTTTCTTTTTGACGTTACCGGCTATCGCCTCACGTCGTAGAAGCGCTACGAAGTCATTGAATACCTCCGCTTCGCACAATCCCTCCTCCAGATTCCAATTCGCACCTCGAAACAGACAGTATCCGATCTTTGGATGCTTGCGAAAGCATTCGAAGAACAACTCAAGATCAGGACTGTAGGCCTGTCCTTTCCAGTACAGATCCATAAACTGATGGCATTGACGATAGAAGCTTGCCAAATGTGATGCTTCCATCACCTTCTTGCGCTTGCCGCTTTTATCGACATTGAACGGTATCAATTTCGAGTACAGCACTGCATCCATGAACTTGATCAACCGCTTGAAAAGCCTTCCGTAGTCACCTGTCTTCCAGGTTCGGTCTTCTTTGGTTCTGTGACCAATGCATACACCTTCCTGCTGGGCAAGCTGCTGGAATGTTTGATCAAGGATGTCCGACTTCTTTTCTGGGATAGAGTTACTCATAGTCAACCTTCTTTTTTCATTTACATGATTTCAAATTTTCCTTTGTGATGAATGATGCAGTGTCGAAGAAGCAATTATTAAATTACCAAATCAAAAAAACCAATGATCCCACTAATTACCTAAATTCACGATTACGCGAAACGCATGCATTCCACGCACATTAAATCGAGAAAGCGGGAAAGATCGAACATTATTCACCACATAATAATTAGGACTTATCCCGACATTTTTTATCAGATGGCATATGAAAATTCCGCTGAACGGCAGCGCGATTCAGCAGAATGCGTTCTTGGGTGAACACATGCCAACCAGATTCGTGGTCAGGCTGCATATACCCAAAGGGACCCGGTCGGGCGTAAGAAACACCGCGGGCTATGGCCAACGGCCGGCGCTGTTCTAATAGCGAATATCGGCAAGGAAAACGACCATGCCCGTCCCCTGATTCGAGGGCGGGCATGCGCTTGCGCACGCCGCTCACTGGCGATTGCCGGCAATGCAAGACCGGAGTGCTGTCCAAAGCGCATCCCACAACTGGCGCTTTTCCGGTGGGGTCAATTCGTCTTCATATCCGCCGACCACCGAGTCAACGAGGTTGGCCAGATAAGACGCTACGTCGCCATCTGCGGTGAGTGGACGACGCTGGAGCTCGCGTTTGGCTTCATCGAGCGCATACCCGAGAATTGCCGCAACCATAATCGCTAAAGAGTACCGGCTGACGTCGGCACAAAGACAACCAACGGGAAACCGAGCGAAAGTGCAAAGCTATTGCCGCCCGATGAACGTTGGCGGCAACCGAACGCGCCCGGTCTTTTCCGCGACCCATCCTGGCAACACGATCACGAGGACAGTAGCGTGTCCGGTGACTTCTTCAGCGCCTCGAACTGCTGCCGTAACGTTGTCGCCGTCGCCTGACCGCACCGCAGGTGACGGCGGATCTCCTTCACGGTCGGGCGTAGCAGACCCGCTGCGATGTCGCGCCTGAGTCGCGCGACCGTGCTGTCTGGCGTTGCATTGGTATCGTGCTGAACGACTGGCTCATGCGCGCACTCGTGACCTTCTGCGACCGCCGCCTGACTTTCCGTCACCGTCGGCGCAAATTCCTCGACGGCTGCAGTAGTCGAAGTCGCAAGGGCCGTTCGTGCCGAAAGCGCGACGTACCAGCAGAGACACGCCAGGCCTTCGAGTACAGCAGCGAAGACGAGCGCAAGCAGCAAATCGACCTTCACCGCCGTAACACCCATCTGACGGGCAAGTCGCGCCGTCACTGGATCGTCGCGCGCGGAGTCGCGCACCGCTATCGAGCGGTCGACCTGTTCGATATGCCTGTCTTCGGCGACTTCCCGGCGCTTCGCCTCGGCCGCCTCGACACTGAACGCATCGAGCTGCGCGACCAGGGCAATGCGCTTCGCGTCCATTGCTGCACAACCAGCCTTGCAATGCCTTGCGTCAATCATCGCAAGTTTCGCCGTGACGCTCGCCTGATCAGTCGCAATCGCAAGAGGGCTTCGGCCTGCCGGGTTCAGCGTTGGCAGTGTAGCCGTTATGACGATGGCATCAGCCCTGCGCTCACCAGCGTGCTGCTCCGCGAACAGGAAAAACGTCGCGTGACCATAGCAAACGACGATTAGGGTTGCCGCCCACAGGGCAACCGCGGCACGGCGAGCGACAGGATGAGCCGACCCGCACAGCGCGGGAATCAGGTGTGCGCAAAGTACAACCATTGAGTTGAACGCCACCCACACCAGCCGCTCCGCTAGCAGTCCTCCCCGCTGCCAACCAGCGAGCACCGACATGCAGAGAGAGGTGCCCGTTAAGCCAATCGCAAGCATGAATACCGCAGGGGTGGGAACATTGCGACGCCTGCCGTCAGCATCAAGCGTCCGACTCCCATTGGACTGTGCTTTCAACGAAGTCACCGTTTTGCGAACAGAGGCCGTGCTGTTGCAATCAGCCACGCTATCTTCTTGCTGGTTGTTTTTAGTCTTGTCCATCGTAAGGCCATCTTGTTTTTCCAAGTGCGACACGGCACGCATCTTCATTTCCATATCCCGGCGTTCAATAGCTCGGACCTGAGCTTGCTTGTCGACGCCCGATTGAGCCCGTCTACTGAGCACAGCACGAAGTCAACAACACGGTCCTGAAAATCCACTTCGTGTTCATTCTTATGCCGGAGGCGCGTTTTATATTCCCGCCTGCATTCATCAAGCAGATAACCCAACATGTGCGCGAACGTAGCGTCTGGCTCCATTGCAACTGGCTCAACTGGCTCAACTGGCTCAACTGGGGCAACTGGGGCAACTGGGGCAACTGCCCCCCCCGCCAAAGTGCAGTCCATCCATCCAGTTGGCAGAAGCGAGGGTGCAATGACGCCCCCTGTCACCGGGAACCCCGTCACCACAGGCAACGACCAAATGTGAGGGCTAGCGGGGCCAGCCCCGCGTTGCTTTTCCGAATGCACTCGGAGCGCCGACTTTGCCCGCTTGAGGGCCGCCAGCGAGATGCCTGCGGCTTCGGCCCTTGCTTGAATTTCCGGAAACAGCAGCGCACTGTTCGCGAGTTGGCGTCGCAAAAAATCTTCTGCCTCTTCTACTGCTCCAACTTTTAGTGCGCCACCGTCGCCTGCTGCGCGCTTGAGGATCTCTTTCGCCGAACCTTCGATTGGAGTTTCGTTCCAGCGAACCGTTGACGAATGGATCGTTTGCGTATTGAACTGAAATGCAATCGGCTGGATCTGGTACTCGAAACCGCCACCATCCGGTCCAATATTCGATTTCACGCGAACCAGGACACAACTCGGCGCGGTTCCGGTCGACGGATCAGACGTTTCGCTCCTGGCGACAACCATCACGACCCTTGCCACCGCGCCGAATGCCAGACTACCGTTGATACGGTCCAAAGGATCCTTGCCGCCCGATCCCTTGTTCACGTGAGTGATTCCGAAGATCGCACAGTTATGCCGTTCGGCAATGTCCACAAGTGGAGCAAGGGCACTACGGACCTCGCTATTCTTGTTTGAGTCCCCGGCGACAGCCTGAACGATCGAGTCAATGATGATCAAGCTGACGTTGCCGATTTGGGCAACTGCGTCGGTCAGCATCTGAATGTCATCCTTGAAGCCGAACGGGCGGGGATGCCCACGTTCCTTGACGCCGCGCAGAATGAGAACCTTCGTCATGTCGGCGCCCGCAGCGATCAGACGCGGGACGACGGTGTCTGCAATGCCGTCCTCGCCGGTCCAGACGATCACGACGCCAGCCTGTGCATAGGTGTTATCCGGCCAGCGACGACCGCCCGGTCCACCACCTGAAATAATCGCGGCAAAATTAGCCGCGGTTGTCGTTTTTCCTGTGCCGGGCGGCCCGGCGAGGATGTGAACCTTGCCGCGCGCCAACCAGCCATACCAGAGCCAGTCTATCGACTCCGGCGGTATCGAAGAAGCGGGAACCAGATCGATACCGTTCGCCAATGTATTCGCGGCGGAAAACATCGCATTGCGCGGGTAGAGTGGATTGATATCGTTCGTATTCATTGTCTCTCCCGGTCCATTAATCATCGTTGCGGCTAGCTGCAATACGAGCCTCGATGTATGCCTCGACCTCCGACAGTACCCAACCAACGCAGCCAGGACTAAGACGAATAGGACGCGGGAATGTTTTGTCGAAATATCTGCTTTTCGGGTTCAGTTTGTTATAGATGCTGCTCTCCGATATGGAGAGCTTTTGCTTGAGCGCGCGAATGCGCAAGATCTCGTGCAGGGATTGGCGATTAATTGTCATCGAAAAACCTCCTTGTGGTTGTTTGGCTTCGATGACTGAAATTTAGAGGGGGGCGGCGCACCAGGATAGACGCCCGACTAGATGACGGTGTACGTCAACGCGTAGACCGGTAACTTTTAGTTTGCGGTGTTGGTGCCGCAGGCATGTGCGGCCAGGCAGCGTCTGGACGGTGGTATTTTTGGGAAATTCCGATTGACGGGGAATGGCAGTGTCGGTTCCCGGGCGGTGGAATCGACCTAGTCACACGAGCCGATCCATGTGCCGGCCATATCCCGGTCGGCGATATGCTAATGGAGTTGGCCACGACGTAGATCAGATCGTAGCCTTGGGACGGGGAGCTGGCGCGGTACAGCTCATAGTGACAACCCGTGCCCTAAGACGATTTTTCGGCTTTCAGGGGGAACAGCTCAGCAGCGTCGGGCATCGCCTTGAGCCATTTAAAAACCGTCGTCTCTACTTCATGTTCCGATAGCGGGATTGTTGAATCTTTGTTACGAATCGAAAAAGCCCGCACCTCGTTTTTAATTGTCCTCGCGGCATGTAGCCGGGATTTCCATCCTTTCTCCTTGGGGCGCATTTCCCGGGCCAGCCTGAAGGCCTCATCGATGGATGCCCCGTGCTTCTTTTTTGCGCTTGCCTTGCCGGCGTTACTGGCATCGTTGGTGCGCGTTGCCTGGATGGTGTCCTCGCGTAGTTGATAGATGGTCTGAATTGGCTGTATGACACCCGCCCAGTAGCAGGCATCTGCCATATACGACCACGCAAGACTGAGGTCATTATCGCGAGATGCTTTCAAAGACTGCGCGTAGTAAGCGCATGCAACCAGCATTGCGGCAGTTTCTGGATTCGCTACTGGTCGAGTGGCGGATTGAGTCTTGATTTCGTTATACATCCTCTCGCCGCTAATGGAATCTTCCTCCAGCATGGGAATCAATATTTCATTTTCGAAATTCTCAGCCGTTTTTTCCGCAATCGAATTTACAAAATGGCTTGATAGAATCGTTACGACGCGCACGGCCATATTGTGGAAAGTTCGCTCTGGTTTATGCTCGCCACCAAAGGTGTTCATTTTTTAAATTTACCGCTTCGATAAGGGTTGTTGGTCGATTGTAATTATCAAACAGGCTTTGTACCGCGATCCGCGAAGTTACGTGCAGACCGCGCCTGCCGGACCAATTCTAAGAGAAGACGGCGAACTTATGTCATTTCGGGTTGGGTGACGTCGCTGGTACTTGTCTGCGTACCTGTCACAAAGTTTGCCCATGCTTCCATCATAGGGCGCCGTTGTTCCAGGAGGTCTGTGCGGTGATAAGCAGCCTCGACCTTGTTCTGAACCGAATGGGCAAGGGCACGCTCGGCCAGATCACGCGGATAGCCGCGCTCGCTGCACCAGTCACGGAAACTTGAACGATAACCGTGGGCCGTTGCAAAGCGGCCGGGCGTATCGCTTTGGGCTTCTACCCGTCGCAGAAAGGACGTGAGAACCATGTCGGACAGTTCCACGCCGTCCCGCAGTGAAGGAAACGCAAGGTCTTCATGAAGACCTTGCTGACCCTTCAGAAGCTCCACAGCGCGTTTTGCCAACGGAACCCGATGGGGCAATTTGGCTTTCATTCGCTCGGCGGGAATCGTCCAGACCCCGGCATCAAGGTCGACCTCTTGCCACACTAGGCCCCTGACCTCGCCGGAACGGCATGCCGTCAGAATCAGAAACTCCAGCATGGGACGCGTGACATCGTAACGATTCCCACCTTGCAGGTGTTTGCCTATGAAAGCCGGTATTGCCCGCCACGGCATGGCGGGCTGGTGCTGCGTGCGCACGGCCTTGCCGGGTTGTTGCGGCAGCAGCAGGTTGACGACATCAACCGGGTTAGCGTTGCAATATCCGTGCGCCCAACCCCATGCCATGACGGCCTGCATACGCTGTTTCAGACGTCCAGCGGTCTCGGCCTTCTCTAACCAGATCGGCCGCAGCACGTCTGCAATATGACGAGGCAGGATAGCGTCTAGAGGCATCGATCCGACGGTCGGAAATGCGTACTGCGTTAGGGTGTTGATCCATTGCTGGCCGTGCTTCGCGTTCTTCCAGCCCGGCAGCAGTTCGGTATGTAGCGTTTCGGCGGCACCCTTGAAAGTCGGCATTTTAGGCTTGATCGCCTCCGCCGCCCTGGCTTCCAATGGGTCGATGCCACTTGCCATCTGTTCGCGCATGGCTGCCGCGAGCTTGCCAGCATCTGCGATACCCACTTCGGGATAGCTGCCCAGCCCGGCATTGCGACGTTTGCCGCTAACAGGACTGACAAAACGTAACACCCACTTGCCATGCCCTTTGCTGCTTGACGGGTGGAGCGTGAGACCCGTCACCCCTCCATGGGGAAGTGCCACGTCATCGGGTTTCAAGTTGCGCGCTTTCAGATCAGTAAGTGTCGCCATACGTAGGGCCTCGTCTCAGTGTGCCATGCAGTATGCCATTGACACAACGATTCGGTTGGCGGGCGTTGGACTGAGTTGGCATTAAAGTCACGCAACACTTTGATTATTTAGTATATTGTGCTTTTCTTTGGTCCTCGCGAGAGAGGTTTATGGCGGTCACCGCCTCCGCCAGACAATCAATGAATACGGGCCTATCGGCCCGTTTTTCATTTCTGGACATCAAAGAATCCGCCAATCGGCGAATGCGCAACGTGTCGAACGGGTAAGCAACTGTAAAAAAAGCCCGATAACACCGAGGCTGCGTAATTTGCTGTCACAAGGTAGGCCGAACGAATGCTGCGCCCGGCTCCTCCAACTCATGAAGAGGGAGGAGCCATGCTCAAATTACTGTTAACGATAGGTCTCGCAGTGGGCCTTACCGGGTGTATCGTTGCCCCGCCTTATGGCTACGCACCGGCATACGGATATGCGCCCGGCTACTATGCCGTCCCGAGCGTCAGCGTGGGTGTTGGCGTCGGCGGTTATTACGGCGGCCGCGGGAGGTGGTAATTTCTGGCTGAGCTGGTTCCTGGCCAAGGTCGTATCGGTCAACATCTCGGCACCACCCGCACTAAGGGGAACCCCTCCCTCAACATCTCGCTCCCATGGTCGATATCAAGACTATCTGTGCCGTCAGCACGCCAGGGAGTTGCTCATGAAAGTCAGTACCTTAGCCTGTGCACTAATTTGGGTTGCCGCGAGCACGGGCGCATCGTCCGCGCTTGCAGGCACGTCAACGGCCCTGTCCGACGACGATAGCGCAGCGGTATTCGGCTCAGCCAGGCTGTCGAATCTGCAGAACGTCGGCGGCAGCGCGAAAGTTGGCGCGTCCGCCGCTACCCTGGGCGCAAATACGCTGAGAGGCGCAAGCGGCAACATCGGCGTGAACGTGTCAGCCGGTGCGCTGAATGCTCAGGCCAACCAGATCATCCTCATCACCACACCGCAAGCCACGATCGTCTCACAACAGAATGTGCATACCGTCGCGCAAGTGACGGGCAGAGTCTCCGCCAAACTCGGTGCCGGCTCACTGGCGGCGGTGAGCGGCAATGTCGGCGTGAATATCGCGTCCGGTGTGGGCAATGCCCAGTTCAACGGGCTCATCATTCACTGAGTCGCAACGCCTCGACACCGCAACGACTTAAACCAGCGCGGTCGCCTCGACCTCGACCTTCAACCCGTAATGCAGGTGTGGAACCGGCACGACGGCCCGCGCCGGCCGTGCCTCACCTGCCCAACGCGCGTAGATCTGATTGAAGCTCGCCCAATGTTCAACGTCGGCGATATAGACGCGCACCTGCACCAGCTGCGCAATGCTGCTGCCGGTACCTTCGAGCGCAGCCTGAACATTCGCCAACACCTGCTCGGCCTGGACCTCGAACGAGGCGTCAGCAAGCTTCTCGCCCTGTGCGTTGATCGGCAACTGTCCCGAGACGAAAACAAAACCATTCGCAATCGCGACATGACTGTAATGGCCACCCGGCTTTGCCAAACCAGCGGGATTGTCCATGTGCGGCAGATACGGGTCGTGCTGGCTAACAGCCATGAATGCAACTCCAAAGAGGATGGCGCCTTCGCGGCGCATGGCTATGCGCAGGATGCTGCATGCCACTCACCGCGTGTGTCACACGCTAAGCGCATCCAGCTTCTCACGCGCATCGGCGCAACGGCGATTCAGGTCGCGATGTATCGACTGGCTGTCGAGCAGCGCCGATACATCAGACAAACCGTAATCAAAGCGCAAGACGTATTCGATGTCTGTGTAATCGTGATAGGCGCCGCTGTCTGCCAGCTTCTGCGCTTCGGCAAAGGCAGCCTGTTGCCGCTCGCCGCTCATCAAATCTCTGATCGCCATGATTGCCGCTCCGAGGAACAGTGACTCCATCATAGCAATGCAAATTGAAACGCACGGTCGCGCGCGCGCAACACCTGGTGTTTTCCGTAGACGCTTTGGTTAGTTGGTTAGCGCGGGACAGAGAAGCAAGCTTGCCGCGCGTTTCGGCTAAGGAACAATGATCCGCCTTTAGCACCGGACTCCCGCCTCATCCAGTTACACGCGGCCTCAAACGACAGCGACAGGCGCCTTCATCCCGTGCCATTTGACCACCAGAATCCGCCCGACGTAACACAGCACGCCCGCGACGCCCACGACAAT
Organism: Paraburkholderia elongata; assembly: GCF_013177735.1. Lineage (GTDB taxonomy): Bacteria > Pseudomonadota > Gammaproteobacteria > Burkholderiales > Burkholderiaceae > Paraburkholderia > Paraburkholderia elongata. Next base: position 24,808 of record NZ_WOEZ01000100.1, on the reverse strand, counting down.
GCCCATGCCCGTGGGTGAGCCATCCTGCCAGAGTCCGACGGCGAGGCTCGCCAACGCGCCGAGCGCCAACTGCACAGCGCCGAACACAGCGGCCGCGGCGCCGGCATTCACCGGATACCGATGCATAAGATCGGTCGTGCAGTTAGCGGACAACAGCCCCACTACTCCGACCACGAAGAACAAACCGAAAACGATCGACCACAACCCTCCCCACCCAGTCAGCGAGACGAGACAGACGAACAGGGACGCGATGCAACTCACGGTCGCGGCAAAAGAAATGATCGGCAGCGAACCGAGCTGGCCGACGAGACGCGTATTCATGAAGTTGCCGAACATGATGCCGACGATATTCAGCGCGAAAAGAAAGCCATAATGCTGCGCCGATACATGGAAATATTCGATGTACACGAACGGCGTCGCGGTGATGTACGCGAACATCGACGCGAACGCCATGCCGCCGCACAGCATGAGCCCCCACGCGACTGGATCGCGCAGCAACTTGCCATAGGCACCGAACGATTTCAGCAGCGCCGAGTGGGCACGCTTTTCGGGCGGCCACGTTTCCGGCACCTTGAGAAACGCGGTCACCGCGCACACCGTACCGAATAGCGTCAACACGATAAAAACAACACGCCAGCCGCCGAGCAACAGCAACTGCCCGCCAATCAGCGGCGCGAGCAACGGCCCGATCGACGTGACGATGGCGAGCATCGACAGCACACGCGCGGCATCGGTCGGCCCGTGCGCGTCGCGGGCGATCGCGCGCGCCAGCACCGAGGCCGCGCCCGCGCCGAGCGCCTGCACGAAGCGGAATATCACCAGCGATCCGATCGAAAACGACAACGCGCAGGCCACGCTTGCCAGCGCATACATGATGATGCCGCCGAGCAGCACGGGCCGGCGGCCATAGGTATCCGACAACGGACCATAGAGCAGCATGCCGATCGAAAAGCCGAACATGAAGCTGGTGAGCGTGGTTTGCGCGGCGCCGGTGCCGATGGCGAATGCCTGCGAGATAGTCGGCAGGCTCGGCAAATACATATCGATGGAAATCGGCCCGCATGCGGCAAGCGCACCGAGCAACAGAATCAGCCGGCCATCGGGCCGGCTTCTGGTGACGTGAGACATGGGAATCCAGATGAAACGCCGCGCCGTCTTCGGCAGCGAAACGCGGTGAAACAGGGAAAACAGCAGCTTGACGACCCCAATTGTACGCGACGGTTAAACCATCCGCCGCGCCCGTGCCTGGCTGGGCGGGCCAAGCATGCGCCGCCAATGCACTGCGGCAAGCGCACCGCCGATCGGTTAAGCTGCCGCCAGAACGCTTCGGGGCGTGACACAAAGCTGTTCGCTGCCCCCTTCGATACTGCCCTGTCCCGACCCTGACATGACTGCCTTCCTGTTGATCTGGAGCCCCAAGAAATGGCCATGGCCCGAGTTGCCCGACGTGGCGAAGCGGGTCGCCGCGGGCGTGGCGGTGGCTGACGTGTGGGGTTGCGGATTTGCCCGCAGCATCCTGCCGGGCGACCGCGTATTCCTGCATCGTGTTGCACAGGAACCCAAGGGCATTTTCGGCTCCGGCTACATTACTCGCGCGCCGTACGAAGTCCCCGACCCGGCGACGAAGCGAGGTTACCGGTTGTGCATCGACTTCGTGTACGACTGGGTGGTCGACGCACACGAGGGCGTCGTGATTCCACGCGAGATGTTGCGTACGCATCCGTTTTCGGTGCAAACATGGGACGCGCAAAGCTCGGGCACTGTCATCAAGCCGATGGCCGAAGGCGCGTTGGAAAAACGCTGGGCTGAACTCACAGGCAAGCGTAAGCCACCGAGGCTTGACACGGCAAACGGACCCACGCGCCCCAGCATGGCCAAACCCAAAACCTCTTCACGCTGACTCCGGTACAATTTCCCCACCAACCCCCAGCGCCGCGCGGAGCGCAAAAAGCAGTGCCCGCGCCGCTGCGCAACCCAAATTCCAGCCATCGCCATGTCCAGAAACCAGACCCTCTTCGACCGCGCGCAGCGCACCATCCCCGGCGGCGTGAACTCGCCGGTCCGCGCATTCCGTTCGGTAGGCGGCACGCCGCGCTTCATCGAACGCGCGCAAGGCCCCTACTTCTGGGACGCGGACGGACAACGCTATACCGACTACATCGGCTCGTGGGGCCCGATGATCCTCGGCCACGTTCACCCGGAAGTGCTGGAAGCGGTCCAGCGCGTGTTGGCCAACGGCTTCTCCTTCGGCGCGCCGACGGAATCCGAGATCGAAATCGCCGAAGAAATCTGCAAGCTGGTACCGTCGATCGAACAGGTCCGCATGGTCTCGAGCGGCACCGAGGCGACCATGAGCGCGCTGCGTCTCGCGCGCGGCTTCACGAACCGCAGCCGCATCGTCAAATTCGAAGGCTGCTATCACGGCCACGCGGACAGCCTGCTGGTCAAGGCCGGCTCGGGCCTGCTCACGTTCGGCAATCCGACTTCGGCGGGCGTACCGGTCGATATCGCCAAGCACACCACGGTGCTCGAGTACAACAACGTCGCGGAACTCGAAGAAGCGTTCAAGGCGTTCGGCAACGAAATCGCCTCGGTGATCGTCGAGCCGGTGGCGGGCAACATGAACCTCGTGCGCGCCACGCCTGAATTTCTGCAAGCCTTGCGGCGCCTGTGCACCGAGTACGGCTCTGTACTGATTTTCGACGAAGTAATGTGCGGTTTCCGCGTCGCCCTGGGGGGCGCGCAAGAGGTCTACGGCATCACGCCGGATCTGACGTGTCTGGGCAAGGTAATCGGTGGCGGCATGCCGGCGGCAGCCTTCGGCGGTCGGCGCGACATCATGGCTCACCTCGCGCCGCTCGGCGGCGTCTACCAGGCGGGCACCTTGTCGGGCAATCCGATCGCGGTCGCCGCGGGCCTGAAGACGCTGCAACTGATCCAGGCGCCGGGCTTCTACGACACGCTCGGCGCCCGCACCACGCGTCTCGCGCAAGGTCTCGCGAACGTCGCGCGCGAAGCAAAGGTGCCGTTCGCGGCCGATTCGCTCGGCGGCATGTTCGGCCTCTACTTCACCGAGTCGGTCCCGACCAGCTTCGCCGAGGTCACGAAGAGCGACGTGCCGCGCTTCAATGCGTTCTTCCACAAGATGCTCGACGCGGGCGTGTACTTCGCGCCGTCGGCGTATGAAGCGGGCTTCGTTTCGATCGTGCACGACGACGCGATCATCGACGCCACGATCGCCGCAGCGCGCGGCGCGTTTGCCTCGCTCGCGGCCTGAGCCCGGCGAGACACAGAAACTGCCGAAACCCAAGCTCAATACTGCCTAGCCACCGCACCCGACCGGATACCGATGTTTTCGCAAACCGACTTCGTCCATATGGAGCGCGCGCTCACGCTGGCCAAGCGCGGCATGTACACGACCGACCCGAATCCGCGCGTCGGTTGCGTGCTCGTCAAGAACGGCGAGGTGATCGGCGAAGGCTTCACGCAACCGGCCGGCCAGGATCATGCAGAAGTGCGCGCGTTGAAGGACGCACGCTCGCGCGGCCATGATCTGCGCGGCGCCACGGCCTACGTGACGCTCGAGCCGTGCAGCCATTTCGGCCGCACGCCGCCGTGCGCGAATGCGCTGATCGAAGCGCAGGTCGAGCGCGTGGTCGCGGCGATGGAAGACCCCAATCCGCAAGTCTCCGGGCGTGGCCTCGCAATGCTGCGCGACGCCGGCATTGAAGTGCGTTGCGGGCTGCTCGCCAACGAAGCGCACGAACTGAACATCGGCTTCGTGTCGCGCATGACGCGCGGCCGCCCGTGGGTCCGCATGAAAGTGGCCGCCTCGCTGGACGGCCGCACCGGCTTGCCGTCGGGCGTCAGTCAATGGATTACTGGCGAAGCGGCACGCGCCGATGGTCACGCGTGGCGCGCCCGCGCGTCGGCGATCCTGACCGGCATCGGCACCGTCAGGGAAGACAATCCGCGCATGACCGTGCGCGCTGTCGACACGCCGCGCCAGCCGCAACGCGTGCTGATCGACAGCCAGCTCGACGTGCCGCCCGAGGCGCAGATTCTGGCCGGCGCACCCACGCTGATTTTCTGCGGCAATCTCGATGAGCGTCATACCGAACGCGCCAACGCGCTGCGCGATCGCGGCGCGGAGATCGTGCAACTGGCGAACGCGGCGGGCAAGGTCGACCTGCCCGCCATGCTGAAAGTGCTCGGCGAGCGTAGTGTGAACGAACTGCACGTCGAGGCGGGCTACAAGCTGAACGGCTCGCTGCTGCGCGAAGGTTGCGTTGACGAACTGCTGGTCTATCTCGCGCCGAGCCTGCTCGGCATGGATTCGATGAGCATGTTCAATCTGAACGCGCCGGAAACGCTGGAAGGCCGCCTGCAACTGAATTTCCACGCAGTCGACCGGATCGGCGACGATCTGCGGATTCTCGCCCGCTTTGTGCCTCGCTCCGTGTCACAACCGGCACCCGAAGCCGGGACCGAGCCCGCCCCCCAACCAACTTCGAATTGATCAAGGATTAGCACGATGTTTACAGGAATCGTCGCGGCGGTGGGCCGCATCGAATCAGTCAAACCCCTCGGCACGGATGGTGACGCGGGCGTGCGCCTGAACGTGGAAGCCGGCGGTCTCGATCTCGAAGACGTCCAGCTGGGCGACAGCATCACGATCCAGGGCGCCTGTATGACGGTCGTGGCAAAAACCGCGCATTCGTTCGAAGTCGACGTGTCGCGCGAAAGCCTGAACTGTACGGCGGGCTTGGGCGAGACCGGCGAGGTCAATCTCGAGAAGGCACTGCGCGCGCATGACCGGCTCGGCGGGCATATCGTCTCCGGCCACGTGGACGGCCTCGGCACGGTTACGCATTTTGCGCCGGTCGGCGAATCGCACGAACTGCGCGTGCTGGCGCCGCGCGAGATCGGCCGCTACCTGGCCTTTAAAGGTTCTATCACTGTCAACGGTGTGAGCCTGACCGTCAACTCGGTTAAAGATCGCGACGATGGCTGTGAGTTTTCGATCAACCTGATTCCGCACACGGTCGAAGTGACCGCGCTCAAGCGCCTGCGCGAAGGCACGCAAGTGAATCTGGAGATCGATCTGATTGCGCGCTACGTCGAGCGGATGCTGAACGCGCCGAAATAACCCGCAACAAAGCCCGCCGCGCATGGGCTGGCGGCGGCGCCCTGCCGCTTTCAACCGGTTCATGCGTCCATCGTTTCATCGAGCATACTGGCGCCGGGCGGCGCAACACCAGTCGGCCAATCGGCCTATACCATTCGGCGGAAGCGACGCCGGGGCGCGCGTGGCGTAAAATACGCGCTTTCCCGAAAAACTCTCCGCCAACATGACGCTCGCCTCCACTCAAGAGATCATTGCCGAACTGAAAGCAGGCCGGATGGTGATCCTCGTCGACGAAGAAGACCGCGAAAACGAGGGCGATCTCGTGATCGCCGCCGAATTCGTCACGCCGGAAGCGATCAACTTCATGGCCCGCTACGGCCGCGGCCTGATTTGTCTGACGCTCACGCAGGAACGCTGCAAGCTGCTGAACCTGCCGCTCATGACCTATCGCAACGGCACGCAATACGGCACGGCGTTCACTGTCAGTATCGAAGCGGCCGAAGGCGTGACCACCGGCATCTCGGCGGCCGACCGCGCCCGCACGATCGCCGTGGCGGTCGCGCCGGACACCAAGGCCGAACACATCGTGCAGCCGGGACACGTGTTCCCGATCATGGCGCAGCCCGGAGGCGTGCTGGTGCGCGCCGGCCACACCGAGGCCGGCTGCGACTTCACCGCACTGGCGGGTCTCACGCCGGCCGCGGTGATCTGCGAAGTCATCAAGGACGACGGCACGATGGCGCGCCTGCCGGACCTGATGGAATTCGCCAAAGAGCACGATCTGAAGATCGGCACGATCGCGGATCTGATTCACTACCGCAGCCGGACCGAATCGATCGTCGAACGTATTTGCGAGCGCACCATGCAAACCGCGCACGGCGCGTTTCGCGCGGTGATGTATCTCGATCAGCCGAGCGGCCAGCCGCATATCGCGCTGGTCCGCGGCACACCGAGCCCGGAGCACGACACCCCGGTGCGCGTGCACGAGCCACTGTCGATGCTGGATCTGCTCGAAGTCGGCAAATCGACTCACTCATGGACGCTGGATGCGGCGATGAAAGAGATCGCCCAGCGCGACCTCGGTGTGATCGTGCTCCTGAACTGCGGCGATTCGAAGGATCATCTGGTCGACGTGTTCAAAGCGTTCGACTCGAAAGAAAAAGCCGAGGCGCTCAAACGCCGGCCGGTCGACTTCAAGACGTACGGCATCGGCGCGCAGATTCTTCGCGAGCTCGGTGTCGGCAAGATGCAGGTGCTGTCGAACCCGCGCAAGCTCGGCAGCATGTCGGGCTACGGCCTCGAAGTCACCGGCTTCGTACCGATGCCGGGCAGCACCGCACAGGCTCCGCAACAAGGCTGATCCGACCATTCACGCGCTTAAGCGCCCACTCAAAACACTACGGAATTCACATGGAAATCGGACAATACCAACCGAATCTCGACGGCGACGGACTGCGTATCGGCATCGTTCAGGCGCGTTTTAACGAACCCGTCTGCAACGGCCTCGCGGATTCGTGCATCGAAGAACTCGAACGCCTCGGTGTGACCGGCGAAGACGTGCTGCTGGTCACCGTGCCGGGCGCGCTGGAAATCCCGCTGGCGCTGCAAAAGCTCGCTGAAAGCGCGCAATTCGACGCACTGATCGCGCTGGGTGCGGTGATTCGCGGCGAAACGTACCACTTCGAACTGGTGTCGAACGAAAGCGGTGCGGGCATCACGCGTATCGGCCTCGACTTCGGCATTCCGGTCGCGAACGCCGTGCTGACCACGGAAAACGACGAGCAAGCTGTCGCGCGTATGACCGAGAAGGGTCGTGACGCAGCGCGCGTGGCCGTCGAAATGGCAAACCTCGCCGTCGCGCTCGAACAACTCGGCGGTGACGACGAAGAAGAAGACGAAGAAGAGGAAGAGGCATGAAGAGCGCACGCCGACGCTCCCGCGAACTGGCCACGCAGGGGCTTTACCAGTGGCTGCTGTCGGGCTCGCCCGGCGGTGAAATCGACGCGCAGCTGCGCGGCGCGCAAGGCTTCGACAAGGCCGACCACGAGCATCTGGACGCCATCCTACACGGCGTGATCCGCGATTCGGAAGCACTCTCCGCGGATATCGCACCGTGCCTCGACCGCCCGATCGACCAGCTTTCACCGGTCGAACGCGCCGTGCTGCTGGTCGCCGCGTTCGAGTTGAAGAATCACGTCGACATTCCCTATCGCGTGGTCATCAACGAAGCGGTCGAACTCGCCAAGACGTTTGGCGGCGCGGACGGCTACAAGTACGTGAACGGCGTGCTGGACAAGCTGTCGGCGCAACTGCGCGCTGCTGAAACGCAGGCGGCTCGCAAGCATTGAGGGGGAGGCGCGTGACCTGGTCATGCGCGTGGCGCTAAACGTTGACCCGCCGGATCGCCGGCCGGTTGAATGCCTGGCGACATACCGCAGCCCCATATTGCTGGGCGCTTGCAAGGACGCCGCTGCGCGCATGAACCGATGCGCCAAGCGCCGTCCCGCTTTTGCTTCTGAACTGGATTTGATCGTATGAACTCCGTGACCGAACCCTTAGTGCGGCTTGCTGCCCGCGTCGACGCCATCCAGCCTTTCTATGTGATGGAACTGGCCAAGGAAGCCGCGCTGCTCGAGCGCGATGGGCGCGACATCATCCACATGGGAATCGGCGAACCCGATTTCACCGCACCCGAGCCGGTCATCGAAGCGGCCGCGAGCGCCCTGCGCCGCGGCGTCACGCAATACACCAATGCGCTCGGCCTGCACGCGCTGCGCGAGGCGATTTCGGCGCATTACGCCGAGGTCTACGGTGTCAGCGTCGATCCGGCGCGGATCGTCGTCACCGCCGGCGCGTCTGCCGCGCTGTTGCTGGCTTGCGCGGCGCTGGTCGATCGCGACGATGAAGTGCTGATGCCCGACCCGTGCTACCCGTGCAACCGTCATTTCGTGATCGCGGCCGAAGGCAAGCCGGTAATGGTGCCAAGCGGGCCGGCCGAACGCTTTCAGCTGACCGCCGCCGACGTCGAGCGCCTGTGGAACGAGCGCACCCGCGGCGTGCTGCTGGCGTCGCCGTCGAACCCGACCGGCACGTCGATCGAACCGGCTGAACTCGAACGCATCGTCAAGACTGTGCGGGCGCGCGGCGGCTTTACGATCGTCGACGAGATCTACCAGGGCCTGAGCTACGACGCCAAGCCTGTCTCGGCGCTCTCGTTCGGTGACGACGTCGTCACCGTCAATAGCTTCTCGAAGTACTTCAACATGACCGGCTGGCGTTTGGGCTGGCTGGTCGTGCCGCCCGGCATGGTCGGCGCGTTCGAAAAGCTCGCGCAGAACCTGTTCATCTGCGCGTCGGCGCTCGCGCAGCACGCGGCGCTGGCCTGCTTCGAACCGGAAACGATCGGAATCTACGAAGCGCGCCGCCTCGAATTCAAGCGCCGCCGCGACTTCATTGCGCCTGCGCTCGAATCGCTGGGTTTCTCGGTACCGGTGATACCTGACGGCGCGTTCTACGTCTACGCCGATTGCCGCACGGTCGCGCATCGGGCGGCCGGAGACAGCGCGGCGCTAACCAAGGCGATGCTGCACGACGCGGGCGTGGTATTGGTGCCGGGCATGGACTTCGGCACGCACGCGCCGAAGGACTACATCCGGCTATCGTACGCAACCGCCCTGCCGAAGTTGGAAGAAGCGGCCGAGCGGCTAGCGAAGCTCTTCGGGCGGCACTGAACGGACAGGTATAAGCGGCTGCTGCTTGTGAGGCCCCAAAAAGCGCCCGCCAAGACCGTCCGCCATGCCTGACACACGCCTTACGACCGCGCACGCGGCCACAAGTGACAAGTGCAAGCCCCAAAAGGAAAAAGGACACGCGAGGGTGTCCTTTTTTTGCGCCGGCCGCTCTCATGCCACGCGAACTGAGTTGCTACGCCAACCTCAGGCGCCCAACTCCGAAGCCGATGCCACATGCTTGGGAGCATTGGAACTGGCGTCGTCCTGCTCGGACACCGGCGTCTTTTCCGGCGTTGCCGCGCTCAGCGGATGACCGGCATCGAGCGTCATCTGCACGCGCTTGCCGTTAGCCGATGCGGCAGGAGCCGTAGTCGTGTTCGACGCCGTCAGAACCGGAGCCTGCGGTGCATTGATCGGCACCTTGCGGCCACGCGCCACATCGCGCAGACGGCCACGCTCGGCCATCACCTTGGCGCCGTAGCCGCCGTCGTCCGGCGAGGTCGAGCCGACATAGAGACGCAGGCCGCCGGGCAGCGAACCGCCGCGTGCGATGCAATCCTTCAGCACCAGCGCACCCACCTTGATGTTTGCAACCGGTTCGAGCGCAGCGCTCTGCCCGCCGAAATACTGGAATTTGTCCGAGTGAACCTTGGACATCACCTGCATCAGGCCCTGCGCGCCCACGCCGCTCTCGGCGTACGGGTTGAAGCCCGATTCGATTGCCATCACGGACAGCAGGAGAAGCGGGTCGAGATCGACTTCGCGGCCGGTGTCGAACGCGGCCTTCACGAGCTCGCTAACGGGTCCCTGAGCGACGCGATAACGCCGAGCCAAGTACGACGCGACCAGATCCTGCTCGCGGGTCGAGACCAGCACACGATCGTCGCGTGCGTCTGCCGAGACACGCTGCGCCGGAATCAGCCGCGCCAGCACGGAGACACTGTGCATGGTACGCGGGTCGAGGCCGTTCGGCGCCGCCACGCCCATACCGGACGTGCCGGCGCCGTCGAAGGCGCCGTCGTAGCGGGTGTTGGTGGCGGTGACGCCGTTGTTGCCGTTGTTCGCGCCGCTAGCGGCGTCGTTACTGGTCGAATTCGCGGACAGCGAGTCGTCGGAGGGCGACGCCCCAGGCGGTCCGAAAGCCGGCAGCGGGTGGCCCTGCAGCAGACGAGCGGGACCGGCTTGCACAGCGGCGGAAACGACCGGCATCAGCTTGGCGGCCAGGGTGCCGCGCCAAGCCGGCATCAGCCATAGCGCGAGTGCCAGCACGACAGCGATTCCGCCGACGATGCTGAACAGGTGATGACTCATTCGCGTCCCGCGACGCAACGCACCACGCACAACTTGCGCGATACGCTCATCGGGACGCCACGATAACCAGGCGTTCATTCAGATCTCCCATGTTGCATGATCCGCGAACTCCGCCACTTGAACAGGCGGTAACACACATTCGCAGAGTCAAGACATCGCGCGCTCTGTCTGGTTAGGGCAGCAGCGACGTCGGGAAAACGGTAAATACCGTTTGTGGGGAGCTATCTTGAAAAGATGTCCGCGGCATGCCAAAAAAACATGCAGGCGGGGGCTCCCACGCGAAAAACCAGCGTCAGTTGGCGCTGGCGAGGACTGCAGTAAGGCCGTCAGATACCGTGCAGGGGGTCGGTAAACGGTGACGCGTTGCGTCTAAAGGGACCGGGGGCAGTGGTAAAAAGGTTCACGCCCTGCAACCAATGTGGACGGATTCTATGCAGGGTTTTATAGATCGTCAACACTATAAATAAGCAAATGTATAACTAATTGTAATAATGAACAGTGTTCAGTCCGTCCAAAACCGCGCGGCGCGCGCCTTTTGAGCTATCTCAATTACTCCTCCCGAAGTAGGCGATTTGGCTAAATTACGTGCGTGTGTCAACACAGGTAAAATCGACAATCGTTTTGGCACCGCGCAGCCCTGCGGCGCCTTCCTTTTTGCCGCTTGCGCGGCTCTCTACCGCACCAGATGAAATACAAAGACCTGCGCGATTTTGTCGGCCGTCTCGAAACGATCGGTGAACTGCGCCGCATCTCGCAAAACGTCTCGCCCGTCCTGGAAATGACTGAACTGTGCGACCGCGTACTGCGCGCCGGCGGTCCGGCGATATTGTTTGAGAGCCAGCAGCAGCACGCGTTCCCCGTCCTTGGCAACCTGTTCGGCACGCCGCGCCGCGTTGCACTCGGCATGGGGATCGACGCGCAAGCGGGCGCTGGCGATGGAGCCGCGCTCGAGTCGTTGCGCGACGTCGGCCGCCTGCTCTCCGCATTGAAAGAACCGGAGCCGCCGAAGGGGCTCAAGGACGCGGGGAAACTGTTTTCACTCGCGAAGGCGGTTTGGGACATGGCGCCCAAAACGGTAAGCGCGCCGCCCTGCCAGGAGATCGTCTGGGAGGGCAACGACGTCGACCTCGGAAAGCTGCCGATTCAGACCTGCTGGCCAGGCGATGCAGGACCGCTGATCACATGGGGCCTGACTGTCACAAAAGGCCCGAATAAGAGCCGACAAAACTTAGGCATCTATCGCCAGCAACTGATCGGGCGTAACAAACTGATCATGCGATGGCTCGCGCATCGCGGCGGCGCACTCGATTTCCGCGAATTCGCGCTGCAGAATCCGGGCAAGCCGTATCCCGTGGCCGTGGTGCTGGGCGCCGATCCGGCGACCATCCTCGGTGCAGTCACGCCGGTGCCCGACACGCTCTCCGAATACCAGTTCGCCGGGCTGCTGCGCGGCGGCCGCACCGAACTCGCGAAGTGCATCACGCCGGGCGTCGACGGCTTGCAGGTGCCCGCACGCGCCGAAATCGTGCTGGAAGGCTTTATCTATCCGCAGGAAGGCGCGCCCTCGCCCGCCCCCGCAGGCGCGCCGCCCCGTCCGGCGAAGGGCGCATCGGCCGCTTACGAACACGCGCTGGAAGGCCCCTATGGCGACCACACCGGCTACTACAACGAGCAGGAGTGGTTTCCCGTCTTCACGGTCGAGCGCATCACGATGCGGCGCGACGCGATCTATCACTCCACCTACACCGGCAAACCGCCCGATGAGCCCGCCGTGCTCGGCGTCGCGCTCAACGAAGTGTTTGTGCCGCTGTTGCAGAAGCAGTTCACCGAGATCACCGATTTCTATCTGCCGCCCGAAGGATGCAGCTACCGGATGGCGATCGTGCAGATGAAGAAGAGCTACCCCGGCCACGCCAAACGCGTGATGTTCGGCGTGTGGAGCTTCCTGCGGCAATTCATGTATACGAAGTTCATCGTCGTGGTTGACGAGGACGTGAATATCCGTGACTGGAAAGAAGTGATCTGGGCGATCACCACGCGTATCGATCCTGCGCGCGACACCGTGCTGGTCGATCGCACGCCGATCGACTATCTGGATTTCGCCTCGCCGGTAGCGGGTCTCGGATCGAAGATGGGACTCGACGCCACCAACAAATGGCCCGGCGAAACCGATCGCGAATGGGGCCGCCCGATCGAGATGGACGGCGCGGTCAAACAGCGCATCGACACCTTGTGGAATGAGTTGGGGCTGTAAAAACAGGCCTCGAATCACACGATTGAATTTTTAGGATTCTGTCGGCACCGAAGCGATCCAGTCACTCGCCGGATCGCTCGCGCTCGAACAAGTCTGAATAACAAAACTGATGGAGCAGTTGCGCGGATGCATGCCTTTTCAATGATGTCGGATGGATTTTTTCTGTCGTTGTCGTTATGTCTGGATATCGGCCTCGTCAACGTCGCGATGATTTCACTGACGCTGTCGCACGGCTTCAAACCGGGCTTCTGGTTGGGCCTGGGTTCCTGTTTCGGCGATATGGTTTACGCGGCGCTCGCGCTCGCGGGAATGGCTGCGCTGCTGCAGTTCGAATCGGTGCGCTGGGTAGTGTGGATCGGCGGCGCGGCGATCCTGCTGTTTCTCACGTGGAAGATGGCGCGTGAAGCGCTGTTCCCGGCGTCGGCACCCGCAGTTGCCGGAGAAGCGGATGCCAACGCGCCGCATCATTCCCCGTGGCGCGGTTTCCTGCGCGGCGTGTTGCTGGCGATGTCGTCGCCTTCGGCGATTCTGTGGTTCGCCGCAGTCGGCGGCGCGTTGATTGCGAAAGCCGGCGCCACCAGCGTGGCGACTGCGCCGGTATTCCTCGGCGGCTTCTTCCTGGGTGGCTTGTGCTGGACGATCTTTATCTGCGGACTCGGCAGCCACGGTCGCAAACGCGCCGGCACCGGTTTGCTGCGCGCGTGCCATGTGTTGTCGGCGCTGCTTTTCGCGTACTTCTCGTATAGCGTGATCGTGAACGGATATCGCGATCTGATCGTGCAGACCGCACAGGTGGCGAGCTAGAAAAAACGGCTCGCCAGGGCGAGCCGTCTTCCCTCAATTTCAACGTGCGCGGCGCGGCATAAAGCCGTAAAGCCTATCAGGCGAGATACTGCGCCAGCTTCGCCAGATCAACGTTGCCGCCGCTGACCACCACGCCCACGCGCTTGCCCTTCACCGGCACGATGCCGTTGAGCACGGCGGCCGCTGCGAGGCAGCCCGTCGGCTCGACCACGATCTTCATACGCTGCGCAAAGAAGCGCATCGTCTCGATCAACTGCTCGTCGCTAACCGTTTCGATCTGCGCGACCAGCTTCTGAATAATCGCGAACGTGTAGTTGCCGAGATGCGTGGAGGCAGCGCCATCAGCGATCGTGCGCGGTGCGTCGATATGCACGATCTCGCCGCGTGCCAGCGATTGCTGGCCGTCGTTGCCCGCTTCGGGCTCGATGCCGATCACGGCGCACGCCGGGCTCAATGCCGCCGCCGACAATGCGCTGCCGCCGATCAGCCCACCGCCGCCGAGACAAACGAACAGCATGTCGAGCGGGCCGGTTTCTTCGATCAACTCCTTCACCGCTGTGCCCTGCCCCGCGATCACGTGCGGATGGTCGTATGGCGGAATCAGCGTCATACCACGCTCTTCGGCGAGCCGCCGGCCGATCTCTTCGCGATTCTCGGTGTAGCGGTCGTAGCTGATCACTTCGCCGCCATAACCCTTGGTCGCCGCTACTTTGGCGGCGGGCGCGTCGTGCGGCATGATGATCGTCGCGTGAATCCCGGCAAGGCGCGCCGATAGCGCGATTGCTTGCGCGTGGTTACCCGACGAGTACGTCAGCACGCCCGCTTTGCGTTGCTCCGCGTCGAAATGCGAAATCGCGTTGTAGGCGCCGCGAAACTTGAAGGCGCCCATGCGCTGAAAATTTTCGCACTTGAAGAACACCGACGCGCCCGTGCGCTCATTGAACGTGCTCGAGGTTAGAACGGGGGTACGGTGGGCGACGCCTTCAAGACGCGCGGCGGCGTCGAGTACGTCGTCGAAAGTGGGGGCGGGAAGCGCTTGCATCGGCGAAACTCTCCAAAGCGGTGGCGAAACAGCCATTCTCCCAGCTTCGTCCGTGCTTTGGTATGGCGCCGTCAATACATCCGGTACTCGTCTTGCGATTAGCGGCGATAGTAGCCGTGGCCGTAGTAGCCGCGGTAGTAGCCATGGTGATAATAAGGACGGCCATAGCCACCGTAATAGCCACCCACCACGACTGGCGCTCCGTAATAGACCGGCGGCGGCGCGTAATAGACCGGCGGCGGTGCGTAGTAGACCGGCGGCGGCGCGGCGTAAACCGGGTACGCCGGCGCGATCGGAATGCCAATACCGATACCGACGGAAACGTGCGCCTCTGCAGCAGTCGCGAACCCCACGCCGAGTGCGGCGGCAACGACAAACGGAACGATCTTTTTCACTTTTGTTCTCCTGGCGCGGCCCACTAAGGTCGCCGACTTCGCATGCTTTGCATGCTACGAAATCAATGTATCGAAAAAGCCCGCGCATAGATGTTCGCATTTGTTGCAAATTGCAATTGGCGGCGATAGGTCGGAATTTGCATCGGCGCGACGCTACCCGGACACGCGATGTAACGGACCGAGAACTAAGGGTTTGCCAGCGATCGAGCGGGTGCGAATCCACTGCTCTGCGGGTCTTGCGGCTTCAGACACTCATTCGTCAGTAATCTTTGATTACAAATTAGCTTCAATCCTGACGGCCCAAATGAAAAATGCCCGGCGCAATCGCACCGGGCATTTCTTACACGTGAGCAGACGGTATTTTCAGCCTACCTTGACATAGGCGAATTCTCTGGAGACGTTGGGCGGGACGTACGCGCCGCTGATGCGCACGCGTGGCGTCAAGCGCTTCTTCTGGTCCCACCAGCGACGGCGCTGCGAATGCGTCAAGAACCGCAAGTGCTTTCGGTAAGAAAAAATATTCATTGTTACCTCCCGGATCTGACTGCGAGACGAAAAACCCAGAACAGCGACTGCCAAACCGACTCATGAAGAAATTGTGAGCAGTTTTCGGACCTGCAGGGCGCGCGTGGCCGGATGACCGACCGGAGGCGCCATATCGCGCGCGAACTGATCAGAGGAATACCGGCACTTGGACACGCCACCGCCGAACGGATGCGCGATACTTCTGCTTTCCCGATCAAGCATCCGTCTGGAGCAGGCAACCATGTCCCAGCCCACTCTGCCGCGCCTCGGTTTCATCGGTGCGGGCCGGCTCGCGCGCTGTCTCGCGCTAAGCTTTTCACGCGCCGGCTATCCCGTCACGGCGGTGGCGAGCCGCACGGCAGCCTCGGCCAGCCGGCTCGCCAGTCAAATCGAGTATTGCGCGGCATTCAACGATCCACAACAGGTCGTCGACGCCGCCGACATCGTCTTTTTAGCCGTTCCCGATGACAGCATCGGTACGACAGCGCACACACTGCGGTTCGCGGCGGATGCGGCAGGCGGCCCACACGGCAAAGCGCTCGTGCATTGCAGCGGCGCCTCGCCGGTCGAATTGCTGGTCCCGGCGCGCGACCAGGGCGCCTCGATCGGCGGCTTTCACCCACTGTACCTCTTTAGCGGCGATCTCGCAGACATCGACCGGATCGCCGGCTGCTCGGTGACGATCGAGGCCGACGGCGCGCTCAAGGACGCATTGACGGCACTGGCGGTCGCCCTGCGCTGCCATCCGCTGTCGATTCCAGCCGGCGGCCGCATGCTATACCACGCCGCCGCGCATTACGCCGCCAGCTTCGCGCTGTGCAGCCTCGCTGAATGCGTCGCACTATGGCGTACGCTGGGCTTTGCCGAAGACGATGCGCTGCGCGCGCTGCTGCCGATGCTCTCCGGCACCATCGAAACCGCCCGCGACAAGGGCCTGCCCAACGCGCTCGCCGGCCCCGTATCGCGTGGCGATACGGGCGTCGTGGAGAAGCAGTTGGCGTTGCTGGAAGGCCTTGGTGGCGACCATGCCGCGCTGTACGGTTTGCTGTCGCGGCGCGCGGTCGGACTGGCCGAACGACGCGCCAAACCGCCCGCCGCGATCGAGGCGATTGCCGAGGTGGTGGAAGAATCGCTCAACCGGTCGCTGAATCAGGCCGCAGCAGGTGCAAGCGTCAAGTAAGGCGTGATAATGTGACGTCCGGCGCCGCGCGCAATCCGCCAGCGCCGCGCTTCGGGACCAACAGACGAGAACGCACAATGATCAAGGTCAGCATCCTTTATCCGTACCGGGAAAACGGCCACTTCGACGTGGACTACTACTGCGTCACACACATGCCGCTCGCGGCCAAGCTGTTCGGGCCGTCGCTGAAGGGCTGGTCGGTCGACGTCGGCATCAACGCCGGTCCGCCGGGAACGCCGCCGCCGTATGTCGCCGCAGGTCACTTCCTGTTCGATAGCGCGGACGACTTCTACAAGGTCTTCAAGCCGGCCTCGGAGCAGTTGGTTGCCGACATCCCGAATTACACCGACGGTGGCAACGGCACGATTCTGATCAGCGAAATCAAGGTTTCTGTGTGATACCCCGCCGGGTGTGGCTTGGCGGCATGCAGTTTGCCGATTAGCCTGACTCGGCCATCTGGAAATTGATCCACCGCGTCCCCACTTTGACGCGTAACGCGCCCTCCCGCGGGAACGGCGCAGGCAATCCAAATGAAACCGCCGGCGGACCGATCGGTCAACGCCGGCACCCCGCGGCCGATCGACGGCCGCCATCCGAAGGATAAGGACACGAGATGTTTGGCGATATCGCCCGTTTTCTGCTCAATACCGTCTTTACGCTGTTCGGCGCCGCGTTGCTGTTGCGCGCATGGCTGCAGGTCGTGCGCATGCCGCCGTACAACCCCGTTACGAACGCCGTGCTGCAAGTCACCAACTGGATCGTGCTGCCCTTGCGGCACATCCTGCACAGCACCCGCAGCATCGACTGGGCGAGCCTGGTCGCAGCGCTGCTTGCGTCAATCGTTTATGTGGTGCTGATGGTGGTGCTCACGGGCGCCGACCCGCTTACGCTTGTCCCGACGCTGCTGATCGTCGCCGTGCTGACGGTCATCAAGTGGGCGCTGAATCTGATCATCTGGATGACGATCCTGATGGCGCTGCTGTCGTGGCTCAATCCGCGCTCGCCGGCCATGCCGATCCTGTACCAGTTGACCGCGCCGTTCCTGAATCCGCTGCGCCGCGTGGTGCCGCAACTCGGCGGCATCGACCTCTCGCCGATTCTGCTGTTCGTGATCGTGCAGGTGCTGCTGATGGTGGTGACGCGTGCGGCCGTTCAGTTGACCTACTTCGTGATCTGAACGGCGCTCCGTACACCTTGCTGGCAAGGGCGGTGGCGGCGCGATTTGCGCTAACCGCCCCTTCCCGAGTAGAATTGTGCGCTCTGCGGGCGTCGTATAATGGTAATACCCTAGCTTCCCAAGCTAGAGCCGTGGGTTCGATTCCCATCGCCCGCTCCAGATTCTTTTTCAGCCAGCCTGGCGATTGACCAGGTGGCTTCGCGGAAGGATCTGAATCTGCCGCACATTGCTGCATTTCCCACCCGCTACGTACTCCTCGCCTGTCATTCAGGAAGTCGCACAATCGCGCGATGAGCCCACCCGGTGTTCAACACGCCATTGCGCTTATTCCCTCTAGTTCTTCGCAGCCTTCTCGACCACCTTGACCAGCTTGAAACCGTCTTTATCCAACGCGTAGTAGTACGTCCCGCCACCCTCTTCATTCCTGCTGCCGTGAACCACCACGAGGCGGCTGTCGCGCCGGAATTCGATCGGCTCCTTCACATCCACGTCCCAGCAGCAGACTGTAAAAGGCAGCCACGTAACGCGCCCGGTCTTCGCGTCGATCGCCACAGTGGACACGCAGGACGCCCCGCAGTCCCAGTTCGCCAGCACATAGTGCCCAGCGAAATTCGGCTTCTGCCGGCTGGCTTCGCGGATACGCGTCGCATATTCCTTGTCGTCCGCGGACACGAGTCGCACTTTCGCCGCTTTGCCCGCAAATGTGTCGCTCACCGCGAAATCTTCAAAGCGCGGCGCGCCGGCATCAGCGGCTTGCGCGACGCCCATCCAGCACATGGCAGAAACGAAGCTCATCAATAGAAACTTTTTCAATTCTCAACACCAGTGGTTTGCTTCCCATACCAGGCACGCGGATGCAGCGGTGTGATACCGCCCGAGAATATAGCGAATCCCGCCCTGACATTCTTCAACTGCATTCCCGAAAGATTTTTCGCCATTTGGATTCAATTCATATTGGGGCCGCAGCAACTGATAAAGCCCACGTGCGGACGACTTGCCATTGCGCACGTTCACCACGCCGCTCGACTCCTGCGCCATAAGCCACAGTAGATCGTTGAATTGCGTAAGCGGAACGCCTTCAATGCCCATTGCTTTGCGGAGTGCATTCTGGGAGGTAGTCGGAACCGTGGTGGGATCGATAGCGACCCAACCCATTTTGGCGGGTTTTGCCTGACGATGATTGTGTGCGTGTTTGCCCATAATGGATTTTCGTTTTGATAATCGTTGCAACGGGATGGCTTACAACGCGATTAAATCATACGAATGGCGAGCGCGGTTATGAAAACGTAATCTTGATGCCGATCTTAGGACCCCTTCCAGCCGGCCACCGTCTGGACGCACCCTTTTCGGGTGTGCTACCTTACGCGCACTTGCAACACCCGCTCCACCTTCCTGCTGAGCCGTCAGCAGAATCCAGCACGAGCCGCCTCCCACGAAGGCGGCTTTTTTGTAGTGGCAGCGGCCTGGCATAGCGATTCGAGCGAACCGCGCCCGCGAACTGCGGCCCGTGCCGCGCAAGCGCAAAAGGCGCCTCGCAACACGCCATGCAAGCCGCCAAGCCCTCACCCTTGTAGCAGCATCGACAATGATCCACGATCCAAACGACGCCGGCCTGCCGGACGAACTTCCGCCGCTTTCCACCGAAGCTGAAGACCAACCGGCCCATGCCGAGTCCGACGCTCCACAAGAAGAAGCCTTGCATCGACGCCGCATCCGCAGCTTTGTCACGCGTGCGGGTCGCGTGTCGACCGGCCAGCGCCGCGCGATGGACGAACTCGGCCCGCGTTTCGTCGTGCCCTTCACACCGCAGCAACCCGACTGGAATAGCGTGTTCGGCCGTGCGGCGCCGCGTGTGCTGGAAATCGGCTTCGGAATGGGCGCGACCACCGCGGAGATCGCCTCGCACCGTCCCGACGACGACTTCCTCGGCGTCGAAGTGCACGAGCCCGGCGTCGGCGCACTGCTGAAGCTGATGGGCGAGCAGGCGCTGTCGAACATCCGCATCATTCAACACGACGCGGTCGAAGTGCTCGAGCAGATGATCGCGCCGGACAGCCTCGACGGCGTTCATATCTTCTTTCCGGACCCTTGGCACAAGGCGCGCCACCATAAGCGCCGGCTGATCCAGCCGAAGTTCGTCGCGTTGCTGGTTTCGCGCCTGAAGCCGGGCGCGTATCTGCATTGCGCGACCGACTGGCAAAACTACGCCGAGCAGATGCTCGAAGTACTGGGCGCCGATCCCGCTCTGGAAAATACCGCCGACGGCTACGCGCCGCGCCCCGAATATCGTCCGGTGACGAAGTTCGAACGCCGTGGGCTACGGCTCGGACATGGTGTGTGGGATCTGGTGTTCAGGAAGCGCGGCGCGGCGTAAAACCGGACGCCATCCCTCGCCCGCCAGAAGAAAAAAGGTCCGCAAACGCGGACCTTTTTTCATCACTCGAAAGACAGCGGAGACTCAGTCCGTCCAGCTCAATGCGCCGCTATAGCCGACCAGCAGAATCAACAATCCGAAACCAATCCGGTACCACGCGAACACGGTGAAATCGTGCGCGGAGATATAGCGCAGCAGCCAGCGCACGCAGGCAAAGGCGCTGACGAAGGCCGCCACGAAGCCGAGCGCGAAACTGCCAAGCGCGTCGGCGGACAGTAAATGCCAGTCTTTATAGAGTTCGTAGGCCGTCGCGCCGAAGATGATCGGAATCGCGAGGAAGAAAGAAAACTCCGTAGCGACGCGCCGTTCGAGGCCAAACAGCATCCCGCCGATGATCGTCGAACCCGAACGCGACATGCCCGGGATCAGCGCGAAACATTGAGCAAGGCCGACTTTCAACGCATCCAGCGGGCTCAAATCGTCGACGCTCTGAACGCGCGCCGCCGCGTCGCCTCGCGCGCGCTGTCGCGCTTCCGCCCACAGGATCACCACCCCGCCCGCCACCAGAGCGAACGCGACCGGCACCGGTGAAAACAGCGCCGCCTTGATGGCCTTCTCGAACAGCAAGCCGAGTACGACCGCCGGAATCGTCGCGATGATCACGTTCAGCGTAAAGCGTCTCGCGTCGGGCCGGCTGGGCAAGCCGGCCACCACGCTGGCGATGCGGCGGCGAAACTCCCAGCACACAGCCAGAATCGCGCCGAGCTGGATTACGACATCGAAGGTTTTCGCGTGGTCATCCGTGAAATTGAGCAGACTGCCTGCAACGATCAAATGACCGGTGCTCGACACCGGCAAAAATTCCGTCAACCCTTCGACGACGCCCAGAATCAGCGCCTTGCAAGCCAGTAGCCAGTCCATCCGTGACCCTCGTCGCTGTAGATAGTCGAAACGAACAGGGTCAGCACGGTGCGCGCGCGGCCCTGCCGGCCGCGCGCAGCGTCATTTCTCGACGATTTGCACGCGTATGCCGTTTGTAAGGATGGTGATTGTACCGGGTTCGTAATTCACCCCGGCAAATTGCAACTGTTCGGGCTTGAACGTGTAGATCGGATAGTTGGTCAGCAACTGCGTGGCGAGCACGGCCGCCGCGGCGTTGATCTGCTGCGTGTAAGCCTGTGCCTGCCCGCTCACGCTGACGTTGTCGACGTTCGGCGACTTCAGCACGACCGACTTGCTGGCGGCGTCGTAGGCCAGCTCGCTCGACAGCGTGAAAACACCGTCGACTGGTTGCGGCATGAATGGGCTCACGAGCCGCGCGTCGAGCTTCACCGAGACGCGGTTCGCGTCCGGCAGGAAGCCGACCACCGGATTGGTCAGCGAGACATCGAACACCTGCGAAACCGTGCGTTGATACGGGAATTTGCGCTGCACCGCGTCCTGCACCTGCTGTTGCGAGAACGTGTAATGCGAGGGGATGAACGGAAAGATCGGCGTTGCGCAGGCCGACAGCGACACGGTGATGCCAAGCGCGGTGCAGCCTGTCAGCGCTGCAAGCAGGAAGCGGCGCCGGGTCGGCGCAGCGGGTCGAGTCATGCGAAATCTCCTGTGGAAGCCTTCTCGAGCATGCGGTTACGTTGGGTTGTGCCTGTCTGAGCGGACGGCATGGCGGAATCGTTCAAGCGGCTATCGGCGCACCGCCGGTTGCGGTTGAGTCTGCGTTTCCAGTTGGGTGAGCCACGCGAGCGCTTCGCTGCGGCTTGCGCCGCACATGTCCGTCTGCGGTTGCAGACCGGAACAACACGCCGGCCGCTCCGGCTGACCGAAGATCGCGCAGCGCAAGTCGTCGCCGAGCTGCACGCAGCGCACGCCCGCCGGCTTGCCGTTCGGCATGCCCGGGATTGGGCTCGAAATCGACGGTGCGATACAGCACGCGCCGCAATCGGGGCGGCACGCATGACCGGCCACATTGAACGGGGACTCGCGCTTCAGAACGCTGTTCGGCACATCACTCACGACATTTTTCCTGAACTCGAAAAGAAGCAACACAACAGGCAACGCAACGCCAGACCCGCATTGTGCCATCGCATCCCGTGCGACCTTTTTACACAATCCGGCAGAGGGTCGCTCACGTAAACTTGATGGATACGAAAGGCCACGCTCAAGAGGCGTTTGCGCTGTTCGATCCGGTCGCGAGTACCCGCCGGTTCGTGCCTCTTCAAGGGTGGCTGTCAAACCCGAGCGCCCCATGACCACCGCCAACACGCTATTCCGCCCCGACCTGCTCGCCAAATACAACGCGAACGGTCCTCGGTATACGTCCTATCCGACCGCCTTGCAGTTCCGCGACGCATTCGATCCCGCCGACTATTTGCGCGCCGCCGCCGATCCAGGCGCTTGCTCCACTGGCCTCTCCCTGTACTTCCACATCCCCTTTTGCGACACCGTGTGCTTCTACTGCGGTTGCAACAAGGTCGCCACGAAAAACCGCGCGCACGCGCGTCCTTACGTCGAGCACCTGAAGCGCGAAATGGCCTTGCAGGCGGCGTGTTTCGACACGCGGCGCCCCGTGTCGCAATTGCATTGGGGCGGTGGCACCCCCACGTTCCTGTCACACGATGAAATGGCGGAACTGATGGCAGCGGCACGCGAGCACTTCACGTTGCTGCCCGATACCGAAGGCGAATATTCCATCGAAGTCGATCCGCGCGAAGCGTCACCCGGGACCATTGCGCATTTGCGCACGCTGGGCTTCAACCGGCTCAGTCTCGGCGTGCAGGATTTCGATCCGGTGGTGCAGCAGGCGATCAATCGCATTCAGCCGCTCGAGATGACCGCGTCGGTGATGCAAGCCGCGCGTGACACAGGGTTCCACTCGATCGGCGTCGACCTGATTTATGGGCTGCCGCATCAAACAGTCGACAGTTTCAGCCGCACGCTCGACACGATGATCGAGCTCGCGCCCGACCGCCTTTCGGTGTTCGCGTATGCGCACATGCCGCAGCTCTTCAAGATGCAACGGCAGATGGATGAGGCCACGCTGCCCTCGCCTGCCATGCGCCTCACGATCCTGCAACGGGTGGTCGAGCGGCTCACGGGCGCGGGCTATGTCTACATCGGCATGGACCATTTCGCGCTGCCCACCGACGAACTCGCGCGCGCGCAAGCGCAACGTACATTGCATCGGAATTTCCAGGGGTACAGCACGCGCGCGGAATGCGATCTGATCGGCTTCGGCGCGTCGTCGATCGGCAAGGTCGGCGACGTGTACGCGCAGAACGTCAAGGACCTGGCCGGCTATGCCGCGGCAATCGAGACGGGCAAGCTCGCAATCACACGCGGCGTGCGTCTCACGGCGGACGACCGTCTGCGTCGCGATGTGATCACGCAATTGATGTGCAATCTGGAGCTGCGCTTCGATGAATTCGAAGCCGCGTACGGCATCCGCTTCGCCGACACGTTCGAACCGGAACTGGAGCGCTTGCGCGGCTTCGAGCAGGACGGACTCGTGTCGGTGAGCGGCAGCAAGCTCGAAGTGCAGATGGCCGGACGCATGCTCGTGCGTAACATCGCGATGGTGTTCGACCGGTATCTCAGCGAGCAGACGCTCGAACGGTTTTCACGCACGGTTTGACGGGTGAGCACGCGAAGAAGGCAACCGGCTTGCCCGCCGTCGAATTTTCCGCCATAATCTGCGTCTTCGCCGCGCGCCAGAATCTGACGCGTGCGCTGCAAGACCTGCCCAGGTGGTGAAATTGGTAGACGCAGGGGACTCAAAATCCCCCGCCGCAAGGCGTGCCGGTTCGATTCCGGCCCTGGGCACCAAGAAATGTTCCGTATAGTTCCAGAAAATTCCAGAAACCCGCTACAGTCCTAGGCTTCGCGGGTTTTTTCATTCCACTGCATTCCGGGTTAATCCGCTGGAAACCGGGGGTATGCGGGGGTATCTTTAGGGGTAAGCGCCGCGAATTGCGGTACCCCACACCGAGATACCCCCATGCCTCTTACCGACGCCGCGATCAGGAACATCAAGCCCGGAGAGAAGCCGCAGAAGTTTTTTGACGGTGGCGGCTTGTTCCTGCTTGTCACGCCCGCTGGACAGCGCTACTGGCGGCTTAAGTACCGCGCCGCCGGGAAGGAAAAATTGCTAGCTCTTGGGGTGTACCCCGACGTGTCGCTACAAGCGGCGCGCAAGAAGCGCGACGAGGCCCGCGCAAAGTTGGCGGCAGGTATCGATCCCGGCGAAGCGAAGAAGGCGGACAAGCGCGCCGTCAGGATCGCCGCGACCAACTCATTCGAGGCAGTCGCGCTCGCCTGGATGGACGAGCGCCGGTCCTATGTGGAAGCCGCACAGCACGAAAAGACGCTGGCGCGCTTCAAGATTGACGCTTTCCCTTGGCTTGGCAAGCGGCCGATCGCCGAAATTGACGCACCCGAGATTCTGGCCGCGCTGAAGCGCGTAGACAGTCGGGGCGCGAGATTCACGGCGCATCGCCTGCGCAGCGAAATCAGCCGAGTGTTCCGGTATGGAATCAAGGAGGGGTATTGCAAAGCCGACCCGGCCCGAGACTTGTCGGAAGCGATCCCGCCAGCGCAGACTAAGCATTTCGCCTCGATCACGGAACCGGCCAAGGTCGGCGAGATGCTGCGCGCATTCGACGGGTTCACCGGCACCTTTCCCGTTCTCTGTGCGCTCAAACTCGCAGCGATGCTGTTCGTTCGACCCGGCGAGCTAAGGCAAGCCGAATGGGCACAGTTCGACCTCGACAAGGCCGAATGGCGCTACCTCGTCACGAAAACCAAGACCGAACATCTAGTGCCACTCGCGACACAGGCAGTCGCCATCCTTCGGGAGTTGCATGCCCTGACTGGCAAAGCCCGTTACGT
>NZ_WOEZ01000010.1 GCF_013177735.1 Paraburkholderia elongata | reverse complement strand
TTCACTGGCTGCGCCGCCTTTACGATAGAGTCGTGCATCAGCATCGGTCTTCGACTCATGGGTGTCGTTGCTGCGCTTCTCGCCTTTGAAGTTGCCCCCATCGCCGTTGGCCTGGTCGTCATCGTCACGGCGCACAAAGCTCTTATGGCCGGCCCAGGCCTGGATCAGCGTACCGTCGACGCTGAAGTGCTCGCCTGATAGCCACGCCTTCTGCTGTGCAATGGCCAGCACCTCATTGAAGAACTCGATGACCGCGTCATGTTTAATCAGCCGTTCCCGGTTCTTGGTGAACACGGTCGGCACCCACACGCTGTCGTCCATCGACAGCCCAATGAACCAGCGGAACAGCAGGTTATATTGGACCTGCTCCATCAATTGCCGCTCGGAGCGCACGCTGTACAGCACTTGCAACAACATCGCCCGCAGCAATTTCTCCGGCGCTACGCTCGGCCGACCGCCTTTGACGTCAGCTTCATACATGCCGGCAAACAATCCGTTCATCTTCGACAACGCAGCGTTGGCCATCTTGCGAATCGCGCGCAGCGGGTGATCCGCTGGAACAAAGTCTTCCAGCTTACGCATCGTGAACAAACTCTCGGTGAAGGTATCGGCGCCGCGCATCATCTCTCAGGGTTAAGGCTTCATCACAATAACGTTTCAGCCGTCTCATCCGCTGACTCATCAGCGTCGGTATTTCCGCAGCCTGCTAGTGCGTCTCTCGCACCTGGCCTGTCGCCGGCACACGGTCGTCGCATCTCGCCGTGGAGCAATAACGGAGCTGAATGGTCGCGGTATGCATCGCGACACCGATCTAGAATGCTGACTTCCTCCCTCCCGCTGGCAGCAGGCTCCGCATGGAACTGAAATGGCTCGAAGACTTCGTTTCGCTCGCGGAAACGCGTAGTTTCAGCCGCTCGGCCGAATCGCGTCACGTCACGCAGCCGGCGTTTTCACGGCGGATTCAGGCGCTGGAAGCGTGGCTGGGCACGGAACTGATCGATCGTTCGGTTTACCCGACGCGGCTGACGGCGGCAGGCCAGGTGTTCTACGAGCAGGCGCTCGCGATGCTGTCGCAGTTCCACGAGGCGCGTGCTCTGCTGCGCGGGCATACGGCGACGCCGCAGGCGACCATCGAGTTCGCGGTGCCGCACACGCTGTCGCTCACGTACTTCCCGCGTTGGCTGCAGCGCATAGAAGCGCAAATGGGCCCGATCCATACCCGGTTGCGGGCGCTGAACGTGCACGACGCGGCTTTGGCGCTGGTGGAAGGCGGCTGCGATCTGATGATGGCCTATCACCATCCGAGCCATCCAATCGCTCTCGATCCAGCGCGCTACGACATGCTTACACTCGGCAACGAGCCGATCAGCCCGTTCTCGGCGCCGGGCCGCGCCGGACGCCCTCGGCACACGCTGCCGGGCACGGCGGGGGCGCCCACGCCCTATCTGACCTACACGCCGAACGCGTACCTGGGCCGCATGACCGAAGTGATCCTCGCTAACGCGCCGGAGCGCCTGTATCTCGACCGGTTGTATGAAACGGATATGGCCGAGGGGCTCAAGGCGATGGCGCTGGCCGGCCACGGCATCGCCTTCCTGCCCCACAGTGCCGTGGAAGACGCAGTTGCCGACGACAAACTGATCCGCCTCGATCGCGCAACGCGTGGCACGCCCGAGGGGCAGCTGACGCTGACCATGGAGATCCGCCTCTATCGCGACAAGCTGGCCGCGAAAGGCGACGATGCGCGGCAGATACTTGTGCGGCAGTTGTGGGACGTGGTGTCGGAGGAGTTGGCGCAAGGCGCAGGCGCTGCCTGAAAACCTGCGTCCCTACGACGCGAATTTGCAGCTTCTTGATGGTTATGCAAAAAAAACATAATCGGATAAGGAAACGGCATTGGATTTCAAAACGGCGTTTTTCGACAATGCTGTCACTCGATCAACGCCGGAGCGTTCATGTCATCCCAGCAACAAGCCGCACAATCCGCCTCAACGTTGCAGTCTGTTCCTTCCTACCTGAATAAAGACGACCTCGGCCCGTGGGGCAACTACCTGCGTCAAGTCGACCGCGTCGCGCCGTACCTCGGCTCGCTGTCCCGCTGGCTCGAAACCCTCAAGCGCCCGAAGCGCATTCTGATCGTCGATGTGCCTATCGAACTCGATAACGGCACGGTTGCGCACTTCGAAGGCTATCGCGTGCAGCACAACGTGTCGCGCGGTCCGGGTAAGGGCGGCGTGCGTTATCACCAGGACGTGACGCTGTCGGAAGTGATGGCGCTGTCGGCGTGGATGTCGGTGAAGAACGCTGCTGTGAACGTGCCGTACGGCGGTGCGAAGGGCGGTATCCGTGTCGATCCGCGCACCTTGTCGCGTGGCGAGCTGGAGCGCGTGACGCGCCGCTACACGAGCGAAATCGGCATCATCATCGGACCGAATACCGACATCCCCGCGCCGGACGTGAACACGAACGAGCAGATCATGGCGTGGATGATGGACACGTACTCGATGAACCAGGGCCAAACGGCCACGGGCGTCGTGACGGGCAAGCCGATCGCGCTGGGTGGTTCGCTGGGCCGCCGCGAAGCGACCGGCCGTGGTGTGTTCGTGGTTGCCTCCGAAGCCGCGCGCCGCATTGGCGTCGACATCGAAGGCGCGCGTATCGCCGTGCAGGGCTTCGGTAACGTGGGCGGCATCGCTGCGCGCCTGTTCCAGGAAGCGGGCTCGAAGCTGGTCGCGGTGCAGGACCACACCGGCTCGATCTACAAGTCGACGGGTATCGACGCGGTCGCATTGTTCAATCACGTCGCGAAAACGGGCGGCGTGGGCGGCTTCCCGGAAGCCGATACGATCGCGAACGAAGATTTCTGGACCGTCGAATCGGACATCCTGATTCCGGCTGCGCTGGAAAACCAGATCACGGAAAAGAACGCCGGCAAGATCAAGACGAAGATCGTCGTGGAAGGCGCCAACGGTCCGACCACCACGGCAGCGGACGACATTCTGCACGACCGCGGCATCCTCGTGATTCCGGACGTCGTGGCCAACGCCGGCGGCGTGACGGTGTCGTACTTCGAGTGGGTGCAGGACTTCTCGAGCTTCTTCTGGACCGAAGACGAGATCAACCAGCGTCTCGAGCGCGTGATGCGTGAAGCATTTGCTGCGGTGTGGCAAGTGTCGAGCGAACAGAAGGTGTCCGTGCGGACCGCGGCGTTTATCGTCGCGTGTAAGCGGATCCTGGAAGCGCGCGAATTGCGGGGCCTGTCCCCTTTTTTTGTTTGCGTGAAGCGGCGGCCCCCCACCCGGGCGGCCCTGCCCGACCCTAGCTCCGACAGGGTCAAAAAGCCTGTGTGCTCGCCCGGGGGGGCGGCATCGTATCGAGGCCGCCCGCCTTTGCATGTCCGGAAAGGTTGACCGACTGCCCCGGAAGCGCCGTTTAAAACGACAATACGCGTAGCGGCGCTCACGCAACAAACATGGTTTATAGCGATACTTTCAGAATAATTACTTTGCTAAACTGGCGCCGGTTCTTGCCAAGGAGATCACAAATGAAGGTTAAAAAAGCTGCGCTGCTGCTCGCGACTCTCGGACTGTTTACGGTTGGCGCGCACGCGCAAGACGCTGGCACGCTGAAAAAGATCAAGGACACGGGCGTCATTTCGCTGGGTCATCGCGAATCATCGATCCCGTTTTCGTATTACGACGACAAGCAGAACGTCATCGGCTACTCGCAGGAGTTCGCGCTGAAGGTCGTTGAGGCGGTCAAGCAGAAGCTGAACATGCCTAACCTGAAGGTCAAGCTGACGCCGGTCACGTCGCAAAATCGCATTCCGCTGGTGCAGAACGGCACCGTCGACATGGAATGCGGCTCGACCACCAATAACGCCGAGCGCCAGCAACAAGCTGCGTTCTCGAACACGATCTTCGTGATCGGCACGCGCTTGATGACCAAGAAGGATTCGGGCGTCAAGGACTGGGCCGACCTGAAGGGCAAGACGGTCGTGACCACCGCGGGCACCACGTCCGAGCGTATCCTGCGCAAGATGAACCAGGACAAGAGCATGGGCATGAACATCATCAGCGCGAAGGACCATGGCGAGTCGTTCCTGACGCTCTCCACCGGCCGTGCTGCCGCGTTCATGATGGACGACGCGCTGCTGGCAGGCGAGCGCGCCAAGTCGAACAACCCGGGCGACTTCGTGATCGTCGGCACGCCGCAATCGCATGAAGCGTATGGCTGCATGATTCGGAAGAACGATCCGGAATTCAAGAAGGTCGTCGACGACGCGATCGCGAAGGTCGAAACCTCGGGCGAAGCCGATCAGATCTACAAGAAGTGGTTCGAATCGCCGATTCCGCCGAAGGGCCTGAACTTGGCCTTCCCGGAAAGCGATGACATGAAGGCGCTCTACAAGAGCCCAAATGACAAGGCAATCGATTAAACGTTAGCTGTTTTTTTGAAACGCTGAACGAGACGGAAGGGGCCGCGCGCTTCTTCCGTTTCTTTTTGCTGGAGTCTTGGTCATGTCATATCACTGGAACTGGGGCATTCTGCTGAGTCCGGTCTCCACCGGCGAGCCGACCACCTATCTGGGCTGGCTGATGTCCGGCTTCTGGGTGACGATTACCGTGTCGCTATCGGCATGGGTGATCGCGCTGATCGTCGGTTCGTTGTTTGGTGTGCTGCGCACGGTGCCGAACAAATGGGCGTCGGGCATCGGCACGGTCTATGTCGCGATCTTCCGCAACATCCCGCTGATCGTGCAGTTCTTCATCTGGTATCTGGTGATACCGGAGTTGCTGCCGGTGTCGATTGGCACCTGGTACAAGCAACTGCCGCCGAGTGCGCAGTTCTTCTCGTCGTCGATTGTGTGTCTCGGGCTCTTTACCGCTGCGCGGGTGTGCGAGCAGGTGCGCTCGGGTATCAACGCGTTGCCGCGTGGCCAGCGCGCCGCGGGTCTGGCCATGGGTTTCACGCAATGGCAGACGTATCGCTACGTGCTGCTGCCGGTTGCATACCGGATCATCGTGCCGCCGCTCACGTCGGAGTTTCTGAATATCTTCAAGAACTCGGCGGTCGCCTCGACCATCGGTCTGCTGGATCTGTCGGCCCAGGCGCGCCAACTGGTCGACTACACGTCGCAGTCGTACGAGTCGTTCATCGCGGTCACGCTGGCGTATGTGCTGATCAATCTGATCGTGATGCAACTGATGCGCTGGGTCGAACACAAGACCCGGTTGCCCGGCTATATCGGAGGTAAGTGATGCATCATTTCGACTGGAGCAGTATTCCGGGCGCACTGCCTACGCTATGGACCGGCGCTGTCATCACCATCAAGATCACGCTGATTGCGATCGTGATCGGCATCATCTGGGGCACCATTCTCGCGATCATGCGGCTCTCGCCATTCAAGCCGTTCGAATGGTTCGCGAAGGGTTATGTCACGATCTTCCGTTCGATCCCGCTGGTGATGGTTCTGCTGTGGTTCTTCCTGATCGTGCCGCAGGTGTTGCAGAACGTGCTGGGTTTGTCGCCGGATATCGACATTCGGCTGGCTTCGGCAATGGTCGCTTTCTCGCTCTTCGAGGCAGCGTACTATTCGGAGATCATCCGCGCCGGCATTCAGGCGGTGCCGCGCGGGCAGATCAATGCCGCGTTCGCGCTCGGCATGAGCTACCCGCAGGCGATGCGCCTCATTGTGCTGCCGCAGGCGTTCCGCGCAATGGTGCCGCTGCTGCTTACCCAAGGTATCGTGCTGTTTCAGGATACGTCGCTCGTCTACGTGATCAGCCTCGCCGACTTCTTCCGCACCGCCACGAATATTGGCGACCGTGACGGTACGAATGTCGAGATGGTACTGTTCGCGGGCGCGTGTTATTTCGTGATCTGCGTGATCGCGTCGAGCCTCGTCAAAGGTCTTCAGAAAAAGGTCGCAAGATGATCTCTATCAAGAATGTTTCGAAGTGGTACGGTCACTTTCAAGTGCTGACCGACTGCACGACGGAAGTCAAAAAAGGTGAAGTGGTGGTGGTGTGCGGGCCGTCGGGCTCGGGCAAGTCCACGCTGATCAAAACCGTCAACGGCCTCGAGCCGTTCCAGAAAGGCGAGATCGTTATCAACAGCCAATCGCTGACTGACAAGAAAACCAATCTGTCGAAGCTGCGTGCGAAGGTCGGTATGGTGTTCCAGCACTTCGAGCTGTTTCCGCATCTGTCGATCGTGCAGAACCTGACGCTTGCGCAGATCAAGGTGCTGGGTCGCTCGAAGGACGAAGCCACCACCAAGGGCTACAAGCTGCTCGATCGCGTCGGTCTGCGTGCGCATGCGGATAAGTTTCCGGGGCAGTTGTCGGGCGGTCAGCAGCAGCGTGTGGCGATTGCGCGTGCGTTGTCGATGGACCCGATCGCGATGCTGTTCGACGAGCCGACTTCCGCGCTCGATCCGGAAATGATCAACGAAGTGCTCGATGTGATGGTCGAACTCGCGCAAGAAGGCATGACGATGATGTGCGTCACGCACGAAATGGGCTTTGCCAAGAAGGTCGCGCACCGCGTGATCTTCATGGACAAGGGCTTGATCGTGGAAGACGACCGCAAGGAAGACTTCTTCGCGAATCCGAAGTCGGATCGCGCGAAGGATTTTCTGGCGAAGATCCTGCACTGAGGGTGTCGCTGGGCCGCGCGGGCTAGTTGGCGTGGTCCACGCAGAAAAAAAGCCGCTTCGGCGGCTTTTTTGTTTCTGACGTTCTGGCCTTTGGAAGGCGCCCGCCGATCAGGATTCGAAAGCAGCGGTGTCGTCCGCGGCTTCGAGGTCGACCTCGGCTGTGGCCACCGCTTCGATCGAAGCCGCAATCGTGGTCGCCGAAGCCGATGCGTCCAACGCCGGATTGCGCAGCTTCTCCAGCACCGAAGCCGGCACCGGCACATTGACTCGGCCGATCACTTCGCCGTGCTGGAACATCATCAGATCGCCCGGTTTGAAGGCGGTCCACACTTCGTTATCGGTGAGCGGCTTGGTCGCGATTACGGCGACGCGGTCTTCCGGCGTCGTGTACTTGGCGAAATCGATCGACACATCCGCATCGACCAGATGCGCGGTCGAGAACGGCCAGCGCCGCACGATGTAATGCAGATGCGTCGAGCAATGCGCGAACAGCGCCTGGCCGTTCGACATCAGGAAATTGAATACGCCGAATTGCGTGATCTCGCGCGTGAGCGTTTCGAGCGCGGCGAACAGTTCGTCGAGCGGCGGCTGCGTGCCCGGGAAAGCTTTGCGCAAACCTTGCAGCAACGCGCAGAACGCGAGTTCGCTATCGGTCGTGCCGACAGGTTGATAGACGCCGGTGAGAGCCGGCGAATAATCTTTCAGGTCGCCGTTGTGCGCGAAGATCCAGTGGCGTCCCCACAGTTCGCGCATGAACGGATGGCAGTTCTCGAGCAGGATGTGCCCTTGCGTCGCCTTGCGAATATGCGCAATTGTGTTCTTCGATTTGATCGGGTAGCGCTTGACCATCTCGGCGATCGGCGAGGTGGCCGACGATTGGTGGTCAATGAACAGGCGGCAGGCTTTGTCTTCGAAGAAAGCGATGCCCCAGCCGTCCGCGTGGTGATCGGTGACGCCGCCGCGCGCCGCAAAGCCGGTGAACGAGAACGTGACGTCCGTAGGCGCGGCGCAGTTCATTCCGAGAAGTTGGCACATGTTGCGGGTAAGCCTGTGAACGGGGCAAGCCGTTACAATGATGATTTTCCAAGCATATCACCGAGCCCGAAGCGCCAAATAGCAAAATTGACGTGTGTTTAGGCCTTAGCGTTGCGAATTGCTGTGATTTGTACCGCTTTGAGCATGCCGATTTGCTTTTTTACCGCCGAATCTCGTTCCCCTCTCGCCATGACCGCCTCCAACGCCTCCCTCGATTCGATCGACACCATCGACACGATTACGCTCGCCCGCCCGGACGACTGGCACCTGCACGTTCGGGACGGCGAGATGCTCGCTGCCGTGTTGCCGGATACCGCGCGCCAGTTCGGCCGCGCGATCATCATGCCTAACCTGAAGCCTCCGGTCACCACGACCGCGATGGCGCAGGCGTACCGCGAGCGCGTCGTCGCCGCGATCCCGGCCGGGGCGAAGTTCGAACCGCTGATGACGCTGTATTTGACCGACAACACGCCGCCCGACGAAATCCTCCGCGCGCGCGAAAGCGGCTTCGTGCATGGCGTGAAGCTGTACCCGGCGGGTGCCACGACCAACTCGGACGCGGGCGTCACCGACATCATGAAGTGCGCCAAAACGCTCGAAGTGATGCAGGAAACTGGCATGCCGCTACTGGTGCACGGCGAGGTGACGGATCCGCCGATCGACCTGTTCGACCGCGAGAAGGTGTTCATCGACCGCGTGATGACGCCGCTGCGCCGCGAATTTCCGGCGCTGAAGGTGGTGTTCGAGCACATCACCACGAAAGACGCGGTCGACTACATCCGCGAAGCCGGCGTGGCGCCGGGGCTGCTGGGCGCGACGGTCACCGCGCACCATCTGCTGTACAACCGCAATGCGATCTTCCAGGGCGGCATTCGCCCGCATTACTACTGCCTGCCGGTGTTGAAGCGTGAGACGCATCGCGTGGCGCTGGTCGAGGCGGCGACCTCGGGCAATCCGCGCTTTTTCCTCGGCACCGATAGCGCGCCGCATCCGAAGGGTTTGAAGGAGCACGCGTGCGGCTGCGCGGGTTGCTACACGGCACTGCATGCGCTCGAGCTCTACACGGAAGCATTCGACAAAGCCGGCGCGCTGGACAAGCTCGAAGGCTTCGCCAGCTTCTTCGGCGCGGATTTCTACGGTCTGCCGCGCAGCGAAGAGAAAGTCACGCTGCGTCGCGAAGAATGGACGCTGCCGGCTGAATTGCCGGTCGGCGACACGCCTGTTGTGCCGCTGCGTGGCGGTGAGTCGATTGGTTGGCGCCTCGTCTGAGGTTACCGTTAGATGCAGGTGCAAGAGGCGGCGCGCGTGAGCTTCGGTTTTGCCGATATCGACTGGTCGAAGCCGTGGTTCGCGCAGTTCGCGGCACGCGGCGAGCGCTGGCAGCGGGGCGCGCTTCGAGGCTATGCGGAGTTGCTCGCCGAGATGAATGCGGATGCCGGCGCCATGCAGCAGCGTACCGGCCGCGGCCAGCGCCTCGCGTTCATTGCGCAGGACGATCTGCCGCCGGGCGCGGCTTACGAGGCGCACATCGCTGCGACGGGCTGCGTGCCGACGCGCCACAACCTGCATGACTTCTTCAACGGGTCGATGTGGTTTGCGTTTCCGCGTATCAAGGCGGCGCTGAACGCGCGGCAGTCGGCGGCGATCGACGTGTTAGGCATTGGCCCGAACCGCGGCGGCGTGCGCGACACGTTGACCTTGTTCGACGAAAACGCGTTGCTGTTCGCCTGTGCCGACCCGGCGTTGAGCGCGGCATTGCGCGGGTTCGACTGGCAGACGCTGCTGGTTGCTCGCCGTGATGCCTGGGGCGCGCGCTGCGAAGTGCGCTGCTTCGGTCACGCGCTGCTGGAAAAGCTGATTGCGCCGTTCAAGGCCTGCACGGGCCACGCGTGGATCGTCGACGTGCCGTCCGAATACTTCGGCTGGAACGCCGCGGCGCGCGACGCATGGCTCGACGAGTCTGTCAGCACGGCACTCCTCGGCACCGAGGCATTGACTAGCCGCATGTTCGCGCCGCTGCCTGTGCTGGGGATCCCAGGCTGGTACGCCGAGAACGAATCCGCCGCGTTTTACGACGACACGTCTGTGTTTCGCACAGGGCGGCGTTCGCGTTGAAGCCGCACCCTATCCGCCACGGTGTTAAAATGCGCCCCAGCAAAGCAGGCCAGGCAGTCGCGGCCTCTGCGGTTTCGGCCAAAGAGGGCGAGGAAAGTCCGGACTCCATAGGGCAGGGTGATGGCTAACGGCCATCCGTGGTGACACGCGGAACAGGGCAACAGAAAGCAAACCGCCGATGGCCCGGCGCAAGCCGGGATCAGGTAAGGGTGAAACGGTGCGGTAAGAGCGCACCGCGGCTGCTGCAAGGCAGACCGGCACGGTAACCTCCACCCGGAGCAATTCCAAGTAGGCAGGCTAGCATCTTCGAGATGCAGGACGGGGCCCCCGTCACGTCTGCGGGTAGGAAGCTTGAGCGCGTCAGTAATGGCGCGCCTAGAGGAATGACTGCTACGCGCGTCGCGTTTTCGGACGGGGCGCGTGCACAGAATCCGGCTTATCGGCCTGCTTTGCCACCCAACAAAAAAATGCCGGCGTCCTTGTGGACGCCGGCATTTTTCTTTTGACGCGCTGGTTTGGCTAAATACGCGGCGACCTGCACCGAAGCGCCGCGCTCAACCCGCGACGATATCAAACGAATGCGTAAGCTCAGCGGTCTTGGCGATCATGATCGACGCCGAGCAGTATTTGTCGTGCGACAGATTGATCGCGCGTTCCACCGTAGCCGGGTTCAGATTTTTGCCCGTCACCGTGAAGTGAAAGTGGATTTTGGTGAACACTTTCGGATCTTCGCTGGCGCGTTCGGCCTTCAGCGTCACCGAGCAGCCGGCGATTTCCTGGCGGCTTTTCTTCAGGATCATCACGACGTCGTACGCGGTGCAACCGCCCGTGCCGAGCAGAACCATTTCCATCGGACGCGGCGCGAGATTGCGGCCGCCGCCTTCCGGCGCGCCGTCCATCGTGACCAGATGACCGCTGCCCGTCTCGGCCGCAAATGCCATCCCGTCTTGCCCCATCCAGCTAACTTTGCATTCCATGCTGTGCTCCACCGCGCTGCGCTTATATCGAAAACGCATTGTAGCCCGACGTTTGCGTGTCCGCCCGGAGCGACTTTCTCCGGAACTTATGCCCAATGACTGCTTGCGTGTTGCGGTGCGGCATGTTCCGCCAATTCGGGAAAGTCCTGACGAGTTTAGGGGTTTTACTCTAGCCGATGTCTGCTTATGTATCGGCTTAAAAAAGCATGTGTGATTGATTTTAAAGGGGATTTATTGTTTTTGATCCGCAGGCTACGCTACCACATTATGGGATTGCATTTCGCAATGCAAATGTTCTTGCGTCGCACAAGGCCGCCTCATATAATCGATCCCATCGGTTGCAGCAGTTCTGCAACCTCCGCTGTCTCCTCCACCTCCTCCTTTGGTGGATTAAACCCGAACCGCTAGTTCGGGTTTTTTTCGTCCGCGCTTTCTTGTAGCCGATGCCGTTCGGCGGGCCACGAGGAACGTCAAATGGCTCTATCTGGCCGTCGCCGCATACAACTTGTCGCCTGAAACCCCGCAAGTTTTGACTCAGTGAGACAAATTCCTTTATAATTCAGAGCTTTTCCGCATCCGCGCCCGCGGAGGAAGAACCAGGGAGAGCCTGCACGCGCCTCGATGCGCACACTACAAGCAGGAAAAAACACATTGGGCGCAGCAATTTTTTTGGATCGATCATGAAGACGTTTTCCGCAAAAGCCCATGAGGTTACGCGTGAATGGTACGTGATTGACGCGACGGATAAGGTTCTCGGGCGTGTCGCCAGCGAAGTGGCACACCGTCTTCGCGGCAAGCACAAGCCTGAATTCACTCCGCACGTCGACACCGGTGATTTCATCATCGTTATCAACGCCGGCAAGCTCCGTGTCACGGGCAACAAGGCTACTGACAAGAAGTACTACCGTCACTCGGGTTACCCGGGCGGTATCTATGAAACGACGTTCGGCAAGATGCAAGAACGCTTCCCGGGCCGTGCGCTCGAGAAAGCGGTCAAGGGCATGCTGCCGAAGGGCCCGCTCGGCTACGCGATGATCAAGAAGCTGAAGGTCTACGCTGAAGCAACGCATCCGCATTCGGCACAACAGCCGAAAGCGCTCGAGATCTAAGGGGAGCCCACATGATCGGTAACTGGAATTACGGCACGGGCCGCCGCAAGAGCGCCGTCGCACGCGTCTTCATCAAGGCAGGCAAGGGCGATATCGTTGTGAACGGCAAGCCTATCGCCGATTACTTCTCGCGCGAAACGTCGCTGATGATCGTGCGTCAGCCGCTGGAACTCACGAACCACGGCGTTACGTTCGACATCAAAGTCAACGTGACGGGTGGCGGTGAAACGGGTCAAGCCGGTGCGGTTCGCCACGGCATCACCCGCGCACTGATGGACTACGACGCAACGCTGAAGCCGGAACTGTCGAAGGCTGGCTTCGTGACGCGTGATGCTCGTGAAGTCGAACGTAAGAAGGTCGGCTTCCACAAGGCACGTCGCAGGAAGCAATTCTCGAAGCGTTAATCGCTTCGTGTGCGATCCGGCTTTCGGGCTGGAACGCTGCAAAAGCCGCCAACGCTTTCGCGAAGGCGGCTTTTTTTATGGTTTTTCGCGTTGGGTTTGTGATGACGGTTTTCTCGCTGCGGAGGCGGTTCGGTCCGCTCAGGCAGGCTGACGGCGGCTGACACGCCGATCGATAGAGTTTTCTGGAAGAACCCATTGATTTTGTGGGCTTCAGCACGATATTGAGATCAGCCCTACAATAGCGGTTAGAAGCTTTTTGGAGAGTTCGAATGAACGCAGTCACCGATACACCCGTGACCGAGATGCCCGCCCCCTTCGTTTTTACCGACGCAGCGGCTGACAAGGTCAAGCAACTGATCGAAGAAGAAGGCAATGCGGACCTCAAACTGCGCGTTTTCGTGCAGGGCGGCGGCTGCTCGGGCTTTCAGTACGGTTTTACGTTCGATGAAGCCGTCAACGAAGACGACACCGTCATGAACAAGAGCGGCGTCCAGCTGCTGATCGACTCGATGAGCTACCAGTATCTGGTTGGCGCTGAGATTGACTACAAGGACGACATCAACGGCGCGCAGTTCGTCATCAAGAACCCGAATGCTCAGAGCACTTGTGGTTGCGGCTCGTCGTTCTCGGTTTGATGGCCGGTTATTAGGCGACAGGTTGTAAAAGAAACGGGGCTTCGGCCCCGTTTTTTATTGCCTGCGCGAAAACCCAGGCTCTTCGCTTAGCGCGGGTAGATCGCCCCCAGCACGCGCTCCGCAGCGGCGCCGGTGACAGTCGGCAAATTGCCCGGCAAGCGCGCTATGCAGCGCATCGCCAGCCAGGCGAACGCCAGCGGCTCGACCTGGCTCGGCGGGACGCCGAGCGCGTCGGTTGTCATCACGGGCACGCCGCTTACGCCGCTGTCCTCCAGCGCCTGTTGCAGGGCTTTCATAATCTCCGGATTGCGCGCACCGCCGCCACATACATAGACCGCCTTGGCGTCCGATGCATGCCGTTCGATTTCGCGCGCAACCGTTACCGCGGTCAGTGCGACCAGTGTGGCTTGCACGTCGGCAGGGGCGAGCGCGGCATACGGTTGGAGCTTTGCATCCAGCCATTGCGCGTTGAACAAATCACGGCCGGTGCTTTTCGGCGGTTGTTGCGCGAAAAAGGGTTCGTCGAGCAATGCACAAAGCAACGTGCGATCGACCTGTCCTCTCGCGGCGAAATGGCCGTTTTCGTCGAAAGGCTTGCCGAGATGGCGCTGGGCCCATTCGTCGAGCAGCGCGTTCGCCGGCCCGCAGTCGAACCCGCGCACGCCGCCGGTCGCGTTCAGGATCGTGATATTGCTGATGCCGCCCAGATTGCAGACCACCCGCGTTTCCTCTTTCGCGCCGAACACCGTGGCGTGAAACGCCGGTACGAGCGGCGCGCCCTGGCCGCCGGCCGCGACGTCGCGGCTGCGGAAATCGGCGACTACGTCGATGCTCATCATTTCCGCGAGCAGTGCGGGGTTGTTGATCTGCCGCGTGTAACCCTTTTCCGGCCGATGCCGCACCGTCTGGCCGTGAACGCCGATTGCACGGACTTCCGAGGCTGGTACGCGGCTGCCTTGCAGCAATTCGTGGCAGCACACCGTGTAGCGCGTGGCGAGCGCATTAGCGGCCAGCGCTTCGCGTTCGATCTCGTTGTCCCCCGACTGTTGAAGCGCGAACAGCGCGTCGCGCAAGCCTGCCGCGAAGCCGACAAACGCTTCGGCCAGCACCACCGGCGGCTTCCCTTGGGCAAATTTGACGGCCACACCGTCCACGCCGTCCATGCTCGTGCCGGACATCAATCCAAAGTAGACGCCGTCTGCGGGGTCTTGCGCCACGTTGCTGCTCCTCTCGATGATTCGTTGCGATCTGTTTTAGCAGATTATCGGCGCAATCGCGGCCGAATATAAAGCGTCACGACGCCAATGGCGCGTCCCGACAAGCCGAAATCATGCGCCGGCAGGGCGCTTATGGCTGAGTCAGTGGGCGCGGCGGCGCGCATCTATGGGACAATCTCCTTTTTTCGCGACTTCAAGTTTCCAGCATGAGCACCGAGTCCACCAAGCCCAGCCCCGCCTTCCCGATCACCGACGAAGTCCGTCACGCACTCGCGGTCACCAAACGCGGCGTCGACGAACTGCTGATCGAAGACGAATTCGCGCAAAAGCTCGCGAAGAGCGCGGCGACCGGCGTGCCGCTGCGTATCAAGCTCGGGCTCGATCCGACCGCGCCAGACATCCACATCGGCCACACGGTCGTGCTGAACAAGATGCGCCAGTTGCAGGACCTCGGTCACACAGTGATTTTCCTGATCGGCGACTTCACATCGCTGATCGGCGATCCGTCGGGCCGCAACGCCACGCGCCCGCCGCTCACGCGCGAGCAGATCGAATCGAACGCGAAAACGTATTTCGAGCAGGCCGCACTCGTGCTCGACCGCGACAAGACCGAAATCCGCTACAACAGCGAATGGTCGATGCCGCTCGGCGCCGACGGCATGATCAAGCTCGCATCGCGCTACACGGTGGCGCGGATTCTCGAGCGCGAAGATTTCACCAAGCGCTTCCAGGGCGGCGTGCCGATCTCGATCCACGAATTCCTGTACCCGCTGATGCAAGGCTACGACTCGGTCGCGCTCAATGCCGACCTCGAGCTCGGCGGCACGGACCAGAAGTTCAACCTGCTGGTGGGCCGTGAACTGCAGAAGCAGTACGGTCAGGAACAGCAGTGCATCTTGACGATGCCGTTGCTCGAAGGCCTGGATGGCGTCGAGAAGATGTCGAAGTCGAAGAACAATTACATCGGCATCAGCGAAAAGCCGACGGACATGTTCGGCAAGCTGATGAGCATCTCCGACGTGTTGATGTGGCGTTACTTCGAATTGCTGTCGTTCCGTCCGATGGACGAGATCGCCGGCTTCAGAAAAGAGATCGAAGCGGGCCGCAATCCGCGCGATTTCAAGGTGATGCTCGGTCAGGAAATCGTCGCGCGCTTCCACTCGCAAGCCGATGCCGAGCGCGCGCTCGAAGACTTCAACCATCGTGCGAAGGGCGGCGTGCCGGACGATATTCCGTCGGTCACGCTCGCGGGCGCACCGCTTGCAATCGGCCAGTTGCTCAAGCAGGCCAACCTCGTGCCGTCGACGAGCGAGGCGTTGCGCAACATCGAGCAGAGCGGCGTGAAGATCGATGGCACGACCGTGTCAGACAAGGGCTTGAAGGTCGAGGCCGGCGAGTACGTCGTGCAGGTCGGCAAGCGTCGTTTTGCGCGCGTCACGCTGACGGCTTGATGGTTCAGCGATAACGCGATGATGACTCGAGCGTTGCATCCGGAGTCGAGCCGATGATCGCGCTGATTCAGCGCGTGCGGCGCGCGGAAGTGCGCGTGGGCGACCGCGTGACCGGCGCGATCGAGGCGGGCCTGCTCGCGCTCGTGTGCGCCGAACGTGGCGACACGGAGGCCGCAGCTGACCGGTTGCTTGCCAAGGTGCTCGGCTACCGTGTCTTCAGCGATGCAGCCGGCAAGATGAATCTCTCCGTGCAGAATCTCGACGGCGCCGGGCGCGCAGGCGGCTTGCTGCTCGTCTCGCAGTTCACGTTGGCGGCTGATACCAACAGCGGCCTGCGCCCGAGCTTTACGCCCGCCGCACCGCCCGACGAGGGCAAGCGGCTATTCGATTACTTCGTCTCGGCAGCGCGCGCAAAGCACCCGATCGTCGAGACAGGCGAGTTCGGCGCCGATATGCAGGTGTCGCTCGTCAATGACGGGCCGGTCACGTTCTGGCTGCAGACAAACGCTTGAGTCTCGACTGCCGCCGCATGGTGCATGCGGGGGCACGTATCCACTCCTCCAGCCGCTTTTTGCGACAATGGCGACTCGGCATAACCGGCTACTGGCGCCCACCCTCATCCCATGACCACGCAGATTCTGTTCATCCGCCACGGCGAGACCGACTGGAACCGCATCAAGCGCATTCAAGGTCACATCGACATCCCGCTCGCGACGACCGGCCATGCGCAGGCGCAACGCCTTGCACGCCGCATCGCGAATGAGGTGAAAGAGGGCGCGCGCTTCGACGCGATCTATTCAAGCGATCTGCAACGCGCACAGCAGACCGCGCAGCCGATCGCCGATGCACTCGGCCTGCCGTTGCAACTGCGTGAAGGTTTGCGCGAGCGCTCATACGGCGCGTTCCAGGGGCATGACAGCGACGAGATCGCCGTCCGTTTCCCCGATGAATACGCGCACTGGCAAACCCGCGATCCGGGTTTCGCGCCCCCTGAAGGCGAATCGCAGCGCACGCTTTACCATCGCGTGCTGCATGCGATCGAGCCTCTGGTGGCTGCGCATCCGGGCGGACGGATCGCCTGTGTCGCGCACGGTGGCGTGTTGGACTGTGTGCGCCGGTTTGCTTGCGGGTTATCGCTCGATGCGCCGCGTGATTACGCGTTGCTGAACACGAGCGTCAACGTGGTGGATTATGCCGACGACGCCAGCAAGGCGACGATCGTATCGTGGGCGGACGTGTCGCATCTCGACGCGCCGAGCGCGGACGATAGTTTCAAGCGAGTGCCGGAACCGGGACGTTAAGCGGTGCGGCGAGGCTAACTGGCAGGGGGCTGTCTCGCAGACGCGGCTTACTTCAACTCGCGCGTGGCGGCAACGCGGTGGCGTGCCCGCTTCGATACACCTTTCACCAGCGGCTCGCATCCGGCTCAGGTTGCGGCCGAATCCCACAGGGTGGTTATGGGGCTCGAAGCGTCCGGCGCGGCGAGACCAAAATGCCTGTACGTGAGCAGCGTGGCGACGCGGCCGCGCGGCGTGCGTTGCAGGAAGCCTTGCTGGATCAGATACGGTTCGAGCACGTCTTCGATCGTGTCGCGCTCTTCGCCGATAGCAGCCGCCAGATTGTCGACGCCGACCGGGCCGCCGTCGAACTTGTGCAGGATCGCTTCGAGCAGCTTGCGGTCCATCAGATCGAAGCCGACCGCGTCCACGTCGAGCATTTTGAGCGCTGCGTCGGCCACTTGCGCAGTGATGTTGCCGTCCGCTTTCACCTCGGCGAAATCGCGCACACGGCGCAGCAGCCGGTTCGCAATCCGCGGCGTGCCACGCGCGCGCTTGGCGATTTCGAACGCGCCATCCGGGTGGATCTGCGCATGCAGCAGCGATGCCGAACGCGTGACGATACGCGCCAGCTCCTCGGCGTTATAGAACTCGAGCCGCGCGACAATCCCGAAGCGATCGCGCAGCGGATTGGTCAGCATGCCCGCGCGGGTGGTCGCGCCGACCAGCGTGAACGGCTGCAGATCCAGCTTCACGCTGCGCGCGGCCGGCCCTTCGCCGATCATGATGTCGATCTGATAATCCTCCAACGCCGGATACAGAATTTCTTCGACGACCGGCGAGAGCCGGTGGATTTCGTCGATGAATAAAACGTCGTTGGCTTCGAGATTGGTGAGCAGCGCGGCGAGGTCGCCGGCGCGTTCAAGCACCGGGCCGGAGGTTTGCCGCAGATTGACACCCATTTCCCGCGCGATGATGTGCGCGAGCGTGGTCTTGCCAAGACCCGGCGGCCCGAACAGCAGCACGTGGTCGAGCGATTCCGACCGGCGCCTGGCAGCCTCGATGAAGATTTCCAGCTGACCGCGTATTTTTTCCTGCCCGACATATTCTTCGAGCTGGCGCGGGCGCAACGCGCGCTCGAACGCTTCTTCGTTCGGCGAGACGGGCGTGGCCGCGATGATGCGCTCGGCGGCGAGTTTGTCGGTTTCGATCATGGGGGCATTGTACCGCGCGCGGCCCGAAGGAAGCCCCCTTGGGGGGGGGCGCCCGTTGCGGAACTTGGCCGAATGGCCAAGGTGCGCAGCGAAGGGCTGTGTGCGAAGCTTTACCCATCGGCCGGGGGGCTAACCGCCGAGGCTTGAGGTTCAGCCTTTGTTCAGCCTTTGGATAGCGCCTTCAATGCGAGTTTGATGCCTTCGGAAACTCCGGTGCCGGCCGGCACGTTCTTGACTGCCGCCAACGCTTCTTTTTCGGAGTAGCCCAATGCGATCAGTGCGTTCAGGATATCGGACGCATGGTTGGATGCCGACGCCGCGCCAGCCAGCGCGCCCAGGTCGGCGCCGATCTTGCCTTTCAGTTCGAGGAGCAGCCGCTCCGCCGTCTTCTTGCCGATACCCGGCACGCGCGTCAGACGCGCTGCGTCCTGCATCGTGACGGTCTGCGCGAGTTCGTGCACGCTCATGCCGGAGAGCACGGCGAGCGCCATGCGCGCGCCGATGCCGGTGATCTTCAGCAATTCACGGAAGGTCGAGCGTTCCTCGGCGGTGCCGAAGCCGTAGAGCAAATGCGCGTCTTCACGCACGATCATTTGCGTGAGCAGCACGACGCGTTCACCTGTCGACGGCAGGTTGTAGAACGTGCTCATCGGCACATCGACTTCGTAACCGACACCGTTGCAGTCGACGAGTAGATGCGGCGGGTTTTTTTCCAGCAGAACGCCGGCAATGCGACCGATCATGGCGGATTCAATCTTTAGAGAAAGGGCGAGTGTAGCGCAGCGAGTCCGCGGCAGGCGTGGTGCATGATGCGCAATCGCGGTTGACCAGCGTGTTGTTGCCTCCTAGACGGAGATCCCTTTTTGGCGGGTTCTCGCACGTGTGGGACACGAAGGTGGCTGGCGTCGCGCGGAGCTTTGGGATTACCCCACCAACCGTCCACGCCGCACACGCAAGCCTTTTTTAGCGAGCGACGGCGCAATTCCACCGAGCGTACTCAGCGTCGTGCCGCCGTGCGCGTGGCAAATCGCCATGCCGAGCGCGTCGGCGGCGTCGGTGCCGGGCACGCCGGAGAGGTTGAGCAGTCGCACCACCATCTGCTGCATCTGCTCCTTGGTCGCGCGGCCGTAGCCGACCACAGCCTGCTTCAACTGCAGAGCCGTATATTCGGCGACCGGCACGCCGCCCGCCACCAGTCCACAGATCGCCGCGCCACGCGCCTGGCCAAGCAGCAGGGTGGATTGCGGGTTGACGTTGACGAACACCTTTTCGATCGCCGACTGATCCGGTGAATGCTGACGGATCAGCGTCGAAATGCCTTCGAAAATGGTGCCGAGACGCGACGGTAGATCGGCGTCGGCGGTTTTGATCACGCCGCTTGCGACGTAGCTGAGCGTGTGTCCGGTTTGATCGATTACGCCAAAGCCGGTCACGCGCAAGCCGGGGTCGATGCCGAGAATTCTCATGAGGTGCCGCACGTGCGGTGAAAACTAAGTGCTTGCGATACTACAACGAACGCGCCGTGTGGCGGTCGGTGTTCCAAAACAAAACGGCCCGGCGGAAATTCCACCGAGCCGTTTCGCTCAAACTACGCTAGCGACTACCGCATCACAAAGAATCAGGCGGCGTCCGCGAAGCCTAAATCAATGCCGGAAGTGACGCACGCCGGTCACCACCATCGCGATGTTGTGCTCGTCAGCTGCGGCGATCACTTCGTCGTCGCGCATCGAGCCGCCCGGTTGAAT
The DNA here is from genome assembly GCF_013177735.1 of Paraburkholderia elongata. GTDB lineage: Bacteria > Pseudomonadota > Gammaproteobacteria > Burkholderiales > Burkholderiaceae > Paraburkholderia > Paraburkholderia elongata. The sequence continues at coordinate 50,050 of NZ_WOEZ01000010.1, read as the reverse complement.
CACGCAGGTCGCGCCTGCCGCGACCACCACATCCAAACCGTCGCGGAACGGGAAGAACGCATCCGACGCCACGGCCGAACCGTTCAGCGTCAAACCGGCGTTCTGCGCCTTGATGCTCGCAATACGCGCCGAGTCCACGCGGCTCATCTGGCCCGCGCCGACGCCGAGCGTCATGCCGTTGCCGCAGAACACGATCGCGTTCGACTTCACGTACTTCGCGACGCGCCACGCGAACAGCAGATCGTCCATTTCCTTCGGCGTCGGGTGACGCTTCGTGACCACGCGCAACTCTCGCGGCTGCACGTTCTTCGAATCGAGCGATTGCACCAGCAGGCCGCCGCCGACGCGCTTCAGATCGAACGCGTTATGGCCTTCACCCAGCGCGATTTCCAGCAGACGCACGTTCTGCTTGGCCGCGAACACCTGGCGAGCCGCCGCGCTGAACGACGGGGCGATCAGCACTTCGACGAACTGCTTGGCCACCGCTTGCGCCGCCGTTTCGTCGACTTCACGGTTGAACGCGATGATGCCGCCGAACGCCGAGGTCGGATCGGTCTGGAACGCCTTCGCATACGCTTCGTTCGCATCCGCGCCCACTGCCACGCCGCACGGATTCGCGTGCTTGACGATCACGCAAGCCGGCACGTCGAAGGTCTTCACGCATTCCCACGCTGCATCGGAATCGGCGATGTTGTTGTACGACAGTTCCTTGCCTTGCAACTGGTTGTAGTTCGCCAGCGCGCCGGCCGGCACGGAGAGGTCGCGGTAGAACGCAGCGCTCTGATGCGGGTTTTCGCCGTAGCGCAGGTCCTGCACCTTGTTGAACGCCAGGTTGAACGTAGCCGGGTAAGCGTTGCGCGACGAATGTTGCAATTCGTCGGTCAGGCTCGTCAGGTAGTTCGTGATCGCGCCGTCATATTGCGCGGTGTGCGCGAACACCTTGGTGGCCAGACGGAAGTTCGTCTTGTAGGCGACCGTGTTGTTGTTCGCACGCATTTCGTCGAGCACGACCGCGTAGTCCGCCGGATCGACCACCACCGTCACGTCGCGATGATTCTTCGCGGCCGAGCGCAGCATGGTCGGGCCGCCGATGTCGATGTTCTCGATCGCGTCTTCCAGCGAGCACGTTTCTTTCGACACGGTCTGCACGAACGGATACAGATTCACGACCAGCAGGTCGATCGTCGGGATGTCGTGCTTTTCAAGCGCTGCCATGTGTTCCGGCAGATCGCGGCGCGCAAGAATGCCGCCGTGCACCTTCGGATGCAGCGTTTTCACACGCCCGTCCAGCATTTCCGGGAAGCCCGTGTAGTCGGCGACTTCGGTGACGGAGAGGCCCGCGTCCGCGAGCAGTTTCGCGGTGCCGCCGGTCGACAGGATCTTGACGCCGAGGTCCGACAGCGACTTGGCGAAGTCGACGATGCCGGACTTGTCGGAAACGGAGATGAGCGCTTGCTTGATCATGATGAAGACGAAAAGCCGAGGGGAAGCGTGGCAGGGCGCCGAAAAACTACAACAAACCGTGCTGTTGCAGTTTCTTGCGCAACGTATTGCGGTTGATGCCGAGATACTCGGCGGCCAGCGACTGATTGCCGCCGGCCTGCTCGAGCACCACTTCGAGCAAGGGTTTTTCCACGCATGAAATAACCATGTCGTAGACGTCATGCGGATTGGAGCCGTCGAGATCCTGGAAATACATCCCCAGGCTGTCGCGGACAGATTGTTCGATATTGTTCTTGCTCATGCTGCTAGTCGGTCGGTATGGTCCGGCTCGCCGTCGTTCTCGTTGAGCGTCTCGTCGACGTAGACGAGGCGGTCGGAAATCGCCTTTTGGGCGTCGAAGAATTCGTTGACGGCGAGGAGTTGTTCGCGCGTGGTGTCCAGCGTATTCATACGGTGCCGGAACACGTTGGCGCCAGAAAGGCCGCGAGTGTACCAGCCGATATGCTTACGCGCTGTGCGCACACCCGTAAATTCGCCGTAGAACGCGTAGTGATCTTCGAGATGCTCGTTCATGACCTGCTGGATTTCGTCGATGCGCGGCGGCGGCAGCAACTCACCCGTTTGCAGGAAATGCTCGATCTCGCGGAACAGCCACGGACGCCCCTGCGCGGCGCGGCCGATCATGATGGCGTCGGCGCCGGTGGCGGCGAGCACCTCGCGGGCTTTTTGCGGCGACGTAATGTCACCATTGGCGACCACCGGAATGCGCACCGCCGCTTTGACGGCAGCGATGGTCTCGTATTCGGCGTCGCCGTGATACAGGTCGGCGCGCGTACGGCCATGCACTGTCAGCATGGAAATGCCGGCGGCTTCAGCCAGATGCGCGACGGAGAGCGCGTTCTTGTTGTCGCGGTCCCAGCCGGTGCGGATCTTCAGCGTGACGGGCACCGCGTCAGGGCCGATGCCCACCGCGCCCACCACCGCCTCGACGATGCGCTGCACCAGCGGTTCGTTCTGCAGCAAGGCAGAACCCGCGGCCACGTTGCACACCTTCTTGGCCGGGCAGCCCATGTTGATGTCGATGATCTGCGCGCCGTTCGCCACGTTGTAGCGCGCGGCCTCGGCCATCATGGCCGGATCGGCGCCGGCGATCTGCACGGCGATCGGCTCGACCTCGCCCGCGTGGTTGGCACGGCGCATGGTCTTTTCGCTTTTCCACAACTGCGCATTCGAGGCGACCATTTCCGACACCGCATAGCCCGCGCCCAGCCGTTTGCACAATTGCCGGAACGGCCGGTCGGTCACGCCGGCCATGGGGGCGACGAACAGGTTATTACGCAGATTGTGGGAGCCGAGAGTAGGCATGACTTGGACGCGCCTGCGGCCGATCGTTTCAGTTTCTTTTCAGATTCTGTCAATCGGACCATTCGCGAAATGCGAGGGAGAACCACCATTTTAGCGTTAACGGGTAGCCGACACCCGACTTGCGTCTGTCGTAACTCATTAAATCTTCTATGAAAGTGGTCCGGTTCATAGAACCGGCACGGCTCGCGCGGCTCCGCTTATGCGCCTAACTATGGTGCCTAAAAAGGCTGCAGCGGCTGTGGGGCGCGAGCGGGCGGTGCGTTCAGCGGCGTTGACCGAACATCATTTGCCGCGCCAGCGCGGTTTTCACCGGCGGCGCGAATTCGAGCGCGGTGAGGGCGAGGCCGCGCAAGGCGGCGAGCGGCGGGAAGTCGACGGTGAAAAGGCGTGCGAGCGTGTCGGTCGCGCCGATCGTCAGGCGGCGGTCGAGCGCACGGCGTTGCGCGAACGTAGCCAGAGCGAGCGGGGTGGGGCCTTCCGCCGACAAGGCATCGGCGAGTGCATGCGCGTCGCGCAGACCGAGATTCAGACCTTGGCCCGCCACCGGATGCAGCGTCTGCGCCGCATTACCGATGGCGACAACATGACCCTTCACGAGCGTATCGACCGCGTTCAGTCCCAGCGGGAACGACGCGCGCCCCTTTATTTGCGTAAAGCGGCCCATGCGGTTGCCGAATGCGGCGTCGAGTTCGCGCAGGAATTCGTCGTCCGGGAGCTGCGCGCGTCGCGCGGCTTCGTCGGGTGCGCAGCACCAGACCAGTGCGTAATTCGCGCCGCGCACGCCGCCCATCGGCAGCAGCGCGATGGGCCCCTGCGACGTGAAGCGCTCCCACGCCACATGCGGTTGCGGCGCCGACACGCTGACCGTGCCGACCAGCGCGGTTTGCCCGTAATCGCGCGTACCGCCGCCAGCGCTTCTACCCGCGCTCCCGGCGGTTTTCTGGTCGCCGAACAGGCCGCCTTCAGCATTGACCAGAATCCGCGTGCGCAGATTGCGTGTGACACCCGCGGTTTCGATCGGCAGCGTGACGCCGTCGAGTTCCTGAGTCGGCGCCGCGGCGGAGGTGGAACGGAACCAGTGTACGGACGTCGCATGAACCGCCTCGGCGAGACCATGCACGATCGCGCCATAACGCAGCACGTAGCCGAGCGCCGGCAAGCCGTGCTCGCTGTGGTCGATCAGCGTGCGGCCGAAGTGGCCGCGTTGCGACACGTGGATGCGCTGGATCGCGGTGGCGTCGGCGGGCCAGCGCAGCGGTTCGAGGATCATCCGGCTGCCGTGCGACACGGCGATCGCGCGCGGATCGGCAATCGAATCTTCCGGCTCGCGCGCGTCGATCAGCGCGATCTTCAGCGCCTGCGTCGCGCTGCGGCGCGCCAGCCAGCCGGCAAGCGCCAGCCCGACCGGCCCGGCGCCGACGATCGTCACGTCGAAATCGAAGGGATGGTCGGACGCGGCGGGTTTCAGAATTACCGTCGACTGGGAAACGTCGTTCATTGCGGTTTGCTTCCTTCGCTCACTACCGGAATTACTGCCTGGCTCATTGCTTGACTTACTGCTTTGCTGGCTGGGCCGCGCGGGCTTCCTGCATCAGTGCTTCGATTTCGTCGGCGGCCACCGGGACGTCGCGTGTCATCAGCTCGCAACCGGCCGGCGTGACGATCGCGTCGTCTTCGATGCGGATGCCGATGTTCCAGTAGCGCTCGGGCACGCCTTCAGTCGGACGGATATATAGGCCGGGCTCAATGGTCAGCGCCATCCCTGCCTGCAGCGTGCGCCACGGCAGCGCGCCCGCTTCGTCGCGCGGCGCGCCGCGTTCGCGGTAGTCGCCGACATCGTGCACGTCCATGCCGATCCAGTGGCCGGTACGGTGCATATAGAACGGCGCATAGGCGCGCTCGGCGATCACCTCGTCGACCGAGGCGAACTTCGTGCGGTCGATGATGCCGGTGTCGAGCAGACCTTGCGACAGCACGCGCACGGCGGCCTGGTGCGGATCGTCGAAGGTGGCGCCGGGGCGGGTGGCGTCGACGGCAGCCTGCTGCGCGACCAGCACGATGTCGTATAGCTCGCGTTGCGCGGGCGTGAAGCGGCCGTTCGCCGGGAAGGTGCGGGTGATGTCGGATGCATAGCCGTCGAGTTCGCAGGCGGCGTCGATCAGGATCAGCTCGCCGTCCTGGGCAATCGCGTTACCGGCCGGGTAGTGCAGCACGCAGGCGTTGGCGCCCGCGGCGACGATCGACGTATAAGCCGGCGCCTGCGCGCCGAATTTGCGGAACGTGTAGAGCAGCTCGGCTTCGAGTTCGTACTCGCGCACGCCGGGGTGGCAGGCGGCCATTGCGCGGCGATGGGCTTGCGCCGAAATCTGTCCGGCGCGGCGCATGATGGCGAGTTCGTGGGGATCCTTGATGAGCCGCATGTCGTCGAGCAACGGGATCAGATCACGCGCGACAGTCGGTGCGGCGACGCCGCTGCGGCCTTGCGCACGCACAACGTCGAGCCAGCTGCGCACCTGTTCGTCCAGTTCCGTCGACGTGCCGAGCGCGTAATGCAGCGCCGGCTTGTCAGCGAGAATGTGCGGCAGTTGCGTATCGACTTCGCTCACGGCGAAGGCGGCGTCGAAGCCGAACGCCTCGCGCGCGCCCTCCGGCCCGAAACGGAAACCCTCCCACGTCTCGCGCTCGACATTCTTCTCGCGGCAGAACAGGAACGAAGCCGGCCCGCCTGGCGCGGCGCTTGCATCGAGCACCAGCAATGCCTCGGGTTCGGTGAAACCCGTCAGATAGTAGAAGTAGCTATCGTGCCGGTAGGGGTAGTCGGCGTCCCGGTTGCGCAGCTTTTCCGGCGCGGTGGGGACGATGGCGACGCCCCCGCCCGCTGCGCGCAGCGCGGCGAGTACGCGCTCGCGGCGCGTGCGGTAGACGTCGATGGCGATGGTGGGTTCGGTCGGCTGGTTCATTTCGCGATTGTAGCGCCCAATGCAGCGACTTATTTTGCGCGGATACTAGTGTTCGAGGTGGCTGCGCTTGCCTGGCGCGCGGTGCGGCAATGTTGCTATCCATCCACAGCCAGCATTCATGCGGCTTGCGAAGATGCGGCGCTATGCTCGGGAACAGCGCCGACCACTTATACTTTCGCCGAATTCAAGAAAAGGCAGATGGTCATGATGAAACTCATCGGTTCGCTCGCCAGCCCATTCGTGCGTAAAGCGCGGATCGTTCTGGCCGACAAGAAAATCGACTACGAACTCGTGCCCGAGAACGTCTGGGCGCCGGATACCACCATTCACACCTTCAATCCGCTCGGCAAGGTGCCGTGCCTCGTGATGGAGGACGGCGAAGCGGTGTTCGACTCGCGGGTGATCTGCGAATACGTGGATACGCTGTCGCCAGTCGGTAAGCTGATTCCGCCGTCGGGCCGCGAGCGCGTCGAAGTGCGTTGCTGGGAAGCGCTCGCCGACGGCATTCTGGACGCCGCGGTGCTGATTCGCCTCGAAGGCACCCAGCGCACGCTAGAGCAGCGCGTGGACGCGTGGGTCGCGCGGCAGCAACGCAAGATCGACGAAGGCCTGATCGCGATGTCGCAAGGCTTGGGCAACAAGCCGTGGTGCACGGGCAACCACTACACGCTCGCGGACATCGCGGTGGGCTGCGCGCTGGGCTACCTCGATTTCCGCATGCCTGAGTTGAACTGGCGCGAACCGTATCCGAATCTGGATAAGCATTTCCAGAAACTGTCGTTGCGTCAGTCGTTTATTGATACGGTGCCGGCGAATTGAGCAAGGACAATGACCGGCAGAGTTTTTGAACATACTGCCCGCAATTTTCGCAAGATTGCAAAATGATGTTATGAAAGCTTGCAAAATCCTGAATTGAAACTTACGTTCGTGGTAAAAAGCGCCTGCTCGTCAGGCGCTTTTTTTTGCGTGGCGTGTGGCGCAATGGTTTATGCGATTCACATACCGAATTGTCTCCGGTGATTTAGGTGATGCGTAGCCGTTGCGGAATGGACTGGCAGGGGAGCTTGCCGTCCGAAATTAAAAACATCCGCGTAGAGATTTCCGCCATGAAACCGTACCGCTTTGTCATTGCCGCTTCCGCCTGTGCGTTGCTTGCTTCGTGCGCGAGTGTCAGCAGTCTGGATCCGACTGCATTGATCCAGTCCGGCCAGATGGCCACTCAGGCCGCCATGCTGAGCGACGCTGACGTGCGCGCGCTGACCGACAAGTCATGCGCGCAGCTAGACAGCGAAAACCAGATTGCCGCGGCAAACAGCACTTATCAGAAGCGCCTGAACGGGATAGCCGCGCAGTTGGGCGACAACATCGACGGCGTGCCGGTGAATTACAAGGTGTACGTCACCAAGGACGTCAACGCATGGGCGATGGCCAACGGTTGCGTGCGCGTTTATAGCGGTCTGATGGATATCATGAACGACAGCGAAGTGCGCGGTGTGGTCGGTCATGAAATGGGCCACGTGGCGCTGGGACATACCCGAAAGGCAATGCAGCTCGCGTACGCGACTTCGGCGGTGCGCTCGGTGGCGTCGTCGGCGGGTGGCGTGGCGGCGACGTTGTCCGGCTCGCAACTGGGCGATTTTTCCGAGAAGCTGATTAATGCGCAGTTCTCGCAAAGCCAGGAAAGCGCAGCCGACGATTATTCGTTCGACTTGCAGAAAAAGAAGAATCTCGATCCGTCGGGATTGGTGACGGCTTTCAACAAACTCGCACAATTGGATGGCGGCAAGTCGAGTATGTTGAGTTCGCATCCGGCTTCGCCGGCACGCGCACAGCATATTCAGCAGCGGATCGCGTCGAATCAGTAAAGCCTGATTCTTTATAAGCGCGCGCTCACGGTGTTCCGGGGCGCGCGTTTTTCTATTGGGGCGGGTTTTGTGCCGCGATTTGTCACGGCGCTTTCGCGCATAAACGGCATGCGCACAGTCACCTGGTTTGTCGCGAATTATTTTTTGCCGTTTTGCCGCCGCGTTATCCCCGGCCCGAACGCAAACCCGAACGCCAGCAGCAGCAACGAAACAGCCAGCACCGCGTTATTGCCGCTCGTCACATAGGGTGTGCTGCCCGAGGTCCCCTGCACCGACACATCCAGCGAGCCGATCGTGTACGGCGTCAGGCGTCCGATCACCTTGCCGTTGGCGTCGATCGCGGCGGTCATGCCCGTGTTGGTGGCACGCAGCATCGGCCGGCCGGTTTCCAGTGAACGCATACGCGCGATCTGCAAGTGCTGATCCAGTGCGATGGTGTCGCCGAACCAGGCGAGATTGGTCGAGTTGACCAAGACGCCCGCCGGCGTATCGCTCTCGCGGATGCTCCGCGCGATCTCCTCGCCGAAAATATCCTCGTAGCAGATGTCGACGGCGACCGGCTGGTTATGCACGATGAACGGCTTCTGCACGGGCGCGCCGCGCGCGAAATCGCCGAGCGGAATGCTCATCAGATTCACGAACCAGCGGAAGCCCCACGGCACGAATTCGCCGAACGGCACGAGATGGTGTTTGTCGTATCGATACACGTCGCGCTTGCCCGGCGTGACGCCGAACAGACTGTTCGTATAGTCGACCACTTGGCCTTCCGGCGTGATGGTGCCGCCGATCGCGCCGAACACGATCGCGGTGCCTGTTGTATCCGAGAAGTTGCGCACCGCCGACGCGAACTGCGGCGGCAATTGCTGTGCGAGCACCGGAATGGCGGTTTCCGGCGTGACGATCAGGTCAGCCGGCTTCGACGTAATCATCTGCTGATACTGGTCGATCGCGGCGCGCATGCCGGCTTCTTCGAACTTCATTTCCTGTCTGACGTTGCCTTGCAGGAGGCGCACCGTCAGCGGCGCGTTGGCCGGCAGGGTCCATTGCACGAGCGGCAGCAGCAAACCGGCCGCGATCAGCGCAATTGTGATTCCCCCCGGCACCGCGACGCGCGCGATACGACGGTTAGCCCCTTTGCTGGCATTTCCAGCATTGCCGACTGCCGCGGCATCGAGTTGCCCGCGCGAGGCCAGCAGCGGCAACAGCGCCTGCACGATCAACGCGGCCACCAGCGCGAGCATCCAGCCGACGCCGTATACACCCGCGACGGGCGCAAAGCCGGCGAACGGACCGTCCACCTGCGCATAACCGCTCGCAAGCCACGGAAAGCCAGTGAACACAGTGCCGCGCAGCCATTCGCCGATTGCCCACGCGCTCGCAAAAGCCAGCGCGCCGTGCCAGGTCGGCGAGAACGGTTGGTCGGTATCGGACGTGCCATTGCGCGCGTGTCCTGCGCAGAACGACCAGATGCCTGCAGCGAGCGCCGGATACACCGCCAGATACAGCGAGAACAGCACGACCGCCGCGCCCGCGAGCGGGGCCGCCATGCCGCCGTAGTAGTGCATGCTGACGTACAGCCACCACACGCCGGTGACGAAGTTGCCGAAGCCGAAAGCGCCGCCCGTCAGCGCTGCGCTTTTCCAGCCGGTGGTACGCGTCAGCCACGCAAAGAAGAGGCCGAAGATCACCAGTTCGAGCCAGCCGCCGTGCGGCGTCGGTGCGAACGACAGCGTATTGGCCGCACCGGCGGCCAAAGCGACGAGGTAATGCCAACGGGGCAGTGCACGGCCGCGCGCTTCTCGGGCGGCAGGGGCACTCACGCCGCGGCGCGAACGGGATGTAATCGGGTCGGCCATTGTTGCGCGGTCGGCGTGAGGAGTTGAAGAAGCGAAGAAAAGAAGCGGATCAGGTCTGCACGTGCTGTGCTTCGCGCTCACGCTGGCCGGCGAGCGGGTCGCGGCGCACCAGCAGCATGTGAATCTGGCGGGCGTCGCCGCGCAGAATCTCGAAGATCAGATCGTCGATACGGACTTTTTCGCCGCGATGCGGCACCCGTCCGAAACGATGCGTGACGAGGCCGCCGATCGTATCGACTTCGTCGTCCGAGTAATGCGTGCCGAAGGCCTCGTTGAACTGCTCGATTTCCGTGAGCGCGCGCACGCGGAAGCGCCCGTCCGGCGAGGCGATGATGTTGCCGCTTTCCTCGTCGAAATCGTATTCGTCTTCGATATCGCCGACGATCTGTTCCAGTACGTCTTCGATCGTGATCAGGCCGGCCACGCCGCCGTATTCGTCGACCACCACCGCGAGGTGATTGCGATTTACGCGGAAGTCGTGCAGCAGCACGTTCAGCCGCTTCGACTCGGGGATGAAGACGGCGGGGCGCAGCATGCCGCGCACGTCGAATTCGTCTTCAGCGTAGTAGCGCAGCAGGTCTTTCGCGAGCAACACACCGATGATGTTGTCGCGATTGCCCTCGAAGACCGGATAGCGCGAGTGTGCTTTTTCCAGCACGTAGGGGATGAATTCAGCGGGGTTGTCCGCGATGTTGATCGCGTCCATTTGTGCGCGCGGCACCATGATGTCGCGGGCGCTGAGTTCGGACACCTGGAACACGCCCTCGATCATCGATAGTGAGTCGGCGTCGATCAGGTTGCGCTCGTGCGCGTCCTGCAGGATTTCCAGGAGTTCTGCGCGCGAGTCGGGCTCGGGCGAGATGAAGTCGGTCAGACGCTCGAGGAGTGAGCGTTTTTCGTGCGGTTTGTCGGTTTGGCGTCGACTGGGATACGTGTCGTTCATGGTAGTGCGCCCGGCGAGACTGGGCGCGCTGTTGCAGAGCATTAAGGATACACCAGGCACATGGCAGGACCGTGTCCCGCCTGGCTGGGCGATGGGTGATGCTGTGATGAAACCGCCCGGCCGCGTACGGTGGACGTGGGTCCATCCTAACTGATTACGCGGGGAAAAGCGTTTCGGAGCAAAAAAGTACGGATTGCCCTATTCCTGACCGGCCTCGCGGCTTTCCTCACGGCAACGTTCAAGAAGCGCCTCCAGCGCGCGGTCGGGCATGCCGCTTTCGCGCAGCGCATGGACGGTGCGGCTGACGTAGTCGAGCGTGGTGCCGTAGCGGCCGCGCGCGCAGCCGAACACGGTTTTGACGACCTCGTCACGCAGCTTGCCGGTGTAGGTCGGCACATCGCGGCGCATCACGAACGCGAGCGCGTCGACGCGCCGGCCGTCGGCGAGCACGCAGGGCAGCCACGCCGGACGGTACGAACCCATCGGCATTTCACGGCGCCACAACGCTTCCAGATGCGGCATCGCACCCTCGGCGGCGAGGCGGAAGGCGATGCCGGAGCACGAGCCGCCGCGATCGAGCGCGAGCACGAGGCCCGGTTGTTCCGGCGTGCCGCGATTCACGCGCGACCACAGATACAGTCCGCGGTGATAGCCGTGCACTTTCGAACGGGCGGCTTCGACCGTGGGCAGACCGGGATTCCAGATCAGCGAACCATAGCCGAACAGCCACAGATCGCTCTTGCGGTCCCAGTCGCGCAATGTGCATTCGAGCGACGCGCGCAACTCATCGTCCGTCAGCAGCCGCGATTCGCCGAGCGCGGGCGGATAGTCCGGGCAGGGCGTGTTTCGCGTATCGGCTTCAGGGGAGGACGTGCTCACGGTGGCTTTTAGCAGCGGTGACGAAGACTATTGATAGGGATCCGGGAAACCGAGCTTGCCGAGGATTTCAGTCTCGATCGCTTCCATTTCCTCGGCTTCTTCCTCGACCTCGTGGTCGTAGCCTTGCGCATGGAGGGTGCCGTGCACCAACAGGTGCGCGTAGTGCGCGATCAGCGGCTTGCCCTGTTCGGCGGCTTCCTTTTCCACCACCGGGCAGCACAGGATCAGGTCGCCGGTCACCGGATCGTCTTCCGATTCGGCGTACGCGAACGTCAGCACGTTGGTCGAATAGTCTTTGCCGCGATAGGTGCGGTTAAGCGTGCGGCCTTCTTCGGCGTCGACGAAACGCACGGTCAGCTCGCCGTCCGCGAAGAGCGCCGCCTTGATCCAACCGGCTACGGTGGCGCGCGGCAGCAGCGCCTTGTGTTCCGGCCAGGTCTTGGCGGCGGGGAATTGCAGATTCAACGTCAGTTTCGGTGCGCGGCTCATGCAGGGTCGATTTGTTGCTTGGGTTGCTGCGGCATATCCAGTGGAGTTCGAGGCAAATTAGCGAGGCAAATTAACGCCGCAAATTAGCGTGAATCCGCCGGACCGGCGGTTTTCTGCGAATGCGCATCGTACGCCTCCACAATTCGCGCGACCAGCGGATGCCGCACCACGTCCGCGCTCGTGAAGCGCGTGAGTGCAATGCCGCGCACGTCCGCCAGCACCTGCTGCGCTTCGATCAGCCCACTCTTCGCGCCGCGCGGCAAATCGACCTGCGTCGTGTCGCCGGTAACCACGGCCTTCGAGCCGAAGCCGATCCGCGTGAGGAACATTTTCATCTGTTCGGGCGTGGTGTTCTGCGCCTCGTCGAGGATGATGAACGCGTGATTCAGCGTGCGGCCGCGCATGTACGCGAGCGGCGCGATTTCGATCATTTGCCGCTCGAACATCTTGGCGGTCTTGTCGAAGCCGAGCAGGTCGTACAGCGCGTCGTACAGCGGACGCAGATACGGATCGACCTTCTGCGCCAGATCGCCCGGCAGGAACCCGAGGCGTTCGCCCGCTTCGACGGCCGGACGCGTCAGCACGATGCGCTTGACCTGGTCGCGCTCCAGCGCGTCCACCGCGCAAGCCACCGCGAGATACGTCTTGCCCGTCCCCGCCGGGCCGACGCCGAACGTCACGTCGTGCGAAATGATCTGCTTCAGATATTCGCGTTGCATCGGCGTGCGGCCGCGCAGGTCGGCGCGCCGCGTGTACAGCTTCGGGCCGAGTTCTTCGAGGTCGTCATCACCGGTGTCGGCGGGTTGATCGAACGGATGATCCGGGGTGCCAGGGAAACGCACGTCTGCCGCGTCCGCGCCCTGGCCATTGCCGTTCACACGATGGCGCACCGGGTGGCGCACTTCGACGAGCGCGAGCTGGATGTCGTCGACCGACAGCGGCTCGCGCGCATTGTTGTAGAAGTTTTCGAGCGCCGCGAGCGCGAGTTTCGCGCCGCGCCCGCGAATCGTGATGCGGTGGGCACGGCGTTGCAGCGTCACGTCGAGCGCCTGCTCGATCTGCCGCAGATTTTCGTCGAGCGGTCCGCAGAGGTTGGCGAGCCGCGCGTTGTCGTCGCGCGGTGCGGTGAATTCCAGATGCTGCTGAGTGGTCTTCAAGGCGGTGGATCGATCCTGTCGGGTTCGTGACGCCGGGCGGGCGTCGCTCAGTGGGTGGTCGCGGGCGTGTCGTCGTGCACCAGCACGAGCTCGCCACGTAACGAATGTGGGTACGCATGGACGATTTTCACGTCCACCATCTGGCCGATCAACCGCGCGTGCGATACGACCGGCGCCGGGAAATTCACCACGCGGTTGTTTTCGGTGCGGCCCGCGAGTTCGTTCGGGTCCTTGCGCGCCGGGCGCTCGACCAGAATCCGCTCGACCTTGCCGACCATCGAATCGCTGATGCGCTGCACGTTTTCTTCGATCGTAGCCTGCAGATGTTGCAGACGCTTGAGCTTCACTTCACGCGGGGTGTCGTCGTGCAGATTCGCGGCCGGCGTGCCGGGACGCGGGCTGTAGATGAACGAGAAGCTGGTGTCGTACTTCATCTCGTGAATCAACGCCATCATCTTGTCGAAGTCTTCTTCCGTCTCACCGGGGAAGCCGACGATCATGTCGGTCGAGAGCGACAGGTCAGGACGGATCGCGCGCAGCTTGCGGATCACCGACTTGTATTCGAGCACCGTGTAGCCGCGCTTCATTGCCATCAGGATGCGGTCGGAGCCGTGCTGCACCGGCAGGTGGAGATGGCTGACGAGCTTCGGCACCTTGGCGTAGGTGTCGATCAGGCGCTGCGTGAACTCCTTCGGATGCGACGTGGTGTAGCGAATCCGTTCGATGCCCGGAATATCCGCGACGTATTCGATCAGCTGAGCGAAGTCGGCGATTTCGCTCGAGCCGAGCGTGATGCCGGCACGGTAGGCGTTCACGTTCTGGCCGAGCAGCGTGACTTCGCGCACGCCCTGGTCGGCGAGACCGGCGATTTCGGTCAGCACGTCGTCCAGCGGACGCGACACTTCTTCGCCGCGCGTGTACGGTACGACGCAGTAGCTGCAGTACTTGCTGCAGCCTTCCATGATCGACACGAATGCGCTCGCGCCATCGACGCGCGCCGGCGGCAGGTGATCGAACTTTTCGATTTCCGGGAACGAGATGTCGACCTGAGCGCGCCCGCTTTCGCGACGCTTGTCGATCATTTGCGGCAGACGGTGCAGCGTTTGCGGACCGAATACCAGATCGACATACGGTGCGCGCGCCACGATCGACGCGCCTTCCTGGCTCGCCACGCAACCGCCCACGCCGATGATCAGATTCGGGTTCGCTTCTTTCAACTCGCGCACACGGCCGAGTTCGGAGAAGACTTTCTCCTGTGCTTTTTCGCGTACCGAGCAGGTGTTGAAGAGAATGACGTCCGCGTCTTCCGGGGTGTCGGTCTTGACGAGGCCTTCAGCCGCGCCGAGTACGTCGACCATCTTGTCGGAGTCGTACTCGTTCATCTGGCAGCCGTAGGTCTTTACATAAACTTTCTTGGTCATCGATTTTCGCCGGTCGCAGTGGTTAACCTGGGGGCGTCGTTTAAAAGGTGAAGAGGGGGCAAACGTACGGGTAGCGTACGGACGGGCCGCGCGGGCGGCGCTTGAGCCCGCTTTGGCCCGCTTGAGCCAATTTCGCTCCACTTTCAATGCACGTTCGCAGCGTAGCTCAATATTATAGCCCCTCGTCGGACGCGGTTTCTGCCGCGGCCATTGCCCGCGGCCGCTCCGGCGGCAAGCCCAGCAGGCCTTCCAGTTCGTTCGACACTTGTGCGAAGCGCTCGCTCAGGAAATCCAGCAGCACGCGCACGCGCGGCGCCATGAAACGGTTGCGGTGGTAGAGCGCATGCAACGGCGCGTCCGGATAGCGCCATTCAGGCAGCAGGATTTTCAGGCAGTCGCCCCGCAAGTCCGCTTCCACGTCCCACATCGACTTGATGACGATCCCGTAGCCGCGCCGCGCCCATTCGCGGGCCACGGCGCCGTCGTTGGTTTCCCGGGAGGTCTCGAACGGCACCGTGTACTGCTGCACTTCGTCGCCGCGAGTGAAACGCCACTCGTTGGCCGGGCCGGATGCGGTGCCGAGCACGATGCAATCGAAATTCACGAGATCGCGCGGATCTTTCGGCTCGCCCTTGCGTGCGATGTAGTCCGGCGACGCGCACAGCACCCGCCGGTTCGGTGCCAGCTTGCGGGCGACGAGCGAGCTGTCTTGCGGCACGCCGAAGCGGATCGCCAGATCGATGTCTTCCTGCACCAGATTCGATAGCGAGTCCGACAGCGTCAGCGCGAACGTGACTTCGGGGTAAAGCGCGTTGAACTCGTCGAGCCAGTGCATCAGCAGATTGCGACCGAAGTCCGAAGTTGCCGAGATTCGGACTTTGCCGCGCACCACGCCCTGGCCGGCTTGCAGCGCGGCCTCGGCGTCGTCGAGCGATTGCAGCGCCTGGCGGCAGCAGTTCAGATACAGCCGGCCCTCGTCGGTGAGCCTGAGTTGACGGGTGGTGCGCTCGAACAGGCGTGTTTTCAGAACGGCTTCGAGCTTGGCCAGCCGCGCGCTGGCGGCGGCCGGTGTCAGCCCCATCTTGCGGCCCGCTGCCGAGAGGCTGCCTTGCTGCGCCGCTTCGACGAACAGGCGGATGTCACCGAGGTTATCCATCGCGATCTTTCAAAATTATTTGAAAATGCTTCAAATGCTACGCCAATTATCAAATCGATGTGCTCCGCTCACAATGCACTCCTCGTAAACCCTTTGTGCTTCGTGCAGCCCCGCCATGCAAATCGATCACGCGACGATCGTTACCGCCGACCTCGAGACCGCGCGACGTTTCTTCGTCGACGTCGTCGGGCTGACGCAGGGCGCGCGTCCGCCGTTTTCGATCGACGGCTACTGGCTGTATGCAAACGGCCGCCCGGTGATTCATCTGATCGACGCGACGGTGCCCGCCCAGACGGGAAGGGCCGCGCCGCGCATCGACCATATCGCCTTCCGGCTGGAGAGCGCCGACGAATGGCAAGCGCTATTGCAGCGCCTGCATGCGCCGGACCTGCCTTATCAACTCGCCGAAGTGCCGCAGATGGGTCCGCAGCAAGCCGAATTGCAACTGTTCGTCGCGCTCGCACCGGGTGTGGTCATCGAATTCGTGACGGCGCTGCGTCACGTTCGCCGTAGCTAACACGCTTAACTTTAGAACCTGGAGTAGAAAAATGCCCATTCCATTACTGGCGCTAGCGATCAGCGCTTTCGCGATCGGCACGACCGAGTTCGTGATCATGGGCTTGCTGCCCGAGGTCGCGCGCGATCTGGCTGTGTCGATTCCGTCGGCTGGTTTGCTGGTGAGCGGCTATGCGCTGGGCGTCGCGGTCGGTGCGCCGCTGCTCGCGGTGGTCACCGCCAAGATGCCGCGCAAGCTCGCGTTGCAGTTGCTGATGGGGGTGTTCATCGTCGGCAATACGCTGTGCGCGATCGCGTCCAGCTATTCCGTGCTGATGATCGCGCGCGTGGTGACGTCGTTCGCGCACGGGTCGTTCTTTGGCATCGGCGCGGTGGTGGCGGCGTCGCTCGTGCCGGCTGAAAAGCGGGCGAGCGCGATTGCGCTGATGTTCACCGGCTTGACGCTCGCGAATGTGCTCGGCGTGCCGTTCGGGACGTTTGTCGGCCAGGAGTTCGGCTGGCGTGCGGCGTTCTGGATCGTCAGCGTGTTTGGGGTGCTGTCGCTGGCCGGCGTGTCGCTGCTGGTGCCGAATAATCACGATTCCGGCCCGGTCGGCCTGGGTCACGAAGTACGCGTGCTGAAGGACCCGCAAGTCTGGACCGCGCTCGCGATGACGGTGCTCGGCTTCGGCGGCGTGTTCGTCGTGTTCACCTATATCGCGCCGATTCTCGAGCAGGTCAGCGGTTTCTCGCCGCGTGGCGTGACGCTGATTCTGGTGCTGTTCGGTATTGGTCTCACGATCGGCAATACCGTGGGCGGCAAGCTCGCGGACCGCGCGCTGATGCCTTCGCTGATGGGCATTCTGGTGGCGCTTGCGGTGGTGATGGCGCTCTTCGCGCGCACCAGCCATTCGCAGGTGGCCGCGGCGATTACGATTTTCGTGTGGGGCATTGCGGCGTTCGCCACGGTGCCGCCACTGCAGATGCGCGTGGTCGAGAAGGCCGCGGCGGCGCCGAATCTGGCTTCGACGTTGAACATCGGTGCGTTCAACGTGGGCAATGCGGGCGGCGCGTGGCTCGGCGGTCTGGTGATCAATCACGGTCATTCGCTCGATACGTTGCCGTGGGTCGCGGCGGCGGTCAGCGTGGTGGCGTTGCTGCTCACGTGGTTCGCGTCGCGGATGGATGCACCTGCATCGGTCGTCGCGCAGCGGGCGTGAGTGTAGGTGCGGCACACCTGATGTGCTCACATGTGCTTGAGTGTGTGTACGTGCTTGAGCGCATCTGAGCCCGAACACGCCCATATGAAAAATTCGCACAAGCTTTGCGAGAATCGTCCTCCGCAATGCTGATAACAGTGTGAAGATAACTTCGTTGGGCGCGGCGAGGCGCGATGCTATCTTGCTTCCACCAACCGCTTGCCCGCCGTCTGGCGGCGCTCCTGGAGGCAATCATGCATTCCCCGCTTGCGCTGGTTCGCGATCCCACGGCCGATACCCATGCGTCGCCGCGTGCTGCTGAACCCTTCGATGCTCTTGAACATCTGGTCGGCGTGAATCTCGCCCGTTTGCGCGCCGAGCGCCAACTTTCGCTCGACGCTCTCGCCCGTGCTTCGGGCGTCTCGCGAGCGATGCTCGCGCAGATCGAGTCGGCGCGCAGCGTGCCGTCGATCAAGGTGCTGTGCAAGGTGGCATCGGCGTTGAAGGTATCGGTGGCGGCGTTCTTGCGGCGTCATGCGACCAACGGCTTCGAACATTTGCCAGCGGAGCGTTCGTCGCGTGTCGTCAGTTCGAATGGACGCTACTCGGCCCGGCCGCTGTATCCGGACGCCGAGCCGACCGCCGCCGAGTTTCACGAGCTGCGTATCGCGCCGTTGCATACCGAGGCCGGCACGCGCCGTGCGCCTGGCACCACGGTGAATCTGGTGGTGAGCGAAGGCACGTTGGAAGTGAGCGTGCACGACCAGCGCCAATTGCTGGCAACGGGCGACGCGATCGTGTTCGACGCTGACCAGCCGCACAGCCTGCGCAATCCCGGTGACACCGAAGCGCGCGCGTTTCGCGTGACACTGAAGGCGGAAACGCCGCCGCGCTGGGACGTGCCTGCGCCGCACGATTTGACGCGGCAGGCCGCGCCGGTTTGACGAGTCAGGTTTTCAGGCGGATGTGCTGTGAGGATCGGCTCTGAAGCAGCGATGTCCGTCTAGTCGGTAGGGGTTGCGCTGCAGGTTTTGCGCGACTGTTGTATTCTTTGCCAGCCGGTTGATCCGGCAATCAGTGCGTCTTCAGGGCGGGGTGAAATTCCCCACCGGCGGTATGCCGGCAGCGCGAAAGCGTGAGCCGGTGAGCCCGCGAGCGCCCGCGTCGTTCGGCTTTCAGCGTACCGAAAGCGCAGTGGGGTCAGCAGATCTGGTGAGAAGCCAGAGCCGACGGTTAGAGTCCGGATGGAAGAAGATGTGCAGATAGTCATGTTCGTTTCCGGGGCGCCGCCAGAGGTTGGAGCGGTGCGCGAGCGTCGCTTTGCGCGGCGTTCAACGGCGCGTCTTTGTCTGTTTGCAATGCCCTGAAACGTTTCTCGCCCAACTTTTGCGATGAGCGTTTCAACTATGTCCTTTGTTACTTTTCCTGCTCCGTCGGTGATTGCGGATAGCGCATTCCTCGATCTCCCCCTGCTCGCTACCGAAGCAGTTCCGCCGCGTATCGCCGCCGCGCTGCAAGCCATGCGCGATGGCCGAGCCGTCGTCCTGCAAGACGATCACGATCGCGAGAACGAAGCCGATCTGATCGTCTCGGCCGAGCGTCTTTCCGTCGAAACCATGGCCTTGCTGATTCGCGAATGCAGCGGCATCGTCTGCCTGTGCCTGCCCGACGACAAGATTCGTGCACTCGAACTGCCGCCGATGGCCGTCAATAACGAAAGTCGTCATGGCACCGCGTTCACGGTTTCGATCGAAGCACGCGATGGCGTGACCACCGGCGTGTCCGCACTCGATCGCGTGACGACGATTCGCGCGGCCATCAGCGATACGGCGAAACCTGCCGATATCGTGCGCCCGGGCCACGTGTTCCCGCTGCGTGCGCAACCGGGCGGCGTGCTCGCGCGTCGCGGCCACACCGAAGGCACGGTCGATCTGGCGATTCTCGCGGGTCTGAAGCCGGCTGGCGTGCTGTGCGAACTGATGAACGCGGACGGCACGATGACGCGCGGCGCGGATGTGGAGCGCTTCGCGGCGCAACACAATCTGCCGATGCTGACGATTGCGGAGCTGGTGGAATTCCGTCAGTCGCTGGCGACGGCGCGCGAATGCGTCGCGGATGAGGTTTGATGCGTAAGGGTGTGTCGCGTGCGGCGGTGTGGGGTTAGTCAGCAGTCTGAAGCCTGAAGCCTGAATCCTGAAGCCGGCAATTGCAGCCGGCTTTTTTCTTGTTGCACCCGTTAAGACTGCACGTCGCCAAACTCACCGCGCACGCCGGCTTCGACCAGCGCGGGCAGTTCGTCCATATGCTTCATGATGCGTGTCATGCCCATCTTGCGCAGTGCATCCGCGTAACCGTCGGGGATATGGCTCGCGCCGACGAAAGCAATCGTCTTCATGCCCGCCGCCCGCGCCGCATTCAAACCGGCCACGCTATCTTCCACGACGATGCAGCGCGCCGGCTCCACACCGAGCGTCTTCGCCGCGAACAGATACACATCCGGATAAGGCTTCGGCCGCGCCACCTGTTCGGCGCTGAAAATCCGTTCGCCGAAAATCTGCTGCAAACCCGCGCGCCGCACCGACGCATTGACGCGTGCCATCCGGCTGTTCGACACGACAGCGGCCGGCAGCGTCACGCGTTGCAATGCGTCGCGCACGCCGTTGATCGGGCTGAGCGATGCCGCGAGCGCGAGTTCGACGTTGTGTTCGATCGTATTGAAGAAATCGGCCGGCAGCGTGATATCGAACGACTCCTCGATGCCTTCGAGAAAGCGCGAGGTCTGCTGGCCGAACGCCGTCTTGACGACGGGTTCGAAGTCGAGGCCCGGGAAGGTGGCTGACAGCGTGTCGAGCATCACGCGGTCAGCGATGATTTCGCTGTCGACGAGCACGCCGTCGCAGTCACAGATGAGGTGGTCGATCATGCTTTAAAACGGAAAGCGAGAGGCACGCGAGCAAGACAGTTGCAAGCTCATGCGCGGAGATTGAAAGCATCATGATACGTGCTTTGGCGCCGCATGCGCGGCGCCTTCGCTTTCCGTCGGCGCTTAATTCCGCCTTCAGTGTGCTCTTGGAGCACATCGGGCGCGCCCCTTTATATGCGCCCGATGTGCGCCGCAAGATCAGTGCGCGTGCAGGTACAGATACAGCCCCGTTGCCAGCGCGCCGCCCAGCAGCGGACCGCACACCGGAATCCACGAATAACGCCAGTCGCTGTCGCGCTTGCCCGGAATCGGCAGCAGCGCGTGCATCAGACGCGGCGACAGGTCGCGCGCCGGGCTCATCGCGTAACCGGTCGGGCCGCCGAGTGAAATGCCGATGCCGAGCACGAGCAGGCCGACCGGCAGTGCGTCGAGCGCGCCCAGGCCAACTTGCGGCGAAGCCAGGTACAGCACGCCGAGAATCAGCACGAAAGTCGCGATCATTTCGGTGAGCAGGTTATGCGGCACGCTGCGAATGGCGGGCGACGTGCAGAACACGCCGAGCTTCACGTCGGCATCGCCTTCTTTCGCAAAGTGCTGACGATACGCAAGCCACACGAGCAGGGCGCCCGCCATGCCGTCGAGCATCTGCGCCGCGATATAGCCGGGTACTTTGGCCCACGCGAATTTGCTTGCCAGCGCGAGGCTGATCGTCACCACAGGATTCAGGTGCGCGCCGCTGTACGATGCCGTGACGTACACGGCGATGAACACGGCCATCGCCCAGCCCATCACGATCACGATCAGGTCCGCGCCTTTGCCTTTGGTGCGGGCGAGCAGCACGTTGGCGACAGCGCCGTTGCCGAGCAGCACCAGGAGCGCGGTGCCGATGAATTCCGCAATGTAAGGAGACATGGTTGGTTATCCGAAATATAGTTGTTAGGGAAGCCGCGGGACAAGCGGCTTCGTTATATCGAGAAGTGTTGTGTGAAAGCTGGGATCAGGGCGTGTCGGCCCAGGCCTTCGCGGCGCGAATCGCGCGCTTCCAGCCGTCGAGGCATTCCTTGACATCGGCATGCGGCAGGGCAGGCGTGAAACGGCGATCGAGCGCCCATTGGCTTTTCAGCTCGTTCACGTCTTTCCAGTAGCCGACCGCGAGACCGGCCAGATACGCCGCGCCCAATGCGGTCGTCTCCGATACCTTCGGCCGTACTGCGTCGACGCCGAGAATGTCCGCCTGGAATTGCATCAGCAGATTGTTCGCGCAAGCGCCGCCGTCCACGCGCAATTCACCGATGCGAATGCCAGAGTCGGCTTCCATTGCTTTCAGCACGTCGAGCGATTGATAGGCGATCGAGTCGAGCGCGGCGCGGGCGATATGTGCCGAGGTCGTGCCGCGCGTCACGCCGAACAGCGTGCCGCGCGCGCGGGCATTCCAGTGCGGCGCGCCGAGGCCGGCAAACGCGGGCACCAGATACACGCCGTCACTATGCGGTACGCTGCGCGCCATCGTTTCGATTTCAGCGGCGTTCTTGATGATGCCGAGGCCGTCGCGCAGCCATTGCACCACCGCGCCGCCGATGAAGATGCTGCCTTCGAGTGCGTAGTTGATCTGGTCGCCGATTTGCCAGGCAATCGTGGTGACGAGATTGTTCTTCGATTCGATCGGCTTTTCACCGGTGTTCATCACGAGGAAGCAGCCGGTACCGTAGGTGTTCTTCACCATGCCCGACTCCGTGCACATCTGGCCGAACAGGGCCGCATGCTGGTCGCCGGCGATGCCCGCGAGCGGAATCTTGGAAGCGAACACGGTGGTCTTGGTCGGCCCGTACACTTCCGACGACGCACGCACTTCCGGCAGCATGTTGCGCGGAATGTCGAGCGCTTCGAGCAGTTCGTCGTCCCACTTCAGCGTGTGGATGTTGAACAGCATCGTGCGCGACGCGTTGGTCACGTCGGTGACGTGCAGGCCGCCCTTGGTGAAATTCCACACCAGCCAGCTATCCACCGTGCCGAAAGCGAGGCGGCCTTGCTTTGCCTTTTCGCGTGCGCCTTCGACGTTGTCGAGAATCCAGCGGATTTTGGTCGCCGAGAAGTACGAGTCGATTGGCAGGCCGGTTTTCGCGCGGACTTTTTCTTCGAGGCCCTGCTCTTTGAGCTGATCGCAGAAGTCGGCAGTGCGGCGGTCTTGCCAGACGATCGCGTTATAGATCGGATGGCCGGTTTCGCGGTCCCACACAATGGTGGTCTCGCGCTGATTGGTAATGCCGATCGCGGCGATCGACGTGCCGTTCATGCCGGCGCGTGTGACGGCTTCGGCGGCGACGCCGGCCTGGGTCGACCAGATTTCCTGCGGGTCGTGCTCGACCCAACCCGGACGCGGATAGATTTGCTGGAATTCTTTCTGAGCGGTCGACACGACGTTGCCGAGCCGGTCGAACAGCATCGCGCGGGAGCTGGTGGTGCCTTGGTCAAGCGCGAGGATGTACTGATCCTGCATTGTGTCTTCTCCATGCGTTTTATGAATCGCCGGACTGCTGACCGGCGACGGGAACGGCTTGTTGTTTTAAGCGGGCTGCAACAGTTTGAGGTGGTGCGTCCCGGCTTTCTCAGTAGCCGAGGGGGTGAAAATCGATTCGGTTCATGTGGGTTCGTCCACGTAGCCAAGCTGCGTTGCTATCGCCTGACCAGGTGGTCTGACGAAGTGGGTCAACTAAGTGACTCAACTACGTGGCCTAACTGAACGACCTAACTAAGTGACGTAACTAAGCGCTCTGTCGGACCGGCTCGCGGGCGAACCATGCGTCAATGTCGTGTGTGATCGAATCGAGCGTGCCCGGTTCGACGTGGAGGCCGAGTTTCGAACGGCGCCACAACACGTCCTGCGCGCTGCGCGCCCATTCGGTGTCGCGCAGATAAGTGAGTTCGGCTTCGTAGAGACCTGGCGCGAAAGCGCGGCCGAGGTCTGCCACCGAGCGCGCATTGCCAATGACATGCTTCACGCGCGTGCCGTACGCACGAGCGAGGCGGTGAGCCAGATCGGCGGGCAGCCATGCATTCTGCTGCTTGAAGCCGGTGAGGAAGCGTTCGAAGTTGGCTTGCGGAATATCGCCACCGGGCAACGGCGCACCGGCCGTCCACGAAGGCGTGCCCTTATGCAGCGCGTGCGCGAGTTTGCCGACGGCTTCTTCCGCCAGCTTGCGAAATGTCGTGATCTTGCCGCCGAACACGGACAGAAGCGGTGCTTCGCCCGCGGGCGCGTCGAGTTCGAGCGAGTAATCGCGGGTGACCGCCGACGGGTTGTCTGCGCCTTCTTCCTCGAGCAGCGGACGCACGCCCGAGTAGGTCCAGCGCACGTCTTGCGGCGAGATCTTCTGCTTGAAGTAGCGGTTGATCGAATCGCACAGGTACTGTGTTTCGTCGGCGTCGATCGCTACTTGCGCGGGGTCGCCGCGATATTCGAGGTCGGTTGTGCCGATCAGCGTGTAATCGTGTTCGTACGGAATCGCGAAGATGATCCGCTTGTCCGGATTCTGGAAGATGTACGCGTGATCGTGCTCGAACAGGCGGCGCGTGACGATATGGCTGCCTTTCACAAGGCGCACGCTGTGCGTCGCCTCGCGGCCGAGCGCGCCTTGCAGCAGTTCGCCGACCCACGGACCGGCGGCGTTTGCGATCGAAGCAGCGCGCACGTCGAGGATCGTGCCGTCCGCGCGCTTGAGTTGCGCGCGCCATTCGCCACCGGCGCGGACCGCGCTCAGTAGCTTGGTGCGCGTGAGAATCTTTGCGCCGCGTTCCTGCGCATCCAGCGCGTTCAGCACGACCAGACGCGCGTCATTCACCCAGCCATCCGAATACACGAAACCGCGCTTGATCGAATCGATCAGCGGTGCGCCAGCAGGATGGTTGCGCATCACAATGCCGCGCGAGCCGGGCAGGAGTTCGCGCTTGGCGAGGTGATCGTAAAGGAACAGGCCGGCGCGAATGAGCCAGGCCGGGCGCAGATCGGGCATTTGCGGCATCACGAAGCGCAGCGGCCACATGATGTGAGGTGCTGCGCGCAGCAGCGTTTCGCGCTCCTGCAGGGCTTTGCGCACCAGCCCGAACTCGCGGTACTCGAGGTAGCGCAGACCGCCGTGAATCAGCTTGGTACTGGCCGACGACGTATGGGATGCCAGATCGTCCTGTTCGCAGAGCAGCACCGACAGGCCGCGGCCCGCCGCATCGCGTGCGATGCCTGCGCCGTTGATCCCGCCGCCCACGACGAGCAAATCGTATCTCGAGCCTTGCGTCACCTGCTGTGTCCCCTACGTCGTATCCGGAAAGCTGTTGGGAAAAACTATCGAACCCATAGTGTTCGTTTTCGAACTTTAATGAACATATTCGAAAAAGTAAAGTTCGGTTTGCTTAGGCGCCCCTCTAGTGGTTGGCTAAGGTGGTGGCGCAACGCGCGGGCACGGACGATACTTTCGGCAGCAGCCATTTCGAGGTGAATTCATGCGTGGACTTTGGATGATCGGCGCCGCTGCGCTCCTGACGGGGTGCGTCAGCTCGCCGAGCTTGAACGGGACGATGGGCGCGCCCTCGTTCGCATCGTTGCAACAGATGTGCAGTGCCCAGACGGTCGACTACGGCAACGACGCGCAAGGCGTCTACGCGACGCTGTTCGATGCGTACGTTGCGAACCGGCGCGGCAAGTTGTCGAAGGACGATTACTGCGCCTTCCAGGCGTCGCTCGCGCAGCGCTATACGAGCCAAGGGGCGAGTGCCGATCCGCAGGTGCGTAATCAGTGGGTTGCGTTCTTCACCGACCAGCGAGCCAAGGCGTTGAGCTGGCGCGCGGCGGTCGATCCGACCTTGCGCGCGGGCTGAACTTCGCGCCCGGCTTTCTCAATCCAGTCCTTCCCGGCGGGATATTCGCGTCGAGCGAGTTTAGGGGCTAACTCGGGCTAACGCGGGGCTAGCCGCGCTGCGGCTGGGCCCCGCGCCACAACATCCGGCGAATCTGCGCGAACACGGCTTCGCGCGTCGGCGCGTTGCTCCCGGCAACTTGTTGCGCCTGTGGCAAAGGCAACTGATTGGCGAGCGCCAGCATCGTGAAGCCGTGCAGGCTTGCCCAGTATGCGTAGCCGATCAATTGTGGATCGCCTTCCATAATGCCCGCGGCAACGAGCTGCTCGAAGTGCGCCCCGAGCATCTTCCAGGCGCGCTGCGACGCGGCCGTGAGTTCCGGGTAGGCGCCTTCCGGCTGGGTCAGATCGAACATCAGGCGGTAGGCGTGCGGCTCGTCGAGTGCGAACGCCACATAGGCGTCGCTGACGGCGGAGTGGTCAGTCGCGGGCGCTTCCCTCGCTGCTGCTTCAAGGCGAGCCGCGAAGCGGTTGAACGCCGCAGCGCGGACCATCGCAAGAATCTCGTCCTTGTCGCGGAAGTAGCGATAGGGCGTCATCGCGCTGCAACCCAGCTCCTTTGCCAGTTCGCGCATCGTCACGCCTTGCGCGCCGCGCGTGGCGAACGCGTTTTCGGCCACGCGCCGCATGGTTTCGCGGAATTGCTGGATGTCGTCGGAGGAGAGCGTTTTTGGCATGCGCGAAGGCAGAAGGTCCGTCGCGTCAATTTACCGTGTAAATGAATTGGACACAACAAAGCGGCCGTGTGAGCGGCCGCTTCAATATCCAACATGCTATGAGAAACGCTTGATGGCCCGGAGTGCGCTGTCGCCGGTTTCGGTCACGCGCCATTGTTCGTTGCCCGACGCGAGCAGTTCGAGTTGTACAAGCTGGCGTTCCAGCAAGGCGTCGAGTTCTTCTCGCTCCATATCGACTTGATTGGGGGCGTCCTTGACGAGCAACAACGTGGCGAATTCATGCGGACTCAGCATCGTTCTCTCCATGTCAAGCTAACGCGGACGGCCTTGCCGGCGACTGGCCCAATGCCAGTGAAGTCCGCTAGAGGATCAGGCGGGAGGTACGGCTCATGCACACAGGTTTAGGCAACCGGCACTCCGCGTAGCGCGGAACGGACGCCGGGGAACTGGAGTGTAGTCAACCGCCAGATAAACACCAAAGGGGCCACTGTAAATTTTCCGTTTGACAATTGGGACCCTCAGAGGCGGTTTGGGGCAGCGGTCAAATCCTTGATTTCACTCGAAGTTTCGCGTGCGCTGCAACATGGCCGAAGTCGCCTGGATTACTCGGCGATAAACACCTGGCAATTGGCGGCAGCGAGTGTTTCGGCCATCTCGGCGGGCGGGGCGGCGTCGGTGAACAGCGCGTCGATCTGGTCGAGATGACCTTGGCGGACGAGCGCCGGACGGCCGAATTTGGAGTTGTCGGCGGCGAGAAACACCGTGCGCGCATGCTGGATGATCGCCTCGGCCACGCGCACCTCGCGGGTGTCGAAATCGCGCAGCGTGCCGTCCGTTTCAATGCTCGACGTACCGATGATCGCGAAATCCACCTTGAACTGCCGGATAAAGTCGATCGCCAGTTCGCCGACGATGCCCTTGTCCCATGGCCGCACGATGCCGCCCGTCACCAGCACTTCGCAATCCGGATAGCCGCTCATCATGCTGGCGACGTTCAGATTGTTGGTGATCACGCGCAGGCCGCGATGCCGGTTGAGCGCCCGTGCGACTTCCTCGGTAGTCGTACCGAGGTTGATGAAGAGGGACGCCTGGTCGGGAATGTGAGTGGCCACTAGCGCCGCAATGCGCCGCTTCTCTTCGTGGAACATCCGCTGACGCGCCGTGTACGAAACATTCTCGGAGCTGGTCGGCAGACTGGCGCCACCGTGATAGCGGCGCAGCAGGTTCATGTCGGCGAGCCAGTTGACGTCGCGGCGGATCGTCTGCGGCGTCACGTCGAAGTGGGCCGCGAGGTCGTCCACGGTCACGAAGCCGTCGCGTTGCACCCACTCCAGCAGTTCCTGTTGCCGGGCGTTGAGAGTCAGGCGGGGGTCTCGGGTCATGTGTCTCGGGTCGTGGGTTTTTTGTCGGCGCTGCCCGCCACTGGCGCGATAAGCCGGGCCGGAAAACGGGTCATGCGTGAAAAAGGGTGAGCGTATTGTAAGACCATCGCACGTCTTGTCTGCCAACTCGTGCGACATGCAGCGGATCCTGGACGACCGTGCAGCGACCCATTCAGGTAATTTGCGCATTTATTCATTTGATAAATGAATTTGTTTTTTGTGCCGGATCGCGCTGCAATCCAAGGCTCCGCGTTTTACCCGCGTGTTACCCATTTCCCATGGTTTCCGGCGTTCGAGAACGCGCCGGGCCGCGCTTTCGAGAGTGTTCGACATGACTGGCTTCAATTGGCAAAACCCCTACCCGACGCCGCGTCTGCCTGTATTCGCGCGCAACATCGTTTCGACTTCGCATCCGCTCGCCGCGCAAGCCGGGCTACGGATGTTGTGGAAAGGCGGCAATGCCGTCGACGCGGCAATCGCGGCGGCTGCCGCCATCACGGTGGTCGAACCGGTGTCGTGCGGCCTTGGCGGCGACGCCTTCGCGCTGGTGTGGGACGGTAAGAAGCTGCATGGCTTGAATGCATCGGGCGTCTCGCCGGCGGCGTGGAATGTCGACTACTTCAAGCGCAAGTACGGTGAGGAAAGCGGTCTCGCGAAACAGCCCAAGCGCGGCTGGGACGCTGTGACCGTGCCGGGCGTGATCGCCGGCTGGGAAGCGCTGCATCAGAAATTCGGCTCGCTGCCGTTCGCCGATCTGATGGAGCCGGCGATCGAAATCGCCGAGCGTGGTCATGCGGTGGCGAGCATCGTCGCCTACAAGTGGGCGGCGGCCGTGCCGGAATTGAAGGATCTGCCGGGCTTCGCGCAAACCTTCATGCCGCGCGGCCGCGCGCCGGAAGTGAGCGAACTGGTGCGCTTTCCCGGCCACGCGAAGACGTTGCGCAAGCTCGCTGAACAAGGTCCGCGTGCGTACTACGAAGGCGAGATCGCCGAACAGATCGCGGCGTTTGCGCGTGAAGGCGGCGGCGCGTTGACCCTCGACGATCTGCGCAACTACCGCGCGGATTGGGTCGAGCCGATCGGCAAGGACTATCGCGGCTACACCGTGCATGAGATTCCGCCGAACGGCCAGGGCATCGCGGCGCTGATCGCGCTGGGCATCCTCGAAAAGTTCGACGTGAAAGAACTCGCCGTCGACAACGTCGAGTCGCAGCATTTGCAGATCGAAGCCATGAAGCTGGCGTTCGCCGACGTCTACCGCTACGTCGCCGATCCGCGTTCGATGGAAGTCACGCCCGAGCAGATGCTCGACGACGCGTACCTCACGTCGCGCGCGAAGCTGATCGACCCCAAGCGCGCCACGCAGTTCGACTTCGGCATGCCGAAGGCCGGCGGCACGATCTACATGTCGGTGGCGGACGAGCGGGGCATGATGGTCAGCTTCATCCAGTCGAACTACATGGGCTTCGGCTCGGGCATCGTGGTGCCGGACAGCGGCATTGCAATGCAAAACCGCGGCTGCGGATTCTCAATGGACCCCAAATCGCCGAACGTGGTGGAAGGCGGCAAGCGGCCGTTCCATACCATCATCCCGTCGTTCCTCACACAGCAGGTGGACGGCAAGCAGGAAGCGGTGATGAGCTTCGGCGTGATGGGCGGCGATATGCAGCCGCAAGGCCATCTGCAATCGATCGTGCGGATGCTCGACTACGGTCAGCAGCCGCAGGCCGCGTGCGATGCGCCGCGCTGGAAGGTCAACCGCGACTTCACGATCGACATCGAATCGACGCTCGATCCGAAGACCGCCGCGGCACTGCAGAAGCTGGGCCACACGATCAAGTCGGTCGACGATCCGTACATGGACTTCGGCTCCGGCCAGTACATCTGGAAGCTCGACCGTAACGATCCGGACCGCGGCTACGTGGCGGCGAGCGACAGTCGTCGCGACGGGCTGGCAGCCGGGTTCTAAATGAACATCCCCGCGTCGCAACCCGCGACAGCTTCCCCTCATTCCACGCCCGCGCCGCTTTCCAAAGCGATGGTGCGGCGGATCGTGTTTTCGTCGTCGGTCGGCAATGCGCTCGAGTGGTTCGACTTTCTGGTCTACGGCTACTTCGCGACCATCATCGCGAAGCAGTTCTTCCCGATGCAGGACGAGTGGCTCTCGACGCTGCTCGCCATCGCCACTTTCGGCATCTCGTTCCTGATGCGGCCGCTAGGTGCCGTCGTGCTGGGCGTCTACGGCGACCGCAAGGGCCGTAAGGCGGCGCTCACGCTCGCCATCGCGCTGATGATGGTCGGCACCTTCACGATGGCGGTGATGCCGCCGTATGCGTCGATCGGGATGGCGTCGCCCGTGATGATTCTGCTTGCGCGGCTCGTACAAGGCTTCGCGGTGGGCGGTGAATTCGGCAGCGCGACGGCCTTCATGGTCGAGCACAGCGCGTCACGGCGTGGCTACTACGCGAGTTGGCAGTTCGCGAGCCAGGGCCTGGCCGCGATCACCGCAGCGGCCTTTGGTTCGCTCCTGACCGCATGGATGCCGCCCGAGCAACTTAATAGCTGGGGCTGGCGCCTGCCGTTCGTGTTCGGCCTGCTGGTTGGGCCCGTAGGCTATTACATCCGTTCGCATCTCGACGAGACGCCGGAGTTTCTCGCGTTGCGTCGAGTGCGTGAAGCGGCGCGTGAGACCGCGAGCAAGCGTCACGAGATGCCCGAGGAAAAGAGCGCGTCATTCAGCAACCAGTGGGTGAATCTGCTGCTGGCTGTGGGCATCGTTGCGCAATCCACGGTCGGCGTTTACGTGCTGCAACTTTACATGCCGATGTACGCGGTCAAGCAGTTGCACATGCCGGCTGCGGCGTCGTTCGGTGTGGTGGTGCTCAACGGCGGCTTGCAGTTCCTACTGTCGCCGGTGATGGGCGCATTGTCCGACCGCATCGGCCGGATTCGCATCATGCTCACCACGTCGATTCTGATGGGCGTGCTGATCTACCCGATGTTCGCTTTGCTGCAATCACATCCGACGATCGGCTGGCTGCTACTGTTGCAAGGCACAGCCGGAATTTTCAAGGCGGCCTACTCCGGACCAATGCCCGCGCTGATGTCCGAGATCTTCCCGACGCAGGTGCGTTCGACCGGTCTTTCAATCGGTTACAGCATCGGCGTGACGATTTTCGGCGGCTTTGCGCCGACGATTGTGGAGACCTTCATTCACTTGACCGGCGACAAGCTCGCACCAAGTTACTACGTGCTGATTGCCGCAGTGCTGTCGGGGTTGTCGCTCGTGGTGGTCGCGTGGCGTATGCGGCGCGTCCGGCACCTCGCGGGCATTCAGCTCGCGTGATGATCTTGCCGGCGGCCGTTGTGCTCCGCAGCGAGCCTTGCCGCGCTAGACGTGCACCCTGTTCAAGTCAAAGCCAGCTCTTCGAGCTGGCTTTTTTGTGCCTTGCGTGCGCCGCTTGTAACCGACCGAAGGATTCGACTACCGTGAAATTGGAACTGCGGCGATCCGGCAGGGTCTGTGCTGGGTTATCTGCAGAGTTGCTAAACACCGGCTAAGATGCAAGATACAAGGGGTTAACTCTAATTCAAGGCGCTGTATCTGGCACGGCGGGCTGCCCTTGCGATAGCGGGCGGTTCCGAGCGCGCTCCACGAGTCGATACAGTTTTCGGAGCAAAGACACAATGCACACTGAGCTGAACCATGTGATGCCCTGGCGGATCGAGGATATCGACCTCACCCGCATAGATCGCCAGAAGGCAGTCGCTAACGAAGACCTGCTGCTTCTGTTGTGCGCCGCTTCGTTTATCGAAAGCGGCACCGATCTTTACACCAGCAATCTGAGCACTTTTTTCAACGGCGACCCGGAAGTTTCGGCCTGGCTCAACCAGGAGTGGGAGCCAGAAGAAATGCAGCATGGCCGCGCGCTCAAGACGTATGTCGCCTACGTCTGGCCTGAGTTCGATTGGGACACCGCATTCCGCAATTTCATGGAAGAGTATTCGCTGACCTGCTCGGTCGAAGACTTCGAAAAGACCCGCGCGCTCGAGATGGTCGCCCGCTGTGTGGTGGAAACGGGCACCGCAACGCTGTATCGCGCGATCGGCGAATGTTCGGACGAACCGGTGCTCAAGCAGATCACCGACAACATCCGCACGGACGAAGTCCGCCATTACAAGCACTTTTTCAAGTTCTTCAAGAAGTACAACAAGATCGAAGGCAATGGCCGTCTTGCGGTTCTCGGCGCGTTGATGCGCCGTGTGATGGAAATCAAGAACGAAGACTCGGAGATCGCGTTGCGCCATGTCTTCGCGATTCGTTATCCTGAGCGCGTGCACGATTCGGCCTATAACCGCGAACGCGCGGCGCGCATCAATGCACTGGTGCGGCGCAATCTGTCGGCGGACATGTGCGTGAAGATGCTGCTCAAGCCGCTTAATCTGCCGGCCAAGATTCAGCCGGGCGTGCATTACCCGCTTGCCAAGATCACGCAGCATGTGTTCTTTCGCTGATGTTTTTCTGCTGAGTCCGCAGCGTACAGAAAAAGATGAATGGCCCGCTTGTTGTGCGGGCCATTCGTTTTTCGAGGCATGATTGATCCTGGCAACCCTCGCAACTTGTTTCTGACCGGATCGATACGATGAGCGATTCTCCTTCCCCCGAAAGTCCGCTCGAACAGAACGTGTTCGACGAATGGCCTGACGCCGTCCGCACGTTATTCGACGGTTCTTCACTGGCGAGCAAGACGGGATTCACCGCGTCGCTGCTCACCGTCGATGCGAACGGCCACGTGCGCACGTCGCTCGTCGGCGTCGGCGAGTTGTACGCGCCTGATTCGCGCTCGCTGTGCATCGCATTGTGGCCACAGGCTCGGGCGGCGCGCGTGATCGCGCAAAGCGGCCAGGCAGCGCTGACGTTCGTCTGCGACGAGGCGTTCTATCAAGTGCAGTTGCGTTGGACGCCGCTAGCGGGCGTGACAGGCGATGACAGCGGCCTCGTGTACCTCATCGGCTCGATCGACACAGGGGAGGCGCAGAGCGTGCGTTATGCGCGCCTGACAAGCGGCATTACGTTTGAACTGGAAGGGGAAGGGGAGACGGTGCTCGATCGATGGGAACGGCAGATCGAGCACCTGAAGCAAGCTGCCGCTGCGGCTAGCCGTTAGTCTGGGACGACAGCTAGCGAGCAGGCAGTGCTTAAAACTTAACGGCCGCGTTGGCCGCTGCGCGTCGGCTGGCCGCCACGCGGCGCGTCGTTGCGCGGCTTTGCGCCACCCAGCAACGCACCCGGATTGCCGCCTTGCGGCTTTGCGCCCTGTGGCTTGCGCGGCGCATGTTGCGCGGCGCTGCCTTCGTGCGCCGCTGCACGCGGCTGACCGTCATGACGCTGGCCGTCGCGGCGCGGCTGGCCACCGTTGCCGGCCGGCTTCGCACCTTGCGGTTTCGGCTGCTGCTGACCATTCGCCGGACGCTGACCCGAACGTTGCGCCGGCTTTGCAGACGACGATGCGCCTTCACGTCGGGCGCCGTCGCGTTTCGGCGCACCTTGGCCCTGGCGCGGCGAACGGCCACCGCCGCCACCACCACCACCCTGGCCACGGCGCAGAATCGGTTCCGGCTTCGCAGTCGGATCCGGCTCAAAACCGGCGATCACTTCCTGCGGCACCTGACGCTTGATCAGCTTCTCGATGTCCTTCAGCAGTTGCAGTTCGTCGACGCACACCAGCGAGATCGCTTCGCCCGTCGCACCTGCACGGCCCGTGCGGCCGATGCGGTGCACGTAATCTTCCGGCACGTTCGGCAGATCGTAGTTGACCACGTGCGGCAACTGATCGATATCGATGCCGCGTGCGGCGATGTCTGTCGCGACCAGCACTTGCAGCGTGGCGTCCTTGAACTCGGCGAGCGCGCGTGTGCGGGCCGATTGGCTCTTGTTGCCGTGAATCGCCAGTGCGCTGATGCTGTCTTTGGTCAGCTGTTCGGCGAGGCGGTTCGCGCCGTGCTTGGTGCGCGTGAACACCAGCACCTGGTGCCAGTTGTGCTGCTTGATGAGGTGCGTGAGCAGTTCACGCTTCTTGTCGCGGTCGACCGGGTGGATCTTCTGCGCGACCGTCTCAGCCGTCGTGTTGCGGCGGGCGACTTCGATCAGCGCCGGCGAGTCAAGCAGGTTGTCGGCGAGCGTCTTGATCTCGTCGGAGAAGGTGGCCGAAAACAGCAGGTTCTGACGCTTCGGCGGCAACTTCGCGAGCACGCGCTTGATGTCGTGGATGAAGCCCATGTCGAGCATGCGGTCGGCTTCGTCGAGCACGAGAATCTCGAGATGCGACAGATCGATGGTCTTCTGCTGCATGTGGTCGAGCAAACGGCCCGGCGTCGCGACGACGATGTCCACGCCGCTGCGCAGCGCGCCGATCTGCGGATTGATACCGACGCCGCCGAACATCACGGTCGACTTCAGCTTCAGATACTTGCCGTAGGCGCGCACGCTTTCTTCGACCTGTGCGGCCAGCTCACGCGTCGGCGTGAGGATCAGCGCGCGGACGGCGCGCTTGCCCGAGGCCGTGGTGACAGCGGGCATGGTGTTCAGACGCTGCAGGATCGGCAGCGTGAAGCCGGCGGTCTTGCCGGTGCCGGTCTGCGCGCCGGCCAGCAGGTCGCCTCCGTTGAGCACGGCGGGGATCGCTTGCGTCTGGATCGGAGTCGGGGTGGTGTAGCCGAGTTCGTGTACAGCGCGGACCAGCGGTTCGGACAAGCCGAGGGAATCAAAAGACATAAATGCTCTTTGCAATGCAGTTTCGCGAACGGCACCAGACGGCACCAATTGGGCCCAAGCTGATACAAGCACGGCATGAACACGCCCGCATGGCGCGTTCGAGGCCAAAGCCCGGTTCCGGTCGCAGAGAAATCGGCGGCACGCTCAAATGCGTGCCGAATGCTTCAACGCGCTATGCAGACACGTTGACTGGCCTTAAGTTGCATTTCGCCGCCGTGGGATGTCACGCGACGTAGCGCGCAACACTGACGAATTGACACAGACTGCCCGCCAGTACGAACAGGTGCCAGATACCATGTCCGTGCCGGATGCGCTCGTCGTTGATGAAGAAGTAGATACCGACGCTGTAGATGATCCCGCCGGCCACGAGCCAGGCGGTACCCGCTGCTGGTAAAGCTTGAACCAGCGGGCGGACGGCAACGAGCGCGAGCCATCCCATCAATACATACAGCACCATCGAAACGCTGCGGGTGCGTCGCCCGAGCGTCAGTTCCTGCACGATGCCGAGAGCGGCAAGCCCCCAGCTTACGCCGAAGAGCGACCAGCCCCACGGTCCGCGCAAGGTGACAAGCGTGAACGGGGTGTAGCTGCCGGCGATCAACAGATAGATCGCCGAATGGTCGCATTTTTGCAGAACCGCTTTGACACGCGGGTTGCGCACGCTGTGGTAAAGCGTCGAGATAGCATACAGCACGAACAGCATCGCACCGTAGACACTGAAACTCACCACCTTGTACGCGTCGCCGTCGAGCGCGCCCATTGTCACGAGCGTAGCCAGCCCCGCCACCGACAGCACGGCGCCGACGAGATGGGTAATGCTGTTGAAACGCTCACCGACATGCACGGCTCTTTCCTCCTGCACGGTTTCATAAGGGTTTATACCACCCACATGATACCGGTCCTGAAAAAACGAAGGGCGCGGCCGCGTTATTCGCAGGCCGCGCCCCAGGTGCATCTCACGCTGCTTAGTCGAGTGGCGCCGAACGCAGATCGGACACTTGCTGCGGCGACACAGCCGTACCGTGGTTGCCCCACGACATACGAATGTACGTCACGACGGCTGCCACTTCCGTGTTCGACAGCGCCTGTGCGAACGGCGGCATGCCGTACGGATGCGGGTTGGCTTCCGTGCTCGGCGGGTAACCGCCGTTCAGCACCATACGGATCGGATTGACCGCCGACGGCATCTGGATCGACTGGTTGTTCGCAAGCGGCGGGAAGGACGACGGCATGCCCAAGCCATTTTCCGCGTGACACTTCGCGCAGTTGTCAGCGTAGATCTTCTGACCTTGCTTCAACAGTTCGCCACCGAACTTTTCCGAGGTCTCGAGCTGCAGCGGTTCCGGCGCTTCGCTCTTCTGAGGAATCGTCTTCAGGTACGTAGCCATCGCGTTGATGTCTTCGTCCGACATGTACTGCAGGCTGTTGTGAACCACTTCAGCCATCGGACCGAACACCGCGCCGCGGTTCGACACACCGGTCTTCAGGAGATCGGCGATGTCTTTGGTTTCCCAGTCGCCGAGACCGGCTTCCTTGTTCGACGTCAACGACGGTGCATACCAGTTCTGCAGCGGGATCAAGCCGCCGGCAAACGCAGCCGAGCTGACCGGGCCGCCCATTGCGTTGATCGACGTGTGGCACATGCCGCAGTGGCCGAGGCCTTCGATCAGGTACGCGCCACGGTTCCATTCGACCGACTTGGTCGGATCAGCCTTGTACTCGCCTTCGCGGAAGAACAGCGTGCGCCAGCCGATCAGCATGTTGCGCTGATTGAACGGGAATTTCAGTTCGTGCGGACGGCTCGGCACATTGACCGGCGTAACCGAGCGCAGGTACGCGTAGATCGCGTCCGAGTCGGCGCGCGTGACCTTCGTGTAGCTCGTGAACGGGAAGCCCGGGTACAGCAAGCTGCCGTCTTTCGAACGGCCCGTGTGCATCGCGCGGTAGAAGTCGTCCTGCGTCCACTTGCCGATACCGTACTCGTCGTCAGGCGTGATGTTCGGCGTGAACATCGTGCCGAACGGCGTAGCCATCGGCAGGCCGCCGGCGAACTGCTTGCCGCCGCGCACCGTGTGGCAGGCGATACAGTCGCCGGCGCGGGCGAGATACTCGCCCTTCTTGATCAGTGCGGCCTGGTCGGCGGGCGTTGCCGCCATGGCCGTGCCGTTATGCAGGTTGTCGCCGCCCGACCACAGGACGGGAACGAGTGCGGCAGCCGCAACGACGACGACTGCCGAGAGGGCGAACAAAGACTTGCGTTTCATTTGAGTGTCTCTCCCGGTGCCTTATTGCGGTTCGCTGCCGCAGGCAAGCGGAGTCTTCATCGAGCGGGCCGGAGCCGGCACGGGGTTTTGTGGGGCCGTTTGCGTGGCAAGCCATGAAGCGACGGCGTTCACGTCGTCATCGGTCAGACGCGTGGCGATGGTGTGCATGCAATCAGGTGCGATGGCATGACGCGAGCCCGAACGCCATGCGCCCAACTGCGCGCTCATGTAATCAGCATGCAGCCCGACCAGACCAGGGATAGCGGGTTCCATGCCGGTCAGCGCTTTGCCGTGGCAGGCCGCGCAGGCCGGAATCTGTTTGGATGCGTCGCCGTTCAGCACGATCTGCTGGCCGCGCGCAACGATGGCCGCCGACACGGTCGGCTTGGCCGGCGCCGGGTAGGGCGGGCGTTGCTGCGAGAAGTACGTGGCGATCTGGTGAAGGTAGTCGTCCGAGAGGTACGTGACGAGGTAGTTCATTGGCGGGTACTTGCGGCGCCCTTCGCGGAAGTTCTGCAACTGGTTGTACAGATAGTCGGCCGGCTTGCCCGCCAGACGCGGGAAATAGTCGTTGTCGGTACCTTGGCCATGCGAGCCGTGGCAGGCCGTGCAGCCTTGCACGCGCGCTTCCATCGTATCGGGGGCCTTCGGTTGAGTCTGCGCTTTCGCAGCGCTATAGACACCCGCGGAGCCGATCAGCAGAAGGGCAAGCAACGGGCGGAAAATGCGTCTTGAAGACACGCGTAACTCCATCAAAATCGGGGACCTGACCGAACTTCGAGCGGCTCGGTGTGAAGGGCAGCCGGCGCTGCGGCGACGCAGCATTCTATCATCGAAGGGTGATGGTGACTATTTGCCACATTAGAGAAGGTTCCGGGTGTCACAGCTATGCGACAGTTTGCCGCGCGCCACCGTCTGACAAGTGGGCCGGCCATCTCGATTTTGTCTGTGGGACCGCGGGTACAAGTCTCGTTTCCGTCGGTTTGCATAACAAAGCAGGTTGAACCGACGCGCGCGCCGACCATCGAAGCGTACACTTCCGGGCGCGCCGGCGTCTGTCCGACGCCCACGCTCCCTGGCTCAACGTCCACCGTTTACTTTCCACAAGCTATCGGCCTTACATGAAGCTATTCAATTTTTCCCGTCCGGCGCAGCGTGCGTTGACGTTCGGCGCCGCCGCGCTGGTCATGACGTTCACGGCGTTCGCGCATGCGCATCTGGTGTCGAGCGAGCCGGCGGCGAACGCCGAAGTGGCCGCCGC
The DNA here is from genome assembly GCF_013177735.1 of Paraburkholderia elongata. Lineage (GTDB taxonomy): Bacteria > Pseudomonadota > Gammaproteobacteria > Burkholderiales > Burkholderiaceae > Paraburkholderia > Paraburkholderia elongata. The sequence goes on along the minus strand of NZ_WOEZ01000010.1, from coordinate 12,633 downwards.
CACTGAAGTGACGATCCGTTTCACCGAACCGCTCGAGCCGGCTTTCAGCAGGATCGAACTGAGCGACGCGAGCGGCAAACCGGCCGCGACGGCTGCGTCGCAAGTCGACCAAAGTGACGCAAAGGTGATGCATCTGGCGCTGCCGCAGTTGACGGCCGGCCGCTATGCGGTGCACTGGACTGCGGTTGCCACGGATGGCCACCGCACGCAAGGCAACTTCGCGTTCATCGTCAAATGAGCATGGACGGACTGTGGATCGGGCAGGTCGCCATGGCCGCGCTCATGAATGTCGCCTTTGCGTTTGCCGTCGGTTCGGCCTTGCTCGGCGCGTGGCTTGCCAAGGACGCGCAGGCCAAGATCAACCCTGCGCGGCCGGCCTGGTTGCGCGCGCAACGGTCGATGCTGATAGCCACCGTCGTGCTTGTGCTCGCGGATCTCGGCTGGCTGTTGTATCAGGCGGCGTCGATGAGTGGCGTCGCGTTGCCGTCGGCCATCGGCGTGGTGCCGACCGTATTGACGCAAACCCATGTCGGTTACGGCTGGAGCGTGGCGTTCGCCGGCGCGCTGGTGTTGCTGGGCACGGCCATGGCCAGCCATACGGGCATGCTGCGCAATGCGCTGCTGTGGCTCGCGGTGATCGCGATTGCGGCGGGCAAGGCGTCGCTTGGGCACGCGGCCGATGCCGGCCCCGTCTCGGCGGCGATCGGCATGCAGACGCTGCATGTGCTGGTCACGGGCGTCTGGGGCGGCCTGGCGATGGCGGCGGGGCTCTCGGTATTGCCCGCGCTCGGCACGTCCACCGCCCGTGGGATGCTGATCCGCACGGCGACGCAGGTGTCGAACGTATCGCTGGCGGCGGTCGGACTGGTACTGCTGACGGGCATCTTCAATGCCGTGCGCGGTTCGGGCGGCTCGTTCGAAGCGATCGAGATGAGCACGTGGGGCCATGTGCTGACGCTGAAGCTTACGCTGGTCGCGCTCGCGCTGGTGCTCGGCGGACTCAACCGCTTCCTGGCGCTGCCGCGCTTGCGCCGCACGGCCTCGACGATGGACGCGCACACCTTCGTCAACGTGCTGTATCTGGAAGCGCTGGCGATCATCGGCGTGTTCGTCGCAGCGGCGGTGTTGTCGCACAGCGTGCCGGCATTCGCTGCGTTGGGCTGAGATTAAAAAAAGCGCCGCACAGCAAAAGCGTGCGGCGCAATACACACGGTCGCTCGGCGGTGGCCGGCTATCCGTTGCTGCACTCTAGGCGGCGAGCGCGTTGTGCGCTCGTTCCAGCGTCTCTTCCGGAAACATCTCCTGCTGTAGTTCGCCGTCGTCGCCGAACCACTGGCAGATCAGCCAGTTGCCCGGCGCGAACAGCACCGGCCCGGTCCAGGTGGCCGTCATTGGATGTCCACCGGACTTGAGCGTCACGACGTCGCCGGTGCGGTAAGCGGGTTTTGCGGGCTTCGGGGGCCTTGCAGGTCTCTTTCCCAGTCGCATGGTGAGCATCCGTTCGATCAGCCGGATTATTCGAGGCCGAGCCGATGTCCGAGAATCGGCGCGCAGAAGAGCGCGATCGCGCAGCCCGCTGCTTTGCCTTCCAGTTCCGCGCCTGCGGCACGCGAGCCGTACATATGCGTCAGCAGATCGAAGAGCTGCGGCAGGCAGTACAGCACCGCGGCAGCGATAAAGCATTTTTCGACCACGGAGATGCGCCAGCCGCGTTCATAGGCGAGCATCGCGCCGATGATGCGAAGCACGCCGAACACCACCAGCGCGCCGACGGCGGCCTGTTCGCGGAGCAGATAGTCTGGAAGGAATTCGCCCATGATGTTCCCCGATGCATGTGTTGTTTGAATGCATTTGAGCAAGGAGCGGGCCATGCGTATGTCTGATGCCGAACCAACGGCGGGAAAGCCTTTCTGGATAAGGCTTTGCGCAATGCGGGGCGGGGTGTTTAAAAGGCTGGGAAGTGCAACTTCGGGCCGTTCCGGTCCGTGATGTTACGTAACTGCGACGGCGTGCGCGTCACGCCGCCGTAACGCGCGCGCCGGGCGCCGGAAAGAAAACGCCGCCCGCAGGCGGCGCTCCATCAAGCCGTTAAGCCGTTACACAATCACCATTCCGCGACGCTGCCATCCTCGTGGCGCCACACCGGATTGCGCCAGCGGTGGCCGACCTTCGCCATCTCGCGTACCTTCTCTTCGTTCACTTCGATACCGAGGCCCGGGCCTTGCGGAATCGACACGAAGCCGTCTTCGTATTTGAAGACTTCGGGGTTCTTGATGTAGTCGAGCAGGTCGTTGCCCTGGTTGTAATGAATACCCAGGCTCTGTTCCTGAATGAACGCGTTGTAGCTCACCGCGTCGATCTGCAGGCAGGTGGCCAAAGCGATCGGGCCGAGCGGGCAGTGCAGCGCGAGCGCAACGTCGTACGCCTCGGCCATCGACGCGATCTTGCGGCACTCGGTGATGCCGCCCGCGTGCGACGCGTCCGGCTGGATGATGTCGACGTAGCCGCACGACAGAATGTGCTTGAAGTCCCAGCGCGAATACAGACGTTCACCCAAGGCGATCGGCGTGTTGGTCTGGTTGACGATGTCGCGCAAGGCCTCCGCGTTTTCCGACAGCACCGGCTCTTCGATGAAGAGCAGCTTGTACGGGTCGAGTTCTTTGGCCAGCACCTTCGCCATCGGCTTATGCACGCGGCCGTGGAAGTCCACGCCGATGCCGATGTTCGGCCCAACCGCTTCGCGCACGGCGGCGACGTTGTTGATGACGCCTTGCACCTTGTCGAAGGTGTCGATGATCTGCAACTCTTCCGAGCCGTTCATCTTCACGGCCTTGAAGCCGCGTTCGACCACGGCGCGCGCGTTGTTCGCGACATCGCTCGGACGGTCGCCGCCAATCCACGAATACACCTTGATCTTGTCGCGCACCTGGCCGCCGAGCAGCGCATGAATCGGCACACCATGATGCTTGCCCTTGATGTCCCACAGCGCCTGGTCGACACCGGCGATCGCGCTCATCGTGATCGGGCCGCCGCGGTAGAAGCCTGAGCGATACATCACCTGCCAGTGGTCTTCAATCAGCAGCGGGTCTTTGCCGATCAGATAGTCGGACAGTTCCTCGACGGCAGCCGCCACCGTATGCGCGCGGCCTTCGACCACCGGCTCGCCCCAGCCGACGATGCCTTCGTCCGTTTCGATCTTCAGGAAGCACCAGCGCGGCGGAACGATGAAGGTTTCGAGCTTGGTGATTTTCATGGTGTGCGTCTCCTTGCGGCCTGGGCGCCTGCGTGTGCGGCCAATTTCGAGGATTCACATGCTACAACAAAAGCGCGGTTAAGTACTATTAATAGTACTATTGGCCAAATATTGGCCGATGGGTGGTCAGGTGGTGGCTACCTGGGACTGAGGCGAAGCAGTGGGTGTCAAGGTCGAGATGCTGGATAATCGCCATCCATTCCGGGCTCAGGTCCGATATCAATAGCGCCGAGAGGCTGCAGGGAGAAAGCTATTCAGCACGATCTGCATGGGCGCGTCGCCCATCTGCTGGCGACCGCGATTCTGCGCGGCGACTACGCGCCCGACTCGATCCTGCCGCGTGAAGCGGAGTTGATGGACACCTTCGGCGTGAGCCGCACGGTGTTGCGCGAGGCGCTGCGTACGCTGACGTCGAAAGGACTGATCGAGTCGCGTCCGCGGGTGGGCACGCGGGTGCGGCCGAAACACGCCTGGAATCTGCTCGATGTCGATGTGCTCGACTGGTACTCGCGCGTCGCCGAGCCGATGGCCTTCGCGCTCAAGTTGCAGGAAATGCGCGAGATGATCGAGCCGTACGCGGCAGGTCTGGCGGCGGCCTCGCATATGGACGACACGTTCAACGCGCTGGCCGCAGCGCATGCGTCGATGGTCGCGGCGCGCAATGTCGATGAATGGGTCCGTGCCGATCTGCAGTTTCATTTGAGCGTGCTGACGGCATGCAGCAACGAATTGCTGATTCCGCTCGGCACGCTGATCGAGCGAACGTTGGAAGCGCAGTTACGCCTGAATGCGAAACGCGCGGATGTGTTCAACGCATCATTGGCCGAACACACGGCGGTGTTCGAAGCGATCCGCGACCGTGATGCCGTGGCGGCGCGAGAGGCGATGGCGGGGTTGCTGGGCGTGACGCGCGGAAGAATCGAGGGGTGAGCGTGACGCGAGTGCGCCACCGCTCCCGCTTGACTCCTTCATCGCGTTTAATCCATCGCCGCATGCGCCACAGAAGCATCCGGTGCCTGGCGCGCTGGGCGGATCAACAGCAGCAGCGGAATGACCAGCAGCGTGGCCAGGAACATTAGCTTGAAGTCGTTCAGATACGCGATCATCGACGCTTGCTGCGTAATCGACGCGTTCAGCGCCGCCAGGTCGTAATTTGAACCGCTGTTGAGCATGGGCTGGATCGCCGGATTGAAGGGTGTGATATTCGCCGCGAGGTCAGCATGCGAGACCTGTGTGTTGCGCGTCATCAATGTCTGCACGATCGAAATGCCGATACTGCTGCCGATATTGCGCATCAGGCTGTACGTCGCGGTGCCGTCCGCACGCAGTTCGGGCGCGAGCGTAGAGAAGGTCAGCGCGCTCAATGGCACAAACACAAGGCCCAGGCCGAAGCCTTGGATCACGCCAGGCCAGACAATGTCCGATGCCGACAGCACGATCGTGTAATGCATCATCTGCCACAGCGCGAACGCCGAGATCAGGAAGCCGGCGAGCAGCAACAGCCGCGCATCGATCCGCTTCAATAGCCGCCCGGCAAACAGCATCGCGACCATGGTCCCCGCGCCGCTCGGCGCCGTGACGAGACCCGTGGTCGCGACCGGATAGTTCATCAGGTTCTGCAGCATTGGCGGCAGCAATGCGCGCGTCGCATACATCACCGCGCCGATCACGAAGATGAAGAACGTGCCGGTGGCGAAGTTCGGGTCCTTCAGCAACTCATATTTGAAGAACGATTTCTTGCCGACCGTCGCCGTATGCACGAGGAAGAACGCGAAGCTGATCGCCGCGACCAGCGCCTCTATGACGATCTCATGCGAACCGAACCAGTCGAGCTGCTCGCCGCGGTCGAGCATCGCCTGCAGCGCGCCGATGGCGAGACCCAGGGTGGCAAAGCCGAACGCGTCGAACTTCGCGTCGTGCTTCGGTTCACGCGCAGGCAGGAAGGTCGCTACGCCGAACAGCGCAAACGCGCCGATCGGCACGTTGATGAAAAACACCCAGCGCCAGTTGTAGCTATCGGTGAGCCAGCCGCCGAGCGTCGGCCCGAGAATCGGTCCGACCATCACGCCCATGCCCCACACCGCCATCGCCTGGCCCTGCTTTTCGCGCGGATTGATGTCGAGCAGGATCGACTGCGACAGCGGCACCAGCGAGGCCCCGAAAATCCCCTGCAGCAAACGCGACGCGACGATCTGCGTCAGCGTTTCCGACAAGCCGCACAGCGCCGAGGCCACCGTGAAGCCGCCGATCGAGAAGATCAGCAGCCGCTTGATGCTCAGCCGGTCGGACAGCCAGCCGGTCAGCGGCGTGGCGATCGCGGCCGCGACGATATACGAGGTCAGCACCCACGTGATCTCATCCTGCGACGCCGACAGCGTGCCCTGCATATGCGGCAGCGCGACGTTGGCGATGGTGCTGTCGAGCGTCTGGATCAGCGTCGCGAGCATGATCGAGATGGTGATCATCGGCCGGTTGAGCGGGGCGGCGGCACTCGTCGACGGGGAGTCGGAGGACATGGGGAGGGGGATCTTCGAGATAGTAAGCATGCTTATTATATTGGCTGCAAGCGCATCCGCCCACCAGGATTTATGCGGAGCCTGAATTGCGCACGCTGCGCCGGTTTTGCACCCGTTTCGACGATGACAAACGAAAGCCTTTCGTATAATCCGGGCATGACCATCCAACTCGAAGAACGCTTCGGCTTTCTGATTTCCGACGTCGGCCGCCTGACAGGCAAGCGTTTCGACGATCTCGCGAAGTCATCGGTCGATCTGACGCGCGCGCAGTGCCGCGTGCTGGCCAACCTCGCCCATTACGGCGACGTCAACCAGGCGCGACTCGCGGACCTGCTCGAAGTCGCGCCGATTTCGGCGGGACGTCTGCTGGACCGTATGGAAGAGGGCGGCTGGATCGAGCGCACGCCCAATCCGCAGGATCGCCGCGAGCGCCAGGTGCGTATGACGCCGAAGGCCGAGCGCACGCTCGGCAAGGCCCGCAAAGTGGGCGATGAAATCGCGCTCGAAGCGCTGAACGGTTTTACCGACGAAGAAGCGAAGCAGCTCATCGCGCTGCTGCAACGGGTGCGCGGAAATCTCAGCCGGTTGGTGGATCGCTGAGCGCGGGGCTTGCCTGTTTTAGTTGGAGCAGGACCGGGAGAAGAGATTGCGAAGGAGCTGGCAAGCCAGCTCCTTTTTTGTTGCGAGCGTTAAAGCCGATGGCTCGCATCTGCAAAGTCATCCGCTTATTTGGATTCAGGCGCGGCGCCCGACGGCTGAACCAGTTCGAAGCACGCAGCCCTGGCTTTCGCATCGGCCGGCGACGGGTCGATGCATTTGAAGGCGCTCTGATCGCGCTGAACGAAAATCGTATCGGCCGAGCCGGCATTGACACGAGCGCCGTTTACGACGGCGACGATTTTGTAGCCGTCCTGCAGCAACGTCGGAAGCGTGATCGGACTGGCGCGCCACTGACTGTCGGGCGGCGTTTGGGCGTTAGCGCAAAGCGATGATGCGGCGGTGACAAGCGCGACGGATGCGGTGGCCACGGCAAGCGCGGCGGTACGGAACGTCATCAAGAACCCTCCTTGAAGTTGCTGTTTGGAAAGCCAAAACAAAAAAGCCGCTGACCTTGTGGATCAGCGGCTTTCTCTTGCAACTGGTGGCGAATCAGGGACTCGCGGCAGATGGCCGGTGAGCCTTGTCCGGCTTGGTTTCGCGGCTGCTAAGGTTCTCAGGATAGCAGCTCCAGGTAGCAGTCGCGCCTAGTTTTACAATCGGTTTCAGGGACGGTTTCCGCGTTGCTTCCGGTGTGGTCAAGGTGTCCCGTCGGCGTTGTGACTTCAGTTCGTTAGACTCGGTGCTCGGCGGCTAGCCTGCGCTCATTGTGCGGCCAGCGAATCGCGCGACCGCGCACTTCAGAATTACTCGGCCAGGTCAACGAAGTTAGCGATTCTAGCGCACGTAACTGCGTCCGTTTCCGCACACCCTAACTTTTTAGAGGAGTGGGTTGCGGGAGGTACGCTTCGTCATATTGTCCGCCGCCAACATGCCCGGCAAGGCCTCCACAAAGAAATCCGCTTGCAATGCAGCCCCAGCCTGCACGTCGTACTGTGCAAAGTCGCGCACACCGGCTGCCAGCAGGACTTCGTCGTCGAGGAAGAAATTTCCCGAACACTCTTTGGCCGGGCGCGTCAGGATATAGTGGGCCGCGTCGGCGACTATCTCGGGCTTGCGACATGCTGCAATCATTTCCGCACCGCCAATCTCGTTTCGCACAGCAGCGGTCGCGATAGCTGTTCGGGGCCATAGCGAATTGACTGCGACACCTCGGTCTTTGAACTCTCCGGCAAGAGCCAGCGTGAATAGGCTCATCGTGTATTTTGCGATGGCGTATGCCGGAAAATCCTTAAACCACTTCGCGTCGCTGACCAGTGGCGGTGACAGCGTAAGGATGTGCGGGTTCGACGAATTGAGGAGGTGAGGCAGACACGCTTGTGCACACACGAACGTTCCTCTGCCATTGACCCCATGCATCAGGTCGTACCGTTTGACGGGTGTGTCAAGCGTGCCGGTCAGTCGAATGGCGCTGGCATTGTTGACGAGGATATCGATGCCACCGAACAACCCAAGGGTCTCGGCAACTGCGGCTTTCACGCGTTCTTCGTCGCGAATATCCACAACAAGCGGGAGCGCCTTGCCGCCAGCAGCTTCAACAGCTGCAGCCGCCGTATAAATCGTCCCCTCGAGACGCGGGTCTGGGTCGGCAGTCTTTGCGCAAATCACGACATTCGCGCCGTCGCGTGCGGCTCTGAGTGCAATCGCGAGTCCGATGCCGCGACTGCCACCAGACATGAATAGTGTCTTGCCAGCAAGGGTCATGGTCGTCTCCTGATGACTTACAGCAGCATACGCTTCTGCAGTCATTGGCGCGCAGGGGACAGTGCGAAGACCTCCTCCAGCATAGGGATACCCGCGAACCTGCGATGGGCGGTAGGGAGCGCCATTGTTTGGCCTTTTGCAATAGTGATTTCACGCTATCGGTCTAGAAAAAAGATAGGCCGCATCTAAACTGATTCCTGTAAGCGGCGCGCGTCTCACCGGACTTGCGGCGCTCCTGGAATCGGATTGGAGATTGCATCATGAAAAGCAAAATTCTTGCGGCGTTGCTCGTTGCAGCTACTACCTCTGTCGGACGTGTGTACGCAGGCCACTAATCTGAAGTTCGTCAACTGACCAAGGCTGTAGCGAGGTGTCGAAATGCTGAAGATTATTGAGGGTGCAGCGTTCCTAGGTGCGCTGATGCTTTATCTGGTGCCTGCAATGATTGCAGACGCAAGAGAACGCGAAGACGCCTTTGCGGTGACCATGGTGAACATCCTGCTCGGATGGACGGTAATCGGTTGGTTCGCAGCGCTAGTATGGGCGCGGCATCCGGTCAGCGACCGTCGACTGAAGCACTTCGCGAGGCGGGCACAACGCGCGGTCGCACGAGTCACCATTGATGCAATAGTTGCTCGAGCTGAAAGTCGTGCTGGCTCAATTCCTGTGTTGAACCCTCGTTTGGTGCCAGTAGTCGCGCGAATCGCAGCAAACCGTCGTTACCAACAAAGAGGTTAGCGGTTGTCGCGGACCACGCATGAATTGAAGGTATTTTTTGGGAGATTGAAAATGGATGTACCTGTTACCGAGGAGCAAATTCGTACGCTCGCGTTCTATCTTTGGGAGAAAGAAGGAAGTCCGGACGGGCGCTCCCAGGAATATTGGGGAAAGGCACGGCAGCAGCTAGGCGCAGATGGCTCGCTCGCAGAATTGGATTCAGATACTAGGAGTCTGCGCGGCAGACGAGTTTTGAGCTGACAGCGGGGACGCTGCGGCGTCCGGCATCGCGACCGCTTTCGGTTTGGCGCGCCGACCTACCAAAGAATGGCTTGGTCGACGACGAAATTGCTTGAAATGGCCCCCCTTTCCGGGCTTACGCGTACATCATTTTCGCCATTCGGCGCAGGTTCAACGCCGTGCAGACGAGCTTCCACTCGGCCTGGGCCTTGGCCAGTCCGCGCATGCTGAATTGGCGGAACCCGAGCACGCTTTTTACCCAGGCGTTTGGCGGCTCGGATAGCCATTTGCGTTTGCGATAGGCGGCCTGTGTTTCGGCAGACGTGAATTTTTCAGCCATCGCGGCGCACAGCGGCCGCTTGCTGGCATCGATCTTCACGTCCTTTTTGCCCTCGCGTCCGAGCGCCACGATCAGCTCGGCCGGATGCTCGCGTAATTGTTCGAACGTCGCTTCCGACCGGTAGCCCGCGTCGGCAAGGACTTGCTTGGGATCGGCGCCGGCGTCACGCAGCACGGCAGCAAGAACGGTTGACTGGGCGGCGACAATTATCTTGTCCGGACGTGACAAGATAGTTGTCGGTGTGCCAAGAAGGAAAGCGATAGTACGTCGCTGTACATGCTGTATCCGTGATGAGGGCCGGCCCCTCGGTGTCGCCGATCAGGCGGTGATACCAAACCACCCAGAGCTGCACTCGTTAAGAGCGGGTGTGGTGAGCGTCTGTGGAAAAGGCGGGATGAATCCCGTCAGGTGTGCAGTAAGGAGGCGAACGAAAGTGAACCATCGAAGAAGTGTCGATAATTGCAATGATGTCAAAACCGAGGACTCGACAACGCCTCGGGATCAGTCAAACGGCAACCTGAAGGTGGGTTTGACGGCATCCGGCATAGAGGTGGCGCGACCTTTCTGCAGGCGTGGATATGGAACTTGGGAACCTGTCGTCTCGATGTCAAGGGAGAAACTCAAGCGGAGAACCCGTGAGAGTGAGAGTACCGATGCGAGGCACAGGGGCGGAGTCATGCGTAGTAGCGTTGAAGGGGTTGTAATGACTTCCGGAGCGAAGGCATGACCTTGTCTGGTGGAGATCATGGAACAACTGCGACGCGGGATGATTCCGGGGTTGACGCCAAGTCGTTCGAGATACCCAAGCGATTGATCTGGGAAGCCTGGAAACGCGTGGCTGCCAATCAAGGCGGACCGGGCGTGGACCGGGAGAGTATTGAAACCTTCCGCAATCGTTTGGCGAGAAATCTGTACGCTCTGTGGAATCGAATGAGTTCGGGGAGTTACTTTCCTCAACCGGTCAAGGAGGTGCTGATACCGAAGGGGGACGGGTTTCGTCCTCTCGGGGTACCGACAATCACTGACCGAGTGGCTCAGATGGCGGTCAAGTTACTGGTTGAGCCGGGAATCGATGCGATATTCCATTCATCATCGTTCGGTTATCGGCCTAACAAATCGGCGAAGCAAGCTGTTGCGCAAGCGAGAAGGAACTGCTGGCGCTACGACTGGGTAGTCGACATTGACCTGAAATCCTTCTTTGACACCATCGACCACGGGCTTCTCAGGCGTGCGGTAGAAAAGCACGTTTCGGAGCCATGGGCACGACTCTACATCAGACGCTGGCTAGAGAGTCCGGTACAGAAGCAAACCGGGGAGCTGGTTGCTCGGGATCGAGGCACTCCGCAAGGTGGAGTGATCAGTCCGCTATTGGCTAATCTCTTTCTTCACTACGCGTTTGATCGATGGGTTCAGACTGAGCATCCGGAGGTGCCGTTTGAACGGTATGCCGACGATGTTGTCTGTCATTGCAGGACGAAGCAGCAGGCGGAAAAGTTTTTGTCTGCCTTGCGGGCGCGGCTTACCGCTTGTGGGCTTTCGCTACACCCGGAAAAGACGCGCTTGGTTTACTGCAGAGATGGACGACGTCGAGAGGAACATACCCACACTAAGTTCGACTTCCTTGGTTTCAGCTTTCACGCTCGGACAGTGCAAGACCGAGCGGGGCAGTTGTTCACGGGTTTCGGACCCGCGGTGAGTCAAAAGGCGCTGAAGCGTATGTCTCAGGCCATCCGAAGCATGAGTCTTAATCGGAGTACCTCATTGACACTGCGCGAGTTGGCGCGGCGCATAAACCCAATGGTACGGGGATGGGTGAATTACTACGGTGCCTTCTATCCGGAGCCGCTAAAACGGTTCCTGGTCAGAATAGACTTACGGCTTGGCGGGTGGGCGCGCAACAAGTACAAGCGGCTGAGGGGACACAAACGACGATCTTGGGCATGGCTCAAACGATGTCGGGAGAGTCTTCCCCAACTGTTCGCGCACTGGGATTTCTGTTTCGAAGAACGGCGGACACGAGGAGCCGTATGAATCGAGAGATTCACGTACGGATCTGTGAGAGCCTGAGGGGGCAGTTCCCTCGGGCCACTCGACCTTCGGTCATGCGGCCAATGGCTGTATATCGCTCCAGAATGTGTCTTGACGATGGAATCACGTTCGGGGTTCAGGGTCACCGCGCCGATGGGTGCCCAGTTCCGCCTGGTGCCCGACCAGCGCCGCGGACTTCGTTCACGGGCCTGGAGATATACCTCGTGACGAGCGGCGAGGATCGTGGCGTCTTCACACGCATGACGTTGTGCGGGGCTGACGTAGCGGATGCCGCTGTGCCGGTGATCGTGGTTGAGCCAATGCACGAAACGCGAAGCCCAAGCGCGAGCCTCGTCGAGGCTGGCGACGCCCTTGTCGGGGAACTCCGGCCGATACTTTGCCGTGCGGAACAGGCTTTCGACGTAAGCATTGTCATTGCTCTCGCGCGCGGGCGGGAGTACGACGGCTTAACGCCCAGCCGGTTCAGCATCGCCAAGACGGTCGTGGCTTTGAGTGTCGAGCCGTTGTCACCGTGCGGCACACGCTTGGCCGTCATGGCGTTGGTGCCTTCGGCCAGCGCCGTGCGCTTGACCAGGTGCGCCGCATGGTCGGCGTCGTCACTGTCGTGCACCTCGAAGCTCACAATCTTGCGGCTGTACACGTCCAGAATCAGGCACAAGTAAATCCAGCGCCCAACGATCTCGGCAGGCAAGTACGTCATGTCCCAACATCGCAACTGGCGCGGTGCGATGGCTACATGCGTGGTTGGCGGACGGTTCTTGCGCGGTGCTTTGGCATGGCCTCGGTGTTGGGTCGGCCCATGCTCGCGCAGCACGCACTGGAAGCTCGATTCGCTGGGCTGGTACACCCCTTCGTCGTCGATTAATGCTACACATAACGTTACTTGACTAATGTCGAGAGTTCAGTAATGTGGAGTCGCCAATGGAAGCGGTTACAGGTAGAGGAGTCCGAGCGACCGGACTCCCCATTAGATCGCCCCTAAAGCGCAGCAAGCCACTCAATCACGGAAGTGTCGCGACGCCATGAAGCGTTTGGCCTGATAGGATTAGCGACTCCTGCGCGAGCAATTGCTTGACGCTTCATTTCCAGGTCGGCACTTGCGTAACGATTGGTGGTGTTGATGCTGGCGTGACCGAGCCAGTGACTGATGGTTGACA
>NZ_WOEZ01000001.1 GCF_013177735.1 Paraburkholderia elongata | reverse complement strand
GTCCAGACGCCTGCTGATTTCGGTGACGGACAAGCCGTCGCGAGAATCGGCGAGCATTTCGATGATACGCATCGTCCGCTCGACGGTAATCAGCGCATCTCCAGCATGAGAATGGTTTTCGGACGCGTTTGGGCTGGCAGTTCCCGCCTTTCTGGTCGCCGCTCTTTTGTTGGCGGAGGTGACAGTGTCTGCTGCGCTTTTCATCAAGGTGGCTCCAGATGCGGAAAGTGGGTTGTGTCGCGGATGTAGCGATGAGCCGCCGAGGAACGACATCGGGCTGAAATTCTGCCCTGATCGACGACATCTGACAAGCAACGAACGGATGTGTGAAGCAGGGTGGGTGGCTTTCGCCGCACGGGGTCCGTACAAACTGGGCTCGAGTTTTCCGGAGCACTCGCGACAGGGGTAAACGACAGCCCCTTTCTGGTTGACACCTCGATTCACACCATCTTAGTATTTAGGTAACAACGATACCTAAAACAACGCGACGCTGCAAACCCGCTCGCCTAACAGTGGCACAAGCGAGTGGCGCCGGCGAATGACGACGAATCGTGGCGATCGCCGTTCTGATAACTTATTGAGGATGACAGATGAAACTGTGTCGATACGGAAACGTGGGACAGGAAAAGCCCGGGATGATCGATGCACTCGGTCGAATCCGTGACCTTTCCGGGATGGTGGACGATCTCAGTCCAGCAGACCTCTCGCCGTCGGGCCTGCACCGTTTGCGGGAGATCCACATCGACGATTTGCCTCTTGTGAGTGGCGAGCCGCGCATGGGCACTCCGTGGAATAGCGTGCAGAAATTCATTGCGATCGGTTTGAACTACGTTGATCACGCAAAGGAAGCGGGAATGCCGATTCCCGAAGAGCCTGTGGTATTCATGAAAGCCACCAGCTGCATCATGGGGCCGTGCGACGACATCGTCCGCCCGCGCGGCGCGTGCAAGCTGGATTGGGAGGTGGAGCTCGGTGTGGTCATCGGCACCAGGGCGCAATATGTCTCCGAGGCTGACGCGCTTGATCACGTGGCGGGCTATTGCGTGTTGAACGACGTTTCAGAGCGGGCGTATCAGATGCAATCGTCGCAGTGGGACAAGGGCAAGGGCTGCGACACCTTCGGTCCGATCGGACCCTGGCTTGTCACCCGCGATGAGATTCCTGATCCGCAGAAGCTCGACCTGTGGTTGGAGGTCAATGGCAAGCGGATGCAGCAGAGCAATACCAAGGCGATGATCTTTTCGGTCGCGCAGCTTGTCGCCTATCTGAGCCGCTACATGACGCTGCTTCCCGGCGACGTGATCGCGACCGGTACTCCTCCCGGCGTAGGCATTGGCCGCAAGCCGCCGGTCTTCCTGCAGCCTGGCGACCAGGTCAGGCTTGGCATTGCCGGATTGGGTGAGCAAAGCCAAAGGGTTACCGCAGCGGACTGATTATCAACGATGTCGCCGGCCGACGATGCGGTGGCAAAAATGAAAATACGGGAGACGACCATGGAGCACGTAACGGGCAGAACCTCGACCTCATGGCCTCTGGCTCTGCGGCGACCTGCGATCTCAAATCGAGCAGGGCGCACCTCTCGCAGGATGCCTTGGATCAATCCGCGAGGGGCTCGCTAAATGTTCTCCAAGACGATGGACAACGCGACGTCCGCTTCCCGCGGCGTCGCCAATGCGTACACGTCACGAGAGCGCGTGCTCATCTTGCTGTTTTCGTTTCTCGGCACGGTGTTCGATGGGGCGGATTTCGCGATTTTTCTGTTCTTCATGGTGCCACTCGCCCACCACTTCGGCGTCTCCCTGGTCGATATCTCGATTATCCAGGCGTGCAGCTACGTGATTGGTATCGTCGGTGGGTTGATATTCGGGCGGATCGCAGATCGCTTTGGACGTCGGCTCGGACTGACGCTGACCGTCGCGATGTTCGGCATCTTTACGTTGTTAACAGCGTTCGCAACTGACTACTGGACGCTGATGATCGTCCGGATCTTGACAGGAGTCGGCATCGGCGGTGAGGCGGGAATTGCGTTCGCCTACGTTAATGAAGCGCTGCCAGCGCGCGGCGGGCGTCGGGGGCTGATGAGCGGTCTGCTGCAGTCGATGTTTCTCGTAGGCATCTGGGGCGCAGCTGCCATGTATTCATTCTGCGTGGCCGCGTACGGTAGCGATGCGTGGCGCTGGGCATTCGGCTATCTGGGCTGCGCGGCGATATTGGCCGGATTCGTGCGCGTCTTCATGCCTGAGTCCCGTGCCTGGCTAGCGGCTCGCGATGCGCTCGTCACAGGTATCGCGTCGACGCAGCAGATCCCGCTGCGCCTGGCCGAAGCGCTGCGTGGTGGAACTGGCCTGCGCGTCGTGTGGTGCACGTTGATGCTGTCGTTCGGCTTCTACGGATGCTACGCGGTGGTCACCTATTCACCGGCGATGTGGCAGACATCCTTTCATCTCCCGGCTGCCGAAGTGGCACGTTTGGGGATGGTCGCCAGTATAACTGCCGGCGTCGCGTATCCGCTCAGCGGCATCCTGTCGGACTGGAAAGGCCGGCGCTGGGCTTACACATTCAGCTCGGCGTTCGGCGTGCTTGCCTATGTGTACTTCTACTTTAGTATGACTGGGCATTCGACACCGCATGGCGCTGCTCCGGGAATCGACTGGCTCTCGGCGATCGTGCTGTCGTATCTCGCGCTGCAGATCGGTTTCAGCTATCTAGGTATCCAAGGAGTCTGGATCGGCGAGCTGTTTCAGACAGAAATACGGGCCACTGCGCAGAACTTCGTTTACTCCACTGGTCGTGCGATCGGCGGAGGAGGCGCACCGCTGTTGGGACTCGTGGTTGCGCGTTCGACTGGACTGGGTATCGAGTTCGCGGTAGCGTTCGGCTTCATCGGCGCGGTAGGTTCGTTGATTTTCTGTCGTTTTTTGCC
Organism: Paraburkholderia elongata; assembly: GCF_013177735.1. Classification (GTDB taxonomy): domain Bacteria; phylum Pseudomonadota; class Gammaproteobacteria; order Burkholderiales; family Burkholderiaceae; genus Paraburkholderia; species Paraburkholderia elongata. The sequence continues at coordinate 48,627 of NZ_WOEZ01000001.1, read as the reverse complement.
GGAGACCAGTAGGGAATCGAGCTAGGTGACGGCTGTCGGAAAATGTCGAACGATTCTTCTTTCCTAATAAGTTTGATTAACTAAATATTGTAAATGGTCGTGAAACTGGCGAAGTTTCATATGCGCGAGATGACCGGCCAATGAAGAGGCTCGATGAAAAAAATTGGGGTATTGATGATTGGAAGTGCGGTCCTCTGCGCGAGCGCTCAAGCGCAAAGCTCGGGTGGTCAGGTGGACCTGTTCGGCGCGCTCGACTCGTTCGTCGGCTCCACTAAAGTGTCGGGCGCGACAGCTTCGACAGCGAAAGTCGGCAACGGTGGGTTAACCTCGTCGTTCTGGGGCATGAAGGGGAACGAGGATCTCGGTGGCGGCGTGCACGCTATCTTCGACTTGCAATCCTACGTCCTCATCCAGAACGGCCAGGCCGGACGCACGACGCACGACAGTTTCTTTTCCTATAACGCATACGTTGGCCTGTCGGGCCCGTTTGGCACTGTGACCTTTGGTCAGCAGGCCAATCCGCTGTTCCTCGCGCAGGCACGTTTCAATCCGTTCAGCGGTAGCATTACGCTGAACCCGGTTATCGTGCAGTCTTACCTCGCCGCCTACGGTCGTGCGTTGGCCGGCGACGACGAAATGAGCAATGCCGTGATCTACCAAAGCCCGGTCGCGAAAGGCTTGAGCACGACACTTGCATACAGTTTCGGCAACGTCGCCGGTGCTCCGGGAACCAATAACGTTCTGGCCATGCTGGACTACACGAACAATGCGTTCGCGGCGACTGCGGGAATGGAGCGAATCAAGATTCCAACCTATCCGAACGCGCCCGCAGCGAATCTCGGTGCGGCGTCGGATCAGTTGACGGTGCACGCTGCGGCCAGCTATGACTTTACGTGGATCAAGCTTTACGCTGAGTACCAGCGCACCAACAATGGCGGCGTCGCGAGAAAGGACAACATTGGCCAGATCGGTGCGACGATCCGCATCAATCCGTTCAACAATATCCTGGTGTCTTGGGCGCGAGATTACATCACGTACGGGCGGGCACCCCACGTCTACCATAATACGGCGAGCATCGCGTACGACTATCTGCTCTCGGCGCGCACCGATACCTATCTGGCGTATTCGTACGATAAGGTCAGCGATCTCGGCACGGGCAACACAGTGATTGCTGGGATTCGACATCGATTCTGATGCACCCGTGGCGAGGTTTCCGCAGGTCACCTCGTCAAGTTGAATGTAGACTGCTGTCGCAGTTGAATTAACGATGTCTGTTGTAAATAAATGACCTTAAACCGCCCGTGAACCCCTCGGGAAGCGCGGAGACTGGTTGGTCTAAGTTTAGCCCGAGCGGTAGCGGGATTGGTGATTTGCCGGTTGAAGACGGCCGGTGAAAGAGGCTGGATCGGCGTTAGCGCGAATTTCTGTGCTGAGTGCATTGTTGGCAGCCACTGGAAGAAATACGTGGAGGGATGCGAGTCGGTCGCAAGGCCTCTGGCGACGACTGGCGCGTCGCCCGCAACGTGGTTGTGGCGGAAACTGATGAGCAGGCGTTGGAGTGGGTGATGGATTCGAAAGGCGGAAATTACCACTACTTCGCCTACCTGATCGAGGTCATGCGGCGCGCGAACTACACCATCATCCTAAAGGAAAACCCGAACGATTCCGACGAGACCCTGACCGTCGCGAACTTGACGAAAAACCAGGTGATTTACGGCTCTTCTAGAACCGTGATAGAGAAACTCGCAGCGCTTCGCGAGAATGTCGGCCCGTTCGGTACGCTTCTTTTGGCCTCAATGGACGCCAGTGGCCGCAACCGCCATCGCGAATGGGAAACCATGCGCCGACTCGCGCGCGACGTGGCGCCGGCACTCTCCAAAATGAAATAACATCACAGTGTCCACGCGTCGAAAGCCCGGTGGGTGGACATTGCAGGATGCGTCAAGCCAACTACGTCGCCAAATCGTTAGCGCGAGTCGTCGCGTTGGAGGCCACACGCTGGCTCGAACGCGTGCAGCGTCCATGCATTTCTCGGGGGACGAAACCAAAAGGTCTACTTTTTTTGACTATCGTAACGGGTATTCAGCGCCGCAACGGCTGTCGCGAGGTTCGAGCGAAAGGAAGGATAACAAAGAGGAGGAGAGGTTTTGCAAATTTCAAGAAGGCGCTTTCTTACATTCGGAGCATCGGCGGCGACTTCCTCATTGTTCGGCACGCGGGGGAAGGCGATCTATACCAATAATATGAAGGAGTTCCAGAAATGAAACAATTGGCGAAGCGGAAGCTGGGCAATTCAAATCTTCTGGTTAGCCGAATGGCGATGGGTACTGTCCCATTGAGCGGTCTCGGCGCCCGCACGACCTACGACGACTTCGAAGAAACAATTCTGGCAGCGCCGGATGAGGGGGGCTCTATTTCGACACAGCACCTGGCTACGGGAACGGGCGAACAGAACATTTTCTAGGGCATTTCCTGCGCGCAAAGGAACTGCGCCGTGACGTTGTCATAAGCACGAAGGTCGGACGGGTCCTTAAGACGAGGAGACGTGCCCGGAAAACAGACAAGGTGATTTTCGGCATCGAATGGATCGACGGACTGCCTTTCGTAGACGAGTTTGACTACAGCTATGATGGGATCATGCGATCTTTCGAAGACAGCCAGCAGCGCTTCGGGATCGATGGCATCGACATCATCCACGTCCATGACACCGGCCGCTTATCTCACGGTGACGACAATGACAGATATTGGACCCAACTGCAGGACGGCGGATTCAAGGCCCTACGCGAGTTGCGTGAAAGTGGTGCCGTGAAGGCCGTGAGCATCGGTGTGAACGAAACGGCTGCGGTCCTCGATATGGCGAACGAGTTCCCTCTCGATTGCTGTCTCATCGCGGGCCGGTACACGCTGATCAACGATGAAGCGTCGTCACATTTCTTCCCCGAATGCGAGCGCCTCGGTATTGACGTGATTGCGGCTGGGGTTTTCAACTCGGGAATTCTCGCGGGGGGCTCGAAAGGCCCCAACAAACTGTTCGATTATAGCGATGCGCCTCAGTCGATCATCGACAAGGTCGAAGCGGTCGAGGAGGTCTGCGATGAGTTCAGCGTGGCCCTGCCTACAGCCGCCGTGCAATTCGTCGCGGCTCACCCTGCGGTCGCCACCGTCTTGGTCGGCGCAAAGAACCCTACGGAGATTCGGCGTTGCTACAGTGTGGGTACGAATACGTGGCTCACCACAACACCGCCCCCAAGCCGTTCATCTGGACCAAAAGCACGCGCGACATCTTGCAGAAGGTCATTCTCGCCAATAGTCGCTTAAGTTCCAAACAGAACGGAACGCTGCACTAGAGGCAAGGAGAACTCGATGAAGGAGCGATTTACCGACGCACAGATCATCTGCATAAATGCGTGGTAATCGTGCCGCCCGGATTCTGCACATCGACGTCCGAGATCAATACAAACCGAGCGGCAGACGGTTCAGTGATCAGCTTGCGTCGACAACCATTTTCGATGCGGGACAACCGCTACCGAAAGACCAGTCTTCCGCACCTGCGTTCATGGAGAGGCGGACGAAGACATCGTCACGTGCAATTCCCGGCGAAGCAGCAAGTTTGTCCGAAAGACGCGCCAGGAAAGCCTCCTTTTCGTCCCGACGCCGCGCGTCCGACTCGATGTTAATGATCATGAAATCGTCGGAGCGCTGCCCGTTGATCCCGTACCGACGATCGTAGATCAGATCGCCGGGTTCAAGTTGCTCTATGATCTGGAACAAATCGTTTTCGGGCATCTGATAAGCCTCGACGAGCGCTTCGTATATGCTGTCTGACATTTTCTTGATGTACTCGGGCGACTTCCCCTTGATCATCGTCACACGTACCAGTGGCATGAGAATCCTCCTTTAGGTTCATTGGTGCCCGTTACCCATCCTGTTTGCGCCGGTGGTCGACGCGTAAATCGGGCCACGTGTTCCACCAACTCGATGCATCCCCACGCGACGCAATCACAGAGCCATCCCTACACGACTGTTCGCCATCAGTCGGCGCCCGTGAGGCAGATTGCGGGCCATAAGACGTCATTCGCCCGCGCGCGGGACCGGACATTCAAACGTGTGTCACGCTCAAATCGCGGCCCACTCCTCGTTGACGTTCAGTGTGGCGTCCCTTGCGAATCACCGCATGCCGCCGCTAGCGATAAGATGCTCGCCCGTGATCCATCGCGCGTCGTCCGATGCGAGGAAGACTGCGATTGACGCGATGTCATCTGGCTGACCCAGACGGTCGAGCGGTGTCTGGCTGAGCGCCGACGCTTCCAATTCGGAGCCGATGATCCCGGCGTTGTGCGTGCCTTCGGTCTCCACGACGCCTGGATTGATTGAGTTCACGCGAATCTTCCTCGAACCCAGTTCACGCGCGAGCACGCCGGTGATCGCGTCAACAGCGCCCTTCGTGCCACTATAAACGGCGCTCGCCGGCGGCGTAATGCGACTCACGGTCGAACTGACGTTGATGATGCTCGCCCCCTCGCCAAGATGCTTTACGGCGGCTTGCGTCGTGAGCAGCACACCGAGTACGTTCGTATCGAACTGTTTGCGGAAATGCTCCGCGGTGATTTCTTCGATTGGCGCAAACTCGTAGATGCCCGAATTGTTGATGAGGATATCGAGGCGACCATACGTTTCGATGGCGGCGTTGACAATGCCTTGCGCGTCCACCGACTTTGAAACGTCGCCAGCGACGGAAACTGCTTTGCCGTTGGCCGCGATAGTCGCAGCTACAACGGCATCGGCGCCTGCCTTGCTGCTTGCATAGTTCACGACTGCCGAAGCACCCTCTGCTGCGCGAGCCTTGGCGATAGCGGCTCCGATACCCTTTGATGCACCGGTGACGACGGCCACCTTGCCTGCAAGCTTGCTCACGAGATCTTCCTCAGCGAAATTCCTGTCGTGTTCAACGTAGGACCAATTCCGCGCTGCACGCAACGTCATGAAAGTCAATGGAGACCAGTAGCGGGTCATCAATCTCTCGCCTGGCGTCGTCGTAAGTAAAGACGCGTCGCGACATCGGAACCACGGTGCCGCCTACGTCTCGATAGTTCGACGCATAGTTCGCACCCCGCGCACGGCCCATCACATGAACCAAGCTTGTCGCTCACTACGTACCCAGCCTGCTCGATCTATAAATTCGCCAATTTGAAATTCGATTATCCATGTTTTACCACGCAGCGAAATAGAAAGCGCGCACAGCGGCTGTGCTTTTATGCACAGAAAGGGGCCAACCAGCGGAGCCGATGGGATTGCCAGCGACCGACCGGAGCACACTGACGTTCTGCATGTCTTGGTTGCATTGAACGAAAGCACGTTGTGACATTCCCGAACTGTCGGCTCGACTCCATACAACCTCCCGTGAGTGGGCGCAAAATCGCACAACAAATGTGCGTGGCTGCTATTTTCGGTTTGCGAAAAAAATGGACAATCAAATTCCGGAACTGAAAATTGTGCGTCGCCCCGTGTGATGATCCGGGGAATAATGGCGCAACATCGAAATTCGTCGCGCTCTGGTTGTCTATCTTATAAACGCGGCACGAGAAAATTGATCTGCTCTATTTTGAAAACTGTTTGACCACTTTGCCGCCGAGTAGTAGGCCGCCAGCCTTCTCGAAGTGCTTTCAACAGAAAGGATTTTGGTTTGTTGGTATCAAATTGGCCTCTTTGTCAAAGGATCTTGATCTCGTGACTAGCAAAACCGTAGCGTTTATCGGTGTTGGAAACATGGGCGCGCCGATGGCCCGGCGTGTTAAAAAAAGCGGCTTCCATCTCGTCGTCTGCGACCGTAACCCCGCCGTGCTGCGCGAATTTGAGACGACCGGTGCTGTTGTTGCGACAACGGCAAAGGACTGTGGCAACGCTGATGTCATTGTCCTGCTTCTTGGAAACGACGAGCAGCTTGTCGATGTGACGGTCGGAAGCGAGGGGATCGTTCACGGCATTCCTGACGGACATCACCCAGTCGTTTGCGTTATGGGCACAACACTGCCAGATACATTGCGTAAAATTCAATCTCCACTTATCGGAGCGGGGGCGCATCTGATTGACGCCCCGATTAGCGGTGGCATCCCTGGAGCGGAAGATGGAACGCTAACGATCATGCTGGGCGGCGAGCAGGCTGACATCGATACGGTGGAGCCCGTGATGAAAGCGATGGGAACGAACCTCTTTCGCTGCGGGGATCTCGGTTCGGCTGAGGTCGTCAAGGTCGTCAATAACATGTTGTCTATTGCTACAATGTTTCTGACCGCGGAGGCGATCGACCTTATGGAGAAGAATGGTGCGAAGTTCGAGCAGACCGCGCCAATCCTCAATGTGAGCACAGGTAGAAACTTCCTGACGGTGGACGTACCTGAGTGTCGTCGGCAATACGGCTCGTGGGCTCGCACCGAGTCCGCATTTACGGCACTGCTTAACGTGGTTCGCAAGGATCTGCGCTTGGCCAGAGAGCTTGCTTCATCCTCTGGACTTCATCTCGGACTGCTGGATGAAGTATCGAAGTATTTGGACTCGACAGATGATTCTGTCATGGACCGGTGGATGCGCCACGGACGAAGACGTTAGTTTTTCGTAGTATGGTTCAGTATGCATGGTCCGACCTGGATCATTGCGCAGTGTCGCAATGTTTCAACGATAAAAACAGTAACAGGGGTTGTACCAAGAGTATTGAAAATTTGGCAGTATTAGACTGCACTGCTAATCGTGTAAGGAGGATAAGTTACATGCGGAATGACATTCAGTTCAAGACCGAAGATGGCGTGACGCTCCGAGGATGGCATTACCTTCCTGAAGGTGTCACGGGAAAGGTGCCAACCATCGTGATGGCGCACGGCTTTTCCGCGGTTAAAGAGATGTATCTTGACCGTTTTGCCGAGGCCTTTGCTGCCGCGGGGATGGCCTCGATCGTCTATGACAACCGGAACTTCGGTGCCAGTGACGGCGAACCGCGACAGGAAATCGACCCGTGGCGTCAGGTACGTGACTACCGTGATGCAATTACCTTTGCAGAGACGCTTGAGCAAACAGATCCCGAGCGGATTGGCATTTGGGGTTCCAGCTACAGTGGTGCCCATGTATTGGTCGTGGCGGCGTTTGACCGCCGAGTTAAATGCGTTGTCTCGCAAGTCCCATTGGCAAGTGGGTCCCGCAATTTCCGCAGGCTGATCCGTGCCGACTATATTGGCGGGGTGCGTGACATGTTTGACACCGACCGACGCGAAAGATTCAAGGGTGCTCCCCCCGCGATGATTTCGGTCGTAGACGAAGATCCGTCCGCTTCGTCAGCTCTGCCAACGCCAGACAGTTGGGTTTGGTTCACCGAGACCAGCAAGGCGCGTGCTCCAGCGTGGCGCAATGAGGTGACACTACGTTCGATCGAGATGTTCAGTGAATATGAGCCGGGCTCCTACATTCACCGCATTAGCCCAACGCCGCTTCTCATGGTCATTGCTCAAGACGACGTACTTGCGGTGACAGATCTCGCACTCGAAGCCTACGAGCATGCGCTGGAGCCTAAAAAGATCGTCATGCTTAGGGGCGGACACTTCGATGCCTACGTGAATGATTTTGAAGAGTCGTCGACATCAGCGGTGGAATGGTTCAGACAGCATCTCCAACGGTCGTAAAATTTGAAATAGCGGGGGACAGCATGCTTAACCGCATTGCTGTCCTCGTAGCCGGTAAGAGTCCGAACCGCAGCTAGAGTCCGGGGTTAAAAACTGTTGAGTTGCCTCATACGCCCAGCGTCGGGCGTGAGCGCGCAAAGTAAATCCGAGCCGGTCGTTACTTCTTCGACGCATGCATGTGGCCCGGCTTTTCGTTGCTGTTTGAGTCGGTCGCTATCTCCGCGATACCCGTGGATTCTTTTCGACGATTTCCGGAATGAAATCCCAAACCACTCGGATACGTCGAGTCCTGAAAAGGTCTTCTGGCGCGGCCAGCCATAGAGTGCGGGTGATTTGTGGCTGATCAGGGAACAAATTGACCAGGTCGAGCCGGCCCGCCGCGACGTATGGAGTCGGAAGTGCGATTTCCAAACTGCTGCAACCGCCTCTCGTTGCGCGAGCACGCTCGTAGAGGTGAACCTACTTCTCGGTTCGGAAACGAGGTCATCGAGAATACGATAGCGCTCGCTCAGTGAACCATCGTGGACGTAATCGCCGAAGTCGTATTTTCCTATGTTTGATAGTTCATGAATTGGAGCGTTCGAGTCGAGGTATGTACGGGGAGCTATAGAAAAAATGGTCAACCTCCGCGAGTCGGGTGACTGTATCTGAATGCACCTCAAGTGTCATGCAATGGATGACGACAGTATTATGCGGGACGACGTGCTGTAAGCGGTATTCATAGGCGCCATTCGGGGCTGGGAGTGGCAAGACCGACGCAAGTGTGACGCATCGCAAACGGGGAACAATGGAAGCGCCGACGCGGCATGCGCCGGTCACTGCCGAACTGCGGGCAGCCACATCGTGTAGCTCGGGCAGAAGAGGCTCGGGTCGTCCTTGATTGGCATACCCTCTATACCAATTCGGGCAGACTCGACTTGAATCTTCAGGTCGCACCACGCTTCGTCGTCATCGTCCCGTGGTAAGAGATACAGCCCGTCACTGACTCTGCGTGCGTCTCCCATTGCACCGTACAGTCGTTCGCCGTTTCCGATGATAAGAGTGCTGACGGTCACGCCTTCCGACGTGAAATTTCCGATCTCGGCTTCATCAGTGACGTTCTCGATCCTCGGGACCGACAGTTGGTGCGGAAGCTTGGAGACCGTTGGCGGACTGTCCCACTCTGGGTCCTTGATGCCGACTTGGGCGACGCCCGCGACACAATAAAGCATAGCGACGAATATCGCAGTCGAGCGGACAACGCGGGCCGGATGCATATTTCTTGCCTTCGAGAGTTCATCCCGTGATCAAGGCGGATAGGCACGCTTCAGTGAAACCACGATCCGACTACCCCAAGCGACACTAACCCGGCAGTCCATAGTGCTCAGTCTCTTTTCCCTTTAAGCACTTGTCCGCTGCCCGGCGCGGCTGGAGAAAATATCGGTGCCCTTGCTCTCTTTGACGAACAACAGACAAACCACAAAACAGACGACCGCCAGGCTCACCGGATACCAGAGCCCGGAATAGATATCACCCGTGGCGGCCGAGATCGCAAATGAGGCCGCCGGCAGGAAACCGCCGAACCAGCCGATGCCGACGTGATACGGAAGCGACATGGCAGTGTATCTGATCCGAGACGGAAAGAGTTCGACGAGCATCGCCGCAATCGGGCCGTACGTCATGGTACCGAAGAGCATCAGCAAGACGATCAACAGTATTGTCATCGGTTTGTTGATGCGAGAAGGGTCGGCAGGCCCCGTCGCATAACCTGCATCTTTCAAGGCTCGCGAAATATCCGCATCGAAAGTTTTAGACAAGGCTGCGCCGTTGGGCGCCTTGCCGTCGAAGCTGTCGATCACTCGGCCGCCGATTCGAACCTGCGCGCGCTCGCCGCGGGGAAGCGGATCATCAGAGTAGTTGAGGCCTGCCTTGGTAATCGTACTTCTGGCAATGTCGCACGAGCTCACGAACTTCGACGTGCCTGCGGGATTGAATTGGAAGCTGCACTCGCTCGGATCTGCACGTACTGTAATGGGCGCCTTCTGTTGCGCTGCTTCCAGCGCGGGATTGGCGAAGTGCGTCAGCCCTTGAAGAGCGGAAAGAAGAAAATGGCAGCGAGCAGGCAACCTGTCAGAAAGACGGGCTTGCGGCCGATGCGGTCAGAAAGCTTTCCGAAAATGACATAGAACGGCGTCGTGACAGTGGCCACGATGATGAGCAAATTAGCCGTTCCGCCGTCGACCTTCAAAGTCTGTGTCAAGAAAAACATACTATAGAACTGACCTGCGTACCACACCACTGCCTGCCCCATGACGATGCCGAACAGGCCGAGCAGAACGAGTTTCAAGTTGCGCCACTGACCGAACGCTTCGGATATCGGGGCTTTCGAAGTCGTGCCTTCTCGCTTCATTCGCTCGAATTCGGGCGATTCGTGCAGTTTCAGCCGGATCCAGAGAGAGATCAGAAGTAGAATCAGCGAGACGAGAAACGGCACACGCCATCCCCATGCCATGAAACTGCCCTCACCCATCAGGTAGCGCGTCGGGAGAATGATAGCGAGCGACAACAGCAAACCCAGCGCGGCTGTCGCTTGAATCCAAGCGGTCTTCGCGCCGCGTGATTCGTTGCTGCTGTGTTCAGCGACGTAAACGACCGCGCCGCCGTACTCTCCTCCCAGTGCCAGTCCCTGGAGCATCCGCATGCACACGAATAGGATCGGCGCTGCCAGACCAATCTTGGCGTAGCTGGGAAGCAAGCCAATCACAAAAGTGGCGAGGCCCATCAACGAGATGGTGACGAGAAAAGTGTACTTGCGTCCGACCATGTCTCCGATGCGCCCAAAGACGAGCGCGCCGAACGGCCGTACCGCGAAGCCTGCGGCAAAGCTGAGCAGCGTAAAGATGAACGCTGCTCTTGGATTAACTCCCGAGAAAACGCTGTTCGCAATCTGAACAGCCAGCGAACCGGCCAGGAAGAAGTCGTACCATTCGAACATCGTTCCTAGCGACGAGGCAAAAATGACACGGCGTTGGACATTCGCGCCGCTCGACTCGTAGCGGGCCGCAAGACTTTCGGTTATTTCATTCATGAGGGTTGTCGCCATCCGTGGTGAGGGGCCTTTCCTTGATACAAACACGGCTCTGGCGCTCTCGGGTTTACTAATGTCTTGCAAATCTTCAGTTGTTAATGGAACTGTACCTAGCCCTTGAGAAAGTACTGAATCTCAAAGACGAGGGCGCCGTCTTTCGATCCAAAAGGACCGTGCGGAGTGCCAGGCGGGCGCAGGCAGTACCTTGGCGCAGACATGCCGGCAGATGCAACGCCCTCGTCCGAGACGGAATAAAGATCCCCCGAAAGGATATAAAGCTCTTCCCAATACGTGTGTACAAGCGCGCTTGACGTCTTTGCGCCAGGGGCGAATTTGACCAGTCGAGTGCGCGATCCGATACAGGCTTTCTCGTCAAGATCGTTGCACAGGTACTTGATCTCAAGCCCTGGAAATCCTTCCAATGGCGTCCATCCTGATTCCAGATCGATCGCTGCCATTTCGATATGTGCTTTCATGTTTTCGAGACCTCCTCGAAGTGTGAAACATTAGGAATCTCGCCCCGAGGGCGAAAACTCGATGTAATCGCGGATCGAGTTGCCCATGCGCCGATCTCTCCCCGCAGGCAGATCCGAGCCGAAAACCGGCGCGAATGCACAGGACAGCGCTAGTTATTCCAGACTGATCATGCATGAGGCGCCACTAGAAGCTTTCGCATGCAATATGGCCCGCGTGAAGAGTCGAGCAGACTCATTCTTAAATGACGGATCGCCAATTCAGTAGAGCCTTAAAGCTCACGCGTTTTCTCCCTTAGGCTTCGCGCGCGATTCTTCATAGATCTCGCGGAAGCGTGGCTTTCGCTTCTCCATGAAGGCGCGCACGCCCTCCTGAGACTCCTTCGTCTCATAGTAGAGCGCTAGAGTCTGCATGCCGAGGCCACCAATGCCCTTAATCGAGTCAGTATCCGCGTTGAACGAGCGCTTTGCGATGGCCAGCGCCGTCGGACTCATGGCGAGGATCTCCTTGCACCACTTATCGACTTCAGCGTCCAGTTGGTCATGCGGTACGACAGCGTTGACCAAGCCCATATTCAGCGCGTCAGCTGCCGAATAGCGGCGGCACAGGAACCAAATCTCACGAGCTCGCTTTTCGCCGACCACTCGAGACAGCAACGCGGTGCCGAAACCCGGATCGACAGAGCCCACTTTCGGTCCCACCTGACCCAATTGCGCAGATTCTGACGCGATCGCAAGGTCACAGCACGTCACCAGGACGTTTCCTCCGCCGATGGCATAACCATTAACGCGGGCGATCACAGGCTTCGGGCAATCTCGAATGACGCCCTGCAGCTCTTCGACCGGGAGACCGATGAGACCTCGACCATCGTATCCGCCGTCGTGCGCGGACTGGTCGCCACCTGTGCAAAACGCCTTGTCGCCTGCACCAGTCAAAACCACCACGCCGACTGCTTTGTCCCACGATGCAGAGTTAAGCGCGTCAATGAGCTCATCGCAGGTCTGTCCTCGAAAAGCATTATATTTGCTCGGCCGGTTGATCGTGATACGGGCCACGCCCTCACGCATTTCATACAGGATATCGGTATATTTGCTCACGGTGTCCTCATGTCAATTAATAGCCGCCGGCCGCCTCTTAGGCCTGAGTCTCAAGTCCGAGAAGGCGTTTCAAGGTAATCGGGAATTCGTGCGGGTCAAACACGCTTTATCAATGACGGAGAGCGTGCGATCCCGAACGGGTCGTAACGGTAGGTCTTCGATCTCTTAATAAATCGTGAGCTTACCGTATTTCAATAGTGATTACGTCGATAACGAAATGGAAAATGCAAGAGAAGCGTCCTATTATTGAATCTTCCAACCCCGAATTTCATTATCCATTTTTCACTACTCCGTGAAATAGAAAACGCGCACGGTCGCTGTGCAGTTATGCACGGTTAGTGGGTTGGCTGGTCGCCTGCTCAAGGTGCTTGAGCGCGAAATGGGGCATGTTGTTGCCCCGAAGCCGTTTCCGCAAGGGGGCCTGCGTCGAACGCACATTTGTAAGACATAACGCCGTTGAGATGGACCGCTGGCCAGACTGAGGTGTAGCTACGGGTATCTCCCTGGGATAAAACGCCCAGTTTCGCTTCTGTGCAATTTCGCACATTGAACTTGCGTCATTTGCCGTTGCAACTAGCAGCCACGCACGCCAGAATTTTGAAAAAATAGATAACAGAACAGTCCTCGGGACGAACGCGTAGGCGGCGCTATTAAATCCAGCTTCTGGTCGTGTAATCGAAGGCTACGTCCCTCGTTCTCGTGATACACATTTTTGTAAAACAAAGAGCTACATATGGAGAAGATATACAGTTCTGCGGATGAAGCTTTAGCTGACATTTTAATGGATGGTCAGACGATCGCTATCGGCGGATTTGGAGTATGCGGTATACCAGAGAAGTTAATTATGGCGCTGCGTGACAGCGGAATTACCGGCCTCACCTGCATAAGCAATAACGCAGGGATCGATGATTTTGGCTTGGGAATTCTTCTCAAAACTCGCCAAATAAAGAAGATGGTCTCTTCTTATGTCGGCGAAAACAAAGAATTCGAGCGGCAGTATCTGGCTGGAGAGCTCGAACTGGAGTTCACTCCACAGGGAACTCTTGCGGAACGGTTGAGAGCGGCCGGCGCTGGGATTCCTGCGTTCTTCACGCGAACTGGCGTTGGAACAGTAATCGCGGACGGTAAGGAAGAGCGCGTCTTCGACGGAAAGCGCTACATCATGGAAACTGCTTTGAACGCTGACGTTTCGTTGGTGAAGGCTTTTATTGCGGACCGCTCGGGAAACTTAGTGTTTTCACGAACCGCCCGAAATTTCAATCCTGACGTTGCGATGGCTGGAAAAATCACGGTTGCTGAAGTGGAAAAGGTTGTGGAAGTTGGGGAGATCGATCCTGACGATGTTCACCTACCGGGCATCTTCGTCGATCGGATTGTCGTCAATAGCAACCCGGAAAAGCCCGTTGAACGGCGAAGCTTCCGCACACGTAGCAATTGAGAGGCTAACAATGGCTTGGACCCATGAAGAGATGGCAGCGCGGGCTGCCGCGGAGCTCCATGACGGAGATTACGTGAATCTCGGGATCGGACTTCCGACAAAGGTGGTTGACCATGTTCCAGAGGGGATGCAAGTGTGGCTTCAATCCGAGAATGGTCTTATCGGAATTGGACCTCCGCCTTACGAGGATGAGATCAATCCGGACCTGATCGACGCTGCGAAACAAACGATTACGATGGTTCCTGGTGCTTCGATCTGCTCGTCCTCGATGTCGTTCGCGATGATCAGGGGCGGCCACATGGACCAATCGATCCTTGGGGCCATGCAAGTCAGCGAGGGCGGAGACCTTGCGAACTGGATGATCCCCGGCAAGCTGGTCAAAGGCATGGGTGGCGCGATGGATCTCGTAGGAGGCGCGCGTCGGGTGGTCGTTCTGATGGAGCACAATACACGCGCCGGAGAAATGAAAATCCTCCGCCGTTGCTCCCTTCCGCTCACAGGGGCAAATGTCGTGAATCGAATCATTACGGATATTGCGGTCATCGACGTCACGGAGCAGGGACTCGTAGTCAAGGAACTGGCCCCTGATGTTTCTCGGGAAGATCTGCAGGAACGCACTGAACCGACCTTGTCGTTCGTCGGTCTCTAATTGGGCATTAAACCAGCGATCCAACAGAACACACCCGTGACGGATAAGCCGCTGTCCTATGCGGGCTATCGCTTCCCGCCCGATGTGATCAGCTACGCTGTGTGGCTGTACTACCGTTTCCCGCTGAGTCTGCGCATGGTCGAGGAACTGCTGGCCGCGCGCGGCATTGCACTCACGCATGAAACCGTGCGGCGCTGGGCGGTGGAATTTGGACTAGGCATTGCCCGGCGCATCCGCTCCACCGCCCTGGCGCGGGGCGACAAGTGGCACCTCGATGAAGTGGTGGCCACCATCAACGGCAAGAAGCACTGGCTGTGGCGCGCGGTGGCCAGCACGGTGCGGTGCTCGACGTACTGGTACAGAGCCGCCGCGACAGGCATGCGGTCAGGCGCCTCATGCGTAAATTACTCAAGAGGCACGGACGCACACCGCGTGTCCTGATCACCGACAAGCTCAAGAGCTACGCCGCTGCAAGCAGGGATCTGGGGCTGAACATGGAACACCGGCAGCACAAAGGGTTGAACAATCGGGCGGAAAATTCGCATCAGCCAACGCGGGTACGCGATAAGGTGATGCGCCGCTTCAAGTCGGCGCGACATCTGCAGCGATTCGCTTCGGTGCACGATCAGGTGGCAAACCTGTTCATGCACTGCCGGTACAACCCGAAAGCGCAACAGAAGCAGCAGGCACGCACGCTGGCTTTCGAGGCATGGGAGACCGTGACCGGACATTCGATGCTGGAGCATCTTGCTGCATAACTCAGGATTACTTAGGTTCTATAATTCTTCTCGCGCGATTTCAATTAACGTGACAGTACCGTGCCGGCACCGATCGGGGCAGGGTTTGCACATAAGGTCGGTCATTGAGTTTGGCCGCCTGCAAGGGGCCTGCATTCGCAAATGAGTAGCCGCGGTACAAATTTGTCGTCGCCAAAGTTTGGCATGCCTATTGCGGTTTTTATGTACCGATGTTACGGTAACAACGTTACTTATAGTGAGGCGCTATGCAAGGAACTCCGACATTCGACTACATCGTGATAGGCGCCGGATCGGCGGGTTGCGTTGCGGCGTCTCGGCTGGTCAGCGAGTTCGGAGCGGAAGTATTGCTGTTGGAGGGGGGATTCCCCGATCACCATCCGCTCATTCACATGCCAGCCGGGTTTGTGAAGATGGTTTTCAATCCCGGTCGATTTTTGGTCAACCATGTATCTGAACCCCAGCCGGCGTTGAGCGGACGCCGTGTTGGGGTTTTGCAGGCTAACGTCATTGGCGGTGGCAGTTCCGTCAACGCCATGACGTATACAAGAGGTGCGCGGGCTGACTACGATAAATGGGATGACGCGCTCGGTGGAGTGGGGTGGGGGTGGGACGATCTTCTGCCCCATTTCATTCGGCAAGAAGGCAACCAGAGGCTGGGCGCGCCATTCCATGGCGTCGATGGTCCACTGAAGGTTTCTGACGCCCACCATCCCCCTACGCGGATTTCGCGAGCCTTTCTGCTAACTCTCCAGGAGATGGGTATCCCTTTCACGCCGGACGTAAATGCCGGCGATGAGCGTGGCGCGACGTTCATCCAGTCGACAACTTATTTCGGCCGCCGTTGTAGCGCAGCGGAGGCGTTCATCGCTCCGCTCAAGGGGAACCCACGTCTCAAAATCAAATTCCGATCGCCCGCGCTTCGAATCCTCTTTGAGGGTGACCGTGCTGTTGGTGTCGAGTTCTCCGATCAAGGGAAAGGCGTCGCAAGGGCGTTTGCGCGGCAAGAAGTCGTGCTTGCGGCAGGCGCTTTCATTTCTCCCAAACTCTTGATGCTGTCGGGGATTGGACCTGCGGCGGATCTCTCCCGACTGGGGATCGATGTCAAAGTCGATCTGCCTGGTGTCGGCCAAAATATGCAGGACCACAACGACGCAAGCATCGCCGTACAAACGACCGCCAATTTCGGCTTTTCTGGAGAAGACAGGGGGCGGCGCATGTTAGCGAACGGCCTCCAATATCTGCTCTTCCGCTCGGGCCCGGTCGCTTCGACCGGCTCCGAAGTCACGGCATTTCTGAATCCGCTGTCTCCGGGAAGTGCTCCAACCATACAGCTCTATTGCGTCGGCACGCTTTACCCCGAGCCGGGGAACAAACGACGGCAACCGCCTGGCGCGACGCTGATCGCCAATCTCGTGGCTCCAAAATCCAGGGGAGCGATGCGGCTTCGTTCAGCGGATCCGGCCGATGCGCCGATCATTGATCCTGGCTGGCTGACGCGAGTGGAGGATGTTCAGGAACTCGTGGGTGGCGTGAAGTTTCTCCGGCAGGTCGTAAACACCCGTCCATTCTCGGACAAGGTTGCGCGTGTTCTCTTGCCGGACACGCTGACGAGCGATGAGGAGATCGCAAACTATGTGCGGCGGGTGACGGGAACGAACTGGCATCCCGTCGGCGGCTGCCGAATGGGCCCGGCATCAGATCCAATGTCGGTGGTCGATCCGGAACTCAGGGTCCGCGGGGTAACCGGCTTGCGTGTATTCGATGGATCGATCATGCCCAACATTATCAGCGCCAACACGAACGCACCCATCATGGCGATCGCGGATCGGGCCGTGTCGCTGATGATGGGAACCGCATCATTGCGCGAGAAGTTAAACGTAAACGACAACGAAGAGGAAGCCCATGACTGACCCCGCATACGATCAGCCCTACCTACTTATAAACGGCGAAAGAGTGAGTCGCGATGGTCGCGAAGGATTGCCGGTGCGCAATCCATCTACGGGCGAAGTTCTCGGGGCGCTGCCAGTCGCGACGCTCTCAGATCTCACTCGAGCCATCGAACTGGCCAGCGGCGCATTCCGGTCATGGTCTCAAGTGCCTCCGCTGGAAAGGGGAAAGGTGCTCAAGCGCGCGGCGGAACTAATGCGTGAACGCATTGATTCGATCGCTGCTGCGATAACGTTGGAACAGGGAAAGCCGCTCTTCGAGGCTCGTTGGGAGGTATTGTGGACCGCCGATGTTGTGGATTGGCAGGCTGAGGAGGCGCGGCGCACCTATGGTCGCGTACTGCCGGTTGCCACCAAGGGACGGGCGCTCGTCGTCAAGGAGCCAGTCGGGCCGGTCGCTGCATTCACACCTTGGAATCTCCCGGCCTTTCTGCCTGCGCGGAAAATCGCCACGGCATTAGCTGCCGGTTGTTCGTGCATCATCAAGCCTGCGGAGGAAACCCCTACGGGCGCACTGAAGATCGCGGAATGCTTTCTCGACGCCGGCGTTCCGCCCGGCGCTCTTTCCGTGGTGTTCGGTGACCCTTCGATGATATCCACCCATCTCATCAGTTCGCCCGCCATCCGGAAGGTTTCTTTTACCGGATCAACGAAGGTTGGCACGCTTCTGGCCGAACTCTCGGTAAAGCATATCAAGCGAATGACCATGGAGCTAGGGGGCCACGCGCCAACGGTAATATTTGACGATGTCGATCTCGATAGGGTGATTGCCGAAGCGGCAGCCTATAAGTTCATGAACGCAGGCCAGATCTGCATCGCTCCGACGCGGTTCTATGTCCATGAGGCCGTACATGACAAATTCGTCAAGAACATCTCGGAAGCCGCAAGGTCATTAGTCGTTGGTGATGGGATGGATCCGGCAACGCAGATGGGTCCATTGTCCAATCCACGGCGGATGGATGCCATGGAACGACTTATCAGTGACGCTACTCGACAGGGTGCCGATCTAATCGTCGGCGGGAGCAGAACCGGTAATCACGGATATTTCTGGCAGCCGACAGTCCTTGCAAATGTTCCGGAAACAGCAACCATCATGAACGAGGAGCCTTTCGGCCCAGTTGTCGTCACCAGTTCCTTCAGAGATGAAGACGACGTGATCGCGCGCTCGAATCGATTGGGATATGGCCTGGCTGCCTTTGCCTTCTCGGGAGCTTCAGATAGAGCAAATCGGCTCGCTTCGTCGATCGAGGCGGGGATGGTCGGTGTCAATACATTTGCCGTCACTATGCCTGAAGCGCCCTTTGGCGGCGTCAAAGACAGCGGCTACGGCCTTGAAGGCGGTACGGAAGGGATAGAGGCCTATCTGACAACCAAGTTTGTCCATCAGGTCTGAGAGGCGTTCGAATTTCGTACTCAGTGACGTGCCAACCAGATTGTCGCAGTGAGTCCATCAGGTATTGTCAAGTCACCGGCAGAAGGACGAGCAAGGGCGGTCGGAGTTGGCAATCGATGGTCTTACGCCGCCATGCGGGCGCACGAGGCCCTTTCCCCGGCCACGATAGCCAGGGCGCGCGCCTCGCGTTTGTGCTACGCGTTGCGGTTGTAACGGCACGCCATGAACAGATTCGAAACCTGTCCATGAACCGAGGCAAATCGTTGAAGCTGGCGAGCAGATTTGAAGCGGCGCATTCCCTTCTCGCATACCCGTGTGGGCTGGTGCGAATTCTCCGCCCGGTTGTTCAGTTCTTTGTGCTGCCGATGCTCGACGTTCAGGCCCAGTTCGTTGTTCGCCGCCCCGTAGCTGCGCAGCTTGTCCGTTACGATCACGCGTGGGCGGCCATGGCGCTTGAGCAGCTTGCACATCAGCCGTTTGGCCGCCTTGTCGCGGCGGATCTGCACCAGCACGCCGAGCACTGCGCCGTGATGATCGACGACCCGCCACAGCGAATGCTTCCTAGCGTTGATCGTGACGACCACCTCATCCAGGTGCCACTTGTCGCCGCGCCCCGGCGCTGTCGACCGAATGCGCCGCGCGATCGCCAGACCGAACTTCGTCGCCCAGCGCCGCACCGTTTCGTACGTAAGCTCGACTCCCCGTGCGCCCCCGCAACGTCACATCAAACGGAGGACCCTCACCCAGGCACGATTCAACTGCTTAACCGTCCAGTGAAGCGGGTCATCCCCAAACATGCATCTCACGATGGAGAGTCAAAATGTCCGAGTCCTTTGAAGCAAAGCCTACGAGTGTCGACGGTGCCACTGTCCTTTCCACTTTCAAGGCGGCCCTCAGGGGCATGGCGAGTTCAGTATGTGTAATCACAACATGCGACGAGGCTGGCAGGCCTCACGGTATGGCAGCCTCGGCCGTGGTGTCGGTGTCATTTGATCCGCCCTCGATGCTTATCTCGGTCAACGAGTCAGCAAGCATCTCCGAACGACTGAAATCAAAAAGAGCATTCTGCATCAACGTCCTGACGTCTAAGCACGGCCCCATCGTTGAGGCGTTTTCCAACTCCGCAATGCATGAGCATCGCTTCGCCTCAACAGATTGGGCGCAGGGAGTGCGAGGTCTTCCTTACCTCCGTACCGCACAGGCATCCATTTTCTGCGAGGAAGATGGATCTTTGACATACGGCACACACACTGTATTCATCGGCCGCGTCTTCGAGGTTGCCCTTGGCGATACGACAGGTCCCTATGTCTGGCATAACGGCACCCGCGTTGAAATTCAACCCGCTGCATAGACTCATCAACCTTTTCTGGAGACTCCTGTGAAACTCGGCCTTTTTTAAATCCCGCTTCGTCCCGCCAATCGCCCCCTTCACGAAACGCTGAAAGAGAACGTCAGGAAAATCATATACGCTGATGAGCTTGGGTTTGATCAGGCATGGGTAGGCGAACACTTCTCGGCGACAACGGAACCCATCGCGGCTCTGATGATGTTCATGGCCTCACTTTTGGCGAAGACAAAAAACATCGTCTTTGGTACGGGTGTCGTAGCGCTGCCTAATCAGGATCCCGAAATCGTTGCCGCCGAAGCAGAACAATTCGACCATATGTCCGAGGGACGGTTCATATTCGGCATTGGCCCGTCCGGCCTGTCAAGCGGCCATGAAGTGTTTCGCAACACCGACGGCAAGGTACGAACCGAGAAGCTCCTGGAGTCAATTGACTTCATTACCAAGATCTGGCGACAAGACCCACCTTACGACATTCAGGGCAAGTACTGGCAGGTCAAGATCACCGAATCAACCGTTCCTTCGCTCGGAATTGGCTATATGCAGAAGCCTTACCAGCGCCCGCTGCCTCCAATCGCGATGTCGCCGTTCTCAGGCAAGGTCAAGGCGGCTGTTCGAACTTGAGTAGCGGCTTATCGGCCGCGATCGACAGATGTATCGGCCACGACTACGGTGTGTTACGCCGTGAGCTGCGCGGCAACGGCGTGACGCTGCAACCGTTTTGGGAGGAATACGCCGAGGCGAATCCCGGGCAGCCGACCTACCGCTACACGCAGTTCTCCCGGAAGCGCAGGGACTAGGCGAGGCCGCTCAAGCGCTCGATGAGTCAGCAGCACCGCGCCGGCGTGAATACGTTCACCCCATGTCCCTTGTTGCGCAGACTTCGAGTCACGTCCAACCGGTACCACGCACCGCTGAAGCCGCGTCGCACGGCGCGCCAATGTCTTCCGTATGCTCTGGATTCCTTCATATTGGGCTGTCGCGCAATCGCATGACAAAAACAATTCGCCTCGCATCGACACGTGACTGGCGGCTTTCCGGGGTTTCATGCCCGTCCGGGCCTCAGTTCCCGACGAGTGCATTACCGGTCTGCCCTCGATTAGGTAGTTACCCGCGCCCTGTCGAAATGAATTGACCGGTTCCGGTCGTTTCGATACATTAGGTAACAGGGTTACTTAAATATGGAGGGCGACGAGAATGAGGCAGCATAAGGGGATGGGCGCACGCATGCGCATTGCAGCCGACGTGGGGGGGACGTTCACCGATGTGACAACGTTTGACCCCGCGACCGGTGAGCTGCGGCTCGGGAAGACGCTGTCGACAAACGACCGGATCGTCGACGGCATCAAGTTGGGAGTGCGTAAGGCTGGATCCGACTTCGCCGACGCATCGTTGTTCCTGCACGGCGCGACGGTCGCTATCAACACGATCCTCGAGCGCAGCGGAGCCCGGGCGGTGCTGGTCACGACGCGAGGCTTCCGTGACATTTACGAGATCGGTCGCATTAATCGGCCCGATGCCTATAACTTGTTCTTCAAGAAGCATGTACCGCTGATTCCGCGGTCAGCCCGCTTTGAAGTGAGTGAGCGCGTTGATTCGAGCGGTGCAGTGCTCGAGGCGCTCTCCGGTGAGTCGCTGGAGCAACTGGCTCGGGAGATCCAACGCAGCGGTGCGAACGCGATCGCGATCGCATTCCTGAACGCCTACCGCAACCCAACCCACGAACTGCAAGTGAAGGCGTTCCTGGAGCAGCGCTTTCCCACCGCGTTCATCTCCGCATCGCACGAACTGTCGCGCGAATATCGGGAATTCGAGCGGACCTCTACTGTCGCCGCCAACGTGTATGTGGGGCCCCGGGTGCAGACCTATCTGGACGAGATCGATGGTGACCTCAAGCAGATCGGTTTCGGCGGCCGCTTCCTGATCGTTCAGTCGACTGGCGGGTTGTTCGACCTTGCTCAAGCTCGGCAGGAGTGCATTCGAATGCTCGAGTCCGGTCCCGCCGCCGGCGTGATTGGGGTTCGTGCGCTGTGCGAGCAGATCGGATTGCGCGATGCGATTGCGTTCGACATGGGCGGCACCACCGCGAAATCGGGCGTCGTCGTGAACGGTGAAGCGCTGGTCGCCAATCAGGTGATGATCGGCGGATACGCTGAAGGGCTGCCGGCGCAGATTCCAATGATCGACATTCAGGAAGTGGGTACCGGCGGCGGCAGCATCGCGCGTGTGACGTCCGGGGGGGCGTTGCGGGTCGGGCCGCAAAGCGCTGGCTCGAAGCCGGGCCCGGCCTGCTATGGGCTTGGCGGTATCGAGCCGACGGTAACCGATGCCAATCTCGTCCTCGGCCGTCTGTCGTCCGAGCGATTTCTTGGCGGTGACATGAAGCTCGATCCGGCGCTTGCCAAAGCGGCACTCGATCGATTTGTCGGCGAGCCTCTCGGGATCTCAACCGAGAAAGCAGCGGACGGCATCATCCGCATCGCGGCGTCGTCGATGGCCAATGTGGTCAAACGTGTGACGACTGAACGTGGACTTGACGTGCGGGATTTTCCGATGGTCGCCATCGGCGGCGCAGGCCCGTTGCATGCGTCGCTCATTGCACGCGAGTTGCGCATCAGCAAAGTGATCATCCCGAATGCGCCTGGGCACTTTTCGGCTTACGGAATGCTCGTCGCGGACCTTCGGCGCGATTTTGCGCAAACGATGTTCGTCCGGCTTGCAGAAGTCGATTTCGACACAATGAACGCGCTGCACGAGGCAATGGAAGTGCAGGGCACTGCGGATGTTCAGCAAGCGAGCGATCAGAGTGGAAAGGTCGAAATCACTCGCTTCGCTGACATGCGCTATATCGGCCAGGAACACGCCGTGACGGTAGAACTGCCGATGCAGGCTTACCAGAAGGGCGACGTCGTAGCGATCAAAGCGTGCTTTGATGCGGAGCATTTGCTGCGTTACGGCTTCTCTTCGCCGGAACAGGGGGCGGAAATCGTCAGCATCCGTTCGTCCGTCGCTGGCGTGATGCCGAAGCCGACAACCGATCCGATCGATCGGCGCGGTGCCCGCCCGCTCGAGGCGTACGCCACCCAGGACGTCTACTTCGACGGTCACGGTTTTCTGCCAACGCCGGTCTACCGCAGGCCGGAGCTGGCGTGGCAGGACGTGGTCCACGGTCCCGCGCTGGTCGAGGAAAACGCGACGACCACCGTGCTGTTGCCTGGTGACAGCCTGGAAGTCGACGCCTGGGGAAACCTTCACATCACGGTAGGACTGCAATGAAACTGCCCATTCGAACCGGCGCACAGCGCACGAGCGAGGTCGATCCGATTTTCGCCGAAATTGTCCGCAACGGACTCATGGCTGCGACTGAGGAAATGAAGACCATCCTCACTCGTACCGCGTACAACACGATTATCTACGAGGCGCTCGACTTCACTACCGGCGTGTTCGATGCGAGCGGTAACACGCTGTCGATTGGCTTAGGGTTGCCGATGTTCATGCGTGGCATGAGCGTGACGGTCAAGGCCATGCTCGAGCATTTCGGAACTGAAGGGATCGATCCGGGCGACGTGTTGCTGACCAACGATGCTTACGTGACCGGCAGCCACCTTAATCACATCACTATTGTGGTCCCAGTCTTCCACGACGAAACGATCGTGGGTTTTTCGGCCTGTATGGCGCACTGGCAAGACATCGGCGGTACGCCGACCGGCATTTCACTCGACATCTATTCAGAAGGGCTCCAGCTGCCGTTCCTCAAGCTGTACCGCCGAGGAGAGCGCAATCAGGAGCTGATCGACATCATAGCGATCAACGTTCGCAATCCTGAGCTCGCACTGGGGGATCTGCGTGCCCAGGTCGGTGCGGCAATGGCGGGTGAGAAGCGCTTTCGCGAAATGATCGAAAAGTACGATTGCGAGCGGGTGCTCGGCGCCATCTCATTGATCCTCGATCAAAGCGATGCGGCCGCGCGTGCGGAGATTAGCAGTTTGCCAGACGGCACGTACGAGGCGGAGTCCTGGCTGGACGATGATGGCGTAACGCGTGGCGAGCGTATCCGGATCAAGGTGCGGGTTGTGATTTCCGGCGATTCGATGACCGTAGATATGTCTGACGTGAGTCCCCAGGTCAAGGGCTATTTCAACTCGGGGCCCTCGACTGGGCTTGCGGCGGCCCAGGTTGCATTCAAATGCCTGTTTGCTGGCACGGAATATCCGATCAACGACGGCTGCTTTCGTGCGTTGAACGTTGTACTGCCTCACGGTACGGTTGTGAGCGCAACGAAGCCTGCACCGATGAAATGGTGGATGACTTATCCAATGACCGTGGTCGACACCGTCTTCAAGGCGCTCGCGCCGGCCTGTCCGCAGCGCGTAATCGCAGGCCATCATGCCGATCTCGCGATGACGTATTTGTACGGCATGAATCCTCGGACCGGGGTTCGGGACGTGTTCTGGATCGGCCTGCACGGCGGGGGATGGGGCGCGAAGCATGATGAGGATGGTATGTCGGCGACCGTCGCAATCAACGATGGAGACACGCACAACGGCCCGGTCGAGCAACTGGAGGCGAAGCATTCGATTCTGGTCGAGAGCTACTCGTTGCGACCGGACTCGGGTGGCGCAGGGCGGCAACGTGGCGGACTGGGTACCGAATTCCGGGCGCGCCTGAAACAGGATGTCCTGTTCACGACTGCAATAGAGCGCGTCGACTGCCGCCCGTGGGGCCTTTTCGACGGCCTTAGTGCTCTCGGCAATGAGGTTTCTGTCGCGCGCACAGATGTGCCAGAAGTTCGCTATCCGACGGGTAAGCTCTCGACTCAGCCACTCTCGAGCGGAGAACTCATCTGCGTCCGGACTGGCGGCGGTGGTGGCTATGGTTCGCCTCTCGAACGTCCGATCGAAGCGGTTGAAAAGGACGTCCGTGAAGGCTACGTGACGGTACGGGCAGCACGCGATAAATATGGCGTAGTGATCGATCCACTCACAGGTAATGCGGACAGAGTGGTGTCATCGACGCATCGCGCTCACATGGTGAACGATGGCCTGCCGAAGGACAGTCCGTTTTCGGCTGACGACTTGTCCGACGGGCAACGCCTGCTGCAGAAGCGTCTGCTCGACGAAGCAGTCGAAGTCGAGCGTTCGTTGCAATCGGCCGGCGTGCCGTGGGTTTGGGATCGCTGCTGCTAGGAGGATCAGGAGGGCGCTGCCCCGTCATGTTACGGGCCACGACGGGGCGCTGATGGCTATCATAGACCGACTGCGCTGGGCTTGAGCAGATGATCGGCGCCTAACGGCCAGACTTCGGCGAGGTGTGCTGCGGTATTGATCAAGTCGGGTGCGCATGCGATCAGCTGATCGCGATCCATCCGGGCAGTTGGCGCAGCGAGACTGACGACGCCGACGCATTCGGGTTTGCTACCGGCGCGCTTGACCATGATTGCTGCGGCGATCGTGCCGACGCCCAGTTCGCTTTCCTCGTAGCTCAACGCGTAGCCGACCTCACGGCAGGTTTTCAGGTCATCCATCAGTTCAGCTAGCGTGGTTTTGGTGTACTTCGTGTGCGCTGCGAAGGGCGGCTTGCCGACCAGCTCCCTGACCTTCGTGTCGGGCAGCGTCGCCAGCCAGACTTTCGCGGCCGCATGCGCGTGGAAGCTGAGATCGTGCGTGTAGAACGGATCGATTACGAGTCGCCAACGTTTGCCGGTTTCGGAATGTACCCATATCGGCGCGCCGTCCTCGACGATCGCGAGCCGCGCATGCTCACCCGTGCGTTCGGCCAGTGCCTTCAGGATTGGTACGCAATCCTCCAGAAATTTGCCGGTCGAGAGTTGTCGCAGGCCGAGATTACTGATTTTGTACGTCAGCCGATAGCAGTAGGTTTCCATGTCCTGCTTGATGAAACGCAGTGTCTGAAGACTATTGAGGATGCGAAACGCGAGATTCTTGTTGACGTCCAGACGCCTGCTGATTTCGGTGACGGACAAGCCGTCGCGAGAATCGGCGAGCATTTCGATGATACGCATCGTCCGCTCGACGGTAATCAGCGCATCTCCAGCATGAGAATGGTTTTCGGACGCGATTGGGCTGGCAGTTCCCGCCTTTCTGGCTGCCGCTCTTTTGTTGACGGAGGTGACAGTGTCTGCTGTGCTTTTCTTCAAGATGGCTCCAGATGCGGAAAGTGGGTTGTGTCGCGGATGTAGCGATGGGCCGCCGGGGAACGACATCGGGCTGAAATTCTGCCCTGATAGACAACATCTGACAAGCAACGATCGGATGTGTGAAGCAGGGTGGGCGGCGTTCGCCGCACGGGGTCCCGTACAAACGGGGCTCGAGTTTTCCGCAACACGCGTGACAGGGGTAAACGACAGCGCCTTTCTGGTTGACGCCTCGATTCGCACCGTCTTAGTATTTAGGTAACAGTGATACCTAAAAATAACGCGGTGACGCAAACCCGCTTGCCCAACAGCGGTACAAGCGAGTGGCGCCAGCGGATTACGACGAATCGTGGCGATTGCCGTTCTGACAACTTATTGAGGATGATAGATGAAATTGTGTCGATCACGGACAAGCTCAAGAGCTACGCCGCTGCAAACAGGGATCCCGGGCTGAACATGGAACGCCGGCAGGACAAAGGGTTGAGCACACGGGCGGAAAATTCGCATCAGCCAACGCGGGTACGCGAGAAGGTGATGCGCCCCTTCAAGTCGGCGCGACATCTGCAACGATTCGCTCCGGTGCACGATCAGGTGGCAAACCTGTTCATGCACTGCCGGTACAACCCGAAAGCGCAACAGAAGCGGCAGGCACGCACGCTGGCTTTTGAGGCATGGGAGACCGTGACCGGACATTCGATTCTGGATCATCTTGCTGCATAACTCAGGAATACTCGATGTCTATGATTCTTCTCGCGCGATTTTAATAACGTGGCAGTACCCAAAAAAGATGTTTCATCGTTACATAAAGAGCGGGCAGCATTCCTGAAGGACCTGCTCATTTTTCGGAGTGGAGGCTAACATGGCGGAAAAGTTCAAGCAGGTTGAGATTATTCGTGGTCCGTTCGATCCGGGCGGGCAGCCTGAAACGCGCACCGGGCATCCGCTCGAGCTCGGGTTCTTTGCTTGGAACATCAAGGGCGGCATGACAGCGTCCAAGGCCGTGCTCTCGAACCCCGAAAGACTCCAGAATTTCTGGGAGTGGCCGAACTCGATGCGGCTGGTTCAACTGGCCGAAGAAATCGGGTTCGACTATCAGGTCCCGTTCGGCCGCTGGATCGGGCAAGGCGGTGAGACCGACTACAATGGGGCGGCGTTGGACTTTCTTGCGTCAGCGGCTGCGACTGCGCCGGTCACAAAAACTCTCGGGCTGTTTTCGACCGCCCACATCACGTTTCGTTTCCACCCACTGCACATCGCGAAGTTCGGTGCGACGATCGATCATATTTCGAATGGGCGATGGGGCCTGAATGTTGTCACGGGCTACTCGGAAAGCGAAATGCGCGCCTTCGGGTTCGACAAACTTATCGGGCATGACGAAGCCTATGAAATGGCTGACGAATTCGTCTGCTTGATGAAGCATCTGTGGTCCGAGGAAGAGCGGTTCGATTTCCATGGCAAGTATTATCAAGCCTATGGGGCTTTTCTTGCACCGAAACCTACGCGAAAGCCTCGTCCAATTCTGATGACCGCTGGGGGATCAGGAGCCGGTTTGGACTTTGGCGTCCGAAACTGTGACTGGATTTTCACTTTGGCCGAGAACACTGAAGGGTTCCGGAGCAAGGTCAATCTCATTCATGACAAAGCAGCCAAGTACGGTCGCGATGTTAGGGTGGCAACAATGTGCTGGGTGCTGCCAGCGGCTACTAATGCCATGGCCAAAGAAAAGTACGACTGGATCGCCTCGCAAATCGACATGGGAGCGGTTCAAAATTTCCTCAAATCGATGCAACCGACCTCGGTTCATGACACCGCGGTAAAACCTGAGATGCTGCAAAGAATTGCACTCGGTATAACAGCGCCCCAGATCGTGGGCAGCTATGAGAGCTGCGCCGAACAATTGAGGGACCTAAATCAGGCCGGCATCGAAAGCACGCTCCTCTGCTTCTTCGACCCACAAGAAGGACTCCATCAAATGCAGGACTACATCATGCCTATTCTGCGAAAGATGGGGCTGCGAAAGAGCTAAATAGACATACCGACGCGAACGGGTGGAAGCGCCAACTACGTTGCATTCACCTGCACGAGGAAGTTCTGATTGCCGGATGAAGGGCGTAGAGGAATTAAAAATGACGAGCCCGGCAAGTAAGGCGCCACCAAGGGGTTCGATGCTGGTGCCGAAAGGCGCGGAGACAAAAAATATCGTTAAGTAGTACTATAAAATATCCTTGAGCGAGAAAACTGTCATGAAAGAGATGCAGGGGGAGGCAAAGAAGCGGTCGCTGTCGCGTCATGCTCGCAGGAGCGCGGCGTCGCTCGCGACGATTCCCGCGTTGTTGATGTCCCTTGATTACGCGTCGGCCGCGTACGCGGCGGATGCGGACGCAGCGGCGGCCGAACAGCAACAGGTGCAACCGACGTCAATTTTCAGCGGACTAGCGGGCCTGCAAGAAAACCTGACGCTCGGCGGATTCGTGCGGACTTGGGCGTCGGTCAATCTTCAAAACCATCCTGAGACGTCGGGCGATGACGCAGGCAAACTGCAAATGCTGCGCGGCTCGCTCGAGTTGAATGCGGGCCTGAAGACGGGCCCGCTTCGTTGGACGGCGATCGGCCGCTTCGATCGCGAAGTTCTCACGTCGTACGAGAAGGATCTGCAGGACATGGCGCGCCGGTTCACGCCGGGCGGCCCAGGCAGCAGCCTGCTGTCGCAATACAACCAGAACGAGCTGCGCGAATTCTATGTGGACTCCGACATCGGCGATCGCGTTCATGTGCGTCTCGGCAAGCAGCAGATCGTCTGGGGCGAAACGGACTTTTTCCACCCGACCGACCTGATTCAGGGCTACGACTATCGCTGGCGCACGTTCGTCGAGCCGGAAAGCGACGAGGTGCGCAAGCCGCTGATCATTGCGAACGCGAAAGTCAGCGTGCCCGAAGTCGACGGCGACCTCCAACTCGTGCTGCGCCCGGGCCTCGATCGCAAGCGCGATATCGGCAACAGCTACGACCTCTATGGCGGGCGCTGGGCGGCGCAGCCGTTCAAGGGCATCGACTTCCTCGCGGGTGCCACCAGGTACGACTACGATCATCCGTACGGCAAGGCGAACAGCCCGACGGGTGGCGCGCGCTGGACGGGGCTCGCGGGGCCCGTCAACTACGCGTTCTCGTACCTGCGCACGTTCGCGCCGGATCCAGTCCTGAACCCGACGGCCAATCCGATCGGCAAGACGCCGTCCGGCGCGCTCGGCGACTTCTTCTTCCCAACGATCAACGTCTTCGATGCGAGCGTGAGTGGCGAGATTCCGGTCACCGGCACGGTCGCGAACCTCGAGGTCGCATACCAGCCGAGCCGCTACTTCAACACGGGCACAGGCTTGCCGAACGGTACGCAAGGCACCGGCCCCGTCGTCAGAAAGGACGTGATCACGACGACCATTCGTCTCGATCAGAAGCTGCGCCTCGAATCGCTGCTCGGTACGAATGCGCCGTCGCTGTTCTCACTGCAGATGTTCGACACGTGGATCCAGCACTTCAAGTCCAGTGACGACATCGTCGCGCAGGTCGGCTGGAGTGCGCCTGCAAAGCGTCACGACACGCTCGTGACTGCGTTCCTCACGCTCAACTACATGAGCAGCCGTCTGAATCCGCAACTCGCGGGCGGCGTCGACGTCAGCACGGGCGACGCGTTCGTGATTCCGAGCATCGAGTATCAGCTCGGCAACCACTGGCGCTTCCTAGCCGAAGCCGATCTGTTCTTCCCGAAGCATTCGCGCGGCAACCCCGCGCAGCTCGGCCAGAGCACCTACGTTCTCGCCGATTTTGCAAACAACAGCCAGTTAATGTTGCGCGCGACGTACCAGTTCTAAACAGCAACCTTCCCCAAAAACATTGGAGACGAATCATGCAGCATTTCTTCAAAGGGCACGTGAAATCTTGTTTTGCGGCGCTGGTGGCTACGGCGTTCATGGGGGCGAGCGTGTCTGCGCTCGCGACCGAGCTGCCAGCCGGTACGGTCATCAGCAAAGCGAACCTCGATCAGATCAAGAACGACACATTCATGGGACATACGATTTCGAGCCTGCTCACGGATCGTATGGTGACGGAGATCCGCAACTTCAATCGCAAGATTCCGCTCGCGGCGCGGACGGAGCTGCCGAACGATCCGAAGTGGGTCGAAGCGACACAGAAGTATTCCGGCGACGTGAAGTACGACGCGAAGACGCGTGAGATCACCGGTTACAAGGCCGGTCTGCCATTTCCGACGATCAACGAAAGCGATCCGGATGCCGGCGAAAAGATCATGTGGAGTTACTACTATGGCTCGCCGAGCTATCCGCACGACTTGTTCTCCGATGTCGCGTTCATGACGTTCAATTCGAGCGGCTATGAATCGTCGCAGGCCTGGGTGTTCGACCGGATGCGCAACCGCGGCCGGCTGGGCCAGTCGACGACGACGGCGGACAGCGGCGACTGGATCTCGAAGACGATCTTCGTCGGCGTGTCGCCGCAGGACATCAAGGGTACGGGCACGTTCACGACGCGCTACGACGTGCCCGGCAAGCTCGAAGACCAGTTCGTCTATATCAAGTCCGCACGGCGCGTGCGGCGCTTATCGGGCAACGCGTGGATGGACCCGGTCGCCGGCTTCGACTTCCTCGACGACGACTTCTACGTGTACAACGCGCGGCCATCGCAGTACCTGCACAACAAGCTGATCGGCAAGCGCTGGATTCTTGCGGGCGCCGACATCAAGCTCGATCACGACGCGTCGAAGGCCGGCTCGCCGGGCGAATGGCCGATCATCGATTCGAAGGAGGCGCCGTACTGGAATGCGGTCACGCCGATGATGCCGCGCGAAGTGTGGGTGGTCGAATGCACGCCGCCTGGCGAGCACCCGTACGCCAGGAAAGTTGTGTATGTCGACACGCAGCTGTACGCGATCTATCGCGGCGAAATCTACGACAAGAAGGGCGAACCGTGGCGCAGCATCGATTACTACTTCGGTCCGCTCACCGGGAAGAAGTCAGGCATCAAATACGTAACACCGCTCGTCGGCACGTTTGTCGACTTCAAGGCGCGCCATGCGACCTTCTTCGCGCTGCCTGACCCGGTCGCGGACCGTGATCGTACCGGGAGCGACTACACGCCTAACGCGTTGGAATCGTACCAGTAACGCCGGGATGCCGAATAACTGTTGATGTCCGCGGGTGAATCATGTCAATTCAACGTCTGTCCAGTTTCGCGAGCTCGGCTGCGCCGTTCCTCATCATCGGGGGATTGCTTTACGCTGGGTTCTTCGTCAAACCCGAACCCAAAGGCGACGCCGTCGCAAGGCCTGCGTTCGAGCGCGGCGACCGGCTGTACGGAACCACGGTTCAACCCGACGGGAAGATCCTGCTCGTGGGCAACAACGGGAAGATCCTGAGCAGCACGGATGCCGCCCGTTCCTGGCAGTACGCGACCGTTCCGACGCACGTATCGCTCCAGGACGTGGCGGCATGGGACGACAAACGCGCGGTCGCAGTCGGTAACGACGACGTCGTCGTCGTCACGGAAGACGGCGGGACATCGTGGAAGCGCGTCGACGCGCCGAAATCGAAGATCGCCAACAAGCTGATGCACGTCAGAACGGCGCCCGACGGGCATGCGGTGGCCGTCGGCGAAGGCGGCGTCATTCTGACGTCATCCGATTACGGTCAGCACTGGGCATCGGTGCGGCCGGAAGAGGACATCGCATGGAACGACGTGTATCTGAAGGACGGCCACGGCTGGATTGTCGGCGAGCGTGGCCGCATCCTGATTTCGAGCGACAACGGTCAGTCGTGGCGCGAAGTCGCAGGGCCGGTCAAGAGCAGCCTGATGGCGGTGTCGTTCAGGAACGGGAACGATGGCGTCGCCGTCGGCCTGAACGGCGTGATCCTGGCGTCACATGACGGCGGCGCGACCTGGTCCGAGGAGCCGTTCCGATCACCGGACGAAACTGGCGCCGCGAGCGCCGGAGACGCGAAGGACGGTTCGATCACGCTGTACGAGCGCGGCAAGACGGAGCACCTGCTGTGCGTGACGTGGGACGGCAAACGCTGGATCGCCGCCGGCACGAAGGGTGTCGTCGCGATCGGCGATGCCGGCGCCGAGCACTGGACCGGCGCGCGGCTGTCGCCGGACGACCGTCACTGGTACACGTCGATCGTGCCCGGCCACGATGCGTATTTCCTGTCGGGCAGCCGCGTCGTCGCCGTGCCGGCGAAGCGCCTCGTCCAGGCGGCGGCCATTGAAAAAGCAGGAGAGCATTCATGAAGAACGCGACTTTTTCGAAACTCGAGAGATTCGTTGAGTTCTGTATCCGAAACCGCGTCGCGGTGACGCTCGTCTACGTCGTGTTGACGTTGGTGATGGTGTTCTTCGCGTCGCGCATCGAGATCAAGACGGTGTTCGACGACTTGCTGCCGCGCTCGCATCCGTACGTGCAGGTGCACGAGCGGTTCAAGGAGCAGTTCGGCGGTTCGAACGTCGTCAGCATCATGGTCCAGGCCGACAAGGGCGACATCTTCCAGAAGACCGTGCTCGACAAGGTCAAGAAGATCACGACCGACCTCGCGCTGGTCCACGGCGTGAACACGACGCAGATCATCTCGATCGCGTCGCCGAAGCTCAAGGAGATTCGCGCGTCGACTGACGCGATCGAATCGAAGCCGGTGATGTTCCCGGACGTGCCGCAGACGCCGGCGCAGATGAGCGAGCTGAAGACGTCGATCCTGAACAACCCGCTCGTCCACGGCACGTACGTGTCGCAGGACCTGAAGGCGGCGCTGATCACGGTCGACTTCTATGAAAGCGAACTCGACTACCAGAAGATCTACGACCAGATCTACAAGCTCGCGCAGTCGGCGCAGGGCGGCGGCGTGACGGTCAGCGTGGTGGGCGAGCCGATCCTGTTCGGCTGGGTCACGCACTACGTACCGGAAACGCTGAAGATCTTCACGATGACGATCGTGTTCCTCGCGACGCTGCTGTTCATCATCATGCGCACGTGGCGTGGCACGCTGCTGCCGCTGCTCGCGGGCACGACGAGCGCGATCTGGTCGCTCGGCGCGGCGAAGCTGTTCGGCTTCAACTTCGATCCGCTGGTGATCGTGATCGCGTTCCTGATCACCGCGCGCTCGATCTCGCACTCGGTGCAGCTGGTGTCGCGCTTCGGCGACGAGATTGAGTCCGGCGTCGATTCGAGCCGCGCGGCCGCGCATTCGGCGATGCTGCAGCTGTTCAAGCCGGGCATGCTCGGCGTGATCGCCGACGCGGGCTGCATGATCGTCGTCGTGCTCACGCCGATTCCGCTGATGCAGAAGGTGGCGATCGTCGGCACGATCTGGGTGCTCACGATCGCGCTTACCGCGTGCGTGATGACGCCGATCCTGCTGTCGTGGGTCAGGCAGCCGCGCGGCCACGTGCATCCGCTCGACGTGCTGCCGCTGTTCGGCCGCGTGCTCGACCTGTCCGTGACGGTCGCGACCTCGCGCTTCCGCTATGTGATCCTGAGCCTGACGGCGATCGTGTTCGTCGTGTCCGGCGCTTACGCGCTCAACCTGCACATCGGCGACGCCGACGCCGGTTCGCCGATCCTTTGGCAGAACTCGCGCTACAACGTCGATTCGGCCGCGATCAACCATCAGTTCCAGGGTACCGACCGGATGTACGCGGTGTTCGAGGGCAACGGGCCCGATGCGGTGAAGGAGCCGAAGATCCTGAGCAGCATGGAGGCAATGCAGCGCTACATGGGCGCGCAGCCGGAGATCGGCGGCAGCCTGTCGATCGCCGACGTGCTTCCGGCGGTGAACCAGATCCTGCATGAGGACAACCCGCGCTATCACGAGTTCGGCAAGACCCGCAACGAGAACGGCGAGCTGATCTACATGTGGGGCCCGGACGCGGGCGAGGCGGGCCGCTACATGGATCCGCAGGCGCGCAACAGTTCGGTCACGTTCTACTTCAAGGATCACCGCGGCGACACGATCCGCACCGCGATGGCGCGGCTGAAGGAGTTCATCGCGAACAATCCGGTCGAGCACGGCAAGTATCTGCTCGCGGGCGGCCTGATCGGCGTGACCGCGGCGGTGAACGAAGTGATCCTGTCCGGGCAGGTCGAAAGCGTCGCGCTCGCGCTGCTCTGGCTGGCGATCTGCTGCGCGATCGCGTATCGCACCGCGCGCGCCGGCATCTTCTTCATGATTCCGGTGATGCTGTCGAACACGATCACGTTCAGCTTCATGGCGTGGAAGGGCATCGGCATGACGCTGAGCACGCTGCCGGTCGCGGCGCTCGGGATCGGCCTCGGCGTCGATTACACGTTCTACGTGGTCGACGGGATTCGCGAGGAGCTGCACAAGCACAACGACGTGAAGAAGGCGATCGAGCAGTCGATCCGCACCGCCGGCAAGGGCGTGCTGATCACCGCGCTGACGCTGACGGTCGCGGTCGGCCTCTGGTCGCTGTCGACGCTGCGGTTCCAGGCGGAAATGAGCCTGCTGATGGGGATCTGGCTGTTTGTCTCGGCGTTCAGCGCGCTGTTCATCATGCCCGCGCTCGTCTACGTGTTCCAGCCGGAGTTCGTGGTCGGCAACCCTTCGATGCAAGCGGAGGACCGCGAAGCCGCGCCGCAGGTCGATGTGCTTGGCGGAAGCGAGCTGAAGCGCGTGTAGTCGCAGGAATGAAGGAGTAGGGGAGGCATGAATCGGGAAACGATCGACGTCCGGGATTTTTTGGACGCGCATAAAGGTTGTCGTCTGCAGTGGACGGTGGTGGCGCTCATTTTTATGTATTGTCTGGTCGACGGCTTCGATGCGACCGTGATCGGATTTCTCGCGGTATTGTCAAGTTACCGGCAGAAGGACGAGCAAGGGCGGTCGGAGTTGGCAATCGATGGTCTTACAGCGCCATGCTGGCGCACGAGGCCCTTTCCCCGGCCACGATGGCCAGGGCGCGCGCCTCGCGTTTGTGCTGCGCGTTGCGGTTGTAACGGCACGCCATGGACATATTCGAAACGGCGTTGTCACGTTGGGCGGGGTGTTTGCGTAACATGGATGCGGTGACGAAAACGAAATCGCTTTATTACGGCCACCGGTTCCCGGCGACGGTCATCAGTCATGCGGTGCGGTGGTACTTCCGGTTCCAGCTCAGCCTGCGCGACATTGAAGAGTTGCTGTTCGAGCGCGGCGTGACGGTCAGCTACGAGACGATTCGCCGCTGGTGCGGGAAGTTCGGCGCGGGCTTTGCCCGTCGGGTGAAAGTGGCGTGCCGCAAGCCGTGTAGCACGTGGCACCTCGATGAGATGTTCGTCCCCCTGCGTGGCGAACCGTACCTGCTTTGGCGGGCAGTCGACGAGCAAGGCGTCGAACTCGGCATCTTGCTGCGAAAGCGGCGCGACAAGGCCGCTGCCAAACGTTTCTTCAAGCGTGTGCTGCGCTCAAACCCGGCGCCACGCAAGATCGTTACCGATCAATTGCGCAGCTATCCGGCAGCGAAAGCCGATATCCCGGAGTTGGTAAACGTGAAGCATGTGTTCGTCAAGGCTGCGGCCCGTTTCAACAACCGTGCAGAGAACAGCCATCAGCTTACGCGGGAGCGCGAGCGGCGCATGCGAGGCTTTCGCGACCCGAAGCGCACGCAGGCTTTTCTGTCGAGCTTCGGTCCGATCCGACAGCACTTCGCACTGAAACGACATCTGCTGCGCGCTTCTCTTTATCGCAAACACCTCGCGGCCCGGTTCGCCGCATGGCGCGAATTTACCAACGTCACCCAAACTCCGTCGAATGCTTTCTGAGCCACAGTGCCTCATCCATCAACACCGACGAAGTCCCGCAAGTTGACAGTACCCATGAAACTCATCACCCAAGCTTCTCACCGAGCGAACGGGTCATCGTCCTGCCCGAGACGAACTGCACGTCGTGCTGGCGAGGACACAGGTATCGGCTCATTTGTCGATGACAAGGAGAGTCGAAGTCGCGGAGGCGTAGAGCTTCCCGTCGTCATCCTTCAATGTCGCCTCGACGAACGCTGCGCGACGGCCAATGCTCAAAACGCGACCTTCCGCACGAAGCTTACCGGTTTCTTGTGTAATGGCTTTGTGGTATGCCACTTTAAGTTCCAAAGTCGTATAGCCCTGCTTTGCCGAAAGTCGGGAGTGCGCTGCGCAGCCACACGCGGAATCGAGAAGGGTAGCTGCGTATCCTCCGTGTACGGTGCCGATGGGGTTGTAGGCACGCAATGACGGCACGCCCTCGAAAGCGGCGAACCCATCCCCAACCTCGACAAGACTGAACTCGAGGGTTTCGCCAATGGGGGGGCGACCTCCCATTTCTATAAGCTTGTGAAGCTGTTCAAGCCCAGTCAGGCCGGGCGGCAGTTGCTCTACGAGGTTCATTCGACAGACTCCAGATGAAAGCGCTGTTTTAGTACCGCTCGCGAGCGCAACAGGATTTGGTCCGACCGCCTTTGGTCGGGCTCGGCCCGAGCGAGCATTAGTGCACCAACTAGCTCGGCGAGCAGCGAATCGGCATTTGCGTCAGATTCAGCGTCGCCCAGCATTGCAAGCAGGTTGGCAAGCTGTCCTTTTAGCTGCACTGCTCCTTGCGAAAAATTTGCGCGCGCGGCACCAAGGATTCGCGGCACGTCAGTTAGCAAGGCGGCGACGGGACACCCGATTGACATTGCGTCGCGGTGCTTCCTCGACAGGTAGAAGCGGATGTATCGCCAAAGGCCTTAGGCGGGACTATGGCCCGATGTTTTCTCGTTCAAGCGCGCTTTGCTTTCATCGAACATCACACAGATGGCTTCTGCAACCAGTTCATCTTTTGAGCCAAAGTGTGCATAGAATCCGCCGTGCGTCAGCCCCGCCTCCGCCATAATCCCGGAGACACCGATTTGGTCGGGTCCTTGTGAGCGGATCGTGTCGGCAGCTACTTTTAGCAACCTTCTACGCGTCTCCCGCTTGTGTCCTTCGCTGTAGCGCATGTGCTTGGGTTCGTCGTAATGCGATAGCTATCATATTACGACCCGTAATAGGCCGCAACTGTTTGGGTAAGGCGCGTCGTGGGCGTGGGGCCACTGCGTCGGCGAGAAATATCGGCCACCGTCTGGGGACGACGCCAACGGGAGGCCGACAATGTCGGCTGCGGGCGTAGTGGTGTCATGTGGGCGATGCCGGCACACAGTAAGGGCGCGGAACCTCTATGAGAGATTTCCGACAACAGTTTGCGCATTTCAAGGTTAACGAAGTGACTTATGGCCGTCCGAAAAAACTAGCTGTGTTTTACATAAATCAAACTGGCAACAATTGATAAGGAATGCAAATCGTATGTAAAGACTTGTAGCAGCGCAGGGACGACGCATCAAACGCTACCCCGAGGATGAGCAGCGTGAGGCGCTTCGCCTCGTGATGCAGCATCCTCAGGCGCGACGCATTTTCAGCCAGCGCAAGCCGATCGTCGAACCGGTGTTCAGCAGCTTGCGTTCCCAGCAGGGGCTTAACCGCTTTCGGCGCCGTGGGCTCCGGGCGGTCAAACGCGAATTCGCCTTGCATGTCCTGGCGCGCAACCTGTCCAGAGCAGTTGCCCTGCTGGCAGCGTTGGTTGCCTTGTTGTATGCCGTTTTGGGCCGTCTGGGCCAGGCCGTACACGATTTTCTCGAACGCGCACGCCAACCCGCCGGCTTGCGCCACCAATCATATCCACGCCCGGGCTTCCTGCGCGAACACAGCCGAAACGTTTTGCGACGGCCTCTGAAGGCCGAGGTCTTCAGGCTGCCCGTGGATAAACTCCGAAGGATGGAGCGAGCAGCACGAAGCCACGAATGAATGGACACAAACTTGCAGCGCGACAGCACTTGCACACGGCCAAGTTGCTGCTAATCAGCGGGCACAATGTTGTAGCGTATTGATTCATAATATATTAGCTATCCAGGGTATTGGGGCAGCGTCGATGGTGGAGAATGTGCTGGAGGCACATCGGAACACGGAGATGCTGATCGATAATAGTGAATCAGGGGAAAAGATGAATCCGAATAGTCATGATCGGGGCCGGTCGGCGGGGGCGTTCACGCCTATGGTCGTGAATGCGGAGGCATTGGACGAGTTGTATGCGACTGTGCCAGCGATGATGCACTCGATTGATGCAAGCGGACAGCTCGTCCGTGTGAGCGACAAGTGGCTGGCAACACTTGGCTTCGAGAGGAGCGAAGTGATCGGGCAAATCTCTTCCGATTTCTTGACGGACGAGTCGCGCGCGTACGCTCGCAATGTCGTATTGCCTGAATTTTTTAAGAGCGGTCGTTGTGACGATGTGGAGTATCAGATGGTCTGCAAGGATGGGCGCGTTATCGACGTCCTTCTGTCCGCGACACTGCAGTGTGATGAAGTCGGTCGGTCGCTGCGATCAATTTCAGTCATTCGGGATATTACCGACAAGAAGGGGGTCGATCGTGCATTAGTGGAGAGTGAGCGTCGATATCGGGCCCTGTTCCACCATGTTCACGCCGGATTTGCTCTGCTTCATCTAGACATCGCCGGAGCTGGTGAAGGGCAGTTTAAGTTTGTTGCCGTCAATCCCACTTTCGCTAGTCTTTGCGGACTGGATCACCAGGATGTTGTTCAGACCCCCGTGCCCAAAGTGCTGGCTAGCCTCCTGCAGGCGTCATCGGACTGCGAAATAATCCTGAGGGAAGTCGCCCTGACAGGCGTAGCACATGAACTGCCAGATCAAAAGGGACCAACAGGCCGTTGGTTTGATGTAATCAGCTACAGCCCGGAAATTAACCAATGTGCCATATTGGTGCAGGAGACGTCTCAGAAGAAGCGGATGCAGAAAGAGTTAAGCCAGCAACATGAGCAGATCCGTGTCACTTTGCAGTCGATTGGTGATGCTGTCATCTCGACCGATAGAGCTGGACGTGTTCAATATCTCAACCCTGTTGCGGAGAAGTTGACTGGCTGGTCTCTATACGAAGCGAAAGGAAAATTTATCGAAAAAGTGTTTCAGATATTCGATGAGCGTACTGGGGTGAAATGTCCGAATCCTGTCGATAGGTGCCTCGCAGAAAACTGCACAATCTTCTTGCGAGATGGAGTTAAAATGGACTCTCGTAGTGGAGGTAGTTACTCAATTTCTGACTCTGCGGCGCCAATCACAAATGAGGAGGGGAGGGTTACTGGGGTTGTGGTGGTATTTCGTGATGTGACGGAGCAAAGAAGAATCGCCAATGAGATGGCGTATCGCGCAACCCATGATTCGTTGACTGGTCTTTTGAATCGTGCGGAATTTGAAGACCGTCTTCGCAGTGAGCTTGAGGAGGTTCGTCTTTCCAACAGGTTGGGAGCTGTTCTCTACGTCGATCTGGATCAGTTCAAGCTCATCAACGACACTTTCGGTCACGCTGGCGGAGACGATCTCCTTAGGCGACTTTCATACAATCTCGAGGAGAATATCAACTGGCCGCATTCCTTGGCCCGTCTTGGTGGAGACGAGTTTGGTATTATCCTAATGGACTGCCCTATCACTAAGGCGGCGGAAATTGCCGGCCATATTTGTCGCCAAATCGACGATCTCCGGTATGAATACAGAGGTCACACCATATGCGTTGGCGCAAGTATTGGTCTGGTTCCCCTAGGCAGCGGGTTGGGGGGCGTAAGAGAAGTAATGCAATTGGTTGATAGCGCTTGTTATGCGGCAAAGGACGCCGGGCGGAATCGGGTGTGCATTTGGTCTGAGGCGGATCGGACCATGTCGGCCAGAAAGGACGAAATGGATTGGGTAAATCGTTTGCGGCAAGCGCTCGACGAAAACCGGTTCGAATTGTTCGCGCAAAAGATTTGTGCTCTGAGTTCTAGTGATCGTGGATTACGGTTTGAAGTTTTGCTGAGGTTGCGTGACGACAAGGGGCAACTTATCTCTCCCAAGGCGTTTCTTCCTGCGGCTGAAAAATTTGGTATCGCAAGCCGCATTGATCGATGGGTGGTTCGGCATGTATTCGAATGGATGGTGGTCCAAGGTGAAAGTTTGGGGGACGTAGAATCTATCTCTGTCAACCTTTCTGGGCAGACGATTGGGGACGCTTTGTTTCTCGAGTACATCGCGGAAATGCTTGATGATCTTCCGGTGGATCCTCGAAAGTTGTGTTTCGAAGTAACGGAGACTGCTGCGATAACTAATTTTGAGGCGGCGATCTCCTTAATTTCGACGCTAAAGGGATTTGGGGTGCGATTTGCCCTTGATGATTTCGGTAGCGGGACGTCTTCATTCGGATACTTGAAAATATTGCCAGTTGACTATTTGAAAATTGATGGCCAATTTGTACGCGATCTTGCTGGGAATGAAGTTGATCAAACTATTGTTCGATGTATTCAAGAGATTGCGGCAATACTCGGTAAGCAAACAATCGCCGAGTTCGTCGAAAGCGAAGAAGTTGCGGTGCTTCTAACGAAGATGGGTATCGGTAGCGGACAGGGTTTTTATTTTCACCATCCTGAATCACTCGACACCATCTTGACGCGAAGGCCTTCAATCATGCGCGACTAGAGCTGCGATAGTCGCTCTGTCTCTTGTAGGTTCGGTCCGTCTCACGCTTGAGGTCGGTTTCGGGCGCGTTGTCGACTTTCGCATATGAGATCCATGGATTTCGTGTCTGATTTTTGCGAGTAGTCCAGTATCGATCGCTTGTTTCTTATGATGGGGAAACCTACCACGATACGTGAACTGCTTCGAACCTCATTGTGCGAGCTTTCACACACTCTCGGTCCGCTTGCGCCGCTTTCTTAGGGGCTCTCGTTGGGGGCATGGCCAAGGCAAAAGTCGTCGACTGCGTCGGCGCTCTGGTCGATGACTGCCCTGGTTGGACCGATTGCCGGGCATCGCTGGGAGAATGGAT
This sequence comes from Paraburkholderia elongata, assembly GCF_013177735.1. GTDB lineage: Bacteria > Pseudomonadota > Gammaproteobacteria > Burkholderiales > Burkholderiaceae > Paraburkholderia > Paraburkholderia elongata. Next base: position 7,726 of record NZ_WOEZ01000001.1, on the reverse strand, counting down.
CACGTACGACTATAACTGGTCGTGGATTTTCTACATCAATGTTCCGGTCGGCATTTTCGCGGCAACCATCACTTGGATGATCTTTCGACATCGCGAATCGCTTACGCGCCGGCTACCTATCGACGGTGTCGGACTCGTGCTTCTTGTGACTTGGGTCGCTTCACTGCAGATCATGCTCGACAAAGGCAAAGATCACGATTTGTTCAGTTCGCTGATTATTGTCGTCATAGGGATAGTGGCGTTGGTTGGCTTTGCTTTCTTCGTGATTTGGGAACTGACCGAAGACAATCCAATCGTCGACATTCGTCTCTTCACGCAACGCAATTTCGCGGGCGGCACGGTTGCGATCTCCGTGGCTTATGGGATGTTCTTCGGTACGCTAGTCCTGTTGCCGCAGTGGATGCAGGGTTATGCGGGCATCGTACCGTTGACTCGGGGCTGACAACGGCACCGCTGGGCTTCTTCGCAGTTGTCTTGATGCCGGTGATGGGAAGAATCCTGCGACGCACAGCCCCTCGCTACATTGCAACGCAGGCTTTCATCGGTTTCGCCGGAGTGTCTATGGTGCGCACGCGATTCTATACGGATGTGTCGAACTGGACGCTCGTGGTGCCCACGCTGTTGCAAGGTATTCCTATGGCGATGTTCTTCGTGCCACACACGTCGATCGGCCTGTCTGGTTTGCCGCCGGAAAAAACGCCGGCTGCTGCCGGGCTGTGGAATTTTTTGGGCGAACGTTTTGTGGCGCGGTCGGAAGGTCGCTGATTGGTAACGCGTGGAACAATCGGACAATCCTCGATCACGTACGGCTGACCGCGCAGGCGAGCACCGGCAACCCGGCCTTCACGCAGCAGCTCGATTCGACGATATCGACGCTGCACCTGAACGCGAACGCTGCAAATGCACTGTTTAATGCGTCGTTGACAACCAAGCGGCAGTCATGGGACTCAACGACATCTTCTATATCTCGGCAATTCTGTTTATCCATGGCGTGGCCTGAAGACCTCGGCCTTGAAGGCCGAGGTCTTCAGGCCACGCCATGGATAAAGAAGCTTCAACGGCTGCTCGGCAAAAGACGATGGAGATAGTAATCCTGCTTGAATCCGTGAAGTACGGTCGAGCAAAAAATGTATGGTCCGCCCCGATTTTGCAAGCGAGCAGTGGCAAACGAAGCAGTTTGCGTAAGAGACCATTCTCTAAAGACCCCGAGGGGCTGTTAACCTTTTCGGCAAGCTGTTAACCTTGGCCATCTGAACAACCGGAACCAAGGGGATGGGCACGCCGATCATCGATGACGAACTTTGGGCATTGATCGAACCTTTGCTGCCGCCGCCAAAGCCGCGACGCAAGAAATATCCAGGCCGCCGCCCGGTTTCAAGCCGGGCAGCACTGAACGGCATCCTGTTCGTGTTCAAGACAGGGATACGCTGGTGCGATCTGTCGACAAAGTTGGGGTTTGGTTCGGGGCCGACCTGCAGGCGGCGCTTGCGCGACTGGCAGAAGGCCGGCGTGTGGGACCGACTGCACGAGCTGCTGCTCGCGAAGTTACGCGAGGCCGACCAGCTCGATTTCTCACGAGCAGCCGTCGATTCATCGTCGGTGCGAGCCGTTGGGGCCGGCGAAAAACTGGTCCGAACCCCACGGATCGCTCGCGTCCCGGTTCCAAACACCACATCCTCGTCGATGCCAACGGCGTCCCCATCAGTGCAATCCTGACCGGCGCGAACCGCAACGACCTCACCCAGTTGCTGCCGCTCGTTGATGCGATTGCGCCGATTCGCGGCGTGCGTGGCCGACCGCTTCAGAAGCCCAGAGTCATCTACGCCGATCGCGGCTACGACTCCGAACCACATCGCCAGAAACTTCGCAAACGCGGCATCAAACCGGTGATCGCCAGGCGCCGCACAGAGCACGGCAGTGGTCTGGGCAAATTCCGCTGGGTGGTCGAACGTACTCATGCGTCGCTTCACACTTCCGTCGTCTTCGCATTCGCTTCGAACGTCGGGCCGACATTCACGAAGCATTTCTCAAACTCGGTTGCTCCCTCGTCTGCTGGAACATCCTCAGGCGTACGGAGCAGTCTTTTTGAAACGGTTTCTAAACTAAGCGTATCCGGCCTCTCGCGAGTCAGCCGCTTTTGGCGGCAAGGCCATGATGGGATATGCGCGCCCAGTTCCCAATAACTGGATTGCGCGCTCGCCATTGTTGTCGGGCGACCAGTGAAACAGGTCTGCGACGTTCTCGGTGTGGCGCGCTCGAACGTAGCAGCAAGGCTCGCACGTCCAACCGTTTGGCGAAATGGGCTACGGTCCGGAAAACGCACGATGCCGGTCTGGTCGAAGAAATTCGGCTGGTCATCGACGACTTGCCAAGCTACGGCTATCGGCACGTCTGGAGCGTATTGCGAGAGACGCGAGAAAGTCGGTGCGCTGCTCCGATTAACGCGAAACGGGTGATGCGCGTTCACGGTCTGCTGGTTGAGCGAAGAGCGGTCCCGCGACGCCCTCAGCGACAACGTGACGGTAAGGTCGCGGTGACAAGGGCAACCAGCGTTGGTGTGCGGATGGCTTCGCGTACTGACGGATGAGATACCGGGATTCGGCGCGAGATCCACTGACGTTGATGCACGCGTTGAGCGCGCGTCGTAGTCGAGGTACTCGATTTTCCTTGAAGGATGCCGCTGACGGTTTTTGTTCCAGATGCAGCTCGTCGCTTTACAACACCGCACGAGGGGACGAGTCGAGTAGGTCGAGCATCCAGACCACAGTCTCCACATGGTGACGTTGAAGGCAGCAGCCCGCCGGTATCGCATGTATCAAGAGTAACCCGCGATGCGTGCGAGGACTTCAAGTGCGCGGGATTGTTTCATTTCAACGCCGTGCTTGCGAATGGCGTCTTGCAGAGGGAGCGCCGAGGGAGGAGACGGTCTACGGGCGGCGATGCTCCTCCCTTGGCTTTAACGGAGGCAGCCGCCCGCTCAATTTTGAACGCGTGAGTGAAAGCGGAAGCCGAGTTTGCTCACACGGGAAACTTTCTGTAACTGCGTCAGTTGGCGCCGCGAGATGCAACGACCAACCCCTCACTTATTCTGCGGGCAGTCAGGGACGCTGCTTATGCTCCGCTGTTCGAGGAAGTGGTGCGGAGCAACGCTGACCGGTCGCTGTCCGAGATCGTTGACGCCTTGCTGATCCGCTTTGGTCTGGAAATTCTGGACTTGGTGCCCGGGCGGGTGTCGACGGAAGTCAATGCGCGCCTGAGTTTCGACACGGAGGTGACTATCGAAAGGGCTCACCGGATTATCACCTTATACGTGGTGGCGGGAATAGACCGGCAGCGCGTACTGATCAAGATCGACTCGACGTGGGAAGGTACTCGGGCCGCGCAAGTACTCGAGCGAGAAGGGATCACTGCAACTTGACCTTACTGCTCGCGTTTTGCCTAGCAGTGGCGCGCGCCGACTCCGGCGTGACCTTCATCTCGCCGTTTGTGGGCCGCATTTACGACTGGTTTAAGACGGCCGCTGGAGTGGATTGGGATGAGGCGGCAAATGCCGGAAGCAATGATCAGGGCGTTCGGTCGGTCGCCAGGATATATCGCTACTATAAACAATCGAACTGCAATGGAATGAGCCCCGATGGCTCGATGCACCTGCTTTGCCGGCTGCCTTTGGGCAGCGCCGGTTTGTTGTGGTCGAGTGTCCGGCGAGGCGAGGGCGGCTGTTCTGGCGCAGCGATCCCCATATCTGATCCGCTGCGCTTCTTTTGTTACCCCAGTTCGCTCACCAACTCCGGCACCACGGTGAACAGATCGCCCACCAGACCGTAATCGGCGACGCTGAAAATCGGCGCTTCCGGGTCCTTGTTGATCGCCACGATGACCTTCGAGTCCTTCATACCGGCCAGGTGCTGGATCGCACCCGAGATGCCGACTGCCACATACAGTTGCGGCGCGACGATCTTGCCGGTCTGCCCCACCTGATAGTCGTTCGGCACAAAGCCCGCATCGACTGCCGCACGCGATGCGCCCAGTGCTGCGTTCAGCTTGTCAGCCAGCGGTTCCAGAATCTTGGTGTAGTTTTCGCCGTTGCCCAGACCGCGGCCACCCGAAACGATGATCTTCGCCGAGGTCAGTTCCGGACGGTCCAGCTTCGTCACTTCACGGCTCACGAACTGCGACAGACCGGTGTCGGCTGCCGCTTCGATCTTCTCGACCGTTGCGCTGCCGCCTTCTGTTGCGACCGGGTCGAAACCGGTCGTGCGCACCGTGATGACCTTGATCGGGTCAGCCGATTGCACGGTAGCGATTGCGTTGCCTGCGTAGATCGGGCGCTCGAACGTGTCGGCGGAATCCACGGCAGTGATGTCGCTGATCTGCGCGACGTCCAGCTTCGCGGCGATACGCGGCGCGATGTTCTTGCCGTAGGCAGTCGCCGGCGCGAGGATGTGCGAATAGTCCTTCGCGATGTTGAGCACCGTTGCTTCAACGTTTTCTGCCAGGCCCGCTGCGAGTTGCGGCGCGTCGGCCAGCAACACCTTCGACACGCCCGCGATCTTCGCTGCAGCATCCGCTGCGGCTTGCGCGTTGTGACCCGCCACCAGCACGTGAATATCACCGCCAATCTTCTGCGCCGCTGCAATCGTATTCAGCGTCGCGGCCTTGATCGACGCGTTGTCGTGTTCCGCAATTACCAGATTCGTCATTTCGTCCGTCTCCTTACAGCACCTTGGCTTCGGTCTTCAGCTTCTCGACCAGCGTCTTCACATCCGGCACCTTCACACCGGCGGAGCGCTTGGGCGGCTCGACAACCTTCAGCGTCTTCAGGCGCGGCGTGACATCAACGCCGAGGTCTTCCGGCTTGACGACTTCCAGCGGCTTCTTCTTCGCCTTCATGATGTTCGGCAGCGTCACATAGCGCGGCTCGTTCAGACGCAGGTCGGTGGTGATGACTGCGGGTAACTTCAAAGACAGCGTTTCAGCACCGCCGTCCACTTCGCGCGAGACGGTCGCCTTGCCGTCAGCGACGACAACCTTCGAAGCAAACGTCGCTTGCGGCAGATTCGCCAGCGCAGCCAGCATCTGGCCGGTCTGGTTCGAATCGTCGTCAATAGCCTGCTTGCCGAGGATCACCAGTTGCGGCTGTTCCTTGTCGACCAGCGCCTTCAGCAGCTTGGCGACGGCCAGCGGCTGCAGGTCTTCGTTCGACTCGATCAGGATCGCGCGGTCCGCACCGATGGCCAACGCCGTACGCAGCGTTTCCTGCGCTTGCGTCACACCCGCCGACACGGCGATCACTTCGGTCGCTACGCCCGCTTCCCTCAGACGAACGGCTTCTTCAACCGCGATTTCGTCGAACGGATTTATCGACATCTTCACGTTCGCGATGTCGACGCCCGTGCCGTCCGATTTGACTCGAACTTTCACGTTGTAATCGACCACTCTCTTGACTGGCACCAGGATCTTCATGCTGCTCTCCTTTAATTGATGATCGACGTCTGGACGATCCGTGCGACGTCCATAAACCTCGATCAGTTGATTGCCCCACGCGCCAGCGCCTGCCGCATGTCGTTCTCGAAGCGGTTCACAATGTCGGCGAGCGGTTAAATCCGGTCAACGAACGCGAGCGACTGTCCTGCGGCGAGCAGACCCTGCGACCAGTCGCCGGAGGCGCCCATCGCGAGCGCCGCGGCGAGTTGCGAGCCCGCAGTGAGGCGCAAGGCGTGGTCAAACGACGCCGTCAGCCTTCAACCGTGAGAGCCGTTCGTCCGACAGAACGAGCAGCGACTGCAGAACATCCTTCGTGCCTTCCCCGAGTTGCGGCGTTGCGCTTCGTACCGGCAAGCGTGCACCGTCGAAGCGGTAGGGCGGAGCGAGGACGTGCTTGCTGCCGGCCTTCGGATGCGGCTGCGTCGTCACGAGCCCGGCGTCTGTTGCGCGCTTCGAGGTGAGCGCCTCGTGAAGACTGAGCACTTCGCCGCATGGGATGGCCGAACTCACGAATGTCGGCACCGCCGATAACGTCGCGCCCCGCACCGACGATCAGGACGGCCTCGACGCCAAGATCTGTGTCGGCGGCCTCGATCGCGGCGAGCAGGCCGCGCCGTACGTGGATGCCGAGAGCGTTGACCGGGGGGTTATCGAGGGTCACGACGAGAATCCTGTCGCGCAGTTCGGACGTAACGATGTCGTCAGACAATTCGGGATTCACTATCTTTGTCTCCGTGTATTGGCTTTTGATTTGGACGAATCTTGGGATAATCCGGCCACATTGACAATTCCACTGGGGATTGACGAACTGTTAACTCAAAGTTGACGTTTGGCGTACGGCAAAACCTTACGGGTTGAATTGCTCCGATATGGGAATTTGCGGCCCGGTGGCGCGCCATGGGTGAGGTGACAGATTCGAGCGCGGCGGCGGACCGCCCGAACGCACTACTTCAGGCCCATGTCTGTGCGAGCGAAAGGATTTCGTCGCGCAGGTAGTCGATCAGGGCGTGCGTCGACGGCGATGGATAGCGATTGGGGAGGGTGACGATATACAGCGTGTTTTGCTGACCAGCGACACGGTATTGAGGCAGGATCGGTAGCAGTCCGCGGTTCATCGGAGCATGCGGCACGTAGGCCGGCAATAGCCCAATTCCCATGCCCTGACACACGGCCTCAGCCAGGAACGGGTAGTCCGACGACTGCAACGCGGGTTGCGTCGTAATGGTGTGGACATCGGCTTCGTTCTCCCGGTGAATGAGCGTCATCATCAGGCGCCGGCCCGGGTAGGGCGATGCGACCAGTGTCTGCCTTTCGAGGTCTTCGGCACACGTGATCGGACCGTGCTTCTCCACATAGCCGGCCGATGCATACAGGTTCCAGTCAATCGAGCATATGTTGCGCGCCACATAGTCCAGCGGGGGTGTGGACGTGATTTTCACCGCCACGTCGACTTCCGCGGCGATCAGGTCCTCGATCCGGTTGTTGAACGTGACATTGAGCGTGATGCCCGGATGTGCGCGCGCGAATTCGAGCAGCTTCGAACCGATGAACATCCTGCCGAAGCCGGTCGGCACGCTGATCCGCACCCGGCCGCGTAGTGTCTGCCCGAGGCTGTCGATCGATGCGCGCGCCGTGCCCAGATCCTCAAACATCCGCTGGCCGCAGTCGTACAGAGTGTGTCCGGCTTGCGTGAGTTCGATACTTCGCGTCGAGCGACGCAGGAGTTGTGCGCCGGTTTCGCGTTCCAGCAGCTTCAGCCGCTGGCTGACGTTGGCGCGCGTCATGCCGAGCTGGCGCGCGGCGGCGCTGAGACTGCGCGATTCCACAATCTTGACGAACAGGCCGATCAGATTCAGGTCCATGGGGCGGTTGTCAATTCAGCCTGAACAGGCGTCGCTATATTAGGTCTATTGTCGTCGCTTGGATAGCAGTCGTCCTGAAAGGCCCAGTCGCGCCAAGTGTAATAGTCTGTATTTGATGCTGGCCGAACCTGCATTCAACGCAAGTTCCGGCCAGCTTTACCCGCAATCAGCCAAGGGATGCCGGAGCATCGGAATCGTTCATCCGGTTCCTGTTGGAACCCAACGCGATCGTTTTGCTGCGTGCCAAAGGCCTGGAGGGCGCTAGCCCGGGAACGAGCCGGATCGGTGCCGGATGTTCCGCCGTTGGATTTCGGTGCGCCTTGCAGCGCTTTACACGCTGCAACACAATTTGACGGGAAACACGCATCAAACGGAACTAC